>PMDB01000114.1:67786-68441 GCA_003155495.1 Ignavibacteriota bacterium
CCGGCTGGCTTTTGACTTTCCGGCTGGGGCGTGGGATTTCTCATGGTTATTTTTTGCAGGATTGGGCCAGGCGACGGTCCAGACCATTTATACATACCTTGGCTATTATAATGTGTGCCACCTCGGCGGAGAAGTGAAAGCGCCGGAAAAAAATATCCCGCGAAGTATTTTTATTTCTATACTGGGCATTGCCATACTGTATCTCGCCATGCAGCTGAGCATCTTCGGTGTTATTCCATGGAAGGAAATTGCTGAGTCTCCTTTTATTGTCAGTACGTTTGTCGAGCGTATCTATGGCGGACAAGCCGCAGCTGTCGCAACCGTTCTGATCCTCTGGATTGCATTCGCATCATTGTTCTCGGCGCTGCTCGGATATTCTCGCGTTCCTTATGCAGCTGCAGCCGATGGTGCATTTTTCTCGCCGTTCGCNNGCTCATATTGGGGAGTATGGCGTTCATGTTCAGTTTGATGCTTAAGCTCACCGATGTGATTAAGGCGATCCTAGCGATGCGAATATTAGTACAGTTTATGGGACAGGCAGTCGGCGTGATGCTGCTGCGGAGGCGGTGGCCGCAGGAACGATTGCCGTTCAAGATGTGGCTCTACCCTCTTCCCGCTCTGCTGGCGCTTGTAACGTGGGGAGCAATATTTTATT
>PMDB01000111.1 GCA_003155495.1 Ignavibacteriota bacterium
GGCTGGGACTGGGTGATAAATGCTTTCAAATTGGCAAGGAAATACATGCCACCCACCACCAAGTTGTTGATAAACGATTATGGAATTATAAATGACAATGCATCCACCTATATCTATCTTCAAGCTATTAATTTACTGAAGGCTCAAAACCTGATCGACGGCATTGGTGTTCAGGGACACAGGTTTGAGCTGGAAAGTTCTGATACTTCTGTCCTCACGTATAATCTGGATAGACTTGCTAAAACAGGATTGCCGGTGTATATCTCCGAATTTGACTTAGGGAATGTGGGAGACACGGGAACACCCAATGATAACCAGCAATTACAATTGTATAAAAAGATTTTTCCTGTGCTCTGGAAACATCCGGCAGTAAAAGGAATAACCCTATGGGGATATACACCTCCTACATGGCAAGCCACTGTCTACCTGGTACGCAGTGATGGTACAGCAAGACCTGCACTCTTTTGGTTAGCTCAATATGTCAAAGATAATCCAACAGGTGTTGAAGAAATGGTTTCCGGATTACCGTTGAACTATCGATTGGAACAAAATTTCCCGAATCCGTTTAATCCCGTTACAACTATTCGGTATAGTGTATCGAAAACATCAAACGTGTCGCTCAAAGTATTTGATATACTAGGCAGAGAAGTTCAAACGCTGGTGAATACTATGCAGGCACCTGGGCAGTATACGGTTACATTGAATGCACAGGGACTTGGCAGTGGTGTGTATTTCTATCGCCTAAATACCGGAAACTTTATCGAGACAAAGAAGCTTATGCTGCTTAAATAGCATCAGGTGATACCAGGTGTTTGGTGTGAGTTTTATTCTTTATGTTCTCTCCAGAGTCAAGCGGTATGAAATCGAGATACTGCTTGACGACTGAGGGGGCAAGGCAGATGATGCAATAGATGAAATCGACATCATCGAACTTGATGAACAAGAGTCTGATGGATATTTGGGTATGAATAGTATCACCGATGTCCTTTGCTTCGGCGGCTTTTCGAACTCTCGCAAGTCATTCGGAGTTAAACGAATCTCACTTTTTAACCCATATTTTTGATAGTACTCTTCACATAACTCATTCATTCATTGTACAAGTTCAATAGCTATTGCGGGAGTTTGGGTCGTCTCAACCAGGGTTTCGAATTCAAACACGACCCCTTCACTAGAAAGGTGCAATGCCTTTTCTAATGCCCCCATTATTATTTCTTGATAATTATTTCTAAATCTCGAACAATTTTAAGAGAACGACACATCCCGTTCGTTCTCTCTCTGGTACTACTTCTGCATCGGTGGTAAAAGCAGTGTTTCACTTCCAGCAAGCAGGACGGCACCAATACCATGGATGTCGTTAAGCGGGGTAGGACGATGATAATAAAACGCCAAGTCATCACCCACCCCTGTTCCAGCACACACTCCTTCGATCTTTCCATCCGGAAGTATCCTGGTTAACACTCCTTCCCATCCTCGCTGGGCAATAGAAGCATAGCATGATTCTATATATCCTTTATTCACAGCCCGAGCTATGGCATACGTGAACATTGCACTGCATGATGTTTCTAAATACGAATCTACTTTGTCAAGCAGCTGATGCCAGAGACCTTCGCCACTTTGATAGCGAGCAATCCCCAGAATATGTCGCTGGAGAAGGGCTATCAACGTATCTCGTTGTGGATGATTCTTCGGCAAGCGATCCAGCAAATCGACTTGTGCCAACATCGCCCATCCATTTGCACGGCCCCAAAATGCGAGACCTGGCCGACGCACATCCGAATACCAGCAATGGTGCATCAATCCCACATCTCCATCGAACAGATATTTGTGGAAGTTGATTACCTGTTGTGCGGCATCATCGAAAGAGTGGTTATCGTTTGACATTTCACCGAATCGAGAAAGGAATGAAATACTCATGTAGAGATCATCAGCCCAAAGCGTCCACTTCCGGGGAAATGACCGGACGAAAGTACCGTCTTCCATTCGGCTTTGCCGCGTCAGCATTTGTTTTGCAGCTTGGTCGATGT
This sequence comes from Ignavibacteriota bacterium, assembly GCA_003155495.1. Classification (GTDB taxonomy): domain Bacteria; phylum Bacteroidota; class Ignavibacteria; order UBA10030; family UBA10030; genus Fen-1298. The sequence continues at coordinate 2,025 of PMDB01000111.1, forward strand.
ATGCATAGTAACGGTCTTGAGGATCGTTGTGAACCAATTCGATTACACTAGCTCCCATCGTACCGCAGTCATCCAATTCCTCCATAATAAAGAGTTGTCCAAAAGGATAGTTCCATTTCCCTTCACCTTTGTATCTTTCTTCAAAGGTGCGATAGTTATTGAAACTGAAAGCAACGTTTTTCTGAGAAAACTCAGCATAGGTTGGCTCGTGAAGTACTTCACCAAGCCTGCTCATGGCGATATTGAGCACACCGTTCCAGTAGCGCCAATCCGTATACGGACTTTCCGGCCGCAGTTGTGCGTTCGCAGGTGCCTTATCAAGAGAGATGAAACGTTGTCCACTTTTCTGATCTACAAACTGAAAGGTAGCATCTTTGAGCACAGCATTAGCGACCGCACGAAGTTTATCAGCAGTAATCGATCCATCCTGTGCGTTCAATGGACAAGTGTGAACAAAGGATCCAATGAGGATTACTAAAAAAACGAAAAGATAATTTCTTTTCATAATAGCCATAAACAAATTTACTGAGTTGAGATACGAAGCAAAAAACCATCCTGAGATTTCATGGTGATTCTTAGGCGTCGTGTTATATCAATAATTTTGTTCTGAATATTAAATGAGCGATTATTCATCTCGCTTGTAAAAAGGAGACTCTTGATTGGGCTTTCAACAAAATCCAGGTTCACTTCTAAGGTCTTTTCAATCGGTTCACCATTGATTCCAGCGATATACCACACATGCGCTTTCCGTCGTGCAATCACAACATGTTTCCCCGGATACCCCTCGACAAATTTCGTTTCATCCCAGGCAACAGGTACATCCTTCATGATGTGTTTGACTTCAGCAGGAACCTTCGCCATTCCTTCCGGTACTTCAGCAAAGTGTTGAATACCGGAAAGGAATAAAACAGCCAACGCCAATTCAAAACTATTCGTGGTTTTTCGTTGGATGTTCGGTACTTCGCTAAAACATACGGGAGTGAAATCCATCGGATCGAACAGATTACGAGTAAACGGGATCACCGTGCAATGCGCGGCTTCTTTATCGGCATTTGGTTGCTCAAATGTGACAAATTCAAATCCCTTAATCCCTTCCATCGAAATAAGATTGGGATACGTACGCTCCCACCCGCGCGGGAATGTCGATCCATGGCAATTCACCATAAGCTTGTAGCGAGCTGCATCTTCAATAATGTCTTGATAATACGCCATAACCGATTGTCCGTCGCCGCCGAAGAAATCAACTTTAATTCCTAAAACGCCCAGCTGTTTCAATTTCTTGAATTCAGCCTCGCGAAGTTCTTTGGTAAGCAATTTATTCCGAGGGGTGAGCGGCGTTGTATTCCAATCACCTGCCGAGTTATACCATGCTGTAATACCGACTCCCTTTGATTTGGCGTATGAGCAAAGTTCGCCAAGCTTCTCGTACCCAATTTTTCTATCCCAGTCTGCATCAACCAGGCAATACTCCCACCCCATATCTGCCGCATAGTCGATAAATCTCTTTTGCACTGGAAATACTGTTGAATCATCTTTAAAAAGAACCCAGCTCCATGATGATCTCCCCGGTTTGATATATGAAATATCAGATATTGTTGATGGCTGCGCCAGATCGGTGCCAAGTGTGGATTCGACAAGTGTCCCGAGGTTATCACTTAGGGTAATGATACGCCATGGGGAAAACCAAGGAAGCTGAGATTCAGGATTCAACACTCCATCAAAGATAACCTCAGCAGCCTGCGGAAACCCGATTTTGAATCCAGTACTCAGACTATCGTGCCGCAGCCTGCAACCGCAGTAATTTCGGTTTGGGGCAGTTTCGGTGAGCGCAATCCAATAATTCCCCGATTTGAATAATGCTGGAAACACCCAGCCCGGTTTATTCGTGGGCAAATCTTTGATATTGATCTCATGGTAGTAATGTTCCTCATAGGATGGATTGACTCTGTTCCAACCCGATTTCGCTTCAGCAATCGGCTGAATCCATGCGCGCGTGCTATCATCGAAATTAAAATATGTCGTTTCATCGGTAATTGTTTTTAGGTTTTCCGGTTTGCCGGGAAAGAAGTATCTCAACGCAACACCATCATTCGATACCTGGAATATAATATCAATCTCTTTCCCTTCGCGGTTCCTAAAATGGAAAACCCTTTTATTTCCCAGATAGAAACAGTTTAACTTCTTGCCATATAAGAGAGAGTAGTGATCTTCGACTTTTTCAACAGCACTTTCGGAAACCAAATTGAGATTGTGTGAGAAGTCCGCATCCGCTCGAATCACTCCTAGTCTATTATGTCGGATGACGGAATTACCTTTGAAGGAAATATCAAACTCAGGGATCCCTTCCTTGTTGACAGTCAACTCAACACTGACATTGCCGTTAGGACTTTCAATACGATTCTCGCTCTTATTTCTTGAATGAACGTTTGTCGAGACCAGCAGAACTGCAATTATCCATAATCTCAAGTATTTTGTTTTCATCTTCGTATTACTATTTACGTTAATGTTTTGGTTGACAATATCTCCTGTTTATTTTCTAACAGCACAGACAAATGCTGTAATATTTTCAGAACTAACATCGGGCGGCATACCGCCCCCACAAGAGAAAATGATTTTTGATTTATCCTGCAGAGAATTTACTAGCCGAACAGCTGTGTCGCTCACTTTGGCCGCATTACTACTCGCCAGAACATCGCGCGGAGGAATGTTGCCAAGCAGTGTAACTTTATGCTGTGTCAATTGTTGTAATTCATTCAGCGTAATGTCGAAACCCATGTTAAACAAGTTTACACCCATCTCAGGTAAAAGAGGAGCAGACACCTTACAGGGAGCATCATTGTGCAGAAATTTGACAGAGACATTGGCGTCATACAATTCTTTAAAGTACGGCAGAGCGAAATTACGAAACTCTTCTTCTCCCATAAAGCCGATGATATCATCAAGCATGAAAATGCCGTCGATAGATGGAAATGTTTCCATTTGTAGATGCAGCCAGTCTTTGAGATACTTTGTAATCTTTTTCATGAGCGATTCGATTTTTTCCGGCTGCATCATCATTGTTGTCAAAAATTCTGTCGAACCCATAAGATAGCTGGCAATATTCAAGGGGCCGCGGGCAACGGCAAAACGAATTTTATGTCCTGCCGCTTCAATCTTGGGTTGTGTAAGTTTTAAGCGGTTCAATACAAATGGCAACAGGCCATCCGTCTTGGGGTTCGGCTGCGGTAACAAGTCGATATCATCAACGGATTGAATGACTCTATGAGCATGCGGAAATTCATTCAATGGGAATGTACAACGCGCTCCAAAAGCAGACGGTTCCGTACACATACCATATTCCGCCCAGAATCCGGGAAAAAACATGACATCCGGAAAATCCTGAAGTGCTTTCAGATTTGCTTTCAGCCATAAGTCATCATTTGAAAAATAATCGAGTATGTTGATCCCATACCAATTCGGCAGCCAGGGACAATCGATAATAAAACCGACCGGGAAAGGATTGAGAACTTCACCCTTCATTGTCTTTTGAAGCATTTCCCATTGTTGATCTGTCATTCTTTTTTCTCTCTATACATATATGATGGTCAGCTCGATTTTTAGACTGATGTTTCTATTTTTGAGTTCAACATCAGGATTTGTACTTGGAATGTTCTGCTTTTGCGATGCGAAACGCACGATAGGTGCAGTCTTTCATTCCGCATATATCACAGGTATAATCAACTCTTTTAACCGCCTTCCCAACACCAATAATCCCACTCACAGATTTTATCGGGACCATGAATGCGGATTCGGTTAGAGTTATTCCACAAAAATTGACTGGCAGGAAAGAAAAAAGAAGATGCTGTTCGGACACCAACCAATCGCAATAGCCCGGACTGTACCTGTTGGTAATTTTTAATCCGCGCATATCCATCTGCTTCTCTATGTGATCATGGAGCACATCGGTTGCTTGTTCTACTGTCACCGACGCAACGGTATCAACCAAGTAACTTAACGCGACGTCGCCTTCGACAGATAATTTCTTAGCCCATGTTTCCATCGACGGACCGATGGTGCAAACAAACAATGCTGCCTTTTCGGCCTTTCTGAATTGACTGGTGACAATCTTCTGCAATTTGAAAAACGTACCGCCAACAAACAGCCCATCGTTTCGATCTTCTTGTTTTTTAGCCTCGAGGAGCCGATAGCCTGCTTGTATTTTACAATGTTTTGATAGCCGAGCAAGAATGTCATCGATCATCTTCTCAAAATGTACCGGCAGAGTACCATCAGGATACCCGAGTGAACGTATGACTTCATTTTTACTTACTGACAGATCCCTGAAACTCATCCGGACTTCAAAAGTGTCTTTCTCTCTTTCAATTTGAGGAATTTCAATTTCCATCAATGAACTCTGATCGCATTGACCAATCCCTTGATATGAGCCGGTGTAGTACCGCAACAACCACCAACGATATTCGCTCCACTTTTTATTAAGTCCTGAACTTTTGCCGCCATCCTCTCCGGTGTTTCTGGAAACACCGTCTTACCATCCTGAAACACTGGTTTTCCTGCGTTGGCATGGACAAGGATGGGGGTTATTGGATCGATACTTCTGATTTCCCGCACTATTTCAATCATTTGATCGAATCCATTACCGCAATTCGTTCCGATGATGGATGCACCCGCATCCTTAACCGCTTGGACCATTTCAGCGGGTGAAACGCCCATCATGGTGCGGTATTCGCCGATGATAGTTTTCTCAAAAGTAAAAGTGCATATGACTTCAAGACCTGTAGATTCGCGGGCTGCCCGGATCGCGAGACATGCTTCATCAAGAGCAGACATGGTTTCCACGCAAATAACATCCACGCCACCTTCTTTTAGAGCATCCGCCTGAAGACAGAATCCATCGAACAATACCTTTTCAGAAACCTGACCCATCATCAATATGACGCCCGTGGGACCGATTGAACCAAGTACAAAATGATCTACACCAGCCGCTTCTCTCGATATGACGGCGGCAGCCTTATTCAGTTCAGCAGCACGATCCTGCAATCCGTAATGCTCTAGTTTGGATGGACTACCGCCAAAACTGTTGGTGAGAATCATATCAGCGCCGGCATCGATATAACTTTTTGCAATCGCAAATACATCGCTGCGATGAGTGATATTCCACAATTCCGGACATTCTCCCGGCTGCAATCCTCTTTCGTGCAAAAACGTACCCCAAGCTCCATCTGAGATAAGGACGTTATTATTTTTTAGCGCTGCAAGAAGTGACCTCATTCTGATGCCTTATCATTTTTTAAAGAATCATAGTATCATCCCAAGATGGAATGTTTTCTATTGTGTAATATTTGCGACGCTGACTTTGTCGAGAAATGCTACAGCCCCTTGGGGATCAGGGGAATATCCGTCTGCTCCCATTTTCAAGGCAGCTTCCATGGTTAAGGGTGCGCCACCGACAATGACGTTCGTAGCTGGAAATTGCGCTTTGATTTCTTGAACCGTTTTTGACATACCGACCATTGTCGTCGTCAGCAAAGCACTCAACCCAACTACACAACCCGGTGTATTCTTGATCGCTTCTAAAAACTTTGCTGGTTTAACATCGACACCTAAGTCAATAACTTCCCAACCATTTCCTTCAATAACCATTCTGACAAGATTCTTTCCAATGTCATGTAAATCGCCGGCAACAGTACCAAGAACAAATTTCCCTTTCGCCCGAATACTCCCTGTTTTGAAAAATGGTTCAAGATGAACCATCACGGCATGCATCGCTTTAGCTGCCATCAACAATTCCGGGACAAATACTTCGTTTCTACTGAACCGTGCCCCGATGCGCTGCATGCCTTCATTACACACCTGCAGAATAGCGTCAGGTCCGACAGCAGCTTCCAATGCCTGCCGTGTAAACTCATCTGCCCCATCCATACCTTTCATATCGTTGGGATATGGCGAGGATTTGTTGACTTTCCCACGTTCAACACATTGACCGATTTTTTCAACTAATTCATTCATTTTGAAAATCTCTATAATATTCAAAAATACTATACTATCTTCTTTTTTGAGTCGAATACATCAATTCCCATTTCTTCAATTTCATTTGGAGTCAATCACACCACTATGTGATTTTGCCAAATCGAGATATTTTATAAGAAATATTTCATGTGTCCAATATATGCAGATTTTCCATGAAAACCACGCAATCATTGAGTTGTTTCAACGGTTTGATTGTTCGAATAATTTGTCTTAAACTTATACCAGCGCTTTATATTATTCATTGGTGACTGATGAAATGGAGAATAAAAAATGATTCTGCCGTTACGTGTTGTCATCGAATGAAAAAGGGTTGACAAATTGATCCATTGGAAAGAGCCAAAGTAATAAATGAAAAAGATAACCATTGAGGATGTTGCTAAGCGGGCAAGGGTTTCAAAAGGAACTGTCTCTGCTGTCATAAATGCAAAGAAAACTGTCAAACCAGCGACAAGAGATTTCATATTAGAAGTGATGAAAGAACTCAACTTCCGTCCGAATGGTGTGGCGAGAAATTTTAAAAGTGATAACAATGATAAAAGTATTGGAATCATCATCAAGGATTTAACGTATCCTTTCTACACTTCGATAGCAGAAGGTGTAAGTGAATATGCAAACAGCAAAGGATATTCCGTCATTGTTTCCAGTTCAGACGACAGCCATGAAAGTGAAAAGAATTTATCTCGTCTTTTTTCCACGAAGGATATCAAAGGTATCATTATCGCTCCCACCGTGGAAGGCACAGCTGAAATCGAACATCTTTTTAAACTCAAAATGATTAATTATCCTTTTGTCTTATTGGAAGATGTCAAGGGAATACAGGCAAATGTTGTGGCAATTGACAACAAAAAAGCAATAAAAAGAGCTGTAAAATATTTAATAGATAGCGGCCACACAAAAATTGTGCATTTTGCAGGCCCTCCACAGTCATCACATACACAAGAACGAATGGAAGGATTCCGCTATGCTTTCAGTGAAAGCACATTAGTCTTTCATAATGACATGATCGTCTCTGTGGGATCTCATTTTGGAGAATATTTTGATAAAACCCTCGAGTATTTTAAGAATAGGAACCGTGATAAGTACCCGACCGCAATTGTTTGCTTCAATGATCAACAAGCTCTGGCGGTTATGCTGGCATTGAAGGAACTCAATATTCGCGTACCAGACGATATATCTATTATTGGCAACGATGATATTTATTATGCAAAAATGTATCCAATTCCCCTGACAACAATAAGAGCACCTCAGCAGGAGATTGGAATAATGGCGGCAGAAATTTTAATCCGCAATATTGAATCTTCAACAATTATTCCGATTGAACGAGTCATTTTAGAGACGGAATTTATTGTCAGACAGTCATCTAAGGTCTTGAACACCTGATCAGACCTGAAGGCAGATTATTATGCTCCTTTCTGTGCCGAAAGGAGCATTCAATTAATCTATATCATTTCTTTAACAGTCCAATCATTTTTCTTACGAACAATTTACCATTGAACTGGTACTTGATGATACCTTGCCATTCACCAAGACCACTGCTTCTCTGCCATCAATATCGTAGACTTTCAGCGACTTCCCCCTGCCGGTTTTCTGCACATCGTAGCTGATGGTTGTTGTAGGATGAAAGGAATTGGGATAATTTTGGTGAAGCGCACATGAACCCGGGACTTGTGAAGTTCCATTGGTTAGTCTTCATTGCTTTGACTTGAAAAATGAATTGCTTGCCTTTGATTGATCTCTGGAGTACTTTGTTCGTAGTTTTTCCCTTCTGAAGCTATCGGTAATACGATGAGGCGCAGTATTGGGAAATTCCCTCAGTCTGGCTTGAACTGTTCAAAACTTCTTGATTGAGTTGGCATGAGGAGACGAGAGTTGAATTTTAAATAACGAAATGAAAGAAAACAGACATATCAAAGCACCCAAAATGGGAAACGGACACAAGATTGGTATCATCTTTGTGCTTGTCGCCCTTCTGCCGGCACTCTTTTATTCTGCTTATGAAGTAAGCTCACTCAGTTCAAATGAAGAGCTGATTCAATCGATTTACAGCAAGCAGCTTGATGTCATTCTTTTTTCAATCAACCAGTATTCGCTGGATGTCGCCCAAAGCTGGTCCGGTGAGATCAATACGCTTCTCATTACCTCTCAAACTTCACGCGTGGATCCTGCCACGAGAATATTTCTCAGCAAGAGAGCGGCCGTTCAAGGTGTGTTCTATGTCGATTCCGCAGGTCATTCCATCTCTTTAGTAACACGGCAGAAAAGAGAAAGGGAAAGAGGGGAAGAGGTTCTTTCAGTTGCTTCTCTGAAAAACCAATCAGCGACTATAGAAAAATTATTGCGATTTGCCTCTTCCGGCTATCGGAAAATTGAACCTGTCATTATTGGGGATAGTGTTTCAGGTCAGGGATTGCTGCTTATGTTTGTGACATCGTCTCGATTCCCGGATCAAAAAATAGCCGGGTTTTTGATCGATGCAAAGTCATTTCTCACCGAAGTCCTCCAACCAAAGATCGAGCAGGCTGCCGGAGAAGAATTTTTGCTTGCAGTGTTTGACCGTCGAAATCAACACATCCTTCTCTCAACATCTCCCGTGAACATCGCAGAACTTCGAGAAGCCAAAGACCTCTGGCTTTTTCCCGGTTACAGCATCGGCATCCGGTTAAGAGGAACCAGTGTCGAAGATGTTGTAAAAGCGAGGTCGGAACGAAATCTTATCCTTATCGGAGTTCTGGATATTCTTCTCATCGGAGCTGTATGGCTTGTCTATCGCACGCTGAAAAAAGAAATGGAACTCGTGCGGTTAAAAGGGGATTTCGTTTCGAATGTATCGCACGAACTGCGAACACCACTTTCCTTGATCCGAATGTTCACAGAAACACTCTCGATGAAACGTGTGCAAACAGAAGAAAAGAAACAGGAGTATTATGAAACCATCCTTCAGGAAACCGAACGGCTATCACGCCTCATTAATAATATTTTGAACTTTTCCCGAATGGAGGCAGGAAAAAAGCAATATCGTTTTGAACAGATCGTTCTTAACGATGTTGTAGCCGACATAATGAAGACGTATGCTTCTCATCTGGAGCACGAAGGATTTGCGGTAGTATTACACCTTGCTGAAAACATACGAGCCACTTCTGTAGACCGTGAAGCTGTGGCTGAGGCACTTATCAATATTCTCGATAACGCAGCAAAATACTCTACTGTTGACAAGTATGTCCGGGTCGAAACGGGACAAACAGAGAGCATGGGCTACGTGGAGGTGGAAGACCACGGCATCGGTATCGAGAAGCATCACCATAAAAAAATCTTCGAAACCTTTTATCGTGTTTCGACAGGGCTGACAAACAACATCAAAGGCAGCGGTCTGGGCCTTTCTCTTGTCAGTCACATTATGGATGCACACGGGGGGACAATAGAACTTGAAAGCGTACCAGGCAAGGGAAGCACATTCCGGCTTCTCTTTCCAATCGTGAACCGGATAGATTCAGCACACAAAGGATAGTCACTATGGCACGTATACTTCTTGTTGAAGATGAACCCAAGATGCAGCGCGGTTTGCGCGACAACCTCGAGTTCGAAGGACACGAGGTTACGGCTGTGGGAGATGGCAGGAGCGGATATCAAACATTGCTCCGCGAATCATTCGATCTTGTTATTCTGGATGTCATGCTTCCGCAGATGTCGGGATTCGATGTCGTGCGGAAAACAAGAGAGAAAGGAAACCGCACGCCCATCCTGATACTGACGGCGAAAGGCGAAGAGATCGATAAAGTTCTCGGATTGGAGCTCGGCGCAGATGATTACGTTACCAAACCATTCAGCTTACGCGAACTCATCGCGCGGGTGAATGCCCTTTTGCGCCGTGCAGTACCGGCCGGTTCCGGCGATACGATGATGACGCTTGGCGATGTCGAGGTAAATTTTGCCAGCTACAGCGGTTCGAAGGATGGAAAAGAATTTTCCATGACATCGAAAGAGTTCGAGATCCTGAAATATCTCTGGCAGCACCGCAATGAGACCGTCAGCCGGGATGACCTTTTGACGAACGTTTGGGGGTATGATGAATCGGTAAGTACACGGACGATAGATAATTTTATCTTGAAGATACGGCAAAAAATCGAGGATGATTTTGCCCATCCCAAAATCATCTTCACCATTCACGGTACCGGGTACAAGTTGATCGCTTGATTCCATGACAATCTTTTACAATTCCTGACCCCGTCGTGACATCTTTGACCTCCTGTGGGCGTATTATGTATCAGTCAACGAAACATAATTCCACAACCTTACAGGAAAATGTCATGAACAAGAAACACATGGTACTGGCTGCGCTGATGATATTTGCGACAGTCAATCTTTCACAAGCACAAACTTTTTATCCCGTGCTTAAAAAATTCTCTACTGCAGAGAAAGAACGAGTGGATAAGGTCTATGCGGCCGCTTTGAGTTCCGGGCACAACGGATTAATTGAATCGGCTCTTGCCGTTGTTACAAAGGTGAAGCTGGATCTTCCTGCGGATAAATTTCCGATGATCAAGAATGAAATTGAAAATCTTGTGGCTGACGGTGGTACACCGGTAATCCGATCTAAAGCGCTTCTGGCTAGCATAGTATTTGCTAATCCGGCAATATTCAAAAAAGAAGCCGCACATCAGTATGGTGATTCGAATGCATTATTCAACGCACTGGCTGATAGAACGACCGAAACGATATTAAGTTCCAACTAAACCATCGAGGATATCATGAAAAAAAATGCAGCGATGACACTCAATTCTTTGAAATCACGATATCTCCAAATCTCCATTCTTCTGTTGCTCGGACTTGTTTCCTTCGCATCGGCAGAAGATTGGCAATCCGTTCTCGACCTCCGCGGAAAATGGAAGTTCGAACTCGGTGATGATGAGAAACGTGCAAGTATTGCTTTTGATGATTCGAAATGGAATGAGATCTTTGTCCCTTCCCCGTGGGAGGATGAGGGGTATCCCGGTTACGATGGTTATGCTTGGTACCGCAAACATTTCCGACTGCCGCAGGGAGCAGAGAGCAAACCGCTTTACCTGCGGCTTGGTTGTGTAGATGACATTTCCGAAGTATATCTCAATGGAGTACTTATAGGCATTACCGGCGATTTTCCCCCGGATTANNCGTTTCAGGAGACAATATCATTGCTGTTCGTGTCTATGATGATCAGTATGAAGGCGGAATTACGCAAGGCAAAATCGGTTTATATGAATCGAAAACCTATCTAGCTCCTGAAATTTCATTCGCAGGCCAGTGGCGGTTTAAGACGGGCGATTCGGAACAATGGCTAGATCCTTCATTTGATGACCGCTCGTGGGATCAGATTTTTGCCCCGGCATACTGGGAAACCCAGGGATATGCCAGGTATGACGGCATGGCATGGTACAGACTGCACTTTAAAATACCGGCAGAGCTTGAGGGAAAAACGCTGGTCGTTCTTCTCGGTAAAATTGACGATCTTGATGAAACATACATCAATGGAGAGGAAATAGGCCGTACCGGAAGAATTCGCTCTAATCCGCGCCGGAGTAGTCGTAATAACGAGTACAACGAATTTCGCGAATATACTATTCCCACCGGGCTGCTGAAGGCAGGGAAAGATAATGTCATTGCGGTTCGTGTATACGACTGCGGAGGGGAGGGCGGTATTTATGAGGGGCCGATTGGTGTCATCTCACGTGAACGATTTAGGGAGTGGAAGAAAAATCGGTCTTGGAAAGAAACCCAATATTGGAAAGATAATTCGGGTAATTTTTGGCATAATATCTTTGATAAGTTCTTTGATGATTAGAAATACATTTTGAGCGGTTCGAAAAGAAACCATACATTTTTCCGGCAGAGAATCTTACTTAAGATTCTCTGCTTTTTTATGGGTAATTCGTGATAACAAAAAAAGTAATTATTATTACAAGAATCCCGATCGACAAAATTGATCGGGAGACGAAGCCTTACTGCCCGCCTTTGGCGGGTAAACCGGTTAGGCGGGCAATCTGCAAAAGAAGAATTACCCGAGGAAAGCTTTAAGTATCGAAATCAGAGAATTCCGTTAGCGGAACCGCCTATGATAAAAGCCGTGGAATCCCCATCTTGCAGAAAATCGAGGATAATACCAGCCCGGATAAAATCCGTCATACCAGAAGTACGGTGGATAGGCATAATATTGTACCACACCGGGACTGCTTGATTGGCTTGACGGCTCGCCCGGTTGCTGCATCATAGCGCTGATCACCTTCTCACTTACGCCCGCACTTTTGAGATCGATAACTTCCTGCGGTTTCAGCTGGAACCAGGTGTCTGTTGCATCCATCATTCCAACGATGAGGCTGTCGCTCACGCCGGCCTTTGATAGATTGATCACATCTTGCTGGGTCATCCTTCTGAGGGTGTCTCTTCGCATAGAATGATCTTTGTCATTTTGTGCATATCGTTCAGACGCACATCCGAAGAGACCGAGTGCCATGGCCAGGAATGCGAATGAAATGATTTTGTGTGTCATATTTCCTCCAGACATATTGTTTAATACTTAGACCCATCATAGTTTCAATAGGTTTAACGTACAAGAAGAACGGCCTCCTCGATACAATAGTTCCGAAGAAGAATCCTAACCTCCTTTCCCGCCTTTTCTCTTGATTCTTGCCTGATAACTCGCTACTATTTTGGCGAGAAGCGTGTTGGGGGCTCGAGCATACCCTCCGCTATCGTCAGATTTCAAATCAGATTCTTATTAAAAGAGCCACCGTCATTGCGAGGAGCGAAATCCCGAAGGGGTAAGTGACGAAGCAATCCGCAAAACAAGGGTTATTATAGGAAAGCTTTAGCTGAGCACTACGGCATATTGCATTTGTAGGGACGTTCAATTGAACGTCCCTACTGAGCATTGTTTGCAATGACAGGAAAAAAATCGGTGTGTTCATCGGATAGTATGTCGGCAGGGTGGATATGAGTAAGAAAGAGTTGAGGTGTTTCCGTTTATCGACCACCCCCTACCCCCTCCTCATTTGAGGAGGGGATCAAGGGGTGGTGGAGAATATGATCGGTCTATAAAATTATTATTAACAACATGAATATGAATACAGATCTCGTACAACGGTTTTGCACTCCACCGTTTTATCGCTTTACGGAGTTTGAAAAAAAAGCTTTTACAGATGCGGATAAAATGGATTTTCCTTTTGAAGGAGAAACACTGGCCGGGTATTGCTGGGGAGAAGGAAAAACTGTTTTGCTTGTTCATGGATGGGGCTCGCGGGCAAGTCACATGGCGTTTCTCGGACGCTTCCTGGCAAAGGCAGGATTCAAAGTCGTGGCATACGATGCACCGGCACATTCCTCTACAGACGCGCCATTGAAAAAAACGAAATCCAACATGTTCGAGTATTGCCATGCCATCTCCACGGTTGCAAAGTCACTCGGGCCTGTGTATGCCGTTGTCGGACACTCTTTCGGTGCTGCATGTGCGGCCTTTACTGCCGCCGGCACCTCGGCATTCAACGATTATAAAATTCCTGTCGAGAAGCTTGTACTCATGAGCACTCCGCCGACCCTTGTCGATGTGTATAAAAGTTTTTGCATAAGGGATGGTATAGGTATAGAAGGATTGCCTTTACTGAAGAGCTCACTTGAAACTGAATTCTATTTTGTATCTGAAGATTACACTGTGAAAGCCGCACTTCAGAAACTTTCTTCCGATGTCTTGCTTGTCCATGATGCGGAAGATGAAGAATTTCCCGTTTCGGATATTTACGATTTACAAAAATCTATGCCCGCGGCCAACCTTCTGGTCACTGCAGGATCGGGGCATCAGAAGATCCTTGCAAATCGTACGATGATGGCGGGCGTGAAAGAATTTCTGCTGGATAAATAAGAGAGAAGTCTTTATATGTAAGCTCAAGCGTCTCCTCTTCAGAGGGCGTATTACAACAAATTCGCGAAGCGAATTTACAATAGCGACGCAGATTTACTCGAGACAGGGGTGTGTGATATAATAGGCTGAAATATGGAAGATCGATGGGTTCGTTACAATCCGCGACTCAAACAGATTGCCCGGAAATTGCGGAAGGATATGACGTTGTCAGAAATTCTTCTTTGGCAGCACATGAAGGGCAAGCAATTATTATGGTATGATTTCCACAGGCAGAAACCGATTGATGAATATGTGGTAGATTTTTACTGTCCGCGATTGAAATTAGTTCTTGAGATAGACGGCGATTCTCATGAAGGAAAAGAAGAGGAAGATAAGATCAGACAGGAAAAATTGGAATCGTTAGGATTAACAGTGATGCGATTCTGGGATTGGGATGTGAAGGATAATGTCGATGGAATTGTTGAACATTTGCGGGAATGGATTGAAGCTCGAAGAACACACCCAAAAGACTAACCGTCCCCTCTTGAGAGGGCGTAAGACAACAAACTCGCAAAGCGAGTTTACAATAGCGACGCAGACTTATTTAAGCAGGGGTGTGTTACTTATGACAGCAATTTAATATGAGAAAAAATGACACACCCCTAATCCCCTCTCCCTTAGTTAACTCTCATGTGAGAGGGGACTTTTACAGATGGATATGAGAAAAAGAGAAATTGATGCGGTACAAAATATTAAAGATTAGGCGTCCCCTCTACCAGAGGAGCGTAAGATGTAACGCTCGTAAAGCGAGTGTACAAATGACACGCAGACTTACTCAAGGAAAACCGTCCCCTCTTGAGAGGGCGTGATACAACAAACTCGCAAAGCGAGTTTACAATAGCGACGCAGACTTACTCGAGACAGGGGGTGTGAGATTTTAACGCGAGAAAAGATGACACACCCCTGTTCCGATTGAACTACATCGGAACATCCCCTCTTCCTTCAGTTAAGTCTCATGTAAGAGGGGACTTTGCCGGCGGGATGAATGTAAGGAAGAGGGATTGTGAGATGATTATAAAAATTATATTGCAACTTTCGAGAAGGAGAATATGTATACTACCATAACTGCAATGAGTAATTAAATAGAGGAATGATGATCATACTATTTCCGAAAGGGTAAAAAATCATGAAAAAGTTACTCCTCATTTCTCTGGTAAGCGTCTTCGCACTCACTTCCTGCAACTGGCATAGAATTCGCGGGAATGGATCGATCAAAACCGAAACGAGGGATGTTGCGGCATTTGAAGCTATTACATGCGATGGCGGATATGAAGTGCAAATCGATTGTCAGGGAAAACAATCAGTGGCAATTGAAACCGATGAAAATCTCTTGCCGCTTGTCAAAACCGAGGTTCACAACAATACGCTTCATATTTATACAAAAGGAAACCTTTTCCCAACACAGAGAATTCGAATTGCAGTTTCCGTCCCTAATATCACAGAGTTTACTTCGAACGGTTCGACTGATGGTGACATCAATAATATCAACAACAGCGCATTCGATATTGGTATTCATGGTTCGGGAAAGCTGCACTTGAATGGAAAGAGCGGCACAGTGCATATCACTACTTCAGGATCTTCGAAGATCGATGCAGCTTCACTTATTTCAGAGAACTCGGATATCCAAATTAATGGCAGCGGAAACATTCAGGTGTATGCAACAAATTCTCTTGGCGTACAAATTAACGGCTCCGGAACTGTGAAGTACAAAGGAGATCCAAAGAATGTGAACCAGCAGATTAATGGATCCGGAAGAATAGAGAGAGAATAAACGATCTGTTTGGATATTGCGGGAAGATTTTAATCCAGCGAAGAAACCAAGTGTTTCATTCAACATACGTTGAACAAGTAAAAGCCTCAGTTGTTATCTGAGGCTTTTTATTGAAAACAAATCAGGGATATATCATGATACGTCCCTGTAATATATGCCCCTTGATTCTCGCCTGATAACTTGTTACTATTTTGGCGAGAAGCGTGTTGGGGACATGAACATGCCATCCGCTATCGTCAGATTTCAAATCAGATTCTTAACAAAAGAGCCGCCGTCATTGCGAGGAACCCGAACGACGAAGTCGATCGGGAGACGCGGCAATCCGCAAAATAAGGATTACCGTAGGAAAGATTGAGTTTGTCCGTCTCAACATGTTGAGACGAGATCTCGTTCCGACAAAGTCGAAACGGACGGATTGTCCCGCAAAGCGGGATGCCATGCCTGCGGCAGGCAGGCAAAAAACGCACTTCTCCCGATAAATCGGGATCGCAATGACAGGAAAAGAGTTAGTGTATTGATTGATTATTGTTCCGGCGGGATGGATGTGGGGAAGAAGGGTAATGAAATATCTAAGCTGAAAGATGAGACAGGGAAAGATGGGTCTCGAATAACTTAGTCGCATTGCGAGAATCGTTGATTGTTGAAGCGGTTCGTGAAAAACCTAGTCGATGGAGAATAATATTATGAATGATCCACGCGGTTCAATTTGGCGTAAATGGGATTTACAGGTACAAACCATTCTTGATGAAAACTATAGACAATTAAAGGATTACTACGAAGACTTAAAATCTCGGGATATTTCAAAATGGAATGAATTCATTGACAAGGTCGGTGGAGAGGAGAATGCACTGAAATATGATTCGAAAGAATATTTCACTAATGGTCAAATAGAGAAAAAGAAAAGGGCTGCGGATTATGCTCGAACTTTATTTTCTTTTCTCGACGTCTATTGCCCCGATTTGTCCTGTATCGCTTTAACAGATCATAACTATTACGACGATATTTTAATAGATCAATTAATTGAAAATGGGTGTAGTCATAGTTGCCAAGCTTTGCCAGGTGTTGAAATAAATGCTAGTGGGGTACATTTAATTGTAATTTTTGGAAGATTATTATTTGGAAAAGCTATATACTCAGAAACAATCAAGGAATTTCTTTCGATCATTAACGTCCATACTCCTAAGGAAAATGGAAAATATAGTGTAAGTAGCAAAAGTATTGAGGACGTTTTAAAAATTGTCAAAGATCATGAGTTAATTCCAATATTTCCACACTGCAACTCAGATAATGGACTTTTTCAGGAGCGGGGTAAAACCGACAGGACACACCTTGCAAACATGTATAACAGTAACCCTGTTGTTATTTTACAGGCACAACAGAAAAACAAAATAGATGATACAATAAATTTCATTAAAAACAAGCCGGAATTGACTTCAAAACCAATTCCAACAATTGCAAGTGATTCAAGAGCATTGGCTAATATTGGCAATTCCGATTCTGATGGAAACTGGTGCTGGATAAAAGCTGATCCAACATTTATGGGGTTAATGCAGTTATTAAATGAGCCTGTGGATCGTGTGTTCATTGGCATGAGACCAAAAGCACTTGAAATGTTATTGGTCCAACCAACAAAAATAATTGATGCCGTAGTTATAAATAAAGTAGAAGGATCTACTCTTAGCGAAGAATGGTTTGGCCAAGAGATAGTTTTCAACCCAGAGTTAGTTGCGATTATAGGCAATAAAGGAAGTGGAAAAAGCGCTCTTGCAGACATTTTGGGACTTCTTGGCAATACCCCACGATATGAATCATTTAATTTCCTACATAAAGATAAATTCAGAAAATATCCTGAAAATAAAGCTGGATATTTTGAAGCTTCCATTTCTTGGAAAGATGGCAATAGTGATGGTCCATTGGTGTTGGACCAAAACCCTAAATCATTCGAGATGGAAAAAATAAAATATATACCGCAAAATTATCTTGAAGAAATATGCAACGAAATCAGCACTGGAGAAGAAAGTAAGTTCTACGAGGAAATTCAGGAAGTTATATTTTCTCACGTTCCAGTCCCAGATAGAATAAAATATTCATCGTTAAAGGAGCTTCTCAATTATCGTAGTGAAGAGACACGAGCGTCAATAGAATACCTAATGAGAGATTTACAGGAATTGAATGAACAGATAATTATCTATGAAGAACACCTGTCTGATAATTATAAGAAAGGTCTTGAATCTAAACAGGCGGAAAAGAAGAAAGAATTGGATGCTTACAATAATCCATCTGTAAAACCAAAAGAAGAAAAGCCACCACAAGAAAATCCTGAAATATTGGAAAAAACAAAAATAATATCATCGGAGTTGGAGAAAAAGCAAGAAGAATATAAAACAATACTCGCTAATATTAAGGCTTTAGAAGCCGAAGATTCTTTAATAGCACAAAGATATGCCATTACCGATAAAATACTTATACGATTTCAGAATGTAGATCGGCAGCTAAAAAAGGTTATAGAGGAAACAAAAAGTGAACTAATAAGTATAGGCATTAATCAGAAGGAAATATTTGATTATCAGTTCAATGCAGAGCCATTGGAAAAGAAAAAGATAGAATTACAATCGAGAAGGAATGAAATTAGCAGGAAACTAGATCAGAAAGAACTGGGCAGTTTAGCATATTCGCTTGCGAATCTAAGCAGCAAAATAATTGAGTTACAATCTCAGCTTACCGAACCACAAAAGAAATATCAGTTATATCAAAAGCAATATAGGGCTTGGGATGAAAAAAGATTGATAATTGAATTATCAAAAAGAGAAATCGACAATCAATTGGTTGAATTGAATAGTATACCTAAAAAGCTGGACGATCTTATAAAAGAAAGAGGTAGAAAAACACTAGAAATCTTTCAAGAAAAAAGGAAATTAAAAGATTATTATGTCTCATATTATTCTGGAGTTCATAAATTTCTAAATGAAGACTCAATCGCTAAAGAAAAGGATTTCAAATTAACTTTCAATGTATCTATTAGAGAGAATGGATTTAGGGATGGATTTATCAAACTTATAAATCAAAGGGCTACCGGACCGTTTATGGGCATACAAGAGGGTGATGGAGCAATAAAGAAGTTAGTGGAAACAGCAAATTTTGATTCAGAGGGAGATGTAACCATATTTACGAACAAGATACTGTCGGAGATGAAGGAATATGATGGCAAGAAACTTAATATTGAAGACCAATTAGCCGGTAAACGGACATTACGGGATCTCTATGATTATATTTATTCTATCCAATATCTCGAACCCATCTATATATTAAAATGGGATAAAAAAGATTTGTCTCAACTGTCACCAGGGGAAAAGGGAAATCTACTTTTAATATTTTATTTACTAGTTGATAGAGATAATATTCCATTAGTTATTGATCAACCTGAAGCCAATTTAGATAATAATACTGTATTTAAAACTCTTGTACCCTGTATAAAAGATGCAAAAAAGAGGCGACAAATTATTATTGTTACTCATAATCCAAATCTCGCCGTAGTTTGCGATGCAGAACAAATTATTCATGCCCAAATTGAAAAGGAATATAAGAATAAGGTGACATACACAAGCGGTTCAATAGAGAATCTAGTGATAAATCAATGTATCGTAGATGTTCTTGAAGGAACACAGCCAGCTTTTGACAATCGCGATGCAAAATATATTCGCGAAAGAATACATCTTTGAGTATGCGAAAGCCGACGTCAACGACGTCGGCTACAGATGTGTATGTACGCAAAGGGTTGCGAAACGGTGCAGGTTCCGTTTCACAAAGGAGTGTTTGCTTATCCAAAGAAACATTTACATTGGTTACCTGCTTTTGCAGAGTGCGTTAAAAAACTCTTTGCTGCAAAAAAACCAGACCCCGTTGTTCTTCGGAGTCCGGAGTTATGAATTCCCGCTTGAAGAATTAAGACACAGGCGTCGCCTGTTTCAATAATAGGCCTCCGGCTGCGGGAATTGACAATCCTTTCTACTTCTCTTTATCAGAGTCTTTCATGCAGCAGTGGTGATGCGCTCAGTGGACACAGGTTGAACAAGGCGTAGAAATTCCGTATCTTATTATAACACATCAGCGAACCAGTGATATTCAACACGGAGTAACAGCATGGCAAAGCCTATTACGCATTTCTTGCTCACACCTCAACAGGCTCAGGAAAAGGCATTAATAGTGGAGCAGATGAGGTCGAACCCTCGCGGCCCGTGGGTAAACGGCAAGCTGACGCGCTTGCCCAAGCAAAAAGGAACAATATCCGACAACAAGAATAAGGATTAATATCCTCTTTTTCTTGCAGCTAAGAACTTCCTCATGGCACTCAACTCAGCGCTTGTGATTCTTCCGATCTAAAAACAACACTCAAGCTTTGGCAAATTTCCCTTTCGGTTACTGTCATTCTCACTGTTCAAACGGCCATTCATGAATAATCCGGCTGCGGACGAGATACACAATAATGCCCGCTGCAACAACGCCGCTACCGGCAGTCATAAACGAAGTGCCTGTCGAATAAAATATTGCTCCCCACGTTACAAGCGCCAGCAGGGCTGGAAGAGGGTAGAGCCACATCTTGAACGGCAATCGTTCCGGCGGCCACCGACGCCGCAAAAGCATCACGCCGACTGCCTGTCCCATGAACTGTACGAGTATTCGCATTGCCAGGATTGCCTTAATCACATCGGTGAGCTTAAACAGTAAACTGAACACGAACGCCATGCCCCCCAGTATGAGCAGGGAAACATGAGGGAAATGTTTTGTCGGATGGAGGCGGGCGAACGGCGAGAAAAACGCACCATCGGCTGCAGCCGCATAGGGAACGCGGGAATATCCGAGCAGCGCCGAGAACAACGATGCGAATGCAATCCAGAGGATCAGAACGGTTGCGACAGTTGCGGCATGTCCGCCATAGATACGCTCGAAAAACGTACTGACAATAAAAGGAGACTCTGCAATTTCCTTCCATGGAACAACACCGAAGATGCTCAGCTGCATGGCGAGATACAGTATGGCAATCCCCAGTATGGAAATAAATATGCTTCGNNCTTTCACTTCTCCGCCGAGGTGGCAGACATTGTAGTAGCCAAGATATGAATAAATGGTCATGACCGTCGCATGGCCCAGTCCTGCAAAGAATAAGAATGAGAAATTCCACGCGCCGGCCGGAAAATCAAAAGCAAGCCGGCAATCAAAGTGTGTTACGCCTCCCCATATCAACCAGATGAACGTAAGCACCACGCCTGTCCACAACAAGAGCGACAACCTGCCGATCGTGGTGATGCGCCTGTAGAGAAGAACCACAAGGATGATGACGAGAGCGCCTGAGATTGCTTTTTGTTCCAGTCCCGTGAGCGGTACGAGGTACGTAAAGTATTGGGCGAAACCGATGGCACCGGAAGCGATAACAAGCGGAGCTTGAAACATCGTCTGCCATATCAGGAGAAACGACATCGCTTTTCCCCAGCGCGCAGGACCGTACGATTCGCGCAGGAAGAAATAACTGCCTCCGGCTTTGGGCATTGCGGCACCAAGTTCCGACCAAACGAAACCGTCCATCAACGCGAGTACTGCACCCGCGACCCACGCGATCATTGCCTGGGGGCCGCCCATGGTTTTTACAACGAAGGGGATAACAATGAACGGGCCGATCCCCACCATGTCGATCATATTGAGTGCGGTGGCTTCCTTGAGGCCGAGGCCGCGCTCGAGATGCGTAGAAGTGCTATCGGATGACGATGTGAACATTAAAATATTTTCTGCATCGGAATTACCGGTTCTGGTCAGACGTTTTGCGCAAAACCGGCGGTAATTATTTTTGTTTCAGTCCTTTTGTTTCAACGTACTAATTCAAAAAAGCAGAAGCAATAAAGACGTAACCACCCCTTTTGTCCCCTCTCCCAAAGGGATCCCTTCGGGACTTAGTAAGGAGGGGATATAGGGGAGGTCAAAGATTGGTGAGTTTGCGGGAAGGTCCTTGCTACCCAAACTGTGGGTGTGAAGAATTACGCAGGACGCGGCGATGAGATCGCCAGCTTGTATCCATCCGGATCCTTCAACCGGAATGCGCGCGCACCCCAGGGCATGTCGGCAGGCTCGGTATCGAGAATGCCGCCAAGCTCTTTGATCCGGTTTGCAATCTTATCGATGTTCTGCTCTGTCGTGATGTTCAGCGAGAATCCTTCTCCTTTGATCCGAGTCCATCCCTTGGCTCCGTCATCCTGGTTGATCGAGATTCGTGCGTTCCCGGCCTTGAGCGCTACCGATCTTAATTTTCCTTCACGTTCAATCTTGCGGTCGATAGGGAATCCCAGCACATCGTGGTACCATGCAAGGCTTGCAGCGAGATCTTTCACGGTCAATGAGATCGAGAACGCACTAGCGTTGAAGGACTCAGACTCAGCGCGCTTGGCGGTGTTATCATGGATTGATGAATTTGTGGTCATAAGATATCCTTTATGTGGTTTATAATCGTTTGGTTCTATTTCAACGTACTAATTCAGAAGAGCAGAAGCAATTTAAAATGTGTCACTTATTCCAGGCAAAGACACAACCCCCCATACTAACAGGAAGTCTGCGTCTTTTTAGTGTCACGTTCGCACGTGACGTTATAATACGCTCCCCTTTCACTTGAAAGGGGGAGTTCCGATGCAGTTCAATCGGAAGATATACAATAACAATCTGTCGCTAAGATTTCTTCATCCCGGTTAAAAGTTCTGTCCCGAATTGGGTCTTCGTCTTGCTAATCTTTTTGAACCCGGCCTCCTCCATCCAACTACGCACCTCCGATTCTGTGAATGTATCGCCTTCACGAGTGCCTACCAGCATATTGAGCGAGAAGTACGCTCCCGCCGCAGGCGAGGTTCGGTCGTCGTTCATTATATAATCCACTACGAGCAAACGTCCATCTGGATTAAGGACTTCAAACGCCTTCCTGAACAATTGTTTATTTATCTCCGGGGAGTTACTATGGATAATCGCAGACATAAATACGAGATCAAAACCATGTACCAGAGGATCTACTGTGTAATCACCCCCAACAACGCTGATGAGGCTGCCGAGGTTCTCTGCGTCGATATAGCCTTTTGTCAGGTTTATAACATTCGCCAGATCAAAAATTACCGCGGTTATCCCTTTTCTTGCGCGAACGAACGCCATTGAAAACACTCCAGATCCCCCTCCGACATCGAGGACACGTTTTACTCCTTTCAGGTTGATCAACTTGACGATAGCCGGAGCCTGGCGAGTCGCCCGCATATGCATCGCTGCTATGAAAGCTTCNNGTGCTCCAAGTGTTCCAAAGGCTGACCTGATGCATGAGCCCTCCGAGGTAATCAGGTTTTCCTTTGACAAGGAAGCGTGATGTGAGTGGAGTATTTGAAAATTTCCCTTTCTTCTTGACGAGAAATCCGGAGGCACAAATAGCATTCAGCAACCTATCGGTTGCCCGTGGATTCGTTTGCG
>PMDB01000017.1:0-7854 GCA_003155495.1 Ignavibacteriota bacterium
TCCAGGTGCTATCCGCAGCTCTAGTAAGTACAGTGCCTCCGCGTCCGCCCAGTCCCAGGCTTACACTGACGCTTTGTGCTTTTGGGGCCACGATACGGAATCGTGCGTACCCTTGGGAGTTGACTTGCGGGTACTGCTGGCCAGGCTGATTGAGGGTCGAGGGTTTGAAGTCTTCCATAATCGCGGGTTGTTCCGTCTGTGCAAAACATAATGAACCCGAACAAGCAAACAATAAAACTAAAACTAATAAATGCCGTTTCATATTTTTCTCCTTTAGTCTTTAAATAGAAGTGGTGCGAATTCATGCAGGCTGCGCCGCCAACTCTGCCATTCATGTGCCGTTAGCGGAGAGACATAAAAATGCGTGTTCATGCCAACTGCTTTGAGGGAATCGGTAGTTGCCTTGGGGTCGCCACCAAAGGCGCTCCTGCGGTTTTCTAATTCACGACTGCCATAGCTGACGAATACGAGTTTGATTTTTTCTTTGAATCCAGGAGCAGTCTTGATATCTTCCATGCTGATACTGCCGCCACTGAAAATACCGACATATGAAAACTTTTCGGGACTAGCAAGGGTTACAACCCGGGTCTGCATACCGCCCATTGATAGTCCGGCCATAGCCCGGTGGGGTTGATCGGCAAGAGTACGATAGTTGGCATCGATCATCGGAATGATGTCCTCTAGCAAGGTCTTCTTGAAGACATCGGCCCAGCCCGGTGGTGGCCAATTTCCAGCGGGGCGCTCGCCTTGACGAGGGGGACGTGCTTGCTCTGGCATCCGCCATGTTCCGTTATCCATCACGATGATAAAGGGCCTGGCCTTGCCCTCGGCAATCAGGTTATCCATAATGAGATTGGCCTTCCCTTGATTGGACCATCCGGTTTCATCCTCGCCACCGCCATGTTGAAGGTATAGAACAGGATAGCGTTTATTGAAATCTTTATCATAATCGGGAGGTGTGTATACAAAACAATGACGCATACTATTGTTGCTTTTAGAGAAATAGAAATGTTCGCGTACCTGACCGTGCGGGACGTTCTTGAGTGTATAGAAGTCTTGATCTTTGGCCGGAATTTCAATACCGCTGCCCCAACGGCTGGCGCCATAGAAGTACAAACTATTGGGATCAGGAACTGCAGCCCCATCAACCCAGAGCTGATAATAGTGGAACCCTTCATCCTGAGGAGCACATTCTCCAATCCATACTCCTTTATCATCTTTTGTTAGGTCATATTTTACAGCACCGATATCGAACTGGACTCTCAGAGCCTGCGGCGCCGAAATGCTTACACGAACACGGCCTTCAGAATTGACCTGAGGATATTGTTTATCAGGTTGATTGACTGATGACGGTTTGAAGTCCTCTACAACTGCAGGCTGATTCGTTTGAGCTAAACAAATTCCGCCTGAAATGAGGGCGGCTAATATCAAAAATACGGATCTGTGCTTCATGTGAAAGCTCCTTAAATGATTTTAATTTTTTCGATGTTCAAAAAGCAATTTTTATAATTCAACTAATATTTCACTCCAACTTTTATCTGTGTAAACGAATGAGCAGGGAATGTATACGGGATCGTATTCCCCGAGATCTCGATCGCTTTCGACGCCGGGATATATTCTTTTTGTTTGTCAAACGTGAAGGCGGTGTAGAGCGAATCAGATGTGACGACACTCGCCTCTGCCTTTCCGTTGAATGCGTGCGCATCGCTGATAATCTCTGCAATAACCGCTTTCTCCTTATTCCGATTCACCACGTTGATGAACACTGTCTGTGTTTCCTTATTGTACACCGTGGTCACGTCAAGGTACGGGATACCTTTATACTTGTCGGTGTTAAACGTATCGCATTGGACGTACGTGTCGACGGAATTCCCGCGGCAATTATTGGAGAACAATTTGAATGTGTAAAATAGCGGTGACGTAAAGCTACCTTTTTCTCTGTCAACACTGAGCAGGGAGGTCATCATTGTAAAGTTGGCCATTTTCACCACGTCAGCATGACGTACAAAGGAATTCAAACACTGTGCGATAGGCAGCACAGAGAGAAAATTCCTGCCGAAGGTTCCCCATTCATCAAATGATATCGCGATGGGGTTCTTCACGCTCTTCATTACCCTGGCAGCGGCGATCTCGGCGGCAGGGACAGTGATCTTTTCTTCAAAATCCATTGCACTTTGTCCCATAAACGTATAATAGTCGGGCGAATTATTCCAATAGCCGTGGATGGAAATATAATCTATCATATCCCCAAGACCTTCAAGTACTTTCCGGTTCCATTCAACCCATTGACCGGTGCTTTCGTAATACGATGATCCCGAGGCGACAAATTTTATGGTATTGTCCACCGATCGCATTGCCTTCGCGGCCTCTCTGGCAATCTTCACGTACTCGTCAGCGTCCTTATGACCCAGTTCCCAAGGTGCACCGTCCACTTCATTGCCGAGATCCCAAATCTTTACACCGTATGGTTTTTCATGCCCGTTCTTGACGCGGATATCGGAGTAGAATGTTCCTTTCTTATAATTGCAATATTCCACCCAGTTACAAGCATCTTGTATCGTGGCAAGACCAAGATTGACGCAGACAATATTTTCGCTTCCCATTGCTTTATTTAATTCAATCCATTCATCCGTACCGACATGATTGTTATCGGTGCTGCCCCATGCAAGATTGATACGGACAGGGCGCTGGGCCTTGGGCCCAATGCCGTCCTGCCAGTTGTAACCCATGACGAAATTTCCACCAGGCCAGCGCATATTAGTGATCTTGATTTCTTTCATCGCATCAATATAATCTTTCCTGAACCCGCTCCTGTCTGCAAGCGGCGAGGACGGATCGTATAAGTTTCCGTACAGCGTATTGAAGTCGACGGTATCTGGCAGCCCCATTCTTCTTCCATTGAAATGGATCGGCTCCATAAATACGCCGTAGATTTTTGGATCGATCTCTCCGATTGTTCTGTCAATGTCAATTTTTATTTTTGCCGTCTGCGCAAATACCGGAAGAGAGAGAGCAAGCAAGAAACAAAGGAAATATTTTTTCATAATAGGTCGTTCCTTATATAGTATTTAAAATATGAGAATCAGCTTGTTCAAAATGTATTAGAGAGTTAACAACTTTGTCAATTGCTGCATAGAGAGGCTATGCTCTTCATTCTGATTCAATATTCCACACATTGTTTCGTCCAGGTTGGGCTATTGATATAAAACATTCCATCTTTATAAAAGACAGGCTCAATTCCCATTTGAGGGGTCTTTTCCCAAGGCTCAAGATTTGGACAGTACGGAGAGGGACGTTTGTCATACATAATGTAATGACAAGAACTCCACAGCTTACCATCCGGTCCTTCGAATAAAGCATTATGCCCAGTTTCGCAATACGGATCTTCGCTATCCTGAAATTTCAAATTTGCATATCCACCTTCGATTGCAAGTTCAGTACGATATCCTTTTTTCCGCGTACCGAAGATCGGTTCACGCGATGCAAGTATCCACGGACCAAGTGGTGATTTTGATTTGAGTAAGCCAACTTCGTACCCGCGAGTCCAGGTTGAAAAAAACATGAAATACGTACCATCTCTTTTCACAACGAAGGGACCTTCGATACCTCCCACCATCCATTCCGGATAACCCGGTTCTCTCTTGTCGAGAAATTTTTGAATAGGACTTGTGAGTTTCCCTGTGGACAGGTCGATCTTTGCCTGCCAAAGTCCGTTGCCGCTGCAGTAAAGATAAGTCTGTCCATCATCGTCCTCGAATAAGGTTGCATCATTATTATATTGAGATGTTAAAGGTCCATTTACAAGCTTATATGGCCCTGTTACTTCAACGGACGAAAACAACCAGATGCTGTGAGTCTTCATGCCTTTTGGATCTTCGTCGGTCACTTTTCCACTGTTCACAGTAAGCCAGTATTTGTTTTTTATATAATGGATTTCTGGAGCCCAAAATCTGCCATTGTACGGACAATCAGGAAGCAGTTTGCTGGCATCAATTAGCCATGAATGCTGGCGCCAATGAATCAGGTCATCCGAAACCAATAACCTTACTCCCGGATTCGAACCTGTCCATACCGGAAGTGAAGTTCCAGTACAAAACCACTGTCTGCCCACTTTGATAATGCAATGATCACGCATTGCAAAAGCGGTGTCCCTTGTAATCGGATTAGTATAACAAAAGAGATGAGTGATAGTGCTATCAGTTGACGATACATTATTCGTGTTCAACTGTCCAAAACAGGAAGATGCTAACAGAAATATACTCCATAATAAATTCAATTTACCATTCATGGTTATTTGATATTTTTTAGGATAAAAATTTTATTCAAAACTTACCCAGTCTACTTCAACATTCTTATTATCTTTTAGAAGTACAATCAGGTTATGAACTCCCAGATGAAATTCCGATAGAGGTGAATTAGCAATATTCCATTCATCACTTTTAGGAATTTCTAACTGAGCAATCATAGGACCATCCACTTTATCCAGACGTATTTGTAAAGTACCTCCTGTTTTTGATAAGACTCTTAATTTAACAGATTTGAAATTTATCTTTCCGAAATCCACACCATTATACTGTATCCAGGCGCCCATGGTATCAAATACCGTTTTCCATCCTCCAAACGTTTTGAGGGTATCGATAAAAGCTATTGATGCACCTTTATCGTTCTTGAGATTGCATCTGTCGATCTGTATTTTCTGGGAAGCATCCGTCAAACCTACACCGCGTAACGTGGGAATTACTTTTTTAATGGTACCATCTTCGTTGAAGAACAAACTATCAATCCTGACGGACCTATTTTTGTCGAAATGCGGTGATAAATCATTCTGGTGGTAGAACAGGTACCATTGATTTTTAAACTCAATGACTGACGCCTGGTTAGTCCAGCAACCAGGTGCTTCATCCATTATTACTCCGGTAACCTTCCAGGGACCCATGGGATTATTGCCAATTGCGTATTCGAGTCGTTCGGATTTATCCTGCACATGCGGATAACTCAAGTAATAAATACCGTTCCGTTCAAACATATAAGGACCTTCTTTTAGTCCTTTATCAGGCAGATCTTGAATCACCTGCGGTTCAGATGCAAGTTCCAGCATATTTTCTTTCAGCTTTGCAACAGACATACCTCTGCCAGCCCAGTATAGATAGGCCTGCCCGTCCTTATCAATAAACGGACAAGGATCAATTCCATGAATATTTTTAATAGGTTGAGGTTCAGGAATAAACGGCCCGTAAGGATCTTTCGAAATTGCCACGCCAATTGAAAACCCTCTTCCAAATATTGTATCTTTCGCCGGGGCCGGAAAATAAAAATAATATTTACCATTTTTGTAAATACAATCGGGAGCCCATAAAGCGTATGATTTTGAATTCACCCAAGGAACACTGCCCTGACTTATTATAACACCATGATCAGTCCAATCGACGAGATTTTCGGAAGAGAACACATGATAATCTTCCATGCAAAACCATCCAACACGTCCTCGCCCTTCGCCTGCAGGGATATCATGAGAAGGATAGAGATACACTTTACCTTCAAAAACCCTTGCTGAAGGATCTGCTGTAAACTGATTCCTAATAATTGGATTTTGAGCAAAGGTTTTCGGTATGAAACACGATAGAAAGATACTCAGAACAGAAAAACTAAGTTTATGGTAATTCAATTTCTAATTTCCTCTATTTATTATTCCATTCTAAACCAGTCAAATTCCACATAACAACCTGTTTCTTTTGTCGCATAGTTAAATAAACAAACGTGTTTTCAGTAAAAGGTGATTCATCTTATGTGTTAAAAACTACGAACCCAATTCTAAAACAATCACTGAATTGGGCGGCATAGTTACCTTTAAAGTACCTTTTGAGATTGATGCATTCTTGAAGGTTTTGGGTACTACGTTTGTAGGAGTATCGAAGGTATTATGATCTTGAACCTTTGATGAAGTTAAGATCCTACCTGTTACGTGTTTTGCTTTAATACCCTTCAAATCAATTTCCACTTCCTGTCCCTTTGTGTTATCAATATTTGTCAGAGAAATGTGAAGCTTCCCCGACTGGTCTTTTGACGCTGAAGCAGAAACTGCCGGGATGCGATTGTCTCCCATAACAAAGTCGTTCGATAGTATTTGTACGGGTACTAAAAATGCATCCTGATGGACTTTGTACATTTCCATTACGTGATAGGTTGGTGTAAGAATAATTTTTTCCTTATTGGTGAGGATAACCGACTGAAGAACATTCACCATCTGAGCCAGGTTTGCCATTCTCACTCTATCTGCATGATTGTTAAAGATATTGAGTGTCAGTCCCGCAATCATAGCATCGCGCATGGTGTTTTGCTGGTATAATTGTCCATGGCCATCCGGATCGGTTTCGTACCAGCCTCCCCATTCATCAACAATGAGTGCAACCCTTTTCTTTGGATCGTATTTATCCATTACTTCACAATTCGTGCGGACTATTTCCTCCATACGCCATGCTTGCTGCATGGTTTTAAAATACTCTTCATCAGTAAACTGTGACGATGATCCTTTGTTGCCCCAGTCAATAACTGAATAATGATGGATTGATACGCCTTCAAAACGTCTCGCCGGGATATTTTTCATAATCTCTTCCGTCCACTTATAATCCGGAGTTCCCGGTCCTACAGCCACTCTAAAAAGTTTTTCGGTATTGCTGTAGCTCGTCATGGCGGTAGCATATTGTTTATACAGATCTATATAATGATCTACCGTCATATTGCCGCCGCAGTCCCAGGATTCATTACCTATTCCCCAAAACTTCACATTCCAGGGTTTTTCACGGCCGCTTTTTTTTCGAATGTCGGCCAAATAGCTTGTGCCATTGGCATGATTTGCATATTGAACCCATTCCACAGCTTCTTGCACTGTTCCCGTATTCATGTTAACAGCCAAATAGGGCTCCGCGCCAAGCAGTTCACACATATTGAGAAATTCATTCGTACCAAAACTGTTGTCTTCACGCACATTACCCCAGGTCAGATTTTCAATAGGCTTCCTTTCATTTTTAGGACCTACTCCATCTTTCCAATGGTACGTATCCGCAAAACATCCGCCCGGCCAGCGAAGGTTGGGTATCTTTAAATCCTTGAGCGCTTTGATTACATCATTTCGGACGCCTGCAGTGTTAGGAATACCGGTATTATTCTCACCGACATATATTCCATCATAAATACATCTTCCCAGATGCTCGGCGAAATGTCCATAAATGTGCTTGCTTATCTGTGTCTCAGCCTGGTCGGCAATCAATGTAATTTTGTTTTGAGCAGATAAGTCAAAACACAAAATGCCAAAGAGCAGCAAAAGAATTAGTTTTTTCATTTATTCACTCCTTCATTTCACAGGTTATCGTTTTTCAAATACAATACTCATCAATATAGTTGAATGATGCACTCATTTAATTATTTCGAAGCAAACGTATATAATACACTGCGCCTGCCGTGCATCTCTGCAGTGCTTGGAATTTCAGTCTTATGTGATCTTTCCCTTTAATCATCGAGTTTGGAATTTTATATTCTACATTCTGAAACTTCGATTGATACCATCTTCCTGTATTATCTTCCGAGATTACTTTTTCATTATCTATATAAATATCAAATTTCCTATCTCCCCACTCATACCCCCAGTAGCGCACCAGCAAATTTAAATTGGAATCGCCTTTGGTCGCCAAATCATAGCTGAAATACCCCCCGTTACTTGCATCGCGCCAGAATTCATCCAAATTAGTACCTGAATTTGAATTCGAACTTTGCATTTTGTGATCAACTTCTGGCTGTTGTTTGCCGGGTGCAACAAAATCTACAGTACGGTTTTCTAATGCCAGCTTCTCTTTTTCA
>PMDB01000017.1:7910-8653 GCA_003155495.1 Ignavibacteriota bacterium
TTTCCGTCGGCAATATGTTCCCATCGGCCATTATGTGCAATTAAACCAGCTAAATCTTCAGTACCCGTTTTTGCCCCAAGCAGGATTGGTCCATGCATAAACGCTACATAGGTCGGCACATTTGGTAATTGTTCTATCGTATTGTGCATGGGCAATAAAACTTGAACAATGTCACCTTTCTTCCAGGTGCGATCAACGGCAATA
Organism: Ignavibacteriota bacterium; assembly: GCA_003155495.1. Lineage (GTDB taxonomy): Bacteria > Bacteroidota > Ignavibacteria > UBA10030 > UBA10030 > Fen-1298. Next base: position 8,115 of record PMDB01000017.1, read on the forward strand.
TACGATGTTGGGTGAGATGTGTAGGATATAGTTTCACCATCAATAAGAATTTTTAATGCACCATCCTTTACCCATGATGGATATCGAATCATTAATTTAAACTGTGACGATCCTTCAAGAATCACCAATTTAGTTTGTTCTTCATACGGAAAAATTGTTTCTTGTTTTATCTTCATCCCCTTTGCTTTCCAGTTCAGCTCAGAGGCGATGAACAGATTGACAAACAAAGAGTCATTTTGATGAGTATAAATAAACTGATTATACTTTGAATGATTTTCCATTCCCGTGCCAACGCAACACCACATCGATTCGTTGGGGGAGGAATACACTCTATAATGACGCGGACGAGCAGGAGTAAAATAAACATAACCGCCGTGTACCGGATGCTGCGTTGATAAAATATGATTATATAACGTCCTTTCATAATAATCAATATATTTTGCCAAAGGGTGAGCTCTGAATAAATCTTCGGTCAGTTTAAGCATGTTATAGGAATTGCACGATTCGGGGCCTTCAACATCGTTAATAAAATCGCTGCA
>PMDB01000096.1 GCA_003155495.1 Ignavibacteriota bacterium
CGATCTTGAGTTTTTCTTGTGAGAACAGAAACATCTGTAGTGCCATTAAAAGGACTGCAGCAAACACGAACCGTATGATATTTTCTTTCATGGCTTTATCCTTTTCTTATAGAGTGATACTCATTCTTCTATTACTGGCAGCGCAAGCAATTTTTGAATTTCAGGGTTATTGATATTTTCGCGAGTAACAATCTGCACACCGGTATCAATCATTGGATCAATTTTTTTGCCGCGTAAATAATCCACCATTGCCTTAATGCTCAGATATCCCATACGAGCCGGATCCTGAGCAACCAAAGCGCTGATTTCACCTTCCTTTAACGCTTTCACAGCTTCAACAGGTGTATCGAAACCGATAAATTTCACTTTGCCGGATAGTCCAAGTTTGCGCAAAGCAATGAGCATAGCCTTTGTTGTTTGTTCATAAGAGCAGAAAATACCGTCCGCTTCTTTTAATTTATTAGTCATCTTCAAGCTTTCATTCACAGCATCGTCGACCGTGACGCCAGCATAAAGGTTATTCTCGATTTGAATGTCTTTGTATTTAGCCATTAATTCGAGAAATCCTTTTTCACGGTCTAAAATACTGGTTTGATTCGCCGCAACTCGTAGCATTACAACCTTACCTTTGCCTCCGAGTAATTTAGCTAATTGCTCGCCCGCTAGGGCGCCTGCCTTTTTATTGTCTATGCCGACAAAACTGATGTAATCTTTTCCTGCTGTTCCTTTGAGTTTGCTATCAAAAATCAGGACAGGTATTTTTTTCTTCACAGCTTTGGCAACCGGTACTGCCAAAGAATCTTTTTCCATTGGCGCTAGGATTATTCCGGAGACACCTTCTGTAATACACTGTTCAACGACAGAAATCTGTGACAACGTATTTTCCTCTTGAGGGACTCTCCAGACAACCTCAATATTTCCTAATGCAACGGATCCTAATTTTGCACCTACAAGTACCGATTTCCAGAATACGCCTATTTTGTTTTTAGGAACAATAGCAATCCTTAAGTTTTCTTGTGGAAGTACAAATGTCCATATTCCTGTTACAAGGATCAAAACGGATAGAAAATTAATAAATGTTTTTCTCATGATTCTATCTCCTTCATTTAAGCACATTTCGCATTGAAAGCGAATCAAGCTGAATAAGTTTCTTTCTCGTTCATAATATTCATTTATTCGATTCATTTTGTCGATTCAAGCTGTTGTTTCTCCTTATCACGAAGAAGTCGTTCGAGATCTAAAAGAATTAGTAGACGATTCTCCAGCTTTGCGACAGATGTGATATACTCTGATCCGATACCGGCAATAATGGAAGGCGGTGGTTCTGTTATGTTTTTGGGAATCCGTATCACCTCACGTACTGTATCCACAATAAAGCCGACGACCATGCCGCTTAATTCGACGACAATAATGCGCGTATTTTTGTCGCTTTCTTTGGGGGGGAATCCAAAGCGTTTTCGCAAATCAATGATAGGAATAACTTTTCCACGGAGATTAATAACACCTGTGACAAACTCCGGTGAATTCGGTACTCTCGTAATCTCGACCATTCGATTGATTTCTTGAATGCTTTGGATATCCAATCCGAACTCTTCTTGCCCAATCGTAAAACTCACGAGTTGAAGAACCTCTTCCGTTAGAGCTTTCACTCCCTTCTGTGTCCTTACATCCATTGTAGTTGTCATCGATGTACTCCTTCTATTTTCATATGTAACTTCAACCCTTGTCGCGATTCTAGTGTTATACCAATCCATAATTGGTCTGCAAAGCAACATCCATTTCTCGTTGATAAGCGAATATTATTGTACTGTTGAACAACGAAATCTTTTATGATTTTATTTATTTTATTTCTTCTTTCAACAACATTCTCTTTTCCAACGTAATAATCTCCTAAGAACTATTCTTATCGCCATATGCGTGTTTAATTTGCGCAATAGTAATAAGCGATAACATCAGTAAAAATCTGATTCTTCTATAAGGTTTAACCTACCTTAGCTTAATCCTACGAATGAAATCCGGTGTCATGGAAATCGCACCCAAAATTGCAAAAAGCGCTAACTATTGAATATTAATATTCCTCTTTTTGGACAGAATTGGCTATTTCTAGATGAAGAATCGCGTAATTGTACAAATATCCAACTACGGATAGAAGAGTAAAAAAACATTGATGTGGAAAGAAAAAAGACGGTAACGCCCCAACAAAAAAACCGCCAGAATTTCTTATAAGAAGAAGACGATCAATCCCACCTATGCAATTATATGGCCCAATGAATCGGCGAAAGTATCTTAAGAATACTTAATAAATGTAATCTCTAGAAAGAATTACGTCGTCAAACCATTTTGGAGAGCGTACGTTACAATTTGTGCATTGTTCTCCATGCCCATTTTCTGCAAAATATGAGTCCGATGTGTGCTCACCGTTTTAACACTCACCGAGAGTTCTACTCCGATGGCTTTCAAGGATTTACCTTTTGCGATCATCAACATGATTTGATATTCGCGATCGGAAAGGTGTTCATGCGGAAGTTTTGGCGAGCCTCGACTTACACTTTGCGCGATTGATTCTGCAAGCAATTGTGAAATATATACCTTTCCCGATGCTACACGCCGGATTGCCTGAATAAGCTGTTCAAGCGCGATGTCTTTCGAAAGATATCCGGAGGCACCAAGGTTCAACGCTCGAATCCCGAACACTTCTTCCGGATTCATACTCAATACAAGAATGGCCATATCAGGTTTTTCAGCCTTGATTCTTCGTATTGTCTCAAGTCCATCGAGCTTCGGCATCGAAAGATCGAGTACCAGAACATCAAAGTCTGCGTTTCGAATCTTCTCCATGACCTCGAGACCATCAGACGCCTCATCTTCAACTTTAATATCTGGCACGTCTTTCAGAATTGTTTTGAGACCTTTTCGAACAATCGGGTGGTCATCCGCAATAAGAACACTAATCATAATTTGTTCTCTCCATTATTCTCTTTGCTGAGTGGGACTTCCACCGACAGCATTGTTCCCTTCCCGGGTCTACCATCAACGGTAAGCGTTCCGCCAACCATTCGAATCCTCTCGCGTATGCCGACAAGGCCTAATGATGTATCTCCTGTCAATTCCTTCTTCGTAATACCACGTCCATCATCCCGAATAGAGAAGACTATAGAATCCAACTTCTTCGATAATCTTACAAACACATTCTGTGCTTGTGCGTGACGTACAACATTAGTCAAGGCTTCTCGAAAAATCCGATAGAGAACTGCACCGATCTGTCCCCTTACTTCGAATTCAGCTGGCTCAATCGTTACAATCCCTTTAATACCTATTTTCTTCTCCATCTGATCGATATCCCATTGTAATGCTCCACCAAGGCCAAGCGCATCGAGTTGCGGCGGTCGAATCTCTTTTGAGATTCGTTTGACTGAAGCCAATGCCTCATTTAGCGATTCCATCATTTCATCGGTTTTTGCTATAACTTCATTATCGCCCTTAGCTCCCTCTAATCTAAGCCAACTTAAGTCAAATTTCAAGATGGTAAGTAATTGACCAAGATCATCATGAAGTTCGCGCGAGATTCGCTTTCGTTCTTCCTCAAGAACATGTTCAAGGTGCTCTGTAAAGTGCTGCAATTGTTTTCGTGAAGTCTCCAGCTCTTGCTCTGCCTTTCGACGCTCTGTAATATCACGGCTTACCATAACCATCCGCCGTTCACCTGACGAAGTATCATAGATTCGTCCTGAAGATTCAAACCAGTGCCAGCCACCCATTCTATCGCGGTATCGATACATCGCACTTCCGCCCTGTTTATTGAGGATTTCTGCAATGAGAGCTTTATCTTTACTATACACTTTTGAAAGTACATTCGTGCCGACCATATCCACCGGCCTAAAATCAAGGATTGACTTAACATTTGGACTGACGTAAAGGAATGTGCCTTCAGAACTGATTTCCGTAACAAGGTCCGTTGAATTTTCAACAAGGAGACGATAACGTTCTTCGCTTTCTCGCAATGATTCTTCAGCATGCTTACGTTCAGTAATATCAAAAACAAATCCTTCGTAATATAGTATTTGCCCAGTTTTATCTCTGATATCATGAACCGTCATTAAAACCCATATGATGGAACCATCTTTCTTCTTCCATCGAGTCTCAGGACTCATCGCCATCTTATGGCCTGCCGTATCATGTTGAAAGATCAATTTATCCCGATCTTTCGCATCATAATAAATCGTTTCCCCCATATTACATCCAACAAATTCGTTCTCAGAATCATATCCCAACATCTGTGCAATACTGCTGTTAGCACTGAGCAGCTTTCCTGATCGTGTCGATTGATAAATGCCTATAGGAGCCCAGGTAACAATATCCCTATATTTCTTCTCACTTACTTGGAGTGCTCTCTCTGCGCGCCGACGTTTTGTGATATCGGTTGCAACTCCAACCAATGAAATCGTCTTTCCTTCTTTCACAACAGGAGCTTCTTGAATCTCCAACCAGACACGACTTCCTTTTCTACTTAATAACTCAAGTTCGTACGCTGGTTGTCGTTCGCCTGTCTGGATCGCTTTCTTTGCATGCTCAGAGCCAATCCTGTTGGCTGGATTGTCGGTCATAAAATCTGCAAACCGAACTAATGGTTCATCTGGTTCACATTCGAAGATGTCATTGGATTGAGAACTAAGGTATGTGAGCACCAGATCTGTATTGCACGAATAGAACAAGTTCGTACTGTTTTCTACAATATTTCGCAATTTTTCATTGCTTGTCCGTAAAGTTTCTTCAGCGTGCAGCCGCTCTGTGATGTCGCTGACGAGAGCTTGGAGATATATTTTGTCGCCAAACTCAAGACGATTTAGAGAAACTTCCGCATCGAAAAGAGTTCCATCCATGCAGGAGAATTTCCAATAAAACCGTTGAGATGTCCCACCAAGTGCAGGGTGAATAATTTTAAGCGCCTTTTCTCTTGAGTTTCTGTTATCAGGTTGATGAGTAGGACTAAAATCATATATAAAATGATCAATAATGTCCATCGGTTTTTCACATCTGAACATTTTAAGTGCCATAGAGTTACATTCGATGAACTTATCATTACTGAGAATAAAAATAGCGTCGTTGGCACCTTCAAAAAGGGAGCGATAGCGTTTTTCAGACGCTCTCAATTGATCGGATTGGTTAAGAATTTCTCGTTCGTCATTTTGCAACCGGATCATGTTTCTTCGTAGATTATCAGAAAGAAACCAAGTCGTGACTGCCGTGAGGCCTACCATAACTTCAAGATCGACTACGTCGTTCCAGTTTGTATAAAAACTGAATGCATTATGAATTGCGCCAGTAATTTCCATATATCCTAATATACTAATAGACAATAAGGCAGCACAGGTGGCAACTAAATAGTACCTCCGATTTAAAACGTGTCCTGCGGCTACAAGAACTCCCGGAATACTAAAAAGCACGATGTCATGAAGACCGTTATTCATCCATGCGAGATAATCAATAATTCCAAGCATACACCATAATAAAACAGTACCCGACCAGCTTAGTTGCTTCCGATGGAGCAAAAAGATTGATACGAAGACAGTGCAGCACATAATGAATATTGGTAACACATCGCGAAGATAACTTGTAAAAAGTCGGTAGATGATAAGTCCGCTTAAACTCATCATGGTAGCGATTGCAATAATATTAAGAATCAATGCAATACGATTCTGCTCCTCATCTTGGAATCGAGGAGGTGCAGCAAGATTTCTTATGCTGGCATAAAATGTCATCTTAATTCCCGCAAGAAATACATTCTATTCATGATCAAATGGAGAACTTTCATCATGCATGGGAACTTTTCCATTGTTCAAAGATAGCTGAAAATAGTGCTACAAAGAAGAGATGAAATAGGTTTTTTTGAAATAAATAGTAGGACAACATTTGCGGCTTGCCTGCAATATGATAGACATTGCTCTCAATACATTGCTTTAATATCTAAGAATACATTTTATTTGTTGCATATTTTGGTATATTTTATTGATAAAGGCAAGGATTAATAACAAGGAGGACTTATTAAATTCAAAGCGGAAGAACATCGAATTTTAGAATTATTAGTGAGAAATATTAAATTTTGATAAAGTACATATTGTAGAAAGTCACATTGACGGCTACACATGTTAATATTCTTATAGTAGAAGATAGTCCGACACAATCCAAATTACTTCGTTTTATCCTTGAAGAAAACGGATACATCGTTAATTCAGCGAACAATGGAGTTAAAGCGTTGGAATGTGTCCGACAGAAAAAACCGAACTTGATCATAACCGACATCGTTATGCCGGAAATGGATGGTTTTGCATTGTGTAAAGCAGTCAAAAGTGATCCCGATTTTAAATCCATTCCGATCATGTTGCTTACCTCTCTTTCCGATCCGCAAGATGTGATTAAAGGTCTTCAGGCTGGAGCCGATATTTTCCTCACTAAACCCTATGAAGATACATTTCTCATCTCCCGCATTCAGTACATCTTTGAAAATTATGAGTTGAGAAAAAGAAAATCTTCAAATGCAGATATCGAAATTGTGTTTGAAGGTCAAAAGTACTTCATCAATTCTGATCGGATGCAGATTATCGACCTTCTACTTTCGACATATGATAACGCTATCCAAAAAAACAAAGAGCTCCATAAAGCTCATGCGGATCTTTTGGAAATTCATCGTCAGCTCGAGCAGAAAAATACTCAACTCGAGATATTGAATCAGGAAAAGAACCACTTCTTAAGTATCGCCGCCCATGATCTGCGTAATCCTCTTACGACCATTTACACTGCAGCCGATCTCATCACAGAGGAATTAAAAGATAAAACCAGTTCAGAAACAAAAGAATTTCTTGAGATGATCAAGCAATCCAGCAAATTTATGCGCGGGCTTATTGAAGAATTGCTGGATGTCAGCGTAATTGACTCTGGGAAACTCTCGATTCATCTTGAACCCGTGAATTTGACGGACCTTATCCGTAACAATGTGGCATTGAACCGTGTTATAGCTGGACGAAAACAAATTACTGTGGAATATCAATGTGCAAACGGCTTGCCAGTTCTTCAGTTGGATCGTAAAAAGATCGAACAAGTGCTCAATAATCTTATTTCGAATGCCATTAAATACTCATTTCCACAATCGAAAGTGAAAATTCATTCTAGGTGTGAAGGAAATAATCTTGTAATCTCTGTAAGCGATGAAGGTCAAGGAATTCCTCCAATTGAAATGGATAAACTTTTTAAACCTTTTTCAAGAACCAGCGTTAAGACCACTTCCGGTGAATCCAGTACTGGTCTCGGGCTTGTTATTGTACGCAAGATTGTTGAAGCGCATAATGGCCGTGTCTGGGCTGAAAGCCAAGTAAAGAAGGGTTCAACTTTCTATATTTCCTTCCCTATTGAATAGCATATACGCTCAAAGATTTTCAGATCAAATACATCACAAGATGTCGCATGACTTCTCCGCAATGATGGAATGGAGAGAAATTCACAGTCGGTTATGCGTTTGATGATGATAGGCTTTTGGAAAAAAAGAAAAACTATCGGCAAATTCTATGCAGTCGCTTGAATAGCTCACAACAGATATCGCAAACGAAATCCTCAAATGTTCCAACGGGATTTCACTTCTTCACTTTCAGAAATACACCTATAAATTCAAAGGAATGGTCTCACATCGGTTGCAATCATACCTGCTTTTTTTGCCGCCTCTAATCCAAGATCACCATCTTCAAACACCTGGCAATATCGCGGAAGAATACCGATTTGTTTTGACGCTTCGAGAAAGATGTCAGGCGCCGGTTTCGGCTTCACATCATCATCAGCTGTGACAATGGCTTTGAAGAGTGCGTGAATACCAAGAGACTCTAATTGATTATCGACATTTTCCCTGGAACTCCCTGATGCAACTGCCATCGGCAACTTTTCTTTATAGGTAAGTACAATATCCACTACTGGCTGAATGGGTAAAAAATCTTTTTTATGATTTTTAAAATACTCCTGCTTAGCGCATATTGTTTTCTTAGGATGGAGTTTGATGTTAAATTGCCGATTATAGAGTTCAACAATATTCTCTCCCGGCATCCCGTTCTTGGAGAAAAAGAAATTATAATNNGATGCTTCGTTCCAGCGAAGTTCCTTTTTAAATTCTGAAATTTGCGTTTGGTCGCCGATGAGAAGGTATTCAATGTCTGCGATTTCGGCAAAATCTTCCATGTAATCTGCAGTTATGGCCTGACTGAATCCAGTATGATGTGCGCCGCCAGCCAGTATCCATGCCGCAGCTCCAATCTGAAGATTGGGTTTTGGTATCCACATCGCACGGGCAACCGGCAGTTTGGGCAATGGTTTATCAGGGGAAACAACGGTCACCTCGTTGACAATGAGGCGGAATCGGTTTCCCATGTCAATTATTGACGCATTCAATGCTGGACCATTAGGGACATTGAAAACCAACCGCGGTGGATCATCCTTTCCACCGATGCCAAGTTTATGTACTTCTAACGATGGCTTGCCTTCTGCTATGGATTCGCATACTTCCAGCATATGCGCACCTAACACTTTCATGCCCGCAGGATTCAGGTGATACGTATAATCTTCCATAAACGAAGTTCCACCTTTAAGTCCGCAAGCCATAACTTTCATTGCCCGTATCAATCCGGCAGTTTTCCAATCTCCTTCGGCGCCAAATCCATATCCATCTGCCATCAGGCGTTGAACTGCAAGACCCGGAAGTTGCTTGAGCCCATGTAAATCTTCAAATGTCGTGGTAAATCCTTTGAACCTGCCTTCTGTGAGAAATCCACGCATCCCTAATTCAATGCGAGCCGTTTCGAATAAATTGGAATATCGTTCTCCGCCCTTTTTTGCAGCGGCGGCAACGTTGTATTTGCTATCATATTCGGCAATCAATTTGTTAATGTCGGCATCCAATACTTCATTGATGCATTTTACGAGATCGCCAATTCCATATCCATTCACGGAATACCCAAATCGCAGCTGGGCTTCCACTTTGTCACCCTCTGTCACTGCTACTTCGCGCATGTTGTCACCGAAACGGGCAATTTTCCCTCCTTGCGCATCAGCCCATGCTGCGGCAACACGTGTCCATACATTCAATTGCTGCTGAACCGATCTATCTTGCCAATAACCGACAATGACTTTCCTCTTCTTACCCATGCGAGTGCAGATGAAACCGAATTCTCGATCGCCATGCGCCGCCTGATTTAGATTCATAAAATCCATGTCGATGGTATCCCAAGGAATATCTCGATTCGATTGGGTGTGCAGGTGCACGAATGGTTTCGCCAACGTTTTCAATCCGCCGATCCACATTTTCGCAGGCGAAAAGGTGTGCATCCACATGATCATACCGATGCAATTCGGCTGAGAATCTGCTTCGAGGCAGAGTGTATGAATAGATTCCGGAGTTGTCAAAACCGGTTTGAAAATTACTTTTACTGGAATGAACCCTGAACCATTCAAGCCATCGACAATTGCTTGTGAATTCTGAGCAACCTGTCGGAGCGCATCCGGTCCATACAAATGCTGACTACCAGTAGCAAACCATACTTCATACTGTTTGAGATTGATCATAAGTATCCTTTTAAATCTAATGAATGGAAAATATTATTTCTGTCCATAGTACGCTTTCGGTCCATGTTTTCTTTGAAAATGTTTTTCTTGAACAAAAGATGGAAGCTGATGAAGATCGGGATTCAACTGCAACGAACCCATTGCCATCTGCGCCACATGTTCTAATATTAAAATATTTTTCATCGCATCATCTGCACTCGTTCCCCATGCAAATGGTGCATGCCCTCCTACTAATACGGCAGGCATGCTTTCAGGATCAAGTGATTTGAACCGTTCAACAATAACCGAACCGGTATTCTCTTCATACTTGCTCTCAACTTCTTTTTTTGTCAGGAATCGAGTAACAGGAATAGAGCCGTTGAAATGATCGGCGTGCGTTGTGCCAAAACAATGTATTTCTTTGCAAGCCTGGGCAAACATTGTCGCATACATGCTATGGGCATGTGCAATCCCACCGATAGAAGAAAAATTCTTGTATAATCGAAGATGAGTCGGCAAATCAGAAGATGGACGAAGTTTCCCCTCTACAATCTTTCCTTCGAAATCCACTACAACCATATCAGCAGACTTCATGATTCCATAATCAACGCCGCTCGGTTTAATAACTACATATTCATCAGAACGGCTGATACCGCTGACGTTTCCCCAAGTAAGTATCACAAGGTGATTCCGCAACAAATCAATATTAGCTTGAAAGACTTCTTCTTTCAATTGTTTGAGCATTTTAGTTCCTCGGCAACCATACTTTCATAGTCCCTGCACCACGATTCGACCAGGCATAATAGGGAACGGCAGTAAATTTCCGTGTTGTCAGACCATCTTTAGTTGGAATACTACCCGATATGATATTGACTCCTTGGAGTAAGTCATTCCGCTTTTCCACTTGTAATGTAGCATCATCAGGTAGAGTAAGGTTATCTAATTGATTATTATTGTCTATTCCTTCAACACAATATACTATAGGTCCATATTCAAGTGCAGTCAGATTTTTGTCATCTTTAATTCTTTTATGAGCAATGACCCGGCGAATCTTCATAGGAAGACTAATATCAATGCTGTCCCCCAGCTCCCATTTTCTCGTAATTACTGCATATCCACGATCTACAGAATAGTTCGGTTTTTTGCCGTTTACAGTAAGAACAATGTCGCTGCTTAAAGTATCTGTATAAGTATAGAGGTCACTTGGCAGAACTTTATTCTGCGCCCAGCCGGGTATCCTAAGCTTCAAAGTAAATTGTTTAATTATTTCTGGTTTAATTTTTATTTTTATTTCCCCCCGCCAAGGAAAATCAGTCTGTTGCTCAATCTTCATACTATCATTTTCTAACACCACTTCTGCAGTGCTGGATGCATAAAGATTCATATATACCGTATCCTTTTGAACTGCATACAACAAACCCGGTAAAGAAGGAATAAAACGGATGAGGTTCGTAGGACAACACGAACAATCGAACCATGGCTGACGAGTACCCGCGCCGGAATTAAACCGGAATTTTCCATCGGCTTCAAGTGGATTCACATAAAAAAAGCTTTTCCCGTCGAGTGATAACCCGGAAATTAGTCCATTGTAGAGTGTGCGTTCAATGACATCAAAATATCTCGCATCCCCTGTAAGCATAAACAAACGATTGTTCCAATAAACATCGCCTATCGATGCACAGGTTTCGTTGTATGCTTTCAGATTTGGAAGTTCATAATCACTCCCTAACGATTCGCCATCGTGTTTCGCGCCAATACCGCCGGTAAGAGATACTTTTTTCTCCACCATATTTTCCCAGATATCGAGGACTGCGTTTAGGTATGTCGAATCAGCGTACATCGCAAAAACATCAGTCATGCCGGCGTACATATAGACTGCCCGCACTGCGTGTCCAACAATTTCATGTTGTTGAATAACAGGTTTATAATCCTGACTATATTTGCCATAGAGATGATGCGAGGTTGAATCGCCCCTCCAATCAAGAAAGTTTTTAGCAAGTTCCAAATATTTCTTATTGTGAGTAACGCGAAAAAGTTTTATCAATCCTGTTTCAACGATCTGATGACCTGGCGGTATTGTAAGCTTACCAATACCAAAACTGTTTACCAATAAATCTGCATTCTTGATTGCTATATCAAGGAAATTTCGTTTGCCCGTGGCGGTATAATGGGCTACCGCAGCTTCAAACAGATGGCCGCTGTTATAGAGTTCATGACTGCTTGATTCACCAGTCCATCGCTTCCCTGTTTTCTCCACCCAAGATGCAGGAGGGTTTGTCGGATCAATCGTGAACCAAGTCGTAATATAGCCATCAGGTTCCTGGCCGATTCTAATAATATCAATAACCGAGTCAAGATAGGCATCCAGCCTTGTGTTCGGTACGTTGATTAAGGAGTATGAAGCGCCTTCGATGATTTTATATACATCGGTATCGTCGAAAGGCATTTTCCCCCTGGTTTTTCCCTGCATTTTTCCGCCGGCAATCAGGAAATTTTCCATCCGACCTTCTTGCCGACATTTATCAAAACCAAAAGCAATGGTGGTATTTTGTACAGTCTGGATTTTTGGTAGCCAAAAGGTATCGGAAATCTTTACGTTGTTGATGTTAACCATTGAAATAGGATAATCCGCATACTTTTTTGGCTGTCCATTACAGTGTGCAAAAAATAAAAACACAAAGAAATACATGATCGATAATTTCTTCATGCTCTTTGACTCAGAGTAAACAAATAATCAGTATGCATCGGTCAACAATTGATGATTCACTTTGTTCTTCGAATTTGATCGCGTAATTCGAGCAATTCTTTCATCACATTGAACATATTCCCATTCCATTGCTTCGTACCAAATCCATCATGCAACTGTCGATAGAGTGCGTAGAGCTTCCTGTAAATCTCATGATTTTCTTTGATTGGAATATATACTTTGCCGCTCCCTGTCATTGCTTGTATTGCCTCGTCGATAGAATCGTATCCACAGACATTTTTTCCGGCCGCGACGGATGCAAAGATACCGGCGCCAAGGGCCGGTGTTTGCTCGCTACGGGAAATTTTCATCGGACGCCCGGTAATATCTGCATAAATCTGCATCATCAATTTATTCTTCATCGCCAATCCGCCGCAATTGACGACTTCTTTCACCTTCACGCCATATTCTTCGATACGGTCGATGATCGCGAGCGCTCCGAATCCGGTTGCCTCAATCAATGCGCGATAGATTTCTTCCGGCGTTGTGTGCAGTGATTGGCCTATCAACATGCCGCTCAGGCGAACATCGACGAGAATTGTCCGGTTGCCATTATTCCA
>PMDB01000063.1 GCA_003155495.1 Ignavibacteriota bacterium
CGAAAGAAATGCGATAGATAAAGATATGGGAATAATGAAGACCAAATTATTTAATAACAAAAATGCAAGACTTATTGCTCCGGCTGCACTCGTAACAACAAATATTTGTGCTTTATCGAGTAGCGCCAAACCAACTAAGTGAGATTTTTTTACGTCAGAAATGTGCAAAGCGCGACCGGCAAACTCACCAATTTCACCGGGCGTAAAAGAACCGAAGGAAATTCCGAGCATCACCGAGCCGAATGCTTCCCAAAATGCAGGTCTATGCTTCACGGAGTGAAGCATAATATGCCACTTCAAAGTCCTGATACCAAGGTTCGCAATGAGCAAGAGTCCGCCGAAAAGGATGTATGTACCATCCGCAGATTGGTAGGCAGAAATCACATTCTGCCAGGTTACTAAGGAGACAACAAAGTAAAGAACGATCGCACTGATGACGACTCGAGTCACTACCGAGATCAATCTTTTCCGAATCTCTCCGGTTTCTATTTTATCTGCGCTTTTTAACTTGGTTTCCATTCAAACTTTTTAAGAATACCTAGAGGTCCAATCAGTGAATTGTAGAGGACATAAAGAACTTCCATAATAATAAGTGAGCGACGATATGTGCTGCCATCGAATGTGCGTGCTGAGAAAAAAACTAATATTGTATCTGCAAAGAGCTTTGTTACAATACTCGCTATAACAATCGGGATTGATAACAGGTGAAACAAAAATAAAAAAGGGGAGAAGAAAAGTAAAAAATTTGCCAGGTGATAGAAGAAGAAAAAAAGCATCATGGGGAATGAAAAGACCTTGGATGCAGAGAAATGGCGCTTTCGCTGCTCGACAAATGACCGAAAGTTTGCAGGCGGTACTGTTGGGACAAAACTTTCTCTCGTTTTCGCATAGCGAATTTCCCAATCCGTTTGTCTATGAACGAGCTGCAAGAAGAGATCATCATCGCCGCTGATAGACTGTTTGATTTTCTCAAATCCGCTTACTTCGTCATAAACCTTCCGGCGGTATGCAAGATTCCTGCCTGTGCAAAGCCAGCCAAGATTCCAGCCGATAGCACCGGACGACCAAATTGCAGCGCGGAATTCTTCATACTCAATAAACTTAAAAAACAACTTTCTCAAAATTCCGTTCGATATTGTTTTGTCAGACGGAATTGTGTAAGGAGAATAACCGGCAACGAGCCCAACTTCCGGCTCAAATTGTTGAACTAATTCTTCCACCCAGGTAGGAGGAGGAAAACAATCTGCATCTGTAAAACAAAGAATTTCACCTTTGCTTTCTTTAATTCCTGCTCTGAGCGCATTTTTCTTAGCCGGCATATCGCTCGGAACAGTGGCAATGTCTATTCTCTTGACGGCAGGATTTTTCTCTTGAAAGTCAGCGATGATAGCGGCTGTGTTATCTGTCGAACGATCGTTGACGATAATGAGTTCATAATGAGTGTATGTTTGCTGTGACAAGCATTCAAGTACGCGTCCAATGGTTTTTTCTTCATTGCGCGCCGCCACAATGACTGAAACAAATGGTTGAAGAGAGTTTTTTGTCTGTTTGCAGCGCCTGAGCCCTATGGTCAAGCCAAGATGTACAGCAAGATAAAAAGCCGCTGCGAGTATAAGGAACAATCTGACGAATATGAGAATTTCCATCATGTCATAATCGGAAATAATGGGTTCTTTTGCAATGTCTAAAATGAAATCAGGATACCCCTGAAAATCATTCAGCTTCGATTGAAAATCGGAATTCTTCCGGCTATAACAAAGAAAGGGCGAATATAATCCCTTTCCAGATCCTCATATCCCACATGCAACTCTTTAAGAATCATAATTGTTTTAAATATACAATGAGAAACAATGTTTTATGATTCATTCAGAAATGGAAACAAAAGATTGTACAGATAACAAAATCGGCATTGCAGATATTGCGCAGAAAGAAAAGCAATTCAACTGGCCGCTGTGTTATGACGCGGAACAACTGGTCATGGATCGCATAGAAACATTTCTTTCACGCAACACTTTTGCAGCAATCTTATCGGATCGGATGCGCATTGAAACCGGCACGCTGATGATCGACTGGATAGACCACTTAGTTTTGTCGGCGCAAGATGAACCTGCACTTCGCAAGGCTGGTTTCGCAGAAGATATTTTCAGTGGACCACCAATGAAAGGCCAAAAATATTTCTGGCATCCAAAGGCAATGTTGCCACGCGTTATTATTGATCAAAATGTCAACACCAATGAATCTCCAGCGACACTGGCGATTCACGTGGAGAGTGTTTCCGATTTTATATCAGCTCACTGGATCACTGCCAAGCCGGAAGGAGAACCACTGACACGTTTTCGCCACGTCAGGGTATCCAAGGAAAAGGGGACGAGCTTCGAAGTCGTGGAACGACGCGGCTATCGCGGTTATGAGTCGGAGAAATCGAATTCAGGCACGCCAAACAGCATCATTCAAGCCCAGAAACTTTGGAAAAAAAGGAAAAGAATTTTTTCCGACGATGCAGATGGGATTCGTCAGACGCATGCTTTGCTTGATCGAATAATTGAGTTCGTTGGATGCGACCTCGCTTGCCACATAATATTTACAGTCGAGCGGGCTTACTGGGAAAACCGTAACCGCGCGGCGCAAATTCAAAAGCGGCGTCAGGATAAACTTGGATTAGGATGGGCAAATCACGATCATCACACATTTCGCAGCTCTCGAGATAATTTTATTGAGCTGATACGAGCATTTGAAAAGCTCGGCTTCGAACGACGCGAGCGTTATTATGCAGGTGCTCAAGCGGGATGGGGAGCACAAATTCTGGAACAACCGGTGGAAGGAATCGTTGTTTTTTGCGACGTGGATTTGGAGCCTGAAGAGACAGAAATTGATTTTTCACGACAGGCCCTTCCCGGGTCAAAAAAGCTTGGCACCATCGGGTTATGGGTCGGACTGCACGGCGAAAGTTTTCTCGAAGCAGGCATGCATCACTTGGAGTGCCGCTTTGATTACAATTTACTGTGTAAGCAGCTCGCGGCAGAAGGCATCAACACGATGGATCCATTTTCAGATTTTTCGTTTCTTACCCAGGCGTTTACAGAAGGAGAGCGATGGCCGGTCAGACCTGAACGCGTTGAAAAACTTTTACTGATCGGACTGATCGATGAAAAGCAATTCAATCGATTCGTGAAAGAAGGCGCGATTGGAAGCCATCTGGAAAATCTGCAGCGCAAAGGCGGATTCAAAGGATTCAACCAAGAGTCGGTCAGTGTGATCATTCGGGAAACCGACCCGCGGAATCAAGGGCACGGTGCATAATTTTTAAATGGTATAGTACTTATTCCAAAGAAAAATTCTTCGTTAAAACAACTCGACACATTCGAAACAAGCTATTCTTAGCATTTCTTGACTCTCCGTCAAAAATCCAATATCTTCATAAAAGAAATTTATTTTCATCAAAAACCACAATTCGTTGTTCATCGGTGTTATGTGAGTCAAAAGGCAAACCTGAAGACATTTAAGCGATTACATTCGTCATCCTCCACTAGAACCGAATCGACATACCAGAAAACAACTCTTCCAGATGGCGTTCGTGTTATTACGGAAGCGATTCCGCACGTACGTTCTCTTTCGCTCGGTTTTTGGATTGAAACCGGCTCACGAGACGAATTACCGGCAAAGAATGGCATTTCACATTTCATAGAGCATATGGTGTTCAAAGGCACCAAAAAACGCACTATAAAAGAAATTGCCCAGAGCATCGAATCTGTCGGCGGATATCTGAATGCATTTACGAGCAAAGAGCATACTTGTTTTTATGCACGAGTGCTTGATGAACATCTGGAATTGGCAGCCGATGTCCTTTCCGATATGGTATTTTCACCGACATTCCCGGAAAAAGAACTTCTGAAAGAAAAAAATGTCGTGCTGGAAGAATTGAAACAGGCGGAAGACGATCCGGATGACATTATACACGATTACTTCGAAAAAGCCATTTTTAAAACGCATCCGCTCGGTATGCCGGTTATCGGAACGAAAGAGTCTATTTCTTCTTTTATAAGAAAAGATCTTATTCAATATAGATCGGAACAATACAAATCTGATAACCTCGTCATTGCGGCAGCAGGGAATATTAACCACGAGAAAGTTGTTGAATTAGCAAAACAGTATCTTAAAAAGATTCCATCGAGCACGGTGCAGAAAAGAGCCGGGAAATTTGGTTCGGTTATCGAAGAGCCGAATTATGTTTTAAGTGAATATTATAAGCCTATTCAACAGGCTCATATCTGTCTTGGCACCATCGGTTGTAGCGTGAAAAGTGAAAAGCGCTTTGCTATGCAAGTGCTAAATACATTGCTGGGCGATGGAATGAGTTCCAGATTGTTTCAAAACATACGGGAGAAATATGGATTTGCCTATGCTGTCTACAGTTTCAACAATATGATGCAGGATACGGGTTCAGCAGGAGTCTATATCGGAACAGATGGCTCTCATGTTCAACGGTGTATTGATCTTGTATGGAAGGAATTAAGATCTGTCCGTAAACACGCTATCACCAATCAGGAATTGGAACGCACAAAGGCACAATTGAAGGGGAGTCTGATGCTGGGAATGGAAAATATTCCTAATCGGATGATACGACTGGGCAGCTCAGAGTTGTATTTTGGAGAATTGATTACGCTCGATGCGATCATTGCAAAGATTGACGCTGTGACAAAAGATGAAGTTCAGGAAATGGCTGAAGGATTGTTCGTAGAAGATCGTTTCGCGACAGTTATCTTTCATCCAGATGGAAAGCATGAAACACATTCTGAATAGTTACCATGCAACAGATTCAACAACTTTGATGGATACACAGAATAAAAATACCACAGAAAGTTTTGTCAAGATTTCCCGAAGGGGACGAGAGATTCAAGGGTCTCCTATTCGAAAACTTGCAGCTCTTGCAGAGGCTCGAAAGAAGCAGGGAATCCGTGTGTACCATCTGAATATCGGTCAGCCGGATTTACCCACGCCGTTGCCCGTACTGGAAGCGGTGCATAAATTTTCACGTCAGACAATTGAGTACGCGCCGTCCAACGGTTTACCGGAACCGCTCACGGCATGGAAAAAATATTTTGATCATTTTGGAATTCTCTTTGATGAAAGCGAACTCATTGTTACCACCGGAGGATCCGAAGCAATTACCTTGGCGATGTGTGCCGTCTGCGACGCAGAGGACGAGATCATCGTGTTCGAACCAACGTATGCAAATTACAATGGTTTTGCAGGAATCGCGAATGTGAAGCTCAGAGCGATTCCAACATCGATAGAAAATGGCTTCCATCTTCCATCGGAAGAGACGATAGAATCCTTCGTCACAAACAGGACACGAGCGATCCTTTCTTGCAGTCCATCCAATCCTACCGGAACAATTTACAGCAGGGAAGAGATTCAACGGCTTGTCAATGTGGCGCTGAAGCATGGATTATTCATACTCTCCGATGAAACATACCGCGAGTTTGCGTATGAGAAGAAAGCAATAAGCATTGCAGAATTTCCTCAGGTACGAGATCGTGCAATTGTGCTCGAAAGCTGTTCGAAAAAATTCAACGTATGCGGTGCTCGTATCGGTGTGCTTGCGAGCCACAACAAGGAAATTGTTTCTACAACATTGAAATTCTGTCAGGCGCGGCTTTCGGTAGCGACGATTGAACAATTAGCTATGGTCCCGCTTCTTGAGAATCCGGAACCTTATACGCGTCCTATTGTTGAAGAATTTAAGAGACGGCGGGATCTTGTATGCGCAGAACTGAAAACAATTCCAGGAGTTGTTTCTTATATACCGGAAGGAGCTTTTTACATTGTTGTGGGTTTACCCGTCAAAGACGCGGAACATTTTTCTCGGTGGTTAATCGAAGAGTTTGAGTACGAACGTGAAACAGTTTTGTTGGCGCCGGCGCAGGGTTTTTATGTCACTCCAGGCAAAGGCATAAATGAAGTTCGACTGGCATTTATGCTGAAAATCGATGATCTCAAACGATCGCTGAAGTTACTCAGGGAAGCGCTCAAACTCTATCAGCAGACTTCTACGTACTAGCGGAATACAGTTTTCATGACGAAGATCACGATTGACGGAAAAGAACTAGAAGTCGATCCGAAGCTGACGGTTATTCAAGCGGCGGCACAAAACGGGATTCATATCCCGCATTTTTGCTGGCATCCCAAACTATCCGTTGCAGGTAACTGCCGAATTTGCCTGGTGGAAGTTGAAAGAATGCCGAAACTCGTCATTGCGTGTGCCACGCAAGTTGCAGAAGGAATGGTTGTCAAGACCAAGAGCGAAAAAGTTGTCAAGGCTCGCAATTCTGTGATGGAATTTTTGCTCATTAATCATCCGCTGGATTGCCCGATCTGCGATGAAGCCGGTGAATGCAAGCTTCAAGATTACGCGTATAAGTACAGCATTGGCACCAGCCGATTTCAAGAGGATAAAGTTCATAAACCAAAGCGTGTAGAACTTGGTCCGCATGTGTTGTTGGATGTTGAACGCTGCATTATGTGTTCTCGCTGCATCCGATTCTCTGAAGAAATCGCGCACCAATCTGCGCTCACATTTACCGAACGCGGCACTCATGTTGTTCTTACAACATTTCCAGGCACTCAATTGGATAATCCGTATTCTATGAATGTCGTCGATATTTGTCCGGTTGGCGCGCTCACAAGCCGCGATTTCCGATTTAAAGCCAGGGTGTGGGAAATGTCCTCCACAGACAGTATTTGCGTCGGATGTGCACGCGGATGCAATACACATGTGTGGGTTCGCAATAATGAAATCCTTCGGCTTACACCTCGAAAGAATGAAGAAGTGAATTCCAATTGGATGTGCGATGATGGACGATTGAATTCTTTCAAAAGTGTGGCAAGCGAGAAACGACTGAATGGCCCTCTCATTCGGAAAGATGGAGTCAAAGTGGAAGTGGGATGGGATGAAGCTATTTCCAAAGTAGTCTCAGAACTGCGAACCTATCGTAAACACGAAATCGCAGGAATCGCATCAGCATACGCTACGAATGAGGACAACTACATCTTCACTCGGTTCATCAAGGAAGTAATCGGAAGTAAAAACATCGGATTTCTTTCCCATGGACAATCAGGCAGCGAAGATGATCTGCTTATTCGAGCCGATAAAACGCCGAACAGCCTTGGTGCGTTATCGGTGGGAGCTGCAGGAGAGAATAAAACAGTTGGAATAGACCATATCCTCAAAGGAATCTCCGATGGAACCATTAAAGTACTTTATGTTCTGGAAGACAACATCGCAGCGGATCCGAAGATTGCCGAGGTGCTGAAGAATCTGGAAATGTTGGTTGTGCATTCATCGGTGAGGAATGAAACAACCGCGAAGGCGGACATTGTTCTTTCAGCATCGACGTTTGCTGAAAAACATGGGACGATGACGAATTTCAATGGACGCGTGCAGCGTATACAACCCGCAGTAGCGATGATTGAACAGGAGCGTGCCATGGATGGCATGGCGATGAGCCGATGGGATAAATTTGCTGCACAAAATGATTCGTGGGGAAAGGGGACAAAACGAGATGCCCGTTCATCCTGGAGAATTATTGCTGCCGTTGCTTCTGCGATGGGCGGAAAAATGAAGTATGCAACTGCAGAAGAAGTCTTTAAAGAAATGGCGGAACGTCTTCCCGCGTTCAAAGGTTTATCCTACACGAAAGTCGGCACCAAAGGTGCTAATCTCAAAGAGATAAAGCCCGTGACAGCGAACAAGTAGAAACGAGAATAAATAGATGGATATTCTTTCAATACTTATTATGCTTGCCAAGATACTTATCATTATGTTTGGAGTACTTGTTCTAGGTGCTGCAATTGCGGTATTCGCCGAACGTCGTGTGAGTGCTTTTATACAAGAACGTGTAGGCCCTAACAGAGTAGGACCACAAGGAATTATTCAGCCGTTTGCAGATGTCGTCAAATTAATGATGAAGGAAGATATTGTTCCGCGCCAAGCAAATCGCTTCATTCATGATCTCGCTCCGATCATTTCTATCTCGATAGCATTAAGCACATTTGCGATTATTCCGTTTGGAAATACCATCGAATTGTTCGGGCGGCAAATCAAGCTCATGATTGCGGATGTCGATATCGGGATACTCTATCTTCTTGCACTCACATCGATCGGTGTGTATGGAGTAAGCCTTGCCGGATGGTCGTCCAACAATAAATATTCTCTTCTTGGCGGATTGCGCTCCTCTGCGCAGCTTATTAGTTATGAGCTTTCCATGGGTTTGTCTCTTATCGGTGTCATCATGATTTCCGGAACATTACGATTAGATCAAACTGTCCTTCAACAGACAGCATATTGGTGGGGCATCATTCCCAAATGGAATATTTTTCTTCAGCCGTTAGGATTCATCACATTTATGATTGCATCGTTCGCTGAAACCAATCGTCTCCCATTTGATTTGCCCGAAGCAGAACCTGAATTGGTCGGCGGGTACCATACAGAATACACCGGTATGAAATTCGGATTGTTCTTTCTTGCAGAATACGCTAACGTAATTACATCCAGCGCAGTCACTGTGACACTGTTTTTTGGCGGATGGCATCTTCCATTTGCAGAGCAATGGGGACTTTCACCTTTGATGTTAAGTCTTGTTCAGATATTTGCGTTTTTTGCAAAAGTTATTCTTCTCGTGTTATTCTTCATTATTGTGCGATGGACGATTCCTCGCTTCAGATACGATCAATTGATGCGGATCGGGTGGAAGGTGATGCTGCCCATGGCTATTGCAAATTTCTTGCTCACGGGTCTAGTCATTCTCGGTTTACAGTGGTTCGGAGTTATGAAATAGTGGATTCGCAGGATAAAATAATCCGCAAGAAAGATCTTAGCCTGTTGCAAAAGATGTACATCCCGGAAATTCTTAAGGGACTTCGGATGACCATCAGGCAAATGTTCAAACCGACCTTTACGTCTCAGTATCCGGAGGAACGTTTCAAACCTGAATCTTCGTTTCGCGGGCGGCCTGTGCTCGTTGCAGAAAACGGAGTCGAGCGCTGTGTCGCATGCGGACTTTGTGCACGCGTTTGTCCAGCGCTGGCAATTGAAGTGCAGGCATCAGAGACAGAACTTGAAAAGGAACGGTATCCCATTAAGTTTGAAATCAACATGGTACGCTGTATCTTCTGTGGATTCTGTGAAGAAGTTTGTCCCGAAGAAGCTATTGTCATGAGTAATGAGTATTTGCTGGCATTCTCGAGTCAGCAAGAAGCGCTGTTCGGCAAGGAGAAACTTCTTAAATCAACAGAGGAGTTGAAAGACCGGTTGGAATATTTACGTAATCACAGATAAGGAATACGCAGAACTGTCATTGCGAATGAGCGGAGCCCCGAAGGGGCGGGCGAATGAAGCAATCCGCAAAATAAGTTTACCAATGTAAATCAGAGGATTGCAGAGTGTTTCTCCCGCTCAAAAGCAGCGGGATCACAATGAAAGGGTACTTTTTAGGAAGACCCTATAGAGAAAAGAAAAGTAATTCTTAGTTTTGCCATAAAGGGAGGAAATAGCGCCAATGTTTTCTCAAGTATTCAGTGCCGCAACATATGGAGTGGATGCCTATCTTGTGCAGGTCGAGACACATCTCGATAATGCCCCGCATAAATTCTTTATCGTCGGTTTGCCGGATAATGCCGTTAAAGAAAGTATCCATCGCGTTACCGCCGCCATCAAGAATTCAGATTTCAAATTTCCCAATCGCCGCATGACGGTGAACCTTGCACCTGCCGATGTGAAAAAAGAAGGTTCGTCCTACGACCTCCCGGTAGCTCTTGGAATACTCACCGCATCGGGTCAATTAGAGTCCGACATTCTCAAAGAATTTGTCATACTCGGAGAACTTGCTCTCGATGGGACATTACGCCCGATACATGGTGCATTAGTGATTGCTCTGGAAGCGAAGGCGAAGGGAAAACGCGGAATTCTGCTTCCCGAGGAAAATGCGAGAGAAGCGGCAATGGTGGAGGGCATTGAAGTCTATCCGATGAGAAGTTTGCAGGAGTCAGTAGGATTCTTTGCGGGAGAACACCGATTGCTGCAGCCATTTCGTGTAGATATGCACGAAGTGTTTTCGACAGAACAGCGATACACCGTTGACTTCTCGGATGTCAAGGGGCAGGAGAGTGTGAAACGCGCAATGGAAGTAGCGGCGGCAGGCGGTCATAATATTTTGCTCATCGGTCCGCCCGGTTCCGGCAAAACAATGCTTGCAAAACGTCTGCCGACCATTCTTCCTCCAATGACATTTGATGAAGCATTGGAAACGACAAAGATACATTCTGTTGCGGGGATATTGCCGCCAAACTCTGCACTTGTTTCTGTGCGCCCGTTCCGGTCGCCGCACCACACGATTTCCGATGCAGCTTTAGTAGGCGGAGGAACCATACCCCGTCCGGGAGAAATATCGCTTTCGCACCATGGCGTTTTATTTTTGGATGAACTGCCGGAGTTTGCGCGGAATGTTCTCGAAGTGATGCGACAGCCGCTGGAGGATAGCAAAGTCACGATTAGCCGTTCGAAAATGTCTGTGGACTATCCGGCAAATTTTATGCTGGTCTGTGCGATGAATCCTTGTCCGTGCGGGAACTATGGAAGTTCGACTCAAGAGTGCACTTGTACGCCAATTCAAATTCAGAAATATGTCGGTAAGATTTCCGGACCGCTTTTAGATCGCATTGACATCCATGTGGAAGTGCCGACAGTGAAGTATACCGAACTCTCATCAAAGCGGATAGGCGAAAGTTCCGGCATCATCCGCCAGCGAGTTGTGAATGCGAGTGCTGTTCAAGCACAAAGATTTACCGGACAGAAGGGTTTGTTTTGCAATGCGGATATGGAATCGAAAGAGATAAAAGAATATTGCCAGATAGATCAAACCGGAGCGGAGCTTCTCAAAACAGCGATGAACCGTCTGGGGCTTTCCGCACGTGCATACGATCGTATTTTGAAAGTCTCGCGGACCATTGCCGACCTGAGCGGCTGCAGCGATATAAGAACAGAACACCTGAGCGAAGCAATTCAGTACAGAAGTCTCGATAGAAGTTTTTACGCAATTTGAGCAACCTACTGCATATTTATGGAACTTAAAGGAAATATATTTCAATAGGCAAACTTTATCTTAAACTTTATACATACATATTGCATCTAACACAAAAATAGTCCATTACACTAATAAAGAGGATTTCATATGTCAAGATGGAAATTTAAGATGTATGTAAAAGCGGCAGCTTTTTCATTCTCATTGCTCCAGACAGTGGTCATTTCTGGGTGTTCATCGACAAAAGAATTGAGCAGTGAATCGATAAGCGGGACATATGTTGTCGACGGCCGTGCCGATGAATGGAACGGAAAGAAAATGCTGGATCTAAAAGAGACGGGATTATTGATCGGTATTCAAAACGACGCGAGCAATATGTATATCTGCCTCATGTCCACCGATAGAACGACAGAACGGCGGATGACTGCAGCGGGAATGATTGTTTGGATCGAACCTAAAAATGGGAAGAAATTTGGAATTCATTATCCTCTCCGAATGGGCAGGTCTTCAGTTGCCGAAGGGGTTGGCTCTTCCGGTAGTCGAACCGAGATGGAGATATTGGGGCCTGAAAAAGATGGGATAACCCAGAGCTCAACGCTGACATCCGAAAGCGATTATGGCATTACTGCTGCATTCCGTGATTCGTCCGGACTTGCTATTCTTGAACTGAAAATTCCGCGCAAAGCAAAACAAGCACCCTATGGAGCGGGAACCGACAATACTTTGAGTGTGAATATCGAATCGGGGAAGATCGAAATGCCTTCAGGCGGAAAACGTCAAGGTGAAAGTATGGGCGGCGGTGGAAGACGAAGGCACGGCAGCAGCACTCCGAACGGTGAGACGCCACCGGTGGGTGGTAGTAGTATGCCTGGTAACGAAGGGACACACAGCGGTGGTTCCTCTGGCGGTGGAGGAGGAAATTCTGGAGGACACAGTGGCGAAGGAAGGACTTCACCCGAACCAATTTCTCTGAGTCTTCGTGTCCACCTTGCACAGTAGCGAATAACATATTGAACAGCATCTTTGATCATCGAATAGCCGGCGCATTGTCGGAATGAAGTACAGTGTTGCGATATTTCTTTTCTTCCTTATTCCGGCAATGCAGGCACAAAACATCTCAGTGCATGGAATTATTCAGGACTCAAAGAGAATACCGTTTTTTGCTGTAGATATTCGCGTTATCAACCTTAAGGATACTACAAAAACCTTTTTTACCATATCCGACCGGAGTGGATATTTCTTTTTCTTGCTGTCCGAGTCACATCAATATCGTCTGGAGGCGACGTACATCGGTTATCAAAAAATCGTGAAAAGAATCTCTGTCGATAAACACTCTATCGATTTGGGTACATTGACCATGACGGAAATTCCCATCACAGTAAAAGAAGTTGTTGTCGAAGCTAATGTTCCAGCTGCCGTACAGAACGGCGACACAACAGAATACATTGCACGTGCTTTCAAAACCAATCCCGATGCGGTTGCAGAAGACCTTATAACGAAGATGCCGGGCATTACAGTGGATAATTCAGGCACCGTGAGAGCCGGAGGCGAAACGGTTCAGCGTGTCCTTGTAGACAATAAACCTTACTTCGGTGATGATCCCACCCTGGCATTGCGCAATTTACCGGCTGAAGTCGTTGAGAAAATTCAGGTTTTCGATCAAATGAGTGATCAGGCACAATTTACAGGGTTCGATGACGGTCAATCCGTCAAAGCAATGAATATCGTTACTCGCTCTGCAAATACACATTCGGAATTTGGAAGAGCCTCCAGCGGTTACGGAGAAAATGATCGCTACATGGTCGGCGCGGCGTTGAATAAATTTGACGGTGATTCCAGACTTTCTGTTGTCGGATTAACCAACAATGTCAACCAACAAAATTTTACTGCGCAGGATGTTCTCGGTACAGGACCGAGTGCGAATATGTCGCAGAGGCTTCCCGGCGGAAGGCGATCATCATCGTCGGGTGGGGGCAATGGAGGCAGGGGCGGACGTTCCTCGGGCGGCCAGTTCTCTTCCGGTGGAGGCGGCGGGAGCACCAACAGCTTTTCAGCCACACAACCGCAAGGAATCAATACAACAAATATGATCGGTGGAAATTATGTCGATAGCCTCTCTTCTCAAGTATTTGCACAAGGGAGCTATTTCTTCAATCAGACAAACAACCTGAATGACCAGACAACGAACAGGCAATATTATAATGCGGGTAGTTCCGGAAGCCTTTATGATCAGCAGACAGATGCCGGCAGCAAGAATTATAACCACCGAGCAAACGCCCGCATTGAATATACTATTGACTCCTCAAATTCCGTCATTGTCACACCGCAGCTTCTTTTTCAACAGAACAACATATCCAATGCCTTGAATGCGACAAGTTCTCTTGCAACGAATGCCCTCCTCAGTGAATCGGAGACCAACAATCAGACGGATGCGTCCGGACACAATTATACCGGCCATATTACCTTTCGCCATAAATTTGAGCATCCCGGAAGAACACTCTCCCTGGATTTTTCTCTCGCGCATAATCAAAAATTGACAACAACACATTTTGATGCCTTGACACAACAAATGGGCGATTCAATTGCCGCGGATACTTCGAACCAACGGGCACATTCGACCATATTGGGGTACAATATTTCTCCAACACTCGCCTATACAGAGCCGATAACCCTCAATAGTCAATTGCAACTGACATACAGCGCCTCGTATTCAAGGAATACCGCAGATAAGCGAACATATGATTTCAATGCGATGGTACGGCAATATTCGGATTTCAATATTCCATTCTCCAATACGTACGAAAATGAATATATCACTCAGAGTGCCGGCTTGGGTTATAGAATTCGAGGAGATGGGTTGAACGCGATGGTCGGACTCTCCGTCCAAACTGCAGCATTGAAAAACGATCAAACATTTCCGCTTGCAGGAAATATTTCAAAAACATTTACCGATTATCTTCCGAATGCACTCCTCAATCTTTCTCTGGGTGCGCATGAAAATATGCGCGTAATGTACCGTGCATCTACACGACCGCCGACAATTTCACAATTACAAAATGTTATCGACAATTCAAATCCGTTGCTGCTCACATCCGGTAATCCAGATTTGCAGGAGTCTTATAGCCATTCTCTTACTGTTCGCTATACAATGACGACTCCTCAAAAATCCACAAGCATGTTTATCCTGCTCTCTGCGACATTTACGAAGGATTATATAGGTAACGCGACAACCCTTGCGACAATTGATACCGTTCTTTCTGATGGAACAAAATTAGCGCAAGGCTCGCAGTTCACCATTCCCATCAATCTCAATGGGTATGCAAACGTTCGTTCATTCTTCACATACGGGTTTCCTGTAAATTTTCTCAGCAGTATGCTGAACTTGAGTACAGGGTTTACGTATGCACGTACCCCAGCTGAAATAAATACTCTTTTAGATATGACGAACACGTACACCATCACTCAGGGATTCACATTGGGAAGTAACATTAGTCCTGAAATTGATTTCACACTTGCGTATTCAGGCAATTACAATATCAGCCGCACGCAGCTGCAGCCGAATCAAAACAGTAATTATTATTCACATACGGCGAGTTTTAAATTCAATTGGATTTTTTGGGATGGGATTGTTTTCAGAAACGAACTAAATAGCACGGTCTATAGCGGTCTTTCCAATGGATACAATCAGAATATTCTCTTGTGGAATATGAGTTTCGGGAAAAAATTCTTATCGAACCAGCGCGGAGAATTGAAATTTGGCGTATCCGATTTGCTCGGTCAAAATAAAAGTATCACACGCAATATAACCGACACCTACACGGAAGATGTACGGAATACTGCTTTGACACGATATGTCATGCTTACATTTACATACACTCTCAGATAATCCCTCTAAACACTACACAAAATTCCACGGGCATGACAAACATAAATGTCATTCCCGAATGCTTCTGTCGGGAATCCAGAAAAACAGATTAATACCTCGGAGCTTTCTTCGAGGTATGTGTATTTTTCTCTCAACAGTGTTGCGTTTTATTGATCTCTCATGTACTTTATCTGCAGTTGTTTCGCTTATGAGGCTTTGGTGAAGCGCTGAGGGGTACCATTTCTAGGAAAATAAAATTACAAAATAAAGAAAAGTTATGGTGTATAATACAATAATAGGTAAATTTACATTCAGCTACTTCTATTCACTCAAGGAGAGGTGAATACGACACAGCATGGTTGGTGCACGCTTTAGCCAGATCACGAGTATGGAAAAAGTCTTATGAAAAAAATATGGGTTGGATTGGCGGTTGGCGCAGGTGCAGGAGTTCTTGATGTTATTCCGATGATAGCACAGGGATTGACCTGGGATTCCAATATCTCAGCCTTCACTCTGTGGATAGTGGTTGGTGTGTTCATCGCTTCGAGCAGCCTCAAGATGAAAGGTATTTTAAAAGGAATGCTTATTTCATTCCTCACTATAATTCCAACTGCTGTCCTTATTGGATGGAAAGAACCGATCAGTCTGATTCCTGTTGGTATCATGACAGCTATCCTTGGAAGTTTCTCCGGATACCTGATCGAGAAATACTCTCCTCGTTGAGATTTGAAAATATCGATCCTTAGATATGCAATGCGAATAGGGGAAAGCGAAAAAATCCTCACAACTCATCGTATACTGAACACCAATTCTGGATTTTCAGAACAATTTTTGTAATTTTGAAAGAACGAATATGGAAAAATTAATTACATATCAGATTGATTCATTTACAAAAGAAAAATTCAATGGAAACCCTGCTGGAGTTGTTCTTAACGCTGACGGATTAAGTGATGAACAAATGCAACTAATTGCAAGAGAATTAAACAATTCCGAAACAGCTTTTCTTATTTCACCGGACGATAATGATTGCGATGGACTCATAAGATATTTTACACCCAAAACAGAAGTTCCAACATGCGGACATGCTACAATTGCAGCAATGTACGCAAAAGCCCTCGAAGAGAATTTAGATACTTGTGTGCTTAGGATGAAAACAAGGATTGGAGTTTTACCCTTCGAGATAATTAAAGAAAATAACGATTACCAGGTGATAATGACCCAGGGACAATTTGAGCTTAATCCTACCTTTGATGATAGTACTACGCAAAGATTAATTGCTGATTTAGGGCTTCGTAAATCAGATTTGAATGAAAGATGTCCGATACAAATTGCTTCAACCGGACATTCAAAAGTTATGATTGGAATAAAAAGCAGAGAAAAGCTTAACAGCTTAACACCAAATTATCAGGATTTAATAAATTTAAGCAAACAAATTAAGTGTAACGGATACTTTGTATTTACATTTGATTCTCATGATAAAGATATACTGACTTATGGCAGAATGTTTGCTCCAGCTATTGGAATAAATGAAGATCCGGTAACAGGAAATGCCAATGGTCCTTTGGGTGGTTATCTCATACAAAACAAGATAATTAACACAAAAGATACCTACTTTGAATTTAATGGAAGACAAGGAGAGGTAATAAATAGGCCTGGAGTTGTGAATGTCAAAGTAATAATTGAAAATGGCAAACCTTCATTGATTCAGATAAAAGGGAAGGCTATTGTAATATTTAGGACTGAGATAGATATATGATAATAAACAATATACGCCCAACAGAGACTCATAGGCGATGCGGGGTTGCTTGAACTTTAAACGATAAGCGCAACAGACGAACAACGAGCGTCAATAACTACAATATTACATCCCATTTAGTGGAAGGAAAGTACTAATGAACACAAACCGCTCTGAACAAACCAGTGGAACCATACAAAACCGACTGTGGTTTCAAGCTCATACAAAGAAATGGAATAAGTTGTATCGTATTAGCTGCGCTTTTTTCTGTATCCTCGTTGGTTCATTGTTTTTAACCGCTCAGCCCTCTGGGGGGCCTTACGGTCCAATACGGCAAACCTATGATTTGCGTGGAGGAGCTGGAAAAATTTATTATGTCGCGCCTGATGGAAAGGCAGAAGAATCCGGCGAGACGATTGCCCGGCCGACAACCCTTGAAGCGGCTATGGACAAAGTAAAAACCGGCGATGCGATCATCATGCGCGGAGGCGTTTATCGTACCGGTAACCTGTTGTTAAATCAGGGAATCACGATGCAGCCCTATGCGGATGAACAACCTATTTTAAAAGGAACTTTTACAGCCACAGAATGGAAAAATCTGAAAAACGGATTATGGAAGACCTCCTGGACTCATTTCTTTCCTTCCAAACCCGATGCATGGTGGAATCGTGACAGGTTTGGAAAGGAAACGCCGCTGTATCGCTTCAACAACGACATGGTGTTCGTGGAGGGCAAGTTTTTACAAGCTGTCGGGCGGGAAGGAGATGTTGATGAGAATTCATATTATATCGACTACGATGCCGGACAGGTATACATCGGCACCGATCCAACAAACCGCCTGGTGGAAATCACGGCGTTCGATGTCGCGCTGAAGAGAATCATCGGGGAATGTCACGATAAAACTTCAGACCGCAAGGGACCTGTGATTCGGGGAATTACGTTCACACAGTATGCCTATCGTGCAATTGAAGTCGAAGGAAAAGAACCGGAAGGTTTGTCCGATGAGACTCAACACGGAAAGGAAGTAGTGGGTACGACGGTAGAGCATTGTACCATTTCGTATTGTTCACGTGTTGCCGCTTATCTCAGGGGAGATCGTTTAACACTCCGGCATTGCAAGGTAAGCGACACCAGCACGGAGGGTATTTACATTATAGCCTCGTCCGATGTTCTATTGGAAAAAAATATCTTCACCCGCAACAACATCGAAAAAATCACCGGATATTATCCTGCCGCGGTGAAAATATTTAATCAAAGTTACCGTGTTACGTGCCAGGACAATCTGGTTATCGACCTTCCGTATTCTAACGGTATCTGGTACGACGTCGGAAATGTAGACGGCCGTTTCATTAACAACTGGGTCGAAGGTGTCGGCAATATGAACAGGAAGTTCGACAATAACAGACCCTGGCCGAGCGATAATGGGTTCTTCTTCGAAATATCAAAAGGAGCAATTTGCGCCGGAAATGTGTTTGTCAATTGTGATCAGGGAATTCTTGTTCTTAACAGTTCGAATGTTCAAATATACCAAAACACATTGGTCAATAGTATTGTATGTATCGGGCGTAATGGAAGAAGCCCGGCGAACGATGGAACATTTGGCTGGCATTCCGGTACCGGCCCGGATGTGGACAAGCGGGATGGACACGTCTTTGTGAATAATCTGCTTACGGGAGATAAGAATTTTCACAGGCCGCTTCTTTTTGTGTGGCAGCAGGATACCTTATGTAAACAATTCAATGAACCGTCGTTGAAACAGTTCGATTACAATATGTATGTGCGAAACTCAGACAAAGACTCTGGACCATTGGTGTGGTGGAGTCCCGTGATGAACAATAATTGTCAGATGGCATTTGAGTCGCTAGATGGTTTGCAGAAACTGTACCCAGAATTTTTGGCACACAGCCGGTATTTTTCCGATGATAACGTTCCCTTATTTAAAAGTTCCGTATTAGGCAATTACCAATTAGTACAAGAATTTCCGGGATATAAAACAGCTTCTCCCTTACCGGCCGAAATCAGCAAGCTTCTCGGCCTTCGAAAAAAGGACGCCCGATTTATCGGAGCTTATCCTTCACTATCAACGCCTTAATCACTTAGGTTGAATTCCAAGTCACTTGCGGTGAAGAAAACTAAATATAAACAATCAAAATACCCCGCTGCTTGTGGCGGGGAGTTTCATTTGAAAACGAAAGGCGGTTCTGGCAACAGAGCCGCCTTTTTATTTGGTGAAAGTACCAGATCCTTTCATTGTAACTGCTTTCCGGTTTTTGTATATTGAGCAAAAGAAACTTGCATAATTGAATGCGTATTGGCAAAATAAATATAGAAAAACCACTGCTCCTGGCACCAATGGAGGATGTTACGGATCAAGCATTCCGCATTGTTTGTAAGCGGCTTGGCGCCGACATCGTGTACACCGAATTTGTGAATTCCGAGGGGCTTGTCCGGAATTCTGCAAAGACAAAGAAGAAGATGGATTTTCGGGATGAGGAGCGTCCGTTCGGAATTCAAATTTATGGCGGGGAAGAGTCTTCAATGGAAGGTGCAGCACGCATCGCTGAAAGCCTCCAGCCGGATATTATCGATATCAACTGCGGTTGCTGGGTACGAAACGTAGTAGGATGCGGTGCCGGTTCGGGTTTACTTCGCGATATACCAAAAATGGAACGCATCGTTTCCGTGGTCGTGAAAACTGTAAAAATCCCGGTAACAATTAAAACACGAATTGGCTGGGATGCCGAATCAATTAATATCGTTGATATTGCAAAGATGGTTGAACAAACAGGTGCAGCAGCAATGACCATTCATTGTCGAACGCGGTCTCAAGCTCATAAAGGTGAACCTGATTTTTCATGGATACCGAAAACGAAATCAGCGGTCTCGATTCCGATTATTGCTAATGGTTCACTTGAGACACCGGAAAAGATTCAACATGTCTTCAAGGAAACAGGCTGCGATGGAGTGATGATTGGCCGCGGTGCCATAGATAATCCGTGGATATTTACACAGGCAAAACATCTCTTGGCGACAGGTGAAATTCTTTCCGAGTCGACTATCGAAGAACGATTCCGTGTGCTGATGGAACACTTACAACTATCTGTTGAGTGTAAGGGTGAACGGAAAGGAGTTATTGAATTCCGAAAGCACTACACCGGATATCTCAAAGGATTATATGGTGCATCAAAAGTACGTCAGGAGATGATGTTGTATGTTGAATTAGAGCCAATGATGGTTCGACTTTTGAAATATCGCGATGAACTTCTTTCGCACGACATTATACAATCAAATTCCAATCACGTAGAAGCTGCGTGAGCAGGAGCAATGGATAAAAAGCAGGTTGCAGAAATTCTTGATGAAATGGGAACTTTGCTCGAGTTAAAAGGCGAGAATCCATTTCGTTCGCGCGCATTCCATAATGCATCCCAGATTATCTCCGGAGTAACGGAGGATCTGTCAACTCTCGTCAAATCTAAATCTCTTACAGAAATCAAAGGAATAGGAAGCGGCTTAGCTGGAATCATCACTGATTTAGTAACAAAAGGAGTTTCAAAGAATTACGAAGAATTACGTGCCGCAATTCCGCCAGGTGTTCTAGAACTTCTTCACCTTCAAGGTTTAGGGCCAAAAAAAGTAAAAGTTCTCTATGAAATAATGAACATCAAATCTATAGCGGAACTTAAAAAAGCATGTGAACAGAAGCTTCTTCGACCCATTGAAGGATTTGGTGCAAAGACAGAAGAAAATATTCTTAAAAGCATCGAGCAAAGAGAACGGAGCAGTGACAAGCATCTCTATCCACAAGCGCTCGAATCTGCCGAGAAGATTATCCGGATGTTGAAGAATATTCATGGAATTAAGCACTGCAACTATGCAGGCAGTCTTCGTAGGTGCAAAGAGCTGATAGGCGATATTGATATTCTGGTGAGTGCAGCAGATAAAAATCGTTCAGAAATATTGAAGAAGTTTACGGCATATGAAGAAGTAGAATCTATTCTTGCTACTGGAGATACAAAAGCGAGCGTGATGTTGAAGAAGGGAATTCAGTGCGATCTTCGTCTTGTAAAAGATGCAGAATATCCTTTTGCGTTGAATTATTTCACGGGAAGCAAAGAACACAATGTAGAAGTGAGATCGCTCGCTCGAAAATATGGCTGGAGTCTTAATGAATATGGTTTTACTCACATTGAAGAAAGTAAATCATCTCGAACAGGTAAACACATTCCTTCTTGTGATAACGAGGAAGATATCTATACGGCACTCGGACTTCATTATATCCCGCCCGAGCTGAGAGAAAACACAGGTGAGATAAAATATGCCCAGAAGCATGCCATCCCAAAGTTAATTGAGCTCAGCGATCTTCGTGGAACATTTCATTGTCATACGACCGATAGCGACGGCCTGAGTACGCTTGAGCAAATGGTTGAAGCTGCGAAGAAGTTAAAATGGGAATATCTTGGAATCGCAGATCATAGTCAGGCAGCAGCTTATGCGGGCGGACTATCTCCTGAAAAAGTCCATGCGCAGATGAAACAAATTGATCGAATGAACGAGAAGGATTCGACCTTTCGTGTATTCAAAGGGACAGAATGCGACATTCTTTCTGATGGCTCGCTGGATTACTCTGACAAACTCCTCTCCCAGTTCGATTATGTCGTTGCTTCCATCCATAGCAAGTTTAAAATGACTGAAGATGAAGCAACAAAGCGCATCGGAAAAGCATTAAAGAACAAATATGTGACCATCCTTGGCCATCCGACCGGCAGGCTTCTTCTTGAGCGTGAAGGATATCCGGTGAACATGAATGAAATTATCAATGTTGCTGCTGATTATGGAAAGGCGATTGAGATCAATTCTCATCCGATGCGACTCGATTTAGATTGGCGATATGTGAAGTATGCGAAAGAAAAAGGTGTCCGCATCTTTATCAATCCGGATGCCCACCATGTGGATGGTCTCAACGATGTCCAATACGGCGTTGGAATTGCACGTAAAGGCTGGCTTGAAGCAAAAGATGTCGTCAATACATGGCCTACCCGAGAAGTTATTCATTTTCTGGAACAAAAATAACAAAGGGGCAAACTAATGAGTATCTACAACGTTTTATCTTTCGAAATACCGATTATAGCCTATTCGGTACTTCACCAGCATAAAAAGACGGTAACGGCGAAGGAATATGCAAGATCACTGCACGGTCTTAGAGCTGAATTGAATAAAGAGAGCGACCGAATACAATCGGTGTGGGAGAATCATATTTCAGACATGACAGCAAGGACTGTCCAGGCAACGCGTGGAAATCTGTCGCAGTTTCTTTCCACACCGATACAGTCAGATACAGATGAAATTCAAAAAATTATGAAAGATCAGATCATTCAGACCTCAGAGCAGTTGTTGCCGAATATTCTTTATGGATTAGCAGGTGGATACGATGCAAGATATCTCATAGAAACAAAACAAAGTGAAATGCCAAATTCACGAATGGTCAAAGGGCGGTCTTTCATGCAGAAGACCGGTTTCAAAGTGGGAAAAAGCAACGCACCTATCTTTGAGTCTCTCTATGTCGTTCAAGGCGGTTCAAACCTAGACATTCTAGAGAATATGGTAAGAAATGGTATCGGTATCTATAATTCGGCCCATGAGAAGAAGGCTAATGAATTTGAAACGATGGCATGCTCGATCTATAACCTTTTATTCTCTGATGGAGTTTCATATAGTAGCTTCGATCGATTCGAATTACAGGTGAATTTCGATAAGGGAAAAGAATCTTATGAAGTATTTCACAGGGAGTTAGGCGAGTCAATTAAATATTTTCGGACGGAGATACACCATCTCAATGTCTCTGTCTGGCAGCGTAAACTTGCATTGGGAATAGGGGAGGAGTATACGCTTCGAATCTTAACCAAAGACAGATTCACTCTGCGGGCTGCCGTTGCAGTGACTCAGAAGTTTTCGAAAGATAAGCATCTCGTTGCAAAAGCTATTCGCGAAGGAATGTGGCTGACAAAGGAAATAATCTGATTCTTTAGACAATTATGTGAAGAGAACTAAGAAAGACGATACAACGAAACGAACAGCTCGGATTATCTCGAGACTGAAGAAAGAATTTCCTCAAGCTCGCACTGCTCTTGTATTCACATATCCTTTGCAGCTTCTGGTATCGACCATGCTATCCGCTCAATGCACAGATGTAAGGGTTAATATGGTTACGCCAGCATTGTTTGCTAAGTATCGACGTGCTAAGGATTTTGCAGGGGCTGATAAAAGTGAATTAGAGTGTGAAATTAAATCGACCGGCTTCTATCGAATGAAGACAAAGCATATTATGGAAGCGTGTACTGCAATAGTCGATCGCTTTCAAGGTCAAGTGCCACAGTCAATGAATGAATTAATGTCGTTGCCAGGAGTGGGGAGGAAAACGGCAAATTGTGTTCTTGGCGGAGCGTATGGCATCCAAAGCGGGATTGTTGTGGATACTCATGTAATACGTCTATCAAATCGACTGGGACTAACCAAGAACACATCTCCGGAGAAGATTGAGCAGGATCTCATGAAGCTGGTTCCGAAGAAAGAATGGTACAGGTTCAGCAATCTTATAATTCTTCATGGTAGAAAGACTTGTAAAGCACGGAAACCGATCTGTGAAGATTGTGTTCTGTCGGATATTTGTCCATCAGTTAATGTTCTGTCATTCCCACGTAAGCGGGAAAACAGGATGAGGAAATAATACTCTTTCGAAAAGTATTAATTATTATAACATAACTTAAGGAACACAGATGAATTATATCGATGCACTCAATCTCATGCATGAATATACAAAAAGCGATGCTTTGCGAAAACATATGTATGCTGTTGAAGCCGCTATGCGAGCGTATGCTCGAAAGTATGGTGAAGATGAAGAGAAGTGGGCAATTGTTGGCGTTCTGCATGATTTTGATTATGAAATGTATCCAACAATACAAGACCATCCATTAAAAGGATCCGAGATTCTGAAATCGAAGAGATATCCGGATGATATTCGAAAAGCAATCTTAGGGCACGCAAGTTTTAGTAATGTCCAAAGAGAATCATTGATGGCAAAAGTACTTTATGCGTGTGATGAGCTTTGCGGCTTTATTTCCGCTGTGTCTGTCATCCGACCGAATAAGATAGTTGATCTTGAAGTCTCTTCGGTTAAAAAGAAACTTAAAGATAAAGCCTTTGCAAAAAATGTAAAAAGAGAGGATATCGACTTAGGAATAAAGGAGTTGGGCGTTCCGCTTGAGGAACATATTAAGTTTGTTATCGAAGCGATGAAGGCAAATGCAGAAAAACTCGGACTGAAACCGTGACTATAGATTCCAATCTTCGGCAATTTTTTGTAATCGAAAGTTGAAGCTTTCGCGCGAACACAATCCTTTCCAATTATTGATAGTCGAATGTTTTAGCATTCGTAACGTTGCATTCCTTTGATACGCGATCTAAAGATCGCGACTACAATCTTTCAAATCTCGCCTGGAAGAACCGTAAATACTTTGGCTCGTAGATCATCTTCATTCCTTTGATAGATTGTCGTCTGTTAAATACTTCATCTACGGCTTCAACGGTTACATCACAATGAGCTTGCGTATATACGCGTCGCGGGAAAGTTAAACGGACAAGCTCAAGCTTTGGATAGTAGTGATCTCCGGTTTCTTTACTGCGTCCAGCTGAGACAATACCACGTTCCATAGAACGAATGCCTGACTCAAGGTAAAGTTCGGCTGCCAATGTCTGAGCCGGGAACTCGATCTGTTTAAGATGAGGAAGGAACGCTTTAGCGTCGAGGAATACGGCGTGCCCGCCAACAGGGAGAACGATAGGAATGCCTAGATCGGTTAGTTTCTCGCCTACATATTCAACCTGGCCTATCCTGGCGCGAATATGGTCCCATTGTACTGATTCTTCAATGCCGCGTGCCATTGCTTCCATGTCGCGTCCTGCAAGTCCACCATAAGTATGAAGACCTTCGTAGATCACGACCATGTTGCGTGCTTCTTCAAATACATCCCGTTCGTTCAATGCAAGAAAACCGCCGATGTTTACAAGACAATCTTTTTTTCCGCTCATTGTGCATGCATCGGAATAAGAACACATTTCATGCAGAATCTCTGCAACCGATTTTTTCTCATATCCTTTTTCACGCACTTTGATGAAATATGCATTCTCCACCGCGCGTGTCGCATCAAAAACTACACGAACACCATGTTTCTGGCAATATGACCGCACTTCTTTTAAATTCGTCATAGACACTGGCTGTCCTCCTGCCATATTCACCGTCACTCCGATGGTGATATAG
The DNA here is from genome assembly GCA_003155495.1 of Ignavibacteriota bacterium. Taxonomy (GTDB): domain Bacteria; phylum Bacteroidota; class Ignavibacteria; order UBA10030; family UBA10030; genus Fen-1298. The sequence continues at coordinate 24,993 of PMDB01000063.1, forward strand.
GGAATTTTATCAGCTCCGACTTTCTTAACTAATGTATCAAGTTTGTCAAGATCTACATTTCCTTTGAAAGGATGAGGGTTTGCCGGATCGTGAGCTTCATCGATGATAACATCGACAAATGTTCCGCCGGCAAGTTCCTGGTGCAATCGAGTCGTTGTAAAATACATATTGCCCGGTACAAACATTCCCGGCTTGATTAGGATCTTTGAGATAATATTTTCTGCACCGCGTCCTTGATGAGTCGGCACTAAATATTTATATCCATAGTACTTCTGTACGTTCTCTTCAAGGTGATAGTAGTTCTTGCTGCCTGCATATGCTTCATCCCCGAGCATCATTCCGGCCCATTGATTATCGCTCATTGCGTTTGTGCCACTGTCTGTGAGCAGATCGATGTACACATCTTCAGATTTCAGTAGAAAGGTATTGTAACCGGCTTCCGACAGTGCCTTTTCTCGTTCGGCACGAGTTGTCATTTTGAGAGGCTCAACGACTTTGATCTTGTAAGGTTCAGCCCATGAACGTTTTTTGTATTTTTCCATGATGACCCTCGAAAAGGAATAAAATATTTATGCAGAGAAGTTAGTCGATTTTCAATTTATATCCAAGTTGTACGTTTTCTTGCATTTCTTTGGTTGTTCACCTATCTTCTGAACAATTATGATTGCTTCATCGACATTATCGAAACTCAAATCCATTGTAGGTCAGGATAATTTTTTTGATTCACCTGAATACAAACTGGTCTATTCCTATGATGGAACGCCTTTACTGAGCCAATTACCGGTTGCGATCGTGAGGCCTCAATTAAAGGAACAAATATCATCCATTGTTCAATTAGCAAATAATGAACGATTCGCAATTGTTCCGCGAGGTTCCGGCTCCGGATTAAGTGGAGGTTCAATCCCGACAGAAGACTCCATTGTTCTACTGACCAATCATTGGAATAAAATTCTTGAGGTCGACCAGAGGAATCTCGCTGCATGGGTTGAACCGGGTGTTATCACAGCCCAACTTCAAGCTGAAGTCGAATCACTTGGATTGTTCTATCCGCCAGATCCAGGAAGCGCTGCCATCTCAACACTCGGAGGAAATGTTGCCGAGAATGCCGGCGGACTTCGCGGATTGAAGTATGGAGTGACGAAGAATTATATTCTCGGGATGGAAGTTGTTTTACCAAATGGGGATGTGGTTCTTCTGGGAGGAAAATCAGTCAAAGATGTTGCCGGATATAACCTAAAAGATTTCTTGATTGGTTCTGAAGGTACGCTTGGAATCTACACGAAAATTCTTTTGAAACTTATTCCGAAACCTGAGGATTCCAGCACGATGCTGGTGTTCTTCGACAGACTTACAGACGCAGCTGAATCCGTTTCTGATATCATCGCTTCAAGAATTACTCCTGCTGTACTTGAATTCTTAGATAATACAACTATCAGGTGTGTCGAGGATTATGCACACCTGAAGCTTCCTACAGCGATTGAAGCGCTGTTATTAATTGAAGTCGATGGTCATCCGCTCGTAATAAAGGAAGATGTGGATAAAATTGCTGTGCTTTGCAAAAAGCACCATGCATTGGAAATTAAAATTGCGCACGACACGGAGGAAGCTGCTAAGCTTCGTAGTGCGAGGAAAGTGGCATTTTCAGCACTTGCACGAGTCCGACCGACAACTATTTTGGAAGATGTAACCGTGCCCCGAAGTGAAATCGTATCGATGCTGGATAAAATTCAATTTATTGCAAAGAAGCATTCACTTCAATTTGGCAATTTCGGACATGCTGGCGACGGCAATTTGCATCCCACTTGTTTGACAGACGAACGAGATATATCTGAAATTCATCAAGCAGAAAAAGCGTTTGATGAGATATTTACAGAAGCAGTCCTCTTAGGTGGAGCTATAACCGGCGAACATGGGGTCGGTTTGGCGAAGCGTCAATTCTTGGAGAAATTGACTCCATCCCCGGCAATAGAAATGATGCGTCAAATTAAAAAAGTTCTTGATCCGAATGCAGTGCTCAATCCCGGAAAAATCTTTTCATTAAAACCACATTGTGAGGGCCCTATGCCGAAAAACCCCGAGCAGATTAAAAAATATCTTGATGCTGGTGCCTTTACATGATCGTTAAGGGCAACAGGATGAACTCATGATACCGTTAAAAGATAGAAATCCTCGAAGACGCTTTCCCATCGTTACAATTCTTCTGATTGTTGTGAATATCCTTGTCTTCTTCTATGAACTTTCGCTCGGGATAAGACTTGAAAGATTTTTATTTCATTTTAGCGTCACCCCCAATGAAATCAGTCAAGCGCTTCATTCAAATATCTTTAAGCCATTCGTATTTATAACATTGATTACATCATTATTCCTTCATGGAGGTTGGCTGCACCTTGGCGGAAATTTACTTTATCTTTGGATCTTCGGTGATAATGTGGAAGACAAGCTTGGCCATATTCGGTTTCTTTTTTTCTACCTGATTTGTGGAATTGCAGCGTCAGCACTATATATTTATCTCGAACCGACTTCGAATGTTCCAACTATAGGAGCGAGCGGGGCGATATCCGGTGTACTCGGGGCATATATAATATTGTTTCCTCGTGCGCGTGTACTCACACTCATACCGATTTTCATATTTATTCAAATCGTGGAATTGCCGGCGTATATTATACTTGGATTCTGGTTTATGCTCCAATTCTTTAACGGAATATTATCGTTAAGCTATACTCCTGTCGGTATGGGTGGAGTTGCTTGGTGGGCACATATAGGGGGTTTTATATCAGGGCTAATGCTTGTTATCCCATTCAGGAAGTATCGATAATCCTATGATGATGGCAGAAGGGAAGAAGTCTGGATTTAGAGGGATTAATATTCCAAGCGATGAATTACTGAATAATTGCATCCATTGTGGACTCTGCCTGCCAACGTGCCCGACTTATTCACTTACTGGGCTTGAAAAATCATCACCGCGTGGACGAATTCGCATCATCAAAGGAGTTGCTGAAGGAACATTATCTATTTCCAGGGAATTTGTTTATGAAATGAACTTTTGCCTGGATTGTCAAGCTTGCGAGACGTCATGCCCTGCTGGGATTAAATATGGATCTCTTGTAGAAGCGGCGCGGGCACAAATCTACCAAGAAAAATATGAAGGCAGGTTGGCGCATTATTCTAAAAAGATCCTGTTGGGTTGGCTTTTTGAGAGCCATGGTCGTTTAAAACGTGCAGCGAGGATACTACGATTGATTCAGACATCATATATCCAGTCTCTCATTGGCATTGGAAAAGAGTTTAGGGTGTTTCCTAGAAAGATCTCAAACAGTAATTCATTAGCACCCAAAATCTCAAAATCATATTCATCAGATACTTTACATGAAAGTATCACACCAAATATTCATTCACGATATAAAGTCATACTTCTCACAGGTTGTGTTATGGATGTCGCCTTTGCCGATATAAATGAAGATACGGTTCAACTTCTACTTCACCATGGTTGCGAGGTGATTGTTCCGAGAGAACAGCAATGCTGCGGTTCACTCCAGGCTCACAATGGCGATATCGCAAGTGCACGTAGGCTTGCGCAGCATAATACTGAATTGTTTTCTAGGTATGATTTTGACTATATAGTGATGAATTCTGCGGGCTGTGGGGCGTATATGAAAGAATATGGCGAAATATTTCGAGATGATACACGCTTTGCAGAGAAAGCAAATTCAATTTCAAAACGTGTAAGGGATCTTACAGAGTTTCTCAATGATACAGGATTCCATCCTGCATTAAATAGAAATGAAAATCCTTTTTTTGGTAAAAAAGTTACTTACCATGATGCCTGTCATCTTGTTCATGCTCAACATATTAGCGAGCAACCACGGAAGTTGATTAAATCTATTGCAGGGATTGAATATATAGAACTTCGAGAATCAACTTGGTGTTGTGGTAGTGCAGGTATTTATAACATCACTCACTACAACGATTCTATGCAAATTCTCAGGCGTAAAATTGATAACATTAAGCAAGCAGGTCCGGATATCGTTATTACTGGAAACCCGGGATGTTTGATACAAATCCTGCACGGATTGAATCAAGAAAAAATGCACATTGAGCTTCTCCATACAGCAACATTCCTGCGAAGAGCGTGTGGTGTATAAAAACAAGAGCATCAGAATTCCTCCGAGGATTAAATGAAACTATCTAATTTTATGAAAGGTAAACCATTGGCTAAGAAAACACCGCTTCCAAAAGCATATCATAATCTTGATTTCCTCAATGGACCAAGCGCTCGTCCGATCCGATTGCTCTCTGAACTTCTTGAACCGCAACAACAACTTCGTCAGGAAGGTGTAAAAGATACAATCGTTTTTTTTGGCTCTGCTCGGTTTAAGTCCAAATTGCAGTGTAGTAAATTGTTAAAGGATCTGACTCTAAAGCTAAGAAAATCAAAAAGAAAGCATGAAAGCCTTCAGCAGTTGATAGAAGAGGCAAGAGCCGATTATCAGATGTCCCAATATTATGAAGATGCTGTCCAACTTTCAAAAAAGCTTACTCAATGGACCCAGACACTGCAACAACCATTTAGATTCGTTGTATGCTCAGGCGGCGGCCCAGGCATTATGGAAGCAGCGAACAAAGGAGCAGCTTTAGCGAAGGGAAGATCGATCGGGTTCAANNCATTACTTCTTTATGCGAAAATTCTGGTTCGTGTATTTAGCCAAGGCATTCGTGATGTTTCCTGGTGGTTTTGGAACGATGGATGAATTCATGGAAGTGTTAACACTTGTACAAACACATAAACTCAGGAAGAAAGTGACCATTCTTCTGTATGGCAAAGATTTTTGGAGTGAAGTATTGAATTTTGATGCTTTGATAAAGCACAGGGTTATTAGTCCTGAGGATCTAAAGTTATTTCGAATTGTTGACACACCCGAAGAAGCGTTTACTCATCTCGTTAAGGAATTGCATTCAAATTATCCATTGGAAACAGCTTCTTCCTGATGTAATTATAAAATTTGGATTTTCTAACGGCATTTCATATATTTATTATAAGCTTCAGTTCGATATTCTTTGTTGGGGGTGATTTGGCTTCGACGGGGATGAGGAAGCTTAAGACTGCGTGCCGTGGTCGCCGTGTCCACGATAAAAAGCGGCAAACACATAAGTGCAAATTACGATTACGCACTGGCTGCCTAATAACAATTAGGCAACCCGTTCACTTAGATTTGGCCCATCAAGTTTGGGATGAACGTCGCTTCTATGGGATAGCTTATTCTTGTACTCGAGGAGAATGAGTAAATCCGTTGAAAGACGGATCACTTGAGTTGGCGTAAGGTAAATCTAGCCTGGCGGAGTTCCCTTGCGCGAGATTAAAAGACAGGATACGCATGTAGATGTTTTAGGAGTCTTCTCTTCGGACCGGGGTTCGACTCCCCGCACCTCCACAGCACTGAAGCTGTACGATATAATATCCTGCCATAATACGTTATAAACAGAACACGGTTAAATGAAAACTTGAAGATCGAATTCGTAAAAATGTCTGGTGCTGGCAATGATTTTATTGTCATAGATAATCGATCGGCGATGATTGTCGATGGAGCAGATCTTGCAAGGAAAATTTGCGATCGTCATTGGGGAGTAGGTGCGGATGGTCTTTTGCTTCTTGAATCGAGTGATAAAGTTTCTTATCGAATGATGTACTACAACGCTGATGGAAGTTATGGTGGAATGTGCGGCAATGGAGGCAGGTGCATAGCAATGTTTGCTTTTCAGAAGAAGATTGTCGGTAAAGAACACAAGTTTGAAGCATTGGGTCATATATATACTGCATCAATCATGGCAGAAGATGTTTCGCTTAATATGCAGGATCCTGTTTCCATTAGTAAAACACGACATTTATCAATCGGAAAGAAAAAGATTGCGTACCAATTTATAGATACTGGTTCACCGCATATTGTCATAGACATTGCCGAATTGAGCAAGAATGGCGATCTTGATGGATTAAATGTGAAGTATTGGGGGAAAATACTGCGTTGGCAAAAGATTTTTACTCCGGCTGGCACCAACGTAAACTTTATGAAAAAATTAGAATCTGGGGCAATCCAACTTAGGACATACGAGCGAGGCGTAGAAGCAGAGACTCTTGCATGCGGTACCGGTTCAATAGCTACCGCTATAATCGCAAGTATGAAATGGAAGTTAAGGCCGCCCATCACAATCATTCCAACAAGCAAAATTCCTCTTATTGTAGAATTTGATTTGAATGGCTCAAGCATTCAAACTGTAAAGTTGAGCGGTCCTGCGGTTGTAACGTTTGCAGGGAATCTGGATGTATAAACAAAAGAAATTAGGAATAATTCTAAATCCTGCAGCAGGCAGAGGACGAGCAGGAGACATGAGAGAACGATTAATATCCTGCCTCCAAGAAAAGAAAATTACATTTCAATTAGAACTTACGAGAAAATCTGGGCATGCAGAAGAAATAGCCTTTCGAATGAGCGAAAATTTTGAAACGATTGTAGCTGCTGGTGGAGATGGGACGATCAATGAAGTCGTATCAGGTATAGTTGGGAAAAAAGCCNNTAAAGCTGCGATTGCAATTTTACCGATTGGCTCAGGAAACGATTTTAATAAAATCATTGGAATGTCCAGGAAATTAGATCATGCTATCGATATTATTATAAATGGATCAAAGAAATTAATGAATTTAGGCAAAGTTATTTATTGGAATAAACAAGGGGGAAAAAAAGAGAGATATTTCATCAATACACTCGGTATGGGACTTGATGCAGAGATTGCAAAAGAGACCAAGCAGATAAAATTCTTCCGCGGATTTGCACACCCTTTCATTCACTACTGGTACACCTTTATGGAACAAAGACAATTCCGCCGGAGAGATTTGTTTGGCTGAAAGTAACCTCAAAGAATGAATCACCTATTTCTGTTAGACGTGAGGCGAAATGGTAATAAGAAAAGTAATACTATTTATATTCCTCTTTTGTGCAATAGCATCCGTACAAATAGAGGTCACCCCGATGATAATGGGCGCGATCGCTCCCTACGATGTAACAAATCTCTATATCGCATCAAATGGAAACGACACCAATCCTGAACATGGACATTCTATTGGTGCTCCTTTGGAAACTATCGACAAATTAAATACGATAACAATTAAAGCAGGTGATTCGGTATTTTTTAAAGCAGGTGATACTTTTAGTGGACAGGTTATTGTTGCACAAGCAGGGACTTCGACATCACCGATTGTAATTACTTCTTATGGCGTAGGTGCAAAACCAATTATATCAGGAGCAATAACACTTACCAATTGGGTGCAAAGTGGAAATGTCTGGGCGTGTAAACCATCTTCACGAATCACATGTCTCTATGTTAATAGTACGCGGGCGGTGTTGGCTCGAATACCTAATCGGCTGACATATACGATAGTCCACGTCAATGGTAGGAAGACATTAATTGAGGCTGCAGAATTTAATGCTGCACCAAATTACTGGGTAGGTGGACACGCAAGGACAAAAACTAATGGTTACACCTATGAGGACAACTTAATCACTTCAAGCTTTTATGATGGGCTTAATTTTGCAACGCCTTTTATTTACTCACCTGACGTTCCTAATTTAATAACGGTAGTGGTTGTGCAAAATTCTTCTACAACAAATTTTACAACTCTTGCAGCTTGGACGGCTTATTCAGGTCTTGATGCACATAGTTCTGTGATTTATAAGACGTATCCATCAACAACTCCCATTGATACAATTTTCTATAATCCAACTTTGCATGATAGTACCATTACACTTAGACGATCATTTAAAAACCTCGACGGCACAGTGAAAACATCGCCATTCACATTGGCACCATTTTCGTCAATTATTTTAGTAAAAGATCCTTAATGAAAATTAATGATTCGACTAAACCATGGAAACCATATTTAGCTTTCGGCTTGTGCCGTTGGAAGCATAACTGAGGTAATTTCAAATGACGCACACTTTGTTAATAGTACTACGGACCATCTCACGGTTGCTGACAATGATACAATCCATTGCCGCGATACAAGTTTTATCCTTTCTTTCTGCATTCATAAAGGAACTTACGATCCTGATACTGAAGATTAAATTTCTCTTGACAAGGGGAAAAAGAAGGTATTACCATTGGACTGTTATAAATGAGCTATAATGTATATTATGCAGAATAGCTTAATCCCCTTTTTTGCCGTTATTTCTCTTCTATTGGCATTCTTATTTCTATGGATTTGTAATATGCATCCAAAACTTCTTCGACAGATAGATCGATAATTTTGTCTATCTTCAGTTGGCGTTCTTTTGTAACGATTCCTATTTGTTTTGCGTCAATACTGAATCTTTTTGCCTCCATCAAGATGCTTGTTAACTTTTCTGGTTTGCATGAAACTATAACTCTTGACTGAGATTCTCCGAATAGTAAGAAGTCAGGTCGAATCTTCGATAAACTGTTTATCTCAACTTGGCACCCTAAGTCTCTTAATCCACTCAGACTTTCTACCAAGCTTACACCCATTCCACCATCTGAGACATCGTGCATAGACATGACGAGCTCTTGAATGGCAAAATTCTGACATATCTTGTGAAGACGTGATTCATATTCTAAATCTATGCTTGGAGCATCACCCAGAGTCTCATTTTGTCTCATTGCCAGATATTCTGATCCACCGATTTCACCCTGATTAATACCTAATTCGATGATTATATCACCAGGGGCCTTAAATTGTGTGTTTACTGCCTTATCCACATCATCCAATAAACCCAGCATACCTATAACAGGCGTAGGCATAATTGCTCCACGTGGTCCTTCATTGTAAAAGCTTACATTTCCCCCAGTAACAGGTGTTGAGAATGCAAGACAGGCTTCTTTCATGCCAGCAATTGCCTCGACAAACTGCCAATAGATCTCAGGATCATAAGGATTGCCAAAATTCAAACAATTTGTTATTGCGATTGGTTTAGCTCCAACGCAAGCGACATTTCTAGCAGCCTCTGCCACGGCTATCTGCGTACCACGTCTTGGGTTTAAATACACAAATCTTGCATTACAATCAGTCTTAAGAGCTAGAGCCTTATTAGTTCCTTTTAAACGAATTACAGCTGCGTCTGAATCTGATAGTCTCACGCTATTCGTTCGTACCATCGAGTCATATTGTTCATATACCCATCGTTTACTGGATATCGATGGCCGTTTCAACAATTCGATCAATGTCTTATTTAAATCTTTTAGAATTGGTAAAGAAGATGAATCATATTTTCTACATTTTTCAAGATATGCTGGCACTCGAACTTTTCGAATATAAACAGGTGCACCTCCTCCAAGAACAAGCGGATCTGCAGGAAGATTTGCGACCACTTCATGATTCAATCTGATTGTTATGTCAGGTTTATCCTCAACTATACCTATCATCTCGGACTCTATATCCCACTTATTAAAGATGTTAGCGACCTCTTGTTCGTGTCCTTTCTTGACTATAAACAACATTCGCTCTTGTGATTCTGATAGCAAAATTTCATAAGGAGTCATTTCCTTTTCGCGAAGAGGAATCCTTTCCAAATCAATTGTCATCCCTGATTTGCCCCTTGCACTCATCTCCGATGTGGAACAAGTAATACCTGCAGCGCCCATATCTTGTACACCGATAATATATCCGCTTTCTATGGCCTCTAGAGTAGATTCGAGTAATATTTTTCCAGCAAAAGGATCGCCTACTTGGACGGATGACTTTTTTGCTTCAGATTGTTCTGATATCTCTTCAGATGCAAAAGTAGCTCCGTGAATTCCATCTCGCCCAGTTTTTGAGCCGACGATCATGACTATATTCCCTTGCCCTTTTGCAATAGCCTTAGCGACTTTCCTATGCTCAACAATGCCAACAGCCATAGCATTTAAAAGCGGATTATCTCTGTAGGAATCGTCAAAATATACTTCTCCGGCTACAGTTGGAACACCAAAGCTGTTTCCGTAATCAGCTATTCCTTTCACGACACGTCTGAACAAATGCCTAACTTTTTGATCTGTCAGCTCACCGAATCTTAGAGAATTCAATACAGCAATTGGCCGAGCACCCATTGAGAAAATATCTCTGAGAATACCTCCAACTCCTGTTGCAGCGCCCTGATAAGGCTCAACAGCTGAAGGATGATTATGGCTTTCTATTTTGAAGGCAACCGCCAAGCCATCTCCTATATCTACGAGTCCGGCGTTCTCCTCTCCAGCTTCTACTAACAAATGTGGACCTTTACGCGGCAATGTTTTTAACTGGGCAATAGAATTCTTGTAGCTGCAATGTTCACTCCACATGACACTAAAAATACCCAATTCTGTAAATGTCGGCACACGGCCTAATATTGAATTAATACGGTCATATTCTTCTTTTAAAAGTCCATGTTCAAGCGCAAGATCTAGTGTGGCTTTTGGATCCATGCCTCTACTCGGTTGATTTTTTGCTCTTTTCATATTTTAACAATTATCCTATAGTAAAATATTTATATCTCAATAATTTTTAGTAATTTATCATTTCGTTCAACTGTTGCTCCTGGTTGAACGAATACCGATTCTATTTTGCATCGCTGCAACGTCCTGATTTCATTTTCCATTTTCATGGCTTCAAGCACAAGGAGCACACCACCCATTTGTACAATCATGCCTTGATGAGCTAATACTTTTGTTATTAATCCCGGCATCGGAGCACGAAGAGTGGTTGATTTTGAAATATGGGGCTTTCTGAGCAGCCACGATTGTGCGACCAAAGATCGCTGATCATCAACAATCGCAAGCATCAGTGAACCATTAACATTGACTTGAAGTTTCGAAGATAATTTCGCCGATTCCGTTATTGATTTACTTTCATGGAAGTCCGAGATCGTTATTTCAAAATGTGAGTCAAACAAATTCAAGGTATACACGTCATCTTTGATCTTTCGAAATTCGATTGTGTATGCTACATCATTTACCGTTACGATTTTTCCATCACCGATGCAAACTTTATAAATTTCATTACTTATATTGACTAAGTACTCTCCCCTATTTAGCGTAACCCATTTATTCGCCTCTTTTTCCATTCTGATTCCTTTTTGACAAAGTTTTGTTTAGGATGCCTGCGAGGTATGGTTCCATGTTGAACCAATGCAGCGATTATAGCAGCTGCTATACGTTCCTTCTTCAAATCGTCTTGTTCTTTGTGTTGCTCAATTATGTTCGACATATTTTTCTCATTTGAATTCAACAACAGTTACACCTACACCCCCCTCGTTCCATTCACCTAACCGGAATGTCTTTATGTGCGGATACGTTTGCAAAAATTCTCCTATACGCTTTCGCAATGCGCCTGTGCCTTTGCCGTGAATAATATCGACACGATGCAATCCTGCCACGTAGGCATTGTCGAGGAAAGTCTGCGCTTGTGCAATTGCGTCATCACCGAAGAGTCCTCGGAGATCAATTTCGTTTGCAGCTTCCGGAGAAGTGATGGTGGAAGCTGAGGTTATGTGCTGCACGTGTTTTTTATGTTCTTTATGCAAATCTGTTAGGACAATTCGCAGGCGTGTCGTGCCACAGAGGACAATCGCATGTTTTCCTTGAATCTCTATAACTTCGGCTCTTTCATGCCCATCGCGAATTCGAACTGTATCACCTTTATCAATTGGCTCATTCTTCTGAGGGACTGACTGTTCTTCCACAGTAATATTTTGCAATTCTTCGCCAAGCTGCTTAAGCACGTGACGAGAAGCGCGGACAATTTCACGCTCAGCGCCACTTTCGCGTATCTCTTTTACTGAGCGTTCCACTTTTATGTGTGCCTGTTGGACGATTTCTTTTGCCTCTTCCACCGCCTTCTTTCGAATAGTCCCTAACTCGCGCTTCAATTGTGTCATCTTTTGCTCATATGACAGTACCAGCGATTCCAATCGTTCTTTTTCCTTTGAGGTTTCGTGGAGTTGACGTTTGTATTCCTGCGATTGTCGTTCAAGTTCAAGGAGGAGTGATTCGAGCTTTGCCTTTTCATCACCCACCTGCATGCGTGCTCGATCTAAAAGAATGTGCGAGATTCCCAATCGCTCGGCAAGTTCAAACGCATAGCTGCTGCCCGGCACACCACTTCGAAAGCGATATGTTGGCCGTAACGATTCCTGATCAAATTCCATGGAAGCGTTGCTCATACCAGGTGTTTCATGTGCAAATGCTTTGAGCACACCGTGATGTGTTGTGGCAATAGTTATTGCCTTTCGAGCAGTAAGCTCCTGCAGCACTACAGCCGCCAAGGCACTTCCCTCGGATGGATCTGTTCCTGCACCAATTTCATCAATGAGTACCAAGGAAGACTCATCAGCTTCCTCGAGGATATGACGAAGAGAAATGAGATGAGAACTAAACGTGCTGAGATCGTTTTCTATTGATTGATCATCGCCGATATCGACAAAAATATTTTGAAAGGGAAATACTTCTGACTCAGGTCCGGCGGGAATATGAATACCGGCTTGGGCGCATAATGTCAAGAGACCGACTGTTTTCATCGCTACAGTTTTGCCGCCTGCATTTGGTCCGGTAATGACAAGTGTTTCCTTATCTTTACCTAATTCAATAGTAAGTGGTACTACTAGTTCTCTTTTAAGATGTCGTAACAGAATAGGATGTCGAGCATCATGTAATTTTATGCCGGGTATGGATGTTAGGGACGGCGGATTGCCGATAATTTCAATAGAATATTTTGCGCGCGCGAAAATGACATCAAGTTCGGTAAGAGCAGCAAAACTCAATTCTAGAGGTTCACGTATTCCACCAACTTGCTTTGTAAGATCGGCAAGTATCCGATAGATCTCATGCTGTTCACGGAGTTGGAGTTCTCGCAGTGTATTGTTGAACGCAAGCGATTCAGCAGGTTCGATAAAAACCGTTCCACCGCTGGCAGATGTCGAATGAATAAATCCAGGTACCTTATGTTTATATTCCGCTTTAACAGGGATAACTAACCGACCATCGCGTGTGGTGATAATATCTTCTTGGAGAAATTCCTGCTCGGAGACTTGCCGAAGGATTGATTCCAATCGTCGTCTCAATGCATCGGTTGCCGAGATGATTGAACGTCGAATCTCCCGCAGATCCCGGCTTGCTGTATCTTTTACAAAACCGTGTTCGTTCAGCGCTTCGTTAATATGGTTCTCAACAATTTTATCTGAAAATAACTGTTCGTGATATATCGCGATGGATGGATGCAATGCAGCACGTTTTGCAAGAAACGTTTTGAATGCTCTTGAAACGCGAATCGTGAGTGCGATTTCCAGCAGTTCCGCCACCGTGAGAACCTGATTCTCGACAGTAGTCTTCTTCAATGCAGCAACAATATTCTTAAATCCTTCCAGTGGAATAGTCCCTTCAGCAATGAGCAATTCTTTTGCTTCAGAAACTTTTCGTAATTCCAATTCGATTGTATTACGGAAAGTGTTTGGCACAAGCTGGAGAGTCTGTAGACGACCTGATTCAGAAACAGCAAGGTCGCTTATGCGTTCAACGACAGCATGATATTCCAACTTACTTAAAGCGGCATTGAAGCTTGACGGAAGATTTAAGGACGTTATTGACAATATGGATTCTGTGTCCTATCGATCTTCGCGACGTGCCGACTGGTTTAGTCTATTTATTTTTCGGTTCCGAGAATGCGTCATTGAATCGAGGAAGAACTTTATTTCTTTTGTTTTTTATCATTGAAATTCGGCGAGCCCACATCTTTAAGTTTATTGACCACATCTGGACCAATAGTCGATGTCATGTCCAAAATCTGTGGAGCGATATTCACAACAGACTTATAAAATTGTGAATCATGTTTGTTTTGGCGGTCAGGAAAATCAGTCATTGCAAAGATAAAGAGCAGTGAGCTGACAAAAAGGACTCCTTCAATGAAACCCAGGATTATTCCACCGATTCTATCGGCAATTCCACCGATTTTGTAACTTCCAGTGATGATTCTATAAAGAAATCCCTGTACGATTAGTAAACCTAAAAAAATTATCAAGAAACCATACAATGGTGCATCGTCATGGTTTATTCCCCCGCGGCCGACTATGAACTCGCCGACAGTACGCATATATATCTGACCTAAGATGAGACCGGCAATAAGTACAATGATCGCAATAAGTTTTCGTACAATACCGTCACGCACGCCAAACAAAATACACATTAAGATTGGAACAAAGATTAAGATATCGAGTAACATAGGATTATTCTCCTAATTGTTGTTTGACTACTTCCTGAACGACCTTCCCATCAATTTTACCTTTTAACTCTTTCATCGCTACAGGCATCACCTTGCTGAAATCCTTCGAAGATGTTGCTCCAATATTTTCGATTATTTTTTTTATAATTACTTCACCCTCTTCCCTGCTCATTTGTTTTGGAAGATAAGTACTGATTATTTCAAGCTCACGTTTTTCTTGATCCGCAAGATCATTCCTTCCGGCTTTCTCGTACATTTCAATTGCTTCTTTGCGCTTCTTTGCTGCTGCGAGAAGAGCAGTCAATTCCTCTTCGGGAGTAATGCTTGTACCGGTTCCGCGTTTTGAAAGTTCAATCATTTGTGCTCGTATAGATCGAATGGTATTTAACTTGACGCTGTCGCCGGATTTCATTGCAGCCTTTAAGTCTTCATTGATTATTTCTGTAAGAGCCATTAATGTTCCTCATCATTGATCATGCATATAATAACCTGTTTCAAATCAAATTTGAATTGATCATTGTTTATAGCAAAAGATACTATATAAAATGACCATATAATAAAAATACAAAATAATTGTCTTACCTGCTATCAATAGGTCAATTCAATTTTACATGTTCACAGTTCCTTTCAAAAAGTCGTATTAGCACCGAATCAGATATCATCTTATGTATATGACAGAACAATAAGGCATAGAAAGGCTAGCAAGTCGAGTTTAAACGTAAGATAGAGAGAAAGGTTGTGTGGAATTACTCAAAGGATGCCCGCTGTTCCCAAACCAGCGGGCATCTCTTTCCTATCATATTTCGATAAGTGTTGCATATCGAGCTTTGCCGCCTTTCAAGAAGGTCTCAAGCCGATTCACCAACTCTTCGCCACTTTCAGTTGTTCCATCCTCAAGTGTTTCGTATTCTTCTACCGAATTGCAGATAAATTCTTCAACGAAAAAGTTCTTTTTCCCTTTTTGTTCAAAGATAGTATAGTTCTTTTTTTGCTCACCGGCGAAATGGCCCTTCAGTTCTGTGGCAAGAGCAAGATACTCTTCACGTTTCTCTGGTTTAATCTCATATGATATCTGTAGAATGACTTTTGGCATAGGTTTCTTTCTTTATTTGTTAGTGTAATGATTTAAAATTCATCATGGCGCTTCGGATTTGCGCTTCATTCATTCCAAAGTAATGACCCAATTCATGGAGTAATACTTCACGGATTTGTTCAGATACTTCCTTATCGTTTCGACATACCGATTCAATGTTCTTTTGGTACAATGAAATCTTATCAGGAATTGTCGGATTTACACCATACCATGTTCCTCGATGCGTTAATGGCACTCCCTGGTATAGACCTAATAATGTTGTTTTGCTCGAATGCGTTTGACTGATGTCTTCTTCATTTGGATGCTCTTCTACCACGATGTGGACATTATCAATTCTTTCACCAAAAACATTCGGTAAATCGTTAAACACTTCTTCTGCTATCTCCTCAAACTTTTCGCGCGTCATCGCATTTGGCTAAGCCACTTCATCTAGAATAAACTTAATGCACATTCCCCAGAGAACATTACACCCCTTAAAACAAGTCCATACAGAATTGCAACGATAAGAACTGACTTCCAGAGAGAAATTTGGTTCCCTACTTTGGTTCCAATAATCAATAGTATAAATGCCCATAGCATCATTACAGCGTTCGATCCAATAAGTACGATGTAGGAAACCGGTTTGATTGCCATTGGATGTGGATTGAAGGTGAAGAAGTACATTCCAAATGTCATTAACTCGATGGGTAACAAAAGCAGCAAAGATATAGTAAATGGTGTCAAAGCATAACTTGTAATGCCTAAGGAAGCACGAAACGATGCTTTTCCACCTAGCATTTTAGACAACATCCAATGGAAAGAAGATACAATCGGACATAGTGCAATGCCTAATGGTACACCAATCAGCAATGCCCAAAAAATGAGAATCAGCACATTTTCAAATCGATTTCCTATTCTGAAATACCAAAATCCAGAAAATGCAACGCTTATCCCATATAACGCGTAAAGAAACAGAGCGTAATTTTTATGTTCTGCAAGCATTATTAACCGAAACGCTTCTCGTGGGCTTTCAATGATTCTCCATAGTATGTCAAACAAATCCAAATTGGGCACACGATTCTGCAGAAAACCCTTGCATTTCTTGCAGATCGTGGCATATTTATCATTTTCTGTCTGACAAACTGAACAAAGAATCATAGGATTCAACACTTATATTATTCTTTTATCTACATCGAAGTTAGGAAGATTGTGCCACGGAAGCAACGCTTTTTTGAAAAGGATCAGAAGAAATTTCTTCTATCAAGGAATGCGGTCAAATTTTACAGTGAAATGTCCAAGCACGAGCGCCTCTTCAATATTTCGGAGACCTTTCAAATTTCTATATTTTGAATTCCTTCTGCACAGAATAATTCGTAGACAATTGCTTGGCTGGAATATTCAAGGGGTTGTGAACTTGATTGGCTCTTCTCATTGAATCTTGAACGGCGCAATAATCGCCTTCGCGAAAAATCCTTTTCCTCAGTCTTTTACTGTAAGCTCGTGAAGAAGACGCATAACAGGGCCCCAAGATTTTTCAGTAAGGAGGTGATGGTTCAGACGGCCTCGAATAAATCCATTTTTATCAATTACATATGTAATTTTCCGTAAACCAAGTCCACGCAGCCAAAATGCGTGGTAATTTCTGCATACTTCCAAAGTCGGGTCAGAAGCGATCGGCAGAGTAAAGTTGTACAATGCTAAAAGTTTTCGCAATTCATCAATGTTCTTTGGGCTGATCGTTACAACAATAGCGCCAAGTGTTTGTGCTTTTTGAAGATGTTGGAGAAAAATATATATGTCTTGTGTTTCAGTGTTTGAAAGACCATCCGGGAAGAAAGAAATTACTACATTACTCTTGCCACATAAATCCCGTAGCCGAAATATTTCTCCGGTATCGAGCCTGAGTTTAAAATCTGGCGCTTTTGATCCTATAGCTAACATCGTAGTTTATAAGTATGATGAATAATAATCTACTCTCTGTCATATATGATCAACGAATAAACATCTTGCTCTTGCATGCGTTTCCTCCCTTGAAGAAAGGAGAGTTCAATGAGAAAGGATACTCCGACAATCTTCGCTTGAAGTTTTTCAACAAGCTTGATAGCCGCACACATCGTCCCTCCGGTTGCTAATAAGTCATCATGTAATAAAACACGCTCGCCGGGCTGGATGGCATCAACATGCATTTCAACATCATCAGTCCCGTATTCTAAAGCGTACTGCTCTGTGATAACCTCAGCTGGAAGTTTTCCTTTCTTCCGTACCGGAACAAAACCTGCACCCAAATTTACTGCCAATGCTGATCCGATGATAAAACCGCGAGATTCAATACAGACAACCTTGTCAATTTTTGAGTTGCGATATTTTTCAGAGAAAAGATCTACAGCTTTTTTTAATGCGTCAGCATTTTTTAAAAGCGTTGTAATATCGCGAAAGACTATTCCCTTTTTGGGGAAGTTTGGAATGGTACGAATCGAGTCAGAAAGTTGATTCATGGTACTCCAAAAAATGAATTACCAATTAAAAGGTTTCGAATTTAGAAAAGCTTCAATACCCTTTTTGCAATCATCTGTCATCCGAGTCAATGCATTGAGATGGGAAGCATATTCTAGTGCATCATTTGTTGCCATTCCATGCACACGAGCTAGTAATTCCTTGATCAATCCCATGGAAGTACCGCTATTGTTGGTAATCAAGTTATTTGCAAGTTGTGCTCCGATTTTTTCCAATTCAATAGATGGCACAGCTTGGCTGATTAACCCAAGATCAAAGGCCTCTTCAGCATTTATGATATTGCCTTGAAGTGCAAGTTCGCGTGCGCGACCTTCACCAATACGACGCACTAAAAAGATCAACACAATAGCCGGGATAAAACCAATTTGCGCTTCTGTATATCCAAACTTTGCAGTCTCACGAGCCGCTATAACGAAATCGCACACAGTTGCCAATCCACACCCTCCTGCAAGGGCGGTTCCTTGAACAAGCGCAATGACCGGTTTTCTTAATGTGTAGATCTGTTGAAATAACTTCATGAGGTTTGTAGAATCCTGCAAATTTTGGCTGAAGTCATATTTAGAAATGCGTTGAAGATGTGATGGGTCAATACCTGAACAGAAGGAATCGCCTTCTGCACGCAGTATAACTGCATGAACTTGAGTGTCTCGTTGAGTCTGTACAAAAGCCTGTATCAGTTCTGAGACCATCTGATCGTCAAGAGCATTATTCTTCTCGGGCCAGTTGAGAGTGATACGAGCAACTCGCTTTTGGACAGAATATGTAGTACGATAAAATTCCAAGTGTCTCCTTGAATGCTTGTGAAAGTAGCAAGAAGCGGATAGAGAAGCAAGGTTACATATCACTCAAATAGAATTTCTCTTCTCTCTTTCTTAAAAGCAATCATTGGGATGTTTATTTATGTGCTGCGATTTTTATATAGGTAGATTCTTTATGAGTTGAGAGTACAAGATTCGTTGTTGTTTTTTGCACTCCCTGCCAGGATTGAATTTTTGCCAATAATATTTCCAATCCTTCTGTATTCTCTGTACGCACTTTCAACAAATGCGTCCCGTCTCCAGTGATCGCGTGACATTCTTGAATATCGTCTGATTTGAGAATGTGCTCGAGAAAGCCCGGAAAATGTTTTGATGAATCAATCGTCACAACAACAAATGCTGTGATATCTTTTCCAAGTCTTTTGTGATCAAGTCGTGTATAGTATCCTTGGATAATTCCTTCCTCTTCCAGTTTTCGTAATCGTTCACTTACGGCAGGAAGAGATAATCCAACTTTTTCTGCCAATTCGTTACGCTTCGTTCTGCCTTCTTGCTGCAGGATACCAAGCAATTCACAGTCTATTTTGTCGAGCATCATAATTCACACCCTTCTTTCCTAAGGCATTCCTTAACTAAAACGATAATATATGAATATCTGCCAAAAATTGACCTAGATATATTATAATTTACGTGATTAAGATGTAAGTGGCAATTCAAGAAACATATAGCGAGTGCTTTGGAGTTAGGAGAAACAGCCCCACTTTCTAATCAGTTGGAATGTATAGGAAAATCAATTATTTCTGAGTCTATTTCGTTGACGCTGTCCGAAGTGATGATATAGCTGCTTGTATGGAATCTGCCTTAAAAATCGACGTTCCGGCAACAAGAACATTAGCCCCTGCATTAATAACGTCTGCTGCTGTGTCTCGATCTACCCCTCCGTCTATCTCCAAAAATATTTCTTTTTTTGAGAAGTTTATCATTTCTCGCATTTCTTGAATTTTTTGAAGAGAGTTTCGAATAAATTGCTGAGCACCAAAACCCGGCTCAACGGTCATAATAAGAACAAGATCAATCTCTTTAATGATATTCTTAAGAGTATCAACAGGGGTCGCAGGATTGAGCGCAACTCCAGCTTTGCTGCCGCTTTCTTTTATTGCTTGGATTGTTCGGTACAAGTGTAAACAAGATTCTTGATGTACTGTGATAATATCTGCACCTGCGGCACAAAAAGGAGAAATAAAATTGTCCGCATCCTCAACCATTAAATGTACATCCAACGGGAGTTTTGTGTATTTCCTAACGGAACGAACCAGAGCTGGACCAAATGTGATATTGGGAACAAAACGTCCATCCATCACATCAATATGAATCCAATCAGCCCCACCTTGTTCAGCCTCAGCAATTTGTTGTGCAAGGTGACCAAAATCTGCAGCGAGTAATGAAGGTGCAATTCTTATCATTCGTTCAATTCTCTGATTTTGTTTTCATTTCTGTTTTTTGTGCTACAATAAGATCAACCACTGTTCCCAATTGCATAAGTATACCCGCACGAGGATACTGTTCAAGAATCGTGTTCGGAAGTAATTCCAGATTTATCTGGTATGTTATTTTTCCGATTCGGAAACCTCTATTAGTGAGCATTTTTTCGGCTTCAGTGAGAGTTTTTGATGAAACATCAGGCACTGAACGCATGTCTGTCGATCGGCCTTGACTGACTATTAGGTCAATTTGACTTCCGATTGCCACTTTTTTATTTGGCTGAATTCCTTGCCGGATTATTGTATTCGGGAAGATGTCTTCTGATGGTTCATAGGATATAGATCCAAGTTTAAGACCACATCGTTCGAGATTAAAAACCGCTTCACGAATGGATTTACCCCTTAAATTCGGAACATCGACGAATTCTTCCCCACCGCTAATGGTTAAATAGATACCTCTTCCATATTTTACTTCTGACTCAGCATTTGGGTTTTGTAAGATCACAGTGCCTATCTTATAACGTTTATCGGTTTTATATTCTGCTTCTTTGGGTTCAAGACCTATAGCAAGAAGCTTTTTCTTCGCTTCTCCAATCGGTAGACCAATGACATCAGGTACTGCTGTCGTTTTTCCTCGCTGCACATAGGACGGCATAATGAAATTGTCTATGAGAACAACGAGAATAAAGGCAATAACAACAACAATCCCAAGAGGTCTTATTATTTTCTTAAGTTTCGTCGTTTTCACAAATCTTTCAGTATTATTAAGTCAAATATAAAGATTAATGGACTAAATTACAATGAACTTCCTATTCTTGATTTTGTTCAGGTTTGCTAAATAACTTGTAATATGTAAAATTGAATTGTGCTTCAGTTGTCGGGAAAGTATCATTATTTGTAGAAATTGATTTGAGATGACACGAATCTCAACATTTCAAATGGCCTTATAAAAAAAAGCAACGCAAAAAATCGCATGCAGTAGAATTAAAGACGCAATTTTTTTGGTACAATTTCAATATAGAATTATCCTCCTGTGTATTGAGGTTAAACTCATTAGAATAAGGCTTCTAGATCCATTATACAACATTGCTTCTCAGTCTAATCTTCTCTATATTTTTCCACAATTCCTGACTAAAATATAGTCCTCTATAAAAAATAAAAATGAAAAAAGAATATCGAAAACTTGCAGAAGAGGCTCAAAAAGCAAAACTCAATGCATATGCACCGTTTTCGAAGTTTGGTGTAGGCGCAGCACTTCTTGCCGATGATGGTCAGGTTTTCACGGGATGCAACATTGAAAACAGCTCGTATGGCTTAACTATTTGCGCTGAACGTGTAGCAATCTTTAAGGCAATTTCTCATGGTGCTTCGAAATTCAAAGCAATTGCCATTGTCTCAGATGACCCTGGTTTTACACTTCCTTGTGGTGCCTGCCGACAAGTATTATCCGACCTTACTGGTAACATCGATTTCGTTATGATGAATGCGAAAAAGCGATTCAAAATTATCAAACTTAGATTGCTTCTTCCCTTTGCTTTTACTAGAATTAACTTAAAGTAATCATCTTAAATTATTTTTCTCAATTGGATACATCAACCCTACATAATGTCCCACGTAACACTGGTTGGATTGAAATTGTTTGTGGTTGTATGTTTAGTGGAAAAACGGAAGAGCTCATTCGTCGGCTTCGGCGGGCGCAAATTGCCAAACAGAAGGTCGCAATCTTTAAGCCAAAGGTTGACACTCGATACAATGCGGAATATATCACATCGCATAGCGAACAATCGCTCATCGCCCAAGTCGTCGAAGATGCAAATGAAATTCTGGAACTTGTAAATGACGCTCAAGTCGTAGGGATTGACGAAGGACAATTCTTCAAACCAAACATTGTGGATGTGTGTAATCATTTAGCCAATAAAGGAAAGCGAGTTATCGTTGCTGGTCTCGATCAAGATTATACTGGAAAACCCTTTGAACCAATGCCACAACTCCTTGCTATTGCAGAATATATAACAAAAACCCTGGCAATTTGTGTAGTCTGTGGAAATCCCGCTGATCGGACGCAACGTATTGGCAATCAACATGAAAGAGTAATCGTTGGTGCAAAAAATATCTATGAAGCAAGATGTCGATGTTGCCATGATCTTCTTTAAAATGATTTATTGAGCACGAACTATTTCATTCAATGACCGAATCTGTTTTGTTAAAGAAAAATAAAGTACGTGAAGCAATAAATTCAATTCGGCGAGTTACCAATTTTCGACCTCGACTTGCATTGATTCTTGGGTCTGGTCTTGGTAATTTTTGCGACAGAATCGACACAATATCTACAGTCTGTTCCTCAGAAATTCCATACTATCCGGTTTCATCGGTTCAAGGTCATGCTGGAAAACTAATTTTTGGATATTTGCAAAAAGACACTTTTCACTCTATGCCTTTACTTGTCTTTCAAGGTCGTGTTCATTTTTATGAGGTTGAGTCAGTTGAACGAGTTGTTTTTCCAATCGTCATCTCCCATCAACTCAGCATCAAGAAACTTATTATTACAAATGCNNCTCAAGGGACCTTCCTATGAAACGCCAGCAGAAATCCAAATGCTCAAACGGATCGGTGTTGATGCGGTCGGTATGTCCACTGTTCCTGAAATATTTCTTGCCCGTAGTTTAGGTATAAAAACCGTAGCTATTTCGCTCATTTCAAATTTAGCAGCTGGAATTTCTTCAGTAAAACTTTCTCATGCAGATGTAACGGAAACGGGGACCAAAGTAACGGGGCGTTTTTCCGAACTCATGGAGCAGCTTGTTCTTTCTCTTAAGCAATAATATGGTTATAATACTCATACTTTTTCGAACATGCTTATGAACTATATCTCTTACAATGAACTTCAATCCGACGAAACAGGCTTCTCTCGCCTGTTTGTTGACTATGTAAACAACTATTCCCGTGTCAAAGATTTTTTTGCCGGTGATTTTCGTGATGAGAGACATTGGCGTTCGAGTCTTGAGACAGTCTCACATCGATCGATTGACCGATCATCGCTTGTTCAGGTTCTTTTAAATCAGAACCGTGATTATCACTGCGGTGTCAAAACCCTAGCGAACATTGACCTTCTTCTCAATGAGAACACGGTCGCAATCATTACCGGTCAACAGGTTGGCCTTTTCAGCGGACCACTGTATGCGCTTTATAAGACGCTTACTGCGCTTAAGCTTGCTGAGCGTCTCTCTCACCAATATCCCGATTATAACTTTGTTCCTGTTTTTTGGTTGGAAGGTGAAGACCATGATATTGAAGAAGTATCCTCTTTTACACTTTTTAACTCGGCGAACGAACTTCTTCGTCTCCAATATCAATATGAAGATAAGACAGGTGGAAAGAACATAGGTGCGGTTGGTGAATTAATTTTTGATGATTCGATTGTAACATTATTCGACAATCTCCGGCAATCACTGCTACCAACGGAATTTTCTCCAAAGGTAATCGAGTTGTTCGAAACAGCATATCAGAAAGGAATGACATTTAGCCGAGCATTTATTCATCTTTTCAGCGTATTGCTTGAAGATTCTGGACTGATTTTCTTCGATCCACATAATTTAATTACAAAGAAAATCCTCACTCCAATTTTTGAACACGAACTAAAAAATGTTTCCCGCACATGTCAACTTGTCGTTGCGCAAAGTGAGCTCGTGGAACAACAATATCATGCTCAAGTGAAACCTCGATCCGTCAATCTTTTTATGTTTCATCATGGGGGCAGATATGCTTTAGAACCTCATCCTGAAGGATTTTCACTCAAAGGTACACGGAAAACATTTTCAGTAGATGAGGTACTTGCCTTTTTGCACACTGATCAGAATTTATTTAGTCCCAACGTGGTATTGCGGCCAATCTGCCAGGATTACCTTTTCCCAACATTGGCATATGTTGCTGGCCCCTCCGAAGTTGCCTATTTCGCTCAGTTTAAACTGCTCTATGAGCATTTTGGCATTCCTGAGCCGATTATCTACCCGCGAGCCAGTGCGACCATTGTAGAAGAGCGAATTCGGAAAGTCATCGATAAATTCAGTCTTCGCGTTGAAGACTTCTTCGGCGATATCGATCTTCTGAAAGGGAGAGTAACTAGCACGATCTCTGATTTCAAAGTAGAAGAATTATTTTCGAATACGTTTGGGACTGTTTCAGAAAGCTTGACAAGTTTGAAGGGTGGTTTAGAATCGATAGATTCGACGCTCGTTCCTGCAATGGAAAATACTCTTACTCGAATGCAAGCTGCTCTTAACACCCTTAAGGAAAAGACTATTGCTGCGCAAAAACGACAGCACAATATATCTCTTCGACAATTAGACAGGGTATCGATAAATTTGTTTCCCCATTCAAATTTACAAGAAAGAGAAATGAACCTCATCTATTATTTGAATAAATATGGATTAGAATTTTTGCGCTGGCTTCGCGGCGAGCTTGTCATTGATAAATTCATGCACCAGATAATTAACATAGAATAAAAACAGAGAATTGTGTAGCTTGCTACTTACTCCACCTTCGCTTCTTTGCCTGAACATCTACATTGATGCTGATGCCAATAATTCTTTCCAAAATCCTGGAAAAGAAATATCAACACAATCCGTATCCTGGATTGTAACATTTTGAATCCGAATGCCAGCGATACCGAAGGCCATGGCAATTCGATGGTCACCATAACTAGGAAGTATGTTGCCTGAATATTTCTTTCTGCTTTCAAATGCAAAACCGTCTTCGTACTCTTCTACTTCACACCCAAGTAAACGTACGTTATTGACTATAGCCGATATTCTATCGGTTTCTTTCATGCGCAGTTCTCGCGCATCGTGAATTCGAAAATATCCTTCGGCAAAAAGAGCAGTGACAGAAAGAATCGGTATCTCATCGATGAGATCGACAACTTCTGCACCATGAAGATCAAGATTACTTTTCAACTCTGAATATTGAACAACAAGATCACCAATCGGCTCGCCTTCAATTATTTTTTCATTTTCGATCTGAATCATGCCACCCATCGTTCTTAATATATCCAGGATGCGTCTTCGAGTTGGATTGAGTCCAATATTTTGAATCCTGAGATTTGAACCCGGTACAATTAATCCTGCTGAAAGTAAAAATGCAGCGGCCGAGACATCTCCCGGAATAAAGAATCGCTTCCCTTCAATTTTCACTTCGGGATGTACTTCAACTACAAAAGAGCCATTCTCATTCTTTGTCTGAAGGCCGAGCATACGCTCTGTATGGTCTCTCGTCTGCGTTTTTTCAATGATAGACGTTGTAGCATCTGCAAAAAGACCGGCAAAAAGGAGAGAAGATTTCACCTGTGCGCTTGGCATCGGAAGAGCATAACGAATTGCATGAAGTTGATCAACTGGCTCGACTTTTATCGGAGCTGTATTTTTATCGGTTCCATGAATGTGCGCACCCATGAGTCGGAGAGGGTCCATAATCCTTTTCATTGGTCGTTGGGAGAGAGAAGAATCACCTACGATGACAGAAGAAAAACGCTGCCCTGCGAGAATTCCGGAAAGTAAGCGCATCGTGGTTCCAGAATTACCAGCATCCAAAGGAACGGATGACATTTGTAAACCATGTCGACCATTTCCATAGATGACTATTTGCTTGCCAAGGTCTTCTATTTTCAAACCAAGCTGTCTGACGCACGATAACGTGCTCATGGGATCGGCCGCACGTGAACAGAAACTTATTTCTGAAATACCATCAGCAATAGCTCCGATTAAAAGAGCACGATGAGAAATGGATTTATCGCCAGGAACATACCGTGTTCCTTGAAGATGAGTGATTTGTGGAATGGAAAGATTCATAATAATAATCCTCACACCACGCTTCTGTTTCTCGAGATGTAAGGATATATATTCAAAGAAGTGTAAAAATTAATGATGTGGACGAGAATGTCTATCGTCTCTGCCTCCACGGCTATCTGTTTTCTTACGTTCACGCGAACGCTTCATTTCTTCATGAGCATTTTCTCCACCAGGCAACAAAGCCTTGTGACTCAGACTCATCTTTCCATCTGCATCAATATGCATTAACTTGACTTCAATAATATCTCCAATTTTGATAAAATTCTCAACTTTTTCGACACGCTGCACATCGAGTTGAGAAACGTGAACCAAACCTTCTTTGCCCGGAAGAATTTCCACAAACGCGCCGAAATCTGTAATTTTTTTGACCGTTGCTTTATATACTTTATCTACTTCGGGTAATTCAGCAAGACCACGAATATACAGCATTGCTTTCTCAGCAGAGTCTTTTTCAACGGCTGCAACCGTCACAGTACCATCATCTTCCACATTAATTTCAGCGCCACTATCCTTGACAAGTTGACGAATATTCTTACCTCCTGGTCCTATGAGTGCGCCAATCATATCAACGGGAATTTTAATTGTTTGCAAACGAGGAGCATATTGGGAGATTTCGATCCGTGCAGAAGAAAGAGTTTTTGCCATAACGTTGAGGATGTGTATTCGCCCATCTCTTGCTTGTGCTAATGCATTTTCCAGGATCTGTAATGAAATCCCTTTAATCTTGATATCCATTTGAAAGGCTGTGATTCCCTTACTTGTTCCCGCAACCTTGAAATCCATATCACCCAAGTGATCTTCGTTCCCAAGGATATCGCTCAGGATTGCTACCTGATTTGATTCTTTTACCAATCCCATCGCAATTCCCGCAACTGGACGAGGCATAGGAACGCCTGCATCAAAAAGTGCAAGCGTGCCTGCACATACGGTCGCCATCGACGAAGAACCGTTTGATTCAAGGATATCAGAGACAATCCGAATGGTATAAGGGAAGTCCGCCTCTACAGGGATCAGTCGCCTCAATGACCGTTCAGCAAGATTACCATGGCCGATCTCACGTCTGCCGGTCGAACCTACCCGTCCAACTTCACCAACACTAAAAGGCGGAAAATTGTAATGCAACATGAAGCGTTTTGTTGTTTCTGGCAAAAGACCTTCGAGGACTTGTTCGTCCATTTTCGTACCGAGTGTCGCCGATGTGAGACTTTGTGTTTCTCCGCGAGTAAAAAGCGCCGAGCCATGTGTGCGTGGCAAGATACCTACTTCACAAGTAATCGGTCGAATATCAGTTAAACCACGTCCATCAAGGCGTTTGCCATCATTGAGGATGGTTAAGCGCATTGCATTACGTTCAATATCATGGACTAATTCGTCGATGATGGGCTCTTTTTCCGGATATTTCTCTGCTAATGAAGCTTTTACTTCGTCGTATAATTTGTGATTTGCTTCCGATCGTTCTTCTTTCGTCATGATCGTACGGCTCAATTGTCTCAGTTTTGTTTCTGCAAGAGTCTTCACGCTCTCGCTCAGACCAGCGGGAATCTCGGATGAAACCATGTCTCGCTTTGGCTTATTGATTTCTTTTGCAAGGTCAATCTGAATATTGCACAGATTTTTGATTGCTTCATGTCCCACGCGTAGCGCTTCGAGTAAGTCTGCTTCAGGAGACTCAGCAGATTCACCTTCGACCATAACGATGGAGTCAATCGTTCCGGCAACGGTAATATCCAAATCACTCTTTTCTAATTCTTTGAAAGTCGGATTCAGAATATATTTTCCATTAACACGTCCTACACGCACCTCCGCAATAGGACCGTCAAACGGAATGTCCGACACCATCAATGCAGCGGAAGCGGCGCAGGCTCCGAGCACATCTCCATCATGTTCCATATCGGAAGAATAGACAGTCACAAGAACCTGAGTCTCATTCATATATCCCTTTGGAAACATCGGACGTATAGGTCGATCTATCAAACGGGAGGAAATTATTTCTTTTTCAGTTGGACGACCTTCGCGTTTAAAAAAACCACCAGGTATTTTTCCTGCGGCAGCTGTCTTTTCTCTGTACTCAACTTGTAGCGGGAAGAAATCTTGACCTTCCTTCGCTTCATAATCGCTCACCACTGTCGCCAGGACCATCGTATCTCCATAGCGAACCATAACGGCACCGTGTGCCTGTTTGGCAAACCTGCCTGTTTCGAGTGAAAATATTTTTCCATTGAGTTCTATTTCCTTCGTGACCTTCATAGGTGCCTGCCTCTTTCTTTTAAAATAATTTCGTTCAGATACATCCAACCGAACCTGCCGCAGTAATTTATTTTCGTATTTCAAGCTCTTGAATAATCTTGCGATATCGGCCAATATCTTTCTTCGTTAAATAATCCAGCAGCCGCCGTCTCTTGCCGACCATTTTCAATAATCCCAATCGAGCATGATGATCTTTTTTAAATGCATCAAAATGTGGAGTAAGGCTATTGATGGTTGCCGTGAGTATGGCAATTTGTACTTCCGGCGTTCCCGTATCGGAAGAATTCTTGCCGTATTTACGGATGAGTTCCTTTTTTTGTTCTGATGTAAGTGGCATTGTGTCTCCTTATAAAGATGATTGTCCAAAAAATATTTTATACTAAACTGTGATACTTATATTGCAATGCACGGCTTAACTCTTCGTCATTATGCATCTGTTGAATAAGTTTGTCTACGGAGTCAAACTTCCATTCATCCCTTAATCGCTGTAAGAAATCGATCCGAAGATCGAATCCATAAATACTCTGATTAAAATCAAGAATATTTACTTCAAGAATACACTTTCCATCCGCATGAAACGTCGGACGTACACCAATGCTTGCCATTCCAAAGTATTTGCTTCCACCAACTCGAACCTGCACAAAGTAAATGCCATTTTTTGGAACGACTTTTTTTTGTGAATTAAGTTCCACATTTGCAGTAGGATAACCAAGAGAACGTCCCCTCTGATCGCCTGGAACGACTTTTCCAAATAATGTATAAGGTCGACCTAAAAACCCAGCACCTACTTCTACAGATCCATTCAGCAATTCATTTCGGATCATAGAGCTATTTACTGGAATACCGTTATGCTTAAACTGTTCAATTTGGACAACCTCAAATTCATATTCATTCCCAAGTCGTACAAGTGCTTCAATATTTCCTTCGCGATTTTTTCCCCAGTGGTGATCGTATCCTTCCACGATTGCGCTGATGCCTATGCCGCCAATAAGATATTTTACATAAAAATCACGAAAACCTTGCTGCGAAAACACTTCGTTAAATTCAATCACAAAAAGCCAATCTACTCCTATTTGCTCACATAACTCTTTTCTTTCCTGCAATGTTGTGAGAAGTTTTATATCCGAACTTGGCGGTGCCAGTACTTCACGCGGATGCGGTTCGAAGGTAACAACGACACTTCGACCATTACGTCTCTTTGCAAGTTCTACAACTTTCCCAATTATTTTTTGATGGGCAAGATGCACTCCATCAAATGTTCCGACTGTCACAATAGAATTTTTATCAAATGGAATATCTTCAATGAATCGAATCAGCTTCATGTTCTCTCTGCTCTTGTTTGAAGTGAGCATTCCGCCATTCAATTAATTGTTCAATCGTTTTTGCCTTTGTAACGGTATATTCACCAATACGCATTCGTCTCAATGCAGTCAGAACTGCACCGCAGCCTAAACGAATGCCCATTTCATCAACCAAAGACCGAATATATGTACCTTTTGAACATACAACGCAAAAATCCACATAAGGAGCATGAACTTTGAGAATTTCAAACTTTAGAACATCTATCTCGCGCTCAGTTCGCTCCACCGTCTTTCCGGATCGGGCATATTGATATAACGGTTTCCCACCATATTTTACTGCCGAATACATAGGCGGTAATTGTAATTGTTTTCCCAAAAAACTTTTCGCCACATCTTCAATTTGATGTTCGGTGACTGAAGTGGAATCTTTTAATTCACTCACCGCTGTTTCCATATCGAAACTCGGCGTTCTCATACCCATCTTACATGAACCGGTATATTCTTTTTCTAATCTTACAAACTGTTCGATACTTTTCGTTTTTTTTCCCGTGCCGACAATCATCAATCCGGTTGCTTGAGGATCGAGCGTTCCTGCATGTCCAACTTTTCGCACATCGAAAAGTGCGCGTACTTTCTTGACAACATCAAAGGATGTCCAATCCAAAGATTTATCGATGAAGAGGACTACGCCCTCGCCTGAATAATCATAACTTTGTACATACGATTCGCTCATGCCTCTGCAGAATTGCTCTGTTCTTCTTTTTTCAAATCTTGTTCATGAATTTTACGAAAAATACTTTCTAATTTCATCGCATTTTCTATCGTTTCATCTAAATAAAAGATGATCTCCGGTGTGTAGCGTAATCGCACGAGGTGACCAAGCATTGAACGTATGGAGGGTTTTTGAGCTTCCAGCATGGCAAAACTTTTCTTCTTCCGTTCAGTATCGCCATACACACTAAAATACACTTTTGCAACTTTGAGATCGGGACTCATGATGACGTCCGTCACTGTTAATATTCCATAATCCGATATGCTGAAGTTGCGTTGAAACATCACACTTAGCTCTTCTTTAATGAGTGATCCAACTTTCTGAGTTCGAACTGACATGATTTATCCTTTAGTCCAATTTACGTTTTGTCTCAACGGTCTTGTATGCTTCAATAACATCGCCATTCTTAATATCATTGTAATTTTCAAGACCTATGCCACATTCGAATCCTTGCTCTACCTCTCGCACATCTTCTTTAAACCGTTTGAGAGATGCTATCGTTCCATCAAATACTTCTATTCCGTTTCGCACCAATCGTACATGATTATTGCGCATGATTTTACCATCGCGAACATGACAACCAGCGATTGTTCCTATTTTTGATATCTTGAATACATCACGAACATCCACGGTTGCAGTAACCTCTTCTGTTATTGTTGGAGCCAGCATGCCTTCAAGTGCATTCTTTACTTCGTTGATTGCATCATAGATGATACTATAAATTCGGATGTCAACATCTTCTCTCTGTGCCAATTGCCTTGCTTTAAGATTAGGACGGACATGGAACCCAATAATCACCGCACTCGAAGCCATTGCGAGCAAGACGTCCGATTCTGAAATACCGCCAACACCTTTGTAAATAACTTGCACTTTGACTTCATTTGTTGAAAGTTTCATCAATGAATCTGACAGAGCTTCAGCAGAACCATCGACATCCGCTTTGACGATAACAGGCAGATCGCGTACTTGGCCGTCTTTGATATGTTGCGAAATATCATCAAGTGTAACACGCCGGCTTTGGCGGAAATCTTGCTCTCGTTTCAATTGTTGCCGTGTGAGACTGATTTCTCGCGCTTGGCGCTCGTCTTCAATACCGATCAAATCATCACCAGCCTGTGGAATACCATCAAATCCAATAACTTGAACTGGCTGTGAAGGTGTTGCAGCTTCCACTCGCTGACCACGTTCATTAAACATTGCACGAACGCGTCCACTCCAAACACCGCAGACGAACGAATCACCAATGCGTAGAGTTCCTTTTTGCACGAGAATGGTTGCGATAATCCCTTTTCCTTTGTCTAATTCCGCTTCGACGAGAGTTCCACGAGCTTCCCGATTTGGATTTGCCCGAAAATTAAGCATCTCTGCTTCAAGCAAGATTTTTTCGAGAAGGAGATGGACATTCGTTCCCTTCTTTGCAGAAATTTCTACTACCTGATGCTTCCCACCGTACTCTTCCACTAGTAATCCACGTTCAGCTAATTGCTGCTTAATGCGCTCAGGATTGGAATCCGGTTTGTCAATTTTATTAATGGCAACAACGATCGGAACATTTGCTGCTTGTGCATGACTGATGGCTTCTACTGTTTGAGGCATCACACTGTCATCAGCTGCAACCACAAGCACGACGATGTCTGTCATCTGCGCACCTCTCGCTCGCATCGCCGTGAATGCCTCGTGACCTGGAGTATCAAGAAATGTGATTTGTTTTCCATCGCCGATAGTGACTTCGTAGGCACCGATGTGCTGAGTGATTCCGCCTGATTCACCTGCAACGACATTTGTATTTCGAATATTATCTAGCAAAGAGGTCTTTCCATGATCGACATGACCCATAATGGTGACAAC
>PMDB01000103.1 GCA_003155495.1 Ignavibacteriota bacterium
TTGACGATTTCTCGATTCGATCGTCGGGGTCGTCCTTTGCCATCGGCTCGGACTTCTTGTTTCGGTATGAAGGACTCTATATGGGTCCATTGATTGTCAGAGAGTTCGTTTCGTGGTGTCATAGTAATCAAAAGATACATGACACTCTGGCAAAGTACAAGTCATTTTTTCATTTTTGAGATAGCTTCTAGTATCTGCTTTAAATATTTCTTTCGCCCTGCTGAAAGACAAAGGGATCGATAGAACGAACATTACAACAAGGATAGATATGAAATTCGAGAATTCTTTTTTTAAATATACCATTGATTCGATCCTTTGATTCGTGAATATATCAATTTCATGTTCCAAGTTAATGTACAAACCATTTCAAGAATAACCTACAAAGAGGTATCGATAGGGAAAACGTCTTGAAGGTGTCTAAGACTTCCGAAAACTCATGCTTACGATAATGTTCAAGTGAGTTGCTTTAGTTCTTTTCCTTTTATTTTGCGTCTGGTGTGCGGGCCAACTGCACAGAGAGCCATAGTCTTAACTGTTTCGGTTTTTCTTTATTCTCCCGCACACCACCTCGACGACCACCGTCATGAAAGCCGTGACCTTCATGTTCCCCGCCTTCCAACTGTGAATCTCCCGGCTCGCTTCCACTCGATCCTTCATTCGGGTGTGCCGCCATTTTCATTTTATCACGATTGAATTCTTCTGTCTCTAGTCCAATGCCGATATGATTTGTAGAAGTGATTCCGATAGCGAAAGGAGTATGCGCCGTCTTTCTCAAGGGTACTCGAAGTTCATACACGAGTGCTTCTTGTGAACGACCAATCTTCGCACGAATACCAGGTACATCAATCGTGGAAAAGCGTTGAACATCTTCCTTTTGAGCACCGACAATTTCCATTTCCAATAATGCTTGCTCATTAGCTGAATGTATCTGTTCCTCATCAGACTCAGGATGAAATTCGGGGCGTGCGCCTTGTTTGGCCAGCGGATATCGAATACCGAACAAATGGTCATTGCCACCACCTGCATCAAACCATACAGTAAAGCCTGCTCTCATAATTTGCATTTGAGTTGTACGGTTTTGTGTTTTCAGAAAGAGGTACACATAGTCATCATCGTTGCGTATGCTGTATACAATGTCAGATTCTTTGTCGTAATACAGTCCACGCTGCCACTCAGTGCCGATGCCATCAACAACAATATCCTCTTGCCGCCAAGTACTTAAGAGTTTGATTGAACTGCTACAGCTGGAAAAAAAAACCGCGGCAGCGATAAGAAATCCATAAATAAGAACAACACTCATTTGTCTCCCATTATCAACATATTTGGTTTTGCCCACTCTTGTTCCTCCTATATTATTGTTCTCTTTAGGTCATTTTGCTATGGCTAGCATAGCAATAGTTTGACGATATGACATTATAATAGTTTCAATACATGACGAGGAATTGGTTGCGTTCACTCAATATTTTACTAACTTACGACAGTACTAGATGATATTTTTAAGACTAAAGAACTTTATATTTTCTCTTTTCGAGAAGAAACATGCATCAGTTAGTTTTGTATGCTTTTTTAAATCGCATTTCAAAATTAATAAATATATGAATGAGGTTTTTATGAGGATTACCTTCGGGAAATTTTGTGCTGCATCTGTTGTTTTCGTATTGTTCTTTCATGGGTGTTCCTCTCAGCAAACATTGAAGGGTAACGCATATAATTATACTGATTTCGATACGGTTCACGCCAGACAATATGATACCGGTAAGATGTGGACGTTCGATTTTCCACCGATGGACTATTTCAGAAAAACGTATGGTTTTACACCTAGCAAAGAGTGGTTTGAGAAAGCGCGCCTCTCTGCACTACGGCTTCCAAATTGCACGGCATCGTTTGTCTCAGAAGACGGGCTTGTCATGACAAACCATCACTGTGCGCGCTCAGCGCTTGACAGTGTGAATAGAGAAGGTGAACGGCTGGCAGAGGGTGGTTTTTATGCTCCTACGCTTGAAGAAGAGCGGAGAGCATCCGGCATCTATGTTGATCAACTAGTAGTGATGGAAGATGTAACCAATGAAGTTCAGCGGGCGTTTGAAAGCGGCTCTACGGAGAACGCAAAGATTGCAAATCGACTAACACAGATTCAGGAAATCCAAAAGCAATATGCAGAAAAGTATAAGACCGTTGCCCCGCGAGATTCGATGATATTTAAAGTTGTATCGTTCTATAACGGCGGGAGATTTTCGCTCTATGGATATAGGCGGTACATAGATGTTCGTTTGGTTTATGCACCAGAAGAAGTCATGGCATTCTTTGGCGGTGATCCGGACAACTTTACCTATCCCCGCTATGATTTTGATTGCGCGTTCTTCCGCGTATACGATAATGGTAAACCATTGAAGTCAATCAATTTTTTCCGGTTCAGTCAAGATGGTGCGATGGATGGCGATGCAGTGTTTGTCATAGGAAATCCGGGCACCACAAGTCGCCTGAAAACAATTGCACAATTGGAGTACATTCGTGATTTCGAATATCCGACAAATCTTCAGATGTACGAAAGAGTCGGCACAATCTATTCAGAGTATGTTGAAAAACATCCGGAAGAGAAGTTGAAATATCTCAATACAATTTTTGGGATAGAAAATTCGCGGAAAGCCGTGAACGGATACCTAAGTGGTCTCCGTGATCCCATGTTGATGGCGAGGAAAATTGATTTTGAAAAGAAATTCAAAGAAGCTGTTTCAAACAAATCTAATCTCAAAACTCATTATGGCGATCCATGGAATGAAATTGCCAGATATCAAGCTGAGCTTGCCATTATAACTCCAGAACTCAGTGCATTAAAGTTTCGTGGGCGTTACTTTCCGAAGTATTTGTCGCTTACTGCCGATCTCGTCGACACGGCGAATTTTTCAACCGGTATACTTTCCGAATCCGAAAAGAAAAATTTTTATCCAATAAATCTTAACATAGAGATTGAGAAGCAATTACTTGCTTTCCGATTGGAGATTATGAAGAGAGCGTTCAAGGGAAAAATTAAAGCGTTCAACAAATTGTTGGCTGGCCGAGAGCCCGAACAGGCAGCAGAGCAAATAGTACTGAACTCTTTTCTGGCATCGAAAGAAAGGACCGATGCACTGGTTGCTGAATCATCTGACAGTATTTTGAAGTCCACTGACCCTTTAATTTCATTCATCATAGCAACACGAGAACACACAAGGGAAATTCAAAGAAAATATGATAAAGTGAATGAGAAACTTCAGGCATCAGTACAGGAACTGGGTAAAGCAATGTACGAGATATATGGAACACAAATTCCTCCC
The DNA here is from genome assembly GCA_003155495.1 of Ignavibacteriota bacterium. GTDB lineage: Bacteria > Bacteroidota > Ignavibacteria > UBA10030 > UBA10030 > Fen-1298. The sequence continues at coordinate 3,315 of PMDB01000103.1, forward strand.
GATGCCACTTTTACGCTCCGAATTGCTGATGGCACGGTGAAGGGATATGAATATAATGGTACTATCGCGCCACCCATCACGACGTTTTATGGAATGTATGACCGATACTATTCATTTGGCAAGCGTGGCCCATGGAAATTGCCTGAGCGTTGGGTCGGTCCACCGGTGTCATTTAAGATGAACACGCCGATCAACTTTATATCAACCAACGATATTATTGGTGGAAATTCCGGCAGCCCGGTAATTAATAAAGATTTACAGGTGGTTGGATTAATCTTCGACGGCAATATAGAAAGTCTACCGGGAAACATCATTTATGACGATACGAAGAACCGTTCTGTTTCCGTTCATACATCCGGAATTTTGGAAGGCCTGGAACAAATTTATCAAGCGGAGAGAATCATAAAAGAATTACGAACAGGGAAGATAACGCAGTAAGAACAGCGCATTGCTATTGTGTACTGTGACCACCTTCCGAAAGTACTCTCAGCAATATCTCAAGAAACTTTCGGAAGGTTTCTTTTTACCCACGTGGATGGAACGTGCGGTGAACTTCTTTGAGGTACTCTCGGTCAATGTGTGTATAAATTTGTGTTGTCGAGATGTCGGCGTGGCCGAGCATTTCCTGAACAGCGCGGAGGTCTGCACCTCCTTCCAGCATATGTGTAGCGAATGAATGGCGGAATGTGTGCGGATGCACTTTCTTCCCAATCCCAGATGTGAGAGAATATTTTTCCACTAACTTCCGGATCATATCTCGTGTTAGTTTTGTCCCACGAATATTGAGAAAGAGATAATCTTGTGATTTAGCTGCTTTTGCGAGATGAACACGTGAGTGCTTCTGATATTCCTCAATCCACTGCCGTGCTGAACGACCAATGGGCACCAATCTTTCCTTCGATCCCTTTCCATAAACAAGAATCAGACCATCATCGGCCATATAATTTGATTGTTTCAGGAAAACAAGTTCTGACACACGAATACCAGTAGCATAAAGTGTTTCGAGCATTGCACGGTCGCGAATACCAAGCCGGCTGGAGGTGTCCGGCTGCTTCAGAATTTCATCTACTTCGACGATGCTTAATACCTCCGGCAAATTTTTTTCTTGCTTGGGCGAATCAATGATCTGTGTCGGATCGTCCTTTACTTGTTCTTCGCCAAGCAGGTAGTGATGGAATCCGCGTATCGTCGAGAGAATCCGGGCAACGCTTCGTGCTGTAAGGTTTCGTCGATGCAGCATTGCCAGAAACTTACCGATGTGTTCTTCCGTTACACCAGATGCCGCATGAACTCCCGAGTGAATGAGGTAACAGCGATATTTATCGAAGTCAAACTTGTAAGAAACCAATGTCTGAGGTGAGAGATTTTTTTCTAGCCGGAGAAATTCAAGATAGTTGCAAATCTGACGGTCAAGCCCTGTGGTGGCAGATTTCTGTTCAACAGCTTGCTTTATGATGCGTGATTTTTTTCTCATACAAAAATATCCAACTGTTATCAAAATCAAAAACAAATTACATTGATTCTCTTGAAGGTGCAAGGTATGTTGACAATGAGGGTGTGGACAACAAAGCTGAAGCAGTTCGTTCGTTGAAAATTGAACGGGCTCTTATATGTAGGAACCCAGAATTGTGATCAACTCTTCACAGCTTTCGCCATAGTGTTATAGATCTGAAATGCGCGATCGAGATGAGAGATTTTAATGAGAGAAAGAACCTTCTTTTGGACACCCACCAGTTTTACAATACCTCCATTTTCCCGCATCTTTCGTTCTGCAATGAGTAAGGCACTTAAACCGCTGCTGTCGCAGAATTCCACATCGGAAAGATCAATCACCAATTCTTTCTGTTGCCGCTTACAAAGAACAAGGAATTCTCCTTTCAACTCTGATGAGATAGCGACATCAAGCTTACGCTCATGAATTTTGAGGATCGTTGCTACTCCATTCTTCTTCGTTTCAAAACGCATACGCAGACTCCAATAAAAGTATCAAAACATATCGAGACACTTTAAAAAACTTCGATATGTGTGTGTATTGCTGGCGGCTCCTTTTGACTTAAACTGAAAGTTATAAAATTGATCACCACCATGTTTAGCAAAACTGACACGTAGAGGGGCTTTGGATGCCTTGCAGAGAAACGCACTTGGAAGGGAGAGTCCAATATTGAGATCCAATGCAACATCGAACGTGTTGGTCGTTATTCTTTGGAGCAGTTTACGTCTTGGCACAAACCACGTATTGATGTCATTTGCTGAATATGTAAGGGTTTTCAACGGGGGGGTAGATGCCATAGAAAAGAGTTGATCGTTTCGGATGAGTACCATGATTCCCTCTGAAGAAAATTTCCGGAGGAGGTAACGGAAAAGGGTCAAGACTGATTCACCGTCAAGAGATGATTCAGGAAAGATAACCAGTGCTCGGCGCGATCGAGTCAAAGCATCAGTGAAGTTCATCATCCGATCGCGATTGTTCCGAAAATGTAGTCGCGAGTAAGATAATCCTACTCTGCGTCGAAAACCCTCCAACATTCTTACACCACTCTCTCTTGCTATATCTACTTATGTTTCATTCGCGCGCGAAGAGTTTCCAGCAATTTTGTGATAAACGACTGATCAAAGAAATAATACCGAACTTGCAAGCTTACCCGTAAATAACTATCATTACCGGTATTCACTGGACCATTGAAGTATCGTGAACCTGTCATAACATATTCAGGCAAGAGCGTTATCGACCAGAATTCGTTTGGGAAATATTCAAAGCCTACTCCGCCGCCAAACTGCACATCAAAACTGGAATATGTAACGTTTGTTGGGCGAACGCCAGTTGTTTCATCTTTTGGATCATAGAAAACAACTCCGCCGCCGACGAAGGGAAATATGTTAAAACTGCTATTCGGCATCAAGTCGCCGCTCAAATATCCATTGATGGACATAAAGTCTGTTGTGATAGTCTTGCTGCCGATTTTCCATGAGAGTTGATTGATAGCAAATTTGGAACGGAAACTGAGACCTTCCATAAGAGATAGACTCATATTGATTCCGCTGCCGAACCCCGGTGAGGCATTCACAGATCCGGCACCAAGGACATATTGCATGGAGCCATCAACTCCAATACCGAGTTTTCCGACTCGTGTTTGCCCAACAACCGGAGCAACAAGCATGAATATGAGAAGTATTGATATATAAAAAGTGAACGAAGGTTTCGACATTGTACCCTCTCTAATAAGTGGGTGATGGTGGATTATTTTTCGCTCTGTAACATAGTAATAAACTTCTGTTCATCAAGCAAGAGGATACCGAGCGTTTTTGCTTTTTCTCTTTTGGAGCCGGCTTCGGATCCAACGATCACGAAATTTGTATTCTTGCTGACGCTGGAGACCACTTTTCCTCCCAGCGATTCTATTTTCTCTTTTGCTTCTTCACGCGTCATTGATGTGAGCGTGCCTGTAAGCACAAAATTCTTGCCGGAGAATTGTTGAAAACTGCGGAAATACTTTTTCGTGCTGCTCATCTGCACGCCCGCCTTTTTCAAACGATGAACCATACGCTGGTTATGTCTGTCTGCAAAGAACCGAATAACACTCTTCGCAATCCGCGGACCAACACCCTGCACAAATTGCAGATCATTCTCCGATGCCGCTACAAGTTGCTCAATTGTTGGGAAATTATCAACAAGAAGTTGCGCAATACTTGCTCCAATGTGACGCACGCCAAGTGCATAGAGAACCCTCCCAAAATGGCGTTTCTTACTTCCATTGATGGCATCCAGCAAATTCTGAACACTTTTTTCTCCCCACCCTTCAAGAGAAAGAAGCACTGATTTCTGTGTGTGGAGATGGTAGAGATCAGCACAATTCTTAAGAAATCCGAGATGGACGAATTGATCAACTATTGCCTCGCCAAGTCCTTCAATATCCATCGCACCACGGCTGGCGAAATGTTCAATTCGCCCTTTGACTTGCGCTGGACAATCGCTATTCTCACAGTAATAATTAGCTTCGCCTTCAGGTCGGAAGAGTCTTGAGCGACATTCAGGGCATTCATTGGGAAATTTGAACGGCTTTGATCCATGAGGACGTTTTTTCTTCACGACAGCACTCACCTTTGGAATGACATCGCCTCCTTTTTCCACGACAACAATGTCGCCGGAACGTATATCCAGCTCTCGTATATAGTCTTCGTTATGGAGTGTAGCATGAGAAACTGTGCTTCCACCGAGGAACACAGGTTCTAAATCGGCCACTGGTGTCATCGTTCCAAGTCGTCCGACTTGAAGACGAATATCAATAAGTCGTGTTTCAGCTTGCCGAGAAGCAAACTTAAATGCCACAGCCCATCGAGGACTTTTTGCAACTGCGCCAAGTCGTTCCTGCTGGTGAAGCGAATCCAGTTTCACAACAACACCGTCAATATCATATGGAAGTTCGTCGCGGCGCCGCTCCCATTCTTTCCAATATTCGATCACTTCGTCGATAGATCTGCAAAGTTTTGTGTGCTGGCTTGTGGGAAATCCGAGTTCTTTGAGAAGGCATAAATTTTCGTGATGGCTTATCAGTGAAATATCTTCGGTGTGGAGAAAGTAAGAGATAAAATTCAGCGGCCGCTGCGCAACCATTTTAGGATCCTGGAGTTTCAATGTCCCTGCTGCTGAGTTTCTTGGATTGACAAATGTTTTTTCATCCGCAAGCTGACGTTCTTCATTCATCTGCTGAAAATCATTCCTATTCATGTACACTTCACCGCGCACTTCAAGAGTATGCGGTGCATCATTCACATGTCTCAGCCGGAGTGGAATGGAACGGATTGTTTTCAGATTATTTGTTATATCGTCACCCTGCGTGCCGTCACCGCGAGTAGCGCCCCGCACAAACATGCTATTCTCGTATCGCAAACTGATCGCAATACCGTCAAATTTTAATTCGCACACATAACGATACTGTTCATTTTTTAAAGACTTTTGAATTCGGCGATCAAAGTCTCTTATTTCATCTTCGCTGTATGTATTAGAAAGGCTCAGCATGGGCATGGTATGTATAACGGAAGGAAACTCCTTCATCAACTGTCCGCCTACACGCTGTGTGGGAGAGTCTGGTGTGATAAACTCCGGATGCCGATGCTCAAGCTCGATCAGCCGAACCATCAACTTGTCGTACATCTCATCTGATATTGTAGGCTGGGCAAGTACATAGTACCGGTAGTCGTGATCAAGAATATCACGGCGAATTGTTTCTAGTTCTTTTTGAATGGAAGGACTCATACCAGCCTGTGCATGCTGGTGATTAATTTTTTAGGTTGGCTTTGGTAAGGATAGAGTTACGTACGACCGCGCCAGGCTTTCCGAGCGATCCAATATCCTTGCCATTTAATCGGAAGACTGCGCCTCCGGCATTTCCCATCGTTACAACAAAGCGTTCTTTTGCAACCCATATACGCTTTCGATGTGGGGCGAAGAGGTATTCTGCCCCTTGCGTATCGTCGATAAGAAGGCTAATCCACACTGAGTCGAGCGTAGTGATTTCCAACCGTAAACTGTCTTTTTGTTGTGCTTTGAAGGTAGGAACGGAATCAACGGCGGCAGATGGCGGCGGATTAGATGCAGCTTCACTTTCTCGGATGACACGGTCGAACGGAATTTCTACTACAGATTTGACAGAATCAGATTCCTTTTTCATATTTGCCAAAACAATCACCAGAACAACAATAACAATAAGAAATATTCCGAATGCAATGTTCCGTTGAAGGGACGAAAGCTTTAAGAGCTGGTTTTTAATATCTCCTGCGGACATCCTCGTTTGAGCAGAAATGTGTTCTGTTGCGACTTCGTTTGATTTTCGAGAACGACCTTCCTGCTGAATGGAGTTGTATCGCTGCAAGACATCCTTGGGATCGAGACTAAGGCTAAGAGCATATTCCCTGAGGAATGCTCGAACATATGTCTGTGGAAGAATTTGGAACTGTCCGCGTTCAATTGCTTCAAGGAACTTCAGGTTAATGCGTGTCTCAGCGGAGATATCTATCAACGATATTCCCTTTGCCAATCGAGCCTGCGCAAGCTCTTCACCAAATTGTTCAAGATTCATACTGGAAGGTCCAATGCTTCGCTTCAATCTCTGGTATGTTGCTCAAATTAAAGAAAATAGTAGCAATTATTCTAACCACTTTCAAGGGAGCAAACAGGAAGCAGAAGTTTTCAATGCACATCAATCCATCAACACTACTGAGAATGAGTATCTCGATGTACATTCTCAGGTGAAAAAGCTGGGATACAGACAGATATATATTCAGCGCCGCCTGCTTCTGGAGTGCTATATTGAATCCATTCTCCTGCGTTGGCGATCAATGCTTGTCCGGACGCTATATCGATTGTTCCAGATTTTGTTATAACACGCAACAAGCCATTCAAGACCACTGTATATTCATCAAACTCTGGTGTCTGGCCGGGTTCAGTCCATCCACAAGGACTTTTCATTCGCGCAATACTGACATAGCCGGTACCGCTATTTACGTTCCCGATAAATTCTTCGATTACCTTTAATTTGTTTCCGGCAGCTTTAACAATGGATGGCGATGGAATAAGTGATGGCATACGAAGATGTTTCTTTAAAATGAAATCTGTCCATCAATCATGTATGAAAAAGATATTACCTTGATAATTTTGCTTTTAATCCAGCAAGCTGTTCCGGATTACCTATGACAACAAGCATATCATCCTTTTCAAGGACGGCAGATTGCGGGGGATTAAAGACAAATCGTTTCTCCGCACTTTTGCGCATCGATACGAGCACAACACCGGAATCAAGAAGCACATCACATTTTTTTAATGGTCTACCACGGTAGAGTGTCGTTGGTCCAACTTTTACTTCTTCTACACGAAGTGCAGAATCATCGCGCAGCATTGTATCAAGAAACGAGGTAGCATCTGGTCGTATCATTTCCGATGCCATTCGTAATCCGCCAATGTACGGGGCGGAGACTGCAGAATCGGCACCGCTACGGAAGAACTTCTCGCGCACTTCAATGTCGTCCACCTTCGCCACTATGCGCAATTTTTGATTCATTCCACGTGCAGTGATGACGACGAATAAATTATCCTTATCCTCCGGTAGCGTAGTAACAAGTCCAACGGCATGGTCTATTCCTGCCGCGCGCAGAACGGCATCGTTTGAAGCGTCACCCTCAACAGCAGGGATACCGCGATTAAGAAGTTTCTGAACTTTTTTGGGATCTTTTTCAACGACGACGACTTTTCGTTTTGTCCGGACAAGTTCTTCCAACACATAATGCCCGTTCTTGCCCGCGCCGCAGAGAATGTAATGATGTGAAATCTTTTTAACGATGCGTTCCATTTTTCGTCTCCTAAGAATTCCACCGATGCCCCCTTGTACGATGAACTGTGTTAACTCTGAGATGCCATAGAGGATGCTGCCCATGCCGCCCAGAATAAGGAACATCGTAAAAATGCGTCCATAGGTTGTCAAGGGATGCGTCTCTCCATAACCGACAGTGGCAAGTGTAATCACCGACATATAGAGTGAATCAAACAGAGACCACCCTTCGATGAAGTGGTAACCGAGCGTTCCTATGACAAGAATAAACAGAAGCAGATAGACAATCTGAAGTGCGTTGCGAGCGGCATTCATGCTGTTTTAGTTTTTTCCTTCATACTTCTTCCAATCATCGGCATAACGCTGAAGTTTCCGGTCGGCAAGCGCATTGATCGTGCCGAGCTCGAATGTGTGGTCCAACTTTTGTTTTCCCGCTTTCACACCGGTGAGAATTTCCATACCTTCATCAATTGTTTTAATGGCATAAATCTGAAATTGTTTCTTTTGAACCGCTTCGTACACTTCTTCACGCAGCATGAGGTCTTCTACATTTTGAATCGGAATGATAACGCCTTGTTTTCCTGTTAATCCGCGTGCTTTGCAGACATCGTAGAAACCTTCAATCTTAAGATTGACTCCACCAATCGGTTGAATCTCGCCTTTTTGATTCACTGAGCCAGTAACGGCAATGTCTTGACGAATTGGAACTCCCGAGAGACTGGAAAGGATCGCATAAATTTCTGTGGATGATGCGCTGTCGCCATCGATGCCGCCGTACGATTGCTCAAACGTGATACTCGCGTCCATCACCAGCGGTCTGTCTTGCGCAAACCGGCTGCGAAAATATCCGCTCAGGATAGCGACACCCTTATTGTGTGTTGGACCGCTTAATTCTGCATCACGTTCAACATTGATAACACCAATACGCCCGAGCGACGTACGAGCAGTGATACGAGATGGTTTCCCGAAGGCATGTTCACCGATATCATAGATGGAAAGACCGTTTACCTGACCAATCTCTGAACCGTCCGTATCAATCATAATTCTACCATCGTCGATCATTTCCTGAATCTTTTCTTCCACTAACTTCACGCGGTAGATGCGTTCATCGATAGTCTTTTCAATGTGACCGCATGTAACAACAGTGGCTTTTTCTCTTCGTGCCCAGTAGCTGGCTTCACGCGCCACATCAGCGATAATATTGAAACGAGTAGAAATTTTCTGCTGGCGTCCTGCGAGTCTTACTCCAAACTCAATAAGTTGTGCCAGCGCCGTGGCGTCAAACGGCAGGAGTTTCTCATCGTCGCAGAGCATCTTGACAAAGCGTAAATACTGAGTGACTGTTCCTTTGGTCTTTGGCATTTCGAAGTCAAAATCAGCCCGTATTTTGAAAATCTTTTTGAAATCATCATCGCGAAAGTAAAGCATATGGTATAAATCGGTATCACCGATCATGATTACTTTTACATTAATCTGGATTGGTTCCGGTTTTAAACTTGCAGCCGAAAAACCAAACAATGGATCGTATGTCTGAATATCTATTAGGCCGGTACGCAGTGTGCGTTTCAAATCTTGCCAAACGCCTGGTTCAATCAGTGCATCAAGCGCATTTAGAACGAGGTACCCTCCATCTGCCCGCAGAAGTGAACCGGCTTTGACCTTGGTAAAGTCAGTACGCCATACACTGCCTTTTTCCATTTCCCGCTCTACTGTACCGAAGACATTTTTGTATTTTGGATTTGTTTCGATGATGATCGGAACATGTTGTGTATCAGAATTATCCACTAGTACATTAACTTGAAATTCTATGTATTCATCCTTTTCCTCTTCTTCATCTTGTGATTCCGGAGTTGTAGAAAGGACTTGTTGTTTGCGAAAGCGATCAAGATTTTCGCGGACGTTGGTCCGCATTTCTTCAAAGTACGCGCGAAGTTTAGGCTGCTCATATGTGGCATTCAGTACTCGTATGGCATCGTCCACTGCTGGCATCACGAGTTGTTCTTCCAGCTCACTCAACGATTGTTGAACTTTTTTCTCGATGTTGCGCAATTCTCGGAAGACTGTTGCCATCTGTTTTTCTAATTCTGTCAGCGCATCACGCATCGTTGTGAATTGTTCTTTGCCAAAATCACCTTTTTGCACAAGTGCTTCCACTTGATCCAAACTTGTCGGATTGCCGTTCACGACGGGGACAATGTCGGGCCGCATCGCACTTCCAACCTGGACCTGCACTAAATCAAAACCATGTTCCTTTACACGACGCTCGAAATCTTGCAGTACACTTTTCTGCCGTTCTTGAAAATGTTGAACTAATTTTTTTCGAGCTTGTTGGTATCGCTGACTTTCATAGACTGCGGGAATATCTCTTAGTAATTCTTTTAATAAATTATCCATGTCCTGCTGGAGACCCCGCCCTCGGCCTGAAGGCAGTGAAATGGCAATAGGCATATCAGGATGCTTGAAGTTGAAGACGTAACAATGGTCTTTCATCACACCCTGCTTCTTTTCGAAATCCTGCAGTAGACGTTTGATGGTCGTTGTGCGTCCGGTTCCGGACAAGCCGGTGACGAAAATGTTGTAACCGAAGTGATTCATTTCCAACCCGACATGTAATGCGCGCAAAGCACGTTCCTGACCAATAATCTCTCGTGTCGGTCGAATGTCATCGGTGGATTTGATGCCAAATGATTTTGGATCGCACTGCCAGCGTAGTTTTCGAATGTGTAACGGTTTATAAGCAGGTGCGGGTTTGAAATGATTTGTTGAATCGATAATTTTCTTTTTCATAGTTCGCATACATTTATGATGGGAGGTGATACGTTCCTTCGATTATACGGAAAAGAGGAATGAGTTTCAAACGAGGTGGATAGAGGATTACTGAATCAGGTTCTTTCTCAACATTTTGGGCTAATAATGTCCCGATCATGTTTAACAAATATATTTTCTGATGAATTGGAATACCTTTCCACTATTCCTCATAGTGGAAGATAACTGAAAGAGAACTGTATGGCAATACAATAGTGGAGAAACCAAATTATATATTATTGCTATAGTACTGACATATTTTCTTCAACAAACACTTAGAGCATGTTGGATCCGTTGGACGGCAGAGCTCTCGACCAAGATACGAGAAAGACATTCCTGCTGCATGCCAGTGCTTCTCTGGAATGATCTCCATCAGTACCTTCTCAATTTTCTCCGGCTTTTCTTCCTTAGTAATCCCGAGTCGCGGCACAACCCGCAAAACATGCAAATCTACAAAAATACCTTGTGGTGTCCCTCCGGCTTCACGAATAATTACATTAGCAGATTTTCGACCGATACCGGGCAATTCTAGCAATTCTTCGATAGTGAGCGGTATGTCTTTATGATCAGCCAGAGCTTGCGCTATGCGCACAAGCCAATCTGCTTTTTTCTGAAATCCCCGCACGGATTTGATGAACGGATACAAATCCTCCGGTTTTGCCGAAGCAAGATGTTTCAAGAAAGGAAATATCCTAAAAAACTCGGGCGCCAGTTTGTTCACCATAACATCTGTTGTTTGTGCGGAAAGAACAACCATGACGACAAGCTGGTACTTGTTTTTATATTCCAGCGGATGTTGTCGCTTACCATATTTTTTGAAAAGCGGTTGAAGATGAAGATACCAATCCATGTTAATCGGTGATTTGTGATTGGGGATTTGAGAATAGATCGCTTTTTGAAATACTTGGATCACAAAAAGATTTCAAATGGGGAAAAGCAGCGATGAGGTTTGCTGGCGCGGTCAGACGTTTTGTCGGATGCAGTATATGTTCGACTTGACGGCCATTCACGAGAGAGTACGCTTGACGATCATTGTGGAAAACGACGTATGCCTTGCTGGCATTTGCCTGCTTGATTCTCTGGACAAGATCGTGCAGTTCTTCCTCACTATAACGGTACAAGTAACGATCACCGCTGTGAGGGTGATTCCAAGTTTCTGCATTTCGTCCCATCATTCTAAAGTATGCAACACCATCCCACGCTAATGAGTTCAATGGCATATGGCCATTCAAACGCGGCAGATCAACATTGATGAGATTAAAACCGTTCTCGCGGCAGAATCGATAAAACGAATCTTCGTTCCACGATATATGCCGAAGATCAAGAAGCAGAAGGTCTTCTGGGAATATAGTGCGCAATTTAACGAGATGCGTCTGTCGTTCACTTGTCTTGTTGAAAAACGATGGAAATTGAATTACCAGTCCACCAAATTTTTTTGCATCACGCAAGGGAGCGAGAAGCCGATGAACTGCACGTGCATCATTTTGTGTTGCATTAAATGTGTGTGTGAATCCGCGGTACAGTTTGACTGTGAACATGAATCTCCGGTTCTCGCCGACATCCTTAAGCCAGCGATACGCCTGTGCTGCAGAGAGCGATGTGTTATAGAAAGTTGAATTTACTTCAACGAGATCAAAATAACAGCTGAAGTATTCCAGCTTGCGGAACCCCTTCTCAGGTTTTGCCGGATAGAATACACGATTAAATGACGGTAACTCCCATCCACCCATACCGATCAGAACTTCATTTGTATCTTCACTGCTATCGTTGACCATTATCGAAAGCAATCTTGATTGATAGTGCTTTTATAAGAAAAAGTGTATGAATTATGAAACGGATAAATCATTTTTTGCAGTTACGACTTTCCGTCATTGTCGCTTGGCAACATTAGTTTCTTAATGCGGATAGATTCGATGACATTATCAACAACTTTTCCTGTTGTAAACTCGACTCCGTTTGTTCTTATCTGTTCACCTACCATAGGAATATGTCCGAGTTGTTCAATAACAAATCCACTAATAGAGCGGATATCCATCGGCGAAAGATCGACTGCGATGAGTCGTTCAACATCATTCGTTGTAATGCTGCCGTCAACGATATATTCATCCTCGCTGATTTTAACAACATCCGGTGTCTCACGATCATATTCATCTTGGATGCTGCCAACAAGTTCTTCCAGTACATTCTCCAGCGTAACGAGTCCTGCTGTGCCGCCATATTCATCAGCGAGAATCATCATATGAGTCTTCTTTTGCAGAATTGTTGTCAGCGCCTTTTCAAGCGTTGCAGTTTCGGGCAGAAACGAAGCGTCACGCAGTACTGAATTCAGCGTGAAGTCCGGATGCAAGTGCCGATCGTATTTAAAAATATCTTTTGTATAAACGACACCGATGATGTTATCGATGGTGTCTTTGAATACGGGAAAGCGAGAAAACTTATTCTTCCGCATCACAGCAAGATTTTCCTGTATGGAAGCCTGCATGGAAAGCGCCACTATCTCTTTTCGAGGCACCATGGCATGCCGTGCTTGCTTCTGATGAAAATCCATAGCATTGAGCGCGATGCTTCTTGTCGTTGTGGAAACGTGAGTATCGTGGGCAAGAATCAAGCGAAGTTCTTCTTCCGAGTGTGCTAATTCGGAATCCGTGGAAGACTGGAGTCCCAAGAACCGAAGCAAGCCATTGGAAGAAGTGTTGAGTACCGTGATGAGCGGCTTGAACAGAAAGAAAAAAAGGCGCATGGGTGAAGAAACAGTAAGAATAGTTTCTCGTGCTTTTTGAATGGCGAGCACTTTTGGTGCTTGTTCACCGACAATGATGTGAAGCGCAGTAATGAGTGCGAAGGCAACTGCGAATGAGACACCGTGGATAACATTCTGCTGTGTCAAACCAATCCATTGAAATATGGGAAGCAACATTTCTGCAGCAAGTGGTTCACCAATCCAGCCAAGAATGAGTGATGTCATCGTAATGCCGAGTTGAGCAGCCGAGAGATATGCAGTGGTATGGAAAAGAATTTCACGCGCGATCTTTGCGCGCCAGTTCCCTTTTGCAGCCAACGGTTCGATCTGCGTGAGACGTGTCTTAACGATCGCGAACTCCGCAGCAACAAAAAACCCGTTTAGAAAAATGAATAAAAGAATTGTGAAAATATCAAAAACATAATGCCAAAAACTCACGAATATTCCTTCTAGTAATCGCACCAATATAACCGATTAAGATCAGTCCTTCAAGGAGACCCTCGATTATGGGAAAGCCTTTGCATTCTCTTGCTGGTATGCAGGTATACTGAAGAGTTATCGGCGAATTTGTTCCGATATCCAACTGAGATACGCTTCAAGTCGCGTGAGGAACATGAGGTAAGAAGTTGACCAATCGGCGGGATTATCGGGTTTATTTTTACCAAGCAATTCCTGAAATACGCGCGCTACCTCCACGGCAATCTTCTTTTTGCCTTCTTCGATAGCGGCTTCGACATCTGAGGAATAATATGCATGAAGGTTGCGAATGTCCTGCCGAATGCGCCCTTCCGGACCTTTACTTGCGAAAAACGACATATCAGTTTTATTTCCGCCGGACATTTCATAAATAATCAGATTCCATTGTTCCATCACATCACGAAATTGCATTTCATTTTCACATGTATCCAAAGGCAGTTTTCGTGACGCCTTTTCTGTAGAAAAAGAATTGCGGAAGAGTAAATCTCCACCCACAAACTGTGACACGAGATTGACGTCGGTGCGCCATCCAAGTACACGCTGTACACCGATGTACACTTCTCGTTCGCTATTTCGTCCGGCATTAGCGGCAAGTTTTGATTCCCATGCTCGTGCCATCTTTTTCATCTGTACTTCAAGGTCATGGTCGACCTTTACTTTCGGAGCTTCCGTCGGCGTTGTGGGGGCAGGTGCTTTCAGTTTCTTATGAACGAGCGAGACTAATTCATCTCGTTCCCTCTGGCTCAATTCGTCAAATTTCTTCACTGCATTAGCAAATGAAGGTTGCCGTTCGTCCGCTTCTGTTTGTAGTAACTCCAATATTCGCGTAAAGAGTCGGTCCGGGTAAAGAAACTTGAAATGCGACATGTCTGCAAGAATGTACAAGTCCTCTCCAACGCACGAAGCAACAGTATTGAAGAGGCGCGTAATCTTATGTTCACCAACCATCTTATCATCAATTGAGTCCATCGTATAGTCTACTCCAGCCATCGTAGTATCAAAGATGATCGCCTGTTTCCGCCGGTTGCAGAAGCTTTGCGGTGTGCCTACCTCAACATTCTTGATTCCCTGAATCCTCAATTGGAGTTTGGTGTGCAGCGTTGGCCCAACGAAAGGGAGAATGACGCCGATGTCTTGAGTACTTCTTTCCGGTTTCATCAAAGCATGCTTTACACATTCCAGAACTTGTTTGGTGTGGAGTTCATTATAGAAGAGATTTTTTTTCTTGCCGGAATATTGTTTACAACGGGATCGAACCTTGGTCGTGTCAATGAAATAAATTTTACCTCTCACCTGGAGTGAACTAAAAACATCAATCTTATCATTAAACAGTACCGAAGATATAAATAACGACAGTTTCGGTGCTGTAGAATATTGCGATTTCATAAAGATTGACCAGCGCGGGTTTTTCGCTGACCACTCAAAGAGTTGATGAAGTTCCGTCGTTTGTGCAACGTGCAAGAATATATCGCGTTGGAGCAATGGATCGGGTTTCTCGTCCCTGGAGACAGATACCGGTTCTACTTCAAATGGATCGCCTGCGATGACTAACTTTTCACGCGCCAGAGTTGACAATGTCGCAAGTGTTGGCAGGTTAACGCGCTGTGCTTCATGAACAATGACGAGATCGAACTGCTGACTCCGAATTGCAGGATCGATCAAAGCTGCATTAATACCAGTAGCAATAAAGAGCTTCGATTGAAGGAGTGCCTGCTCATCCACTGCAACGAAATCTTCTACTGCCTTCGTAACTTTTTCCAACCCACCCAGTTCATCAATTCTCTTCTCGATTTCTTTGAACTCCATTTGTTCTTTTGGTGTAACCGGCGCGTTAAGTTCAATTTCCGTAATCTCGTTCGATATCGCTTGTTGGATTGACAACAAACGGTTGTACATCTGTTGCTGGTGAGTTAGCTGATCGTTTGCGGCGTTAAGGTCGTTCTTGGAAAATCCTTTCTTCATTCGTTCGATGAATGATGCATTTTCCAGGTCGGCAATGGATTGATTCAATTGAGTCTTTTCTTTGGAAATTTTATCGATGTGCCTACGGAGATCTGCTAGACGATCACGCTTATCCTGCACCTTTGTATAGAAATCTTCATTGAGTATCTGTTTTATCTTTATTCGCCAGTGAGCGTTCAGGAGCGATACTCGTTCTTGAAATACCTTGCGCTTTTCCTCCTTTGCCGTTTCCACCTGATGCTCGAACGAATATTGTGCCATTGCTCCGAATGATTCCGGCGAGGGGAGATCGACACGCGCTGCAAACTTTGTCATTTTCACGCCGAGTTGTTCGCCGACAGTAACGGTTTTCAACATTACTGTATCTACGTTATCATTGGATGGCGAAACAAATAACACCTTCCGGCCTGCTTTCATATAACTAATCGCGGCAAGCATAAGCACTTGAGTTGTGCCGGAAAGACTGGGCCCCCACACCATCGTAACCCTGTTTTGCCATATCTTTTTCACTGCCTCAATTTGTTCGGGCGGCGTTTTATCTTTTTTTTGCACATCATAATTTACAATATGGCTATTCTTACTATCAGCTGGATTGAAAAGCAGGAATGGGATTAATGATTTTCCATCGAGTTTCTGCAACAAATTGATGGTCGGCTTTAGTTCATGCTCATAGTCCCATGAACAGAGGGTCTCCGGCAGTGATTCGCCAAAATCTTGAGGTAAAGCGACCGTGAGGTATTGATTTTCTATCGCAATGACATTGCCGAATACTTTGATGAGCTGCTGCTGGCCGAATGTAAATGTTGCACGTTCCGTGGTGTGAAGGAGAACATCTTCAGGAATCTCAAATCGATAATATGTATATCCCGCAAAAATACCGAGACGCTCTCCGCTGAACAAGCGTATTTCTCGGCGAACAGTTTTTAGCTGTGTAAGTTCTTTATTCAATGAATCTGCAAGTTGCATCAATAACTGTTTCACGTTCTTTCGTGTGCCTCTACGGGTAGGTACGTTTCAATCCCTTTGAAACAGAACCACCTGAAAACTATGATTATTGTATACAAAGTCAAGAAATCTACATACCTATGGGTATCCACTTAGGTGTGTATAGACACTACAAAGATTTTTACATGATATTTTCTTATCCTCAAAACGAAGAAAAATTATGGATAAACTTAACGTTATCATCATAGGCGGTGGATTAAGCGGATTAAGCGCAGCGGTTGAACTCTGTGCCCGTGGACACAAGACCGTAGTGCTCGAACAACATCGGTACTCCGGTGGAAGAACCTATTCCTTCATTGATGCTGCAACAGGCGATTCGATAGACAACGGCCAACATTTGATGATGGGATGTTACCACGCAACGCGGCGATATATGCGCATCCTTGGAACAGAATACCTTACTTTGCTTCAGCCAAGTCTTCGCATTGTGTTTCTTCATCCATCTAAAAGATCCATACATCTCGCATGTCCACCACTGCCAGCTCCTTTGCATTTGCTGGGAGGATTAATAGGATTCAAAGGCGTTCCCCTAAAAAACCGCCTGGAAATGCTTAGAGTAGCAAAGCAATTATTCTACACATCGCTTTCCAAAGAGCAGGACCTTGATAAGCTCAATGTGGAAGAGTGGCTGGTAAAGTTAGGGCAATCAAACTTAAGTAGGAAATTCTTGTGGGATGTTATCACCATCGGAGCATTGAACAACCATCCTAAAAACGTCTCGGCGTTGATGTTGTTTCAGGTATTGCGCGCAGCGTTTTTAGGAAAGCGTGAATATTCGAGCCTTCTTCTTCCCCGTGCAGGTTTAAGTGATGTGCTGGTGAATCCGGCTGTAGAGTTTATTCGGCGAAACGGCGGTAATGTTCTATTGGGTACGGAAGTTTCAAAAGTTCACTTTGAAGATGAAAAAATTATTTCTGTATCGACACGAGAGGGAAAAGAATTTCGCGCACAGGTGTTCCTCAGCGCTGTCCCGTGGTTTGGGCTTGATCGGATACTTTCCAACAGCGGTATAAGTTCTGAGTTGGTGATTAAGACACCATCCAGAGAGATCTGTGATTGGGATCGGTTCAAACCATCATCCATCATTTCACTTCAATTGTGGTTTGACCGGAAAATTATGGAAGAAGAATTTGCTGCTCTGGTCGACACGCGAGTGCAATGGGTATTCGATAAAAGTTTGAAATTCCTTAGTCCCCTGGTCAGTAAAGCAGTGAAACAACAAAAAGAAAAGGGACAGCATCTCTCATTGGTGATCAGTGGAGCGCAGGAATTTATGGAGATGAGCAAGGAAGAACTGCTGACAATCGCATTGATAGATTTACGGAGGGTACTGCCGAAAGCAAAAAATGCGAATATTGTTCATTCAGTTGTGATAAAAGAGAAACGTGCAACATTTTCTCCTTCACCCGGACTCGAAGCAATTCGCCCTCTTCCAAACACCTCGTTCCCTAATTTATTTCTTGCAGGTGATTGGACTGCAACTGGATATCCGGCGACAATAGAAGGAGCAGTAATGAGCGGAAGAAAAGCCGCAGAATTAGTTCACAGTAAAATCTAATTGATTACCTGTCTTTGTATTCTCTATGTTCCGCAAAGAATTTTTATAGATCAGTAAAGTTGTATTATTACTGATTAAGGACGTGCAGAAATAATCCTATCATTATTTCGATTGTATTCATAAATCTCCTGAAGCATATTCTCTAACGCTCTATGATCATACCATGTACCTTTTAAAAACACACCACTAATTGATTTTGTATTTTCAATGTGTTCAAGAGGATTTTTATCAAGCAAGAGTAGATTCGCAATTTTGCCTTCACTCACAGAACCCCATTCATTGAAAGCATGTATCGAAATAGCTGCATTTTTTGTGGCAGCTTGTAATGCCTCATAATTGCTTAATCCGTTTTATACTAAGAGTTTTAATTCATCGTGAACCGCAAAACCATGGACATCATTTGCCCATCGGGAATCTGTACCTAAAACAATTCGTACACCATTATTGTGGCACGATTTGAACATTGTCGTGAGTAACCAATATTCTTTTTCCGGGTATTGCTCTCGATTTTTAAATCCTTCCCTTTTAGATCTGCTGAGCGTTTTTAAAGGAAAATATTTCATTTCTGGCTTACTAAAGAGAACAGAATCATTTATTTGCCTGTCAATATATTCTTTACAGGGAATTAATGATGAAGTAACGAAAATATTAGCAATCTTCAATCTTCGGGTAATATTATCCAAACCAGTTGTATCTATTTTATCGTAAGAAATATTCCATCCGCTGAAGTCGTACCCTTTATAAAATTGACACCTTAATTCTTCAACGTGAGCTAATCCAGCCATTTTATAATTTATTACATCATCAATACACACACTGACTGGTATATGCCCAACAACTGGAATATTTTGCTTATTGGCTTCTTCCATCATTGCAATAAATTCACTGTGAGTCATCGATGAGTATGGTTTAATTGCATCATACCTTATTGTTGCCTGTTCCCGTACAGCTTTTCGTACTTCCCAGTCTTTCGCAAAGGGACACACTTCTTCACCAGCGACCTGTGGGGTTGACCAAATGAACCATGTAACCGCGTAACTGATACCAATACAGAGAACCGGTAATCCTAATTCGATAAAAGTCCTTTTTGGATTTGTTTTAATTTCTTTTCGAAAAAAGAATCGCAAGAGAAAGTAGGATACACTTGAAAACAAAATGATGTTTGTTCCAAAGAAGAGAAACCAGGGAGATAACGGCATATACGACGCAATAAAATTGACATCGTTCATCAGCGGTCCATTGCAATACAATTGCGGGCCGATTTTCTTTCCCTCATCTATTTCTTTTCGCCATTTTATGTATTCAGGTTTTCCTGACATACAACGAATGGTTGTTATCCCATTTGCAAGGTAGAGTCGCAATGCAGTTGAATCTCCCCAAAAATGCATGTGCATATCGGCAAGCCCTGGAATTAAGTACTTATTTTTTCCGTTAATAACTGCCACTTTCGAACTATCAACCTTCAATCCCTGGCCAATGGATGTTATTCGACTACCCGAGATCAAGACGTCTGTATGCTCAAGTATACTATCCGATTCCATAGTAATGACTGATACATTCTTAATTAGATACTCGCCTTGCGCAAATACATTAACAACATGCAAATGAGCAAACAAAATGATTATGAATATTCCGTTTTTCATGATTTTCTCCTTTGTATGTAGAACATTAATGATCCTGCTCGTACAGCAGGACAAACGATCAGTTTAAATATACAATGGGTATCACGAAAACCGACTTATAGATGGGATGAGTGGCAGGGAAAAGTGACGAATTGCAGAAATATTTTAATTATTATCATAAATTAACTCTCTGAATTTCTTTATTTTGCTTCTTGATACAGGAATAATATTGTCAATTTTCTTTAAATGTATTTTTAATCCCTGAGAATCACCGGTGATCTTCATTATGTAATAAAGATTTACCAGATATGAACGATGTACTCAAACTATATTTTGTGAAGCGCGGGTTTTCTGTCCAATGTTGCCGAGCGTTTCCCGTACAATAATTTTTTTTATACCGTTGTTATTATAAACTACATTGATATAGTTTCCCACAGCTTCGATATACAATAATGTATGAATTGGGATGTGAACCTTCTTAGATTTGTTGATCATAAGCTCTACTTGATCTTCTGAAAATGACTGACCTTTAACAGAAAGAATTTTTAATGAGAGCTTCTGCGATTCCTTGGTGCTTCTTCAGCAGGTAATTTTGATAGAGAATGTTTGATACGATAATTAAAGGAAAGCCCAAAATAAACACATAATAGAAAGACAATAAATATGCTTGAAGTGTGAAATTGTAAAAATGGTAATAAATATTGTGTGCTATAAAAATTAAAGAAGCAAAACTAAATAAATTCCAAAAGCCCCAAACGATGTTTCTTTTAAGAGTCCACGAAAATTCTTTAAATAAACCTGGTAAAAAAAAGGGGATGATAATTACATTAATAATCCCTATAACGAGCCCTACCGCACTATAGTATGCGGACATTATCATGCAGTTAATAAATGTCTCGTTATTCAATCCGAAAGGTTTATAGACAATAAAGAAAATAAAGATAAAAATCGTAATTATTAAAAGCTGTTTTACTCTTTTCGGGTATTCTAAATTTAATGGAGATGGCTGATTTAAAATCTCAAACGTCGAGTGCATTGACAGTTTTATATTCTTGAAAAGAAGATCGCGCAGTACCATTTACATCATCCCTTGCGGATCCACATCGATAATCATTTTTATTTTCTTGTGAACAACAAGCGGAGATGCTTCGTACTGTGCTTTTGCTTTGAGGAGGGCAGAGCGAAGAAACGAACCGGAAGGATCGCTGCTTTTCAAGTCTTTCACCAACACATGTTTGCGATAGACATTTTTAATCTTTGGAATGGCGGCATCAGCAGGTCCCAGAATGATGAACTTTTTTTGCTGGTTGTGCATGGCGAGAAACTCGGCAAATTTCATTGCATGGTGTTGGACTTCATTTTCCCGTTCGCCAGAAAATTCTAAAAGCACAATCCGGGAAAATGGCGGATAATATAATTCACGCCGATATTCCAATTCTTCCTGATAGAATCCCGTAAAATTATGTGTGATCACATGTTTTAAGCTGTAATGATCGGGCTGGAGTGTTTGGATAACAACCTCGCCTGCAAGCGTGCTTCTGCCTGCGCGGCCTGCGACTTGTGTAAGCAGTTGAAAGGTTTCCTCAGAAGCGCGGAAATCCGGAAGCAGCATTTGCGTATCGGCAGAAATCACGCCGACCAGGGTTACGCGCGGAATATCTAATCCCTTGGCAACCATCTGAGTGCCGAGGAGAATATCTGCTTCACCGGATTCAAACTGCTTCAGAATTTTATTGTGCGCTCCTTTGCCGCTTGTGGTATCACGATCCATCCGCAGGATGACTGCCTTTGGAAAGAGTTCCTGTAATTCTTGTTGTACTTGTTGAGTGCCGAATGCATGCATGCGCAGTTCTATGCTGCTGCACTTCGGGCAGATTGTCGGTGGTTTCTTAACAAAGCCGCAGTAGTGACAGCGAAGATGTTTTTTCGTCGTGTGGAACGTCAACGAGACTTCACAGTTGTCGCACTTTTCTACGTAGCCGCATTCGTAGCATTCCATGACATGCGAAAAACCGCGCCGATTCTGGAGAAGAATAGTTCCTTCTTTGCGCTCAAGACGTTTGGTAATTTGTGACCGGAG
The DNA here is from genome assembly GCA_003155495.1 of Ignavibacteriota bacterium. Lineage (GTDB taxonomy): Bacteria > Bacteroidota > Ignavibacteria > UBA10030 > UBA10030 > Fen-1298. Next base: position 24,886 of record PMDB01000103.1, read on the forward strand.
AAGCTGCGAAATAGAAGAATCCGGTAGACGTTTAGGAAATGGTTTCGCACTCTTTTTAATCTCTATTTTCAGGTCTTCATACACACGCCGCCGTTCTTTTGCCATATCGACAATGTCGATCGTTGGAAGCTGAGCGATATCAACACGATTGGGAAGTTCAAGAAGTGTGTACTTTTCATGGATGGCGTTGGCATAACTTTCCGCCGATGGCGTCGCCGACCCGAGAACAACTATAGCCTTGATGTGCGATGCACGGACAAGTGCAACATCGCGAGCGTTATAGCGCGGTGCAGCATCGAATTGTTTGTAAGAGCTGTCGTGCTCTTCATCGACTACGATCAGCCCGATGTTTTCCAAAGGTGCAAAGATTGCCGAGCGAGGCCCGATGACGATCTTTACTTTCCCTTGATGCGCCATACGCCATGCATCGTACCGTTCACCAATGGACATTTGACTGTGCATCACTGCGACATTATCGCCAAAGTGTGCTTTGAATCGTCGAACCGTTTGCGGTGTGAGTGAAATTTCCGGCACTAAAACAACAGCTGATTTACCAAGCGCCATGACATTGCGGATTGCTTCGATATACACCTGCGTTTTTCCGCTTCCCGTGATACCGTGGAGAAGAAACGCCCGAAAAGTTCCGACTGTTGTCGCCTTGACGATTTCATTCAGTGCATACTGCTGATCAGTATTCAACGTGATATTAGGCAGCGGTTCGATTGTCTCATACTCTGAGCGACGAAATATTTCACGCTCGCTCATATACAGCAGACCATTTTTCACGAGTGTCTTCAGAGAAGAAAGCGAGGCGTGATAGCGCTGCAAAAAGGATTTTATTTCAACCGCATTTGTATTGGAAGATATTTCCTTTCGGAGTGCTTCAAGAATGAAAAGCTGCTTGGCAGAAAGTGATGCTGTGCTTATTTGATCCATAACAATTTCCAATCCGCTGGCTGTTATGGCAACAAAATGTTCCAACTTCGGCTTTGCTTTCGGCTTTTCGATTTCTTCTGTAATAGAAATCCATCCTCGTTGGTGCATCTCGCTCAAAACTGCATGAATACTTTTCGTGTGCGATTTCCGCTGGATTTGCGCAAGGTTCAAGGGTACACCATCAGCTAATGCCTGCAGTATGGCGTGCTGCCGCGGCGCAGATTTCTTCGTTGCCTGAAGAAGAACTTCAATATCTTGAGCAACCAAGCGGACAGTCTGCTTGCTTTCCTGCGACAATCCCTGCGGTGTTGCCGCTCTTAGTACTTCGCCCCATGGTGTAAAATAGTATTCACCGATCCACTGAGTAAGCAAAAGCATTTCAGGTGAAAATGTCGGTTTCGTATCGAGAATGTCAGTTACCGGTTTGAGTCCGCGGACATCCGTCGTTACCGGCAATCCAACGATGACACCGGTGAGATGTTTATTTCCGAAGGGAACAAGCACGCGTTTACCTGGAAGAACTGAAGGTTGAAGTTCAGGTGGAATGAGATATGTGAACGTGCGGTCGATGGGAACAGGGAGGGCGATATCGACGAGAAACTGCTGCACAAATTACCGAAGAGTGATAAATAAACGATTCTCGCTGAAGGAAGGATAAATCGACCTCAACCGTTCAACTCGCGTTCAAGAATCCGATAGACTTCTGCAAGAGGTATATTCTTCTCAGATGCGATCCGTTTACATTCTTCGAACTCTACGCGCAATTGTTCTTTCCCTTCAACCGTGATGAGTTTGACAGAAATCAGGCCGAACGATGAATTCATCTGCTTATGAGCGCGGGGCAGTTTCTTTCGCTCAACCGGTTGAATGCGCACACCGAGGGTTGTTGTCTCGCGAAAAAAAATCTCAAGGATTCTATCGATCTTTGCGCGCTCTACAAGTACCGAAAGAAGAATACCGGGCCGGCCTTTTTTCATCACAATCGGAATAAGATAGGCATCGTGCGCACCCGCAGTTATAAGCTTCTCAATGACGTACGGATAAATTTCCGGGTTCATGTCGTCGATGTTGGTTTCAACGCTGACAATTTCATCGGCAAGGTATTCCGGTTCCAGTTCACCGATGAGAACACGCAGGAGGTTCGGAAGCTGTTCAATCTCGCGTCCACCTGCACCATAACCAATGGCGGAGATTTTTAATTTTTCTATGGTTAACACACCCTGCGAAAGCGCTTTGACAATTGCAGCTCCGGTTGGCGTCGTAAGCTCAAACGGAACATCCGTCAGGACAACAGGATAGTCTTTGAGGATTTCCATCGTCGCAGGGGTAGGAACGGGCAGCATGCCATGCTGGGTTTTTACCATGCCACCATTGCCAACCTTCATCGGCGATGAATAGACGGCTTGAACGCCAAACCATTCTAAACAGATCGACGCTCCTACAATATCTACTAATGAATCGATTGCTCCGACTTCATGAAAATGCACCTTTTCGATGCTCGTGTTATGAACTTTTGCTTCTGCAACTGCGACTTCATGAAATATTTTCTTTGCACGTTCTTTTACATTCAAGGAAAGCTCACTCTTGTCAATAAGCGTTTCTATGTCTTTCAAATGCCGATGGTAATGCGGTTGTTCGGAGATGATGACATCCACTTTAACGGCGACAATACCGTTTCGTGTGATATGCTGTGCCGAAAGTTCGAATCCGTTTAATTTGAGTTTCTGGAGTTCAGAAAGCAGCTCGTCAATGGAAATACCTGCGCTGACGAAAGCACCCAGTGTCATATCACCACTGATGCCGGAGATTGTATCGAAGTACGCTATTTTCATGAGAGAGTCATTTCAATGATTACTTTGTTTTGTATTATAGAACTTTCGCAAGATGTTCCATGAATCGTTCTGTCGCACCAATATTTTCTTTTACTAATTTCAATGCCGCGTTTCCTGC
>PMDB01000113.1:0-43260 GCA_003155495.1 Ignavibacteriota bacterium
TTCTTCCTGAGTTTAAAAGATTTGTGTGCGCGGTGTCAAGAAATATTTTTTCCTGAAAATATTGTTCTGACGTCGAAGTCGGATTTGGAGAGACAATGGAATCCATCTGCCTTCCTGCATCTTGACTTACTGTAAAGAAATAGGAATTTTTTTCAGTATAAGGATTAGTATAATGATGGAATGTTTTGCTGTTTGCGTTGTAGTTCCAACCCTTTACTCCTCGTCCATAAAAGACGATATAATCCGCTGTGTCGACACCATTAATATTATTCCTTACCACAAGCCTCGGAATTTCCACTAATGAATCTATGGTCGAATCTGAATTGTTGTCAGGGATTACCAATCCGCCATTCCCAAACAACCGGATTGAATTGATATCATTAACTGAAATATTCAAACTACGTAAGTAGGTAAAATCCATTTTATACATACCTGCATCTGTCACGTCGATCCTATACCAATCTCCCTGTGCAAGGGGAGAATTACCCGCCCTGATTTTACGTAAACGTGTTTGCATCGTTTTGGAAAGCTGTACTTTCCGAGGTAGTTCTCCTCTTAAAAAGCAGGTGGACCGCATGCCTTCCGTGAAAGCATCTTTGAATTCAAGTCTGATGAGTATTCGCGAATACACTCTTACCTTTTCTTTATCTATTACTTGGATGGGGTGCAGTACAAGCGTTGCCATGAAACCGAGACTCGTTTTCCCGACACGAGTAACTTCGGCAAGTGTACTTTGTGATGAAGATCGTGCAACTTGGATGAATTTCGTGTCGTCGTAGGTTTCACTTATTCCAAAATCTTTGAGAGATTTCATAGCCGGTTTCGGGAGAAGGCGTATCGAATCTTTAATTTGAAATTCACTACTCAGCACTTGGAACGAAAATCGCGTTGACGGAAGAAGCAACAGAATATTCCGTGTGAAATCTGCCTGTCCAGCAGAATCAAATGTCGTTTGACTTTCGAAGAAACGAAATCGTGTAAAGACACCACCATGCGTCCCATTCACATGTTCGGTACGCATGTGCGGAGTAAATTCAAGAACAACGGATTGTTGATCTTCAGTTATAATTCGGATATCTGTCAACGGCTGAGCACTGACCGTCAGCGTTCCGAGTAGCAATAATATTGTACTTATAAAAGTATTGTTCATAAAAAAAAAGCCAAACGAGAGAAAGTATACTTTCTCGTTCGGCTAAACTCTTCTGTTGGAGGTTGCCAGCCGAACTTGAAAAAGGTTTATACTCCATACATAATTCTTATAGCGCCAACGAGAGCGAATTACTTAAGGAACAAACCTTTACCAAGCCTTCGATACAATCTCCATAAACGTACTAATTCTATTATTATTGTATAAAAGATAGCGAATGAAACGAAGATTGTCAAGTCATTGAGTTACGAACTGGTATAATCAAATCTATAGCTGATAATCTGTATTTTCTATCATTTGGATGAATTTCAACTATAAAATTCTAATCGATTATTGTATTCTGCAACTTAAATTTATGATCTATTCTCAATTTTCAATGTTGGAATTTTCTTAGATCGATGATTTGTTTTGCAGTTCTGGCAATATTTTGCTAAATTATTTTAATCAAAAGAATTTATCCTCATTTAGGTAATATGTCTAGACCACTGAACATTCTTTTTGTTACGAGCGAAGTATATCCTTTCGCAAAAACTGGCGGGCTTGCTGATGTATCTGGAGCTCTTCCTAAAGCAATCAAAGATCTCGGACACGAAATTCGTATCATGATGCCGCGATATCGATTTATCGGCGAACGGAAGTTCAGATTACACGATATCATCCGTCTCCATGGGATACCCATTCCAGTCGGCAATTCAAACGAACTTGGCAACGTAAAATCATCATTTATCAATAATTTAAAAGAAAAAGTTCAAGTCTATTTTCTCGATAATGCAAATTACTTTGGACGCGACGGCATCTACCAAAGCCCTACAACGAAAAAAGATTATAAGGACAATGATGAACGGTTCATATTCTTCTGCCGTGGTGTTATAGAAACCTTGAAGCGGCTTGGATGGCAGCCGGACATCATCCATTGCAACGATTGGCAGGCAGGACTTATCCCCGCCTATCTTAAAACGATGTACTCGACTGATCCGTTTTTCAAATCGATGAAAACGGTTTTCACGATCCATAACATGGGATACCAGGGTGCATTTTCAAAGGAGTCCTTTGTTAAATCAAATTTGCCTGAAGAGTTGTTCCGTCCCAACGGTGTGGAAGCATACGGAAACTTCAACTTCCTCAAAACTGGATTGTTTTTCTCTGACGTTATAACAACTGTAAGCGAAAAATATGCCGATGAAATCTGTACGTCTCCCGAAATAGGTGCCGGGCTCAACGGACTTCTTTTGACCCGTCGAAAAGACCTGCATGGAATTCTCAATGGCATCGATTATCAAATTTGGAACCCTGCCACAGATGAATTCTGTTTTCGAAAATATGATGTAAAATCCATCGAAGCAAAGGTAGATAATAAACGAGCTTTGCTTACAAAATTCGGTTTAGAATTTTCTGAGAACTGCCCAGTGATCGGCATGATCAGTCGCCTTGCAGATCAGAAGGGATTCGACCTTCTCTTCGAAATTATTGAGGATATTATTCGGCTTGACGTACAGTTCGTGATGTTAGTAGCAGGAGAAAGAGAATACGAAAAGAAAATTGAAGCTCTTCAAAAGAAACACTCCAAACGCATTGCGGTGGTCATCGGGTACGACAATGAAGTTGCACATTTGATCGAAGCTGGAACGGATATGTTCCTTATGCCGTCTAAGTACGAACCATGTGGTCTGAATCAGATGTACAGTATGCGCTATGGTACGGTTCCTGTTGTTCGTGCGACCGGTGGGTTAGATGACACAGTGGAAGATTATACGGGAAATGGAAAAGGAACCGGTTTCAAGTTTGAAAAGTATGATTCGAAGGAATTGATGAAAATCATTCAGCGTGCGCTGAAGGTCTTTCAACAACCCGAAGAGTGGAAGCGGCTCATGCGAAATGGCATGATGCAAGATTTTTCATGGGAAAACTCTGCACGGAAGTACATCAATTTATATAAAGAACTTTTAAGGCATAACGTATAGCACTGGATGACACTGGAATTGTTTGCAATCACAACGGCATCGTCAGCAGCAACAGAACTTGTTCCTGCCAGAGAAATGGCTTTACATTGACTCCCCCGTGTTGTGTATGTTTTTCGTACGGCAGCCACCAGAAGGCTGTGCGTAAAGGTACCAGAATAATTTATTCGCTTTCTCATCTCACAGTACTTGAAAAAAGATTAAAGGATACCGAATTTTGAAGTTACCACGTTTTTTTCTCCTCTTCTGCACAGAAACAATGTTGTGTTTATTCTTAGGATGTAATGATGCCCCGGATCCAGTCGGAGCCCTGCTATTACCAGCAGAAGACTATGGTACTGTCCAAGTTGATACGTTCTATGCCACAGGTCACTCCTCTCTTCCAAAACATTTATTCACATCGTCGATTGACCGATTCATGCTTGGCAAATATCAATCATGTCAAGCTTGGGCATGCTTGAAATTTAGTTCATGGCCCGACACCATGATAGGTGCGGCGATTACCAGTGGGACGATTCGATTAAAATCAGTCTACCATTTTGGCGAGTCGATGTCTGATTTGCACATTAATGCGTTTCGTGCACGAGCAAGTTGGGGAGGCGACTCGCTTACCTATGATTCGCTTAATCTCAACACTGTTGGCCAGCCCCCCTATAATTACTATTACGATATCAGCACTAAATACTCCTCCACAATTCAGGCAGGAGACACCGATTGGGTAACGATTGACATTCCAGACACTACTATGCTCCGCGAGTGGTTCTCCACAAATTCAGACACGTTGCAATTGAATGATGGGATTATCTTTAGTCCGGATCCGTCGGTCTCAAATGTAATCAGAGGATTTTATTCGTATTACGCATCTGATACATCCTATCAGCCTACACTTTATGTTAATTATAATGGAACCTACGGTCCCAATACGTATGTTCACAAATTGAGCAGTTCGAAATACGTTTCTACAATTGACCGTGCAAGTCTCATAACTGATAACAATTTGATTTATATCCAAAGCGGCATTTCCTATCGAGGACTTATCTCGTTTGATAAAATCTTGACGTCTTGGCCTGTTTCTATTCATCGGGCGGTTCTTCAAGTAACATTAGACCAGAGCAAATCTTCACCTCAATCCAATTTTTTCCCTACTCCATTTTTGGATGATTCACTCTATGCACTCTCCGTAAGTACAGACAGTATATCTGATGGATCGTTTTCTGCATTGAGCCTGCGTTCGACAGACAATTTCGGCCGTGTTATGTATTCATTTGAATCAGCGGGGCTCGTTAATCGTTGGTTGAATAATTCCTCAGCGCGGAAGGTTGCGTTGTGCGGTTATTCTGAAAGTTACTCTTTTGATTTATTTACGATTTTTAGCGAAGGTGCCTCCGACATGCAACTTAGACCAAGAATTATCATCACGTACTCTATCAAACGTTGACACAGCCTTTGACTATGAACTATTTCCGAATCAAAGTTATTCTGACAATCTTTGCAGTTCTTTTCCCCCTTGTCGCCCATGCAGGTGGATCATCTTATTCAAGGTTTGGATTTGGAGACATACTCCGCTATGGCGATAGTCGAATCTATGCAATGGGAGGAACAGGTATAGCCCTTGTGGATGATGGAAGTATAAACCTCTTGAATCCCGCCGGTATGAGTCGTATTAATTTTACGAGATTTTCTGCCGGATATGAATACAACCGCTTTTCCTCGAAAGATAGCAGCGGCTCTTCGTTCAATTCTACAGGCGGATTTCAAGGCCTTGCCTTTGCATTTCCAATATCTCGAGAAAATGGCATTGTCATGTCAATAGAAGCCACTCCGTATAGCAAGGTGAATTATGCTATTAGCTCTTCCAACTTTGACACCCTATCCGGATCTATTCAACATCAAAATCAAATTTCTTACGGCAGCGGAGGTCTCTCCTATTTAGGACTGGGACTTTCTGGAACACCGCTCAACGCTTTACATATCGGCGGTCGTTTGAATTATATGTATGGCCGCACACGTCAATATCAAACATCCAGTTTTGATAATAGCGAATACACCAGCACTACTTTTGATCGTACTATTTATTATTCCGGTTTCACATTCACGTTGGGAGCAATTTATGAAGGTTTAGGCCAACTCCTCGGTCTTCCCTCGCTGCATAACTTGTCCCTTGGGTTGACACTGAGGACTGCAAGTTCGCTCGATGCGAATGCTGAGAGGATTTATTCAGAAGGCGATACAACTAATCAAAATGGTACTGCGGACATTCCCCTTTCTGTAGGTTTTGGACTCTCTTATTTACATCAAAACCGGTACAGATTCCTCGGCGACTTCGTATTTGAAAATTGGGGAAACCTCAAGCCTTTCGCTTTGGATCCAGCTACACTTCGGAATTCTTATCGTACGAGTATCGGTTTCGAGGCGATACCTGAAAAAGGAGCAGATACATTTTGGAAACGCATATTTTACCGTGCCGGATTTGCGTATAACTCCACGTACTACCAAATCAACGGTACAGGTATCAACGAGGTTTTAATGAGCGGCGGTGTCGGACTTCCTATGGGACCTGAGTCTTGGCTCAATATCGGTTTGCAGGTTGGGATGCGCGGCACGACCGATAATAAATTGCAGAAAGACACAATCATTCGTCTTTCTGTTGCTGTATCCGCAAGCGAACTTTGGTTTCTCAAATTTGATGAAGAGTAAATTCTATGATAGCTATCGGCAGTGATCATGCGGGGTTTGAATATAAAACGCAATTGAAAAAGCTTCTGGATGAAATCGAAAAGCCTTACCAGGATTTTGGTACTACTTCTCCAGATTCCGTCGATTATCCAGATATTGCACATATTGTTTCGAAGGCGGTCGCATCCGGCAAATGCCTCCAGGGTATTTTAATCTGTGGAACGGGAATTGGCATGTCAATTGTCGCCAACAAACATAAAGGAATCCGGGCCGCTACCTGTGAATCCCCTGCCTCTGCAAAGCTTTCACGCGAACATAACGATGCCAATATTCTCTGTTTTGGGGAACGCATCGTCAGCTGGGAAACAGCAACAGAAATTGTAAAGACGTTTCTCTCAACCCCTTTTAGCGGCGGTGAGCGACATATGTGCCGCATAGAAAAGATTCACTCGTTGACAAATCTCTAGAATCCATTAAAATGTTCATCACTCTCTTAACCAATTTCCTTAAAGAGCCTGCCCATGAAAAATCTTAAGACCTCCGATTCAGAAGTCTATGCCGCCATTCAAAGCGAAGTCCATAGACAAAACACCAAGCTGGAACTTATCGCTTCCGAGAACTTCGTGAGCCTTGCCGTACTGGAAGCAATGGGCAGCGCTCTGACGAACAAATATGCGGAGGGATATCCTGCAAAGCGTTATTATGGGGGCTGCGAGTTTGTCGACATTGCCGAAAATCTTGCACGCGATCGTGCAAAAAAAATATTCGGGGCTGAATATGTCAATGTGCAGCCGCATTCCGGTTCGCAGGCAAACATGGCAGTTTATTTCTCTTTCATCAAACCTGGCGACTCTGTCCTGGGTATGAATCTTTCTCATGGCGGCCACTTGACGCATGGATCTCCGGTGAACTTTTCCGGTCAATTATATCGTTTTACAGCCTATGGCATTTCGAAGGATACGGGATACATCGATTACAACGATGTTGAAGAAAAGGCAAAGCGCGACAAACCCAAAATGATTACAGTTGGAGCGAGTGCCTATTCGCGCAATATCGATTATAAAGCGTTCCGCGAGATAGCGGACAAGGTGGGTGCATTCCTCTTTGCCGATATTGCTCATCCGGCAGGATTGATCGCGGCAAAATTGCATAACGATCCGCTTCCTTATTGTCACGTTGTTGGATCGACAACTCATAAAACGCTCCGAGGCCCTCGCGGCGGACTCATTCTTATCGGCAAGGATTACGAGAATCCATTTGGACAGGTAGCACCAAAATCCGGCCGCAAGAAGATGATGTCGGAGTTAATTGATTCGATGGTAATTCCCGGTGTTCAAGGCGGAGCCCTCATGCATGTCATAGCTGCAAAAGCAGTTGCTTTCGGTGAAAATCTCCTGCCGGAATACCGCACCTATGCAGAACAAATTATCAAGAACGCTCATGCTCTTGCGGCGGCATTAGTAAAACGGGGCTATAATATTATTTCCGGCGGCACAGACAATCATCTCATGTTGCTCGACTTACGTAATAAAAATCTCACAGGTAAAGATTCTCAGGAAGCGCTGGATCTCGCAGGCATTACGGTGAATAAAAATGCCGTGCCATTCGACGACAAATCACCGCTCATTACCAGCGGCATTCGCATTGGCACGCCAGCTGTTACAACGCGCGGACTGAAAGAACCGGAAATGGAAATCATTGCGGGCTTCATCGATCGTGCACTGTGCAACCGGACGGATGAAAAAGTACTGAAGCAAGTGAGCGAAGATGTAATAACACTCTGCGCAAAATTCCCGTTGTACCCAGAATTAATATAGTGGTTCTTGATGAGCATCACCCAAGCCATTCTTGGTAAGATATTCCAATCGGCTGGAAAATCTCCCAGCCAAAAGGAAATGTCTTTTCTGGAACACCTCGACGAGCTTCGTTCAAAAATCATCAAAGCGCTCATAGGAATTCTTGTCGGCACAATCCTCTGTGTTTTCTTCGCTGATTTTATTGTTCAAAGTGTACTGTTGCATCCGCTTCGGTCATTGGGCTTAAAGGTACAAGTGCTTTCGCCGTACGGTATTGTGATGCTGTATATGGAGGCTGTACTGATATGCGGAATTATTCTCAGCATGCCGTATACCATTTATTGTCTTTGGACGTTTGTCGCTCCTGGATTGCTCCCAAAAGAACGCCGCTACATCTCGCGTATTGTCTTCTTCACATCGTTTTGTTTTTTTGCCGGCGTAGTATTCGGATATTACGTCCTCTTACCGACTGCTCTCACTTTTTTTTCGACCTTTGGCACTCAAAACATCGAACTCCATATTGCTCTTGATCAATACGTGAGCTTTATGCTTACCTTATTACTTGGTGCCGGACTCGTTTTTGAACTTCCCATGATCTCTTATTTTTTATCCAAGATGGGAATATTGACTCCCGGCTTCATGCGCAAGTTTCGCCGTCACGCCATTGTTGTCATCTTTATTATTTCTGCAGTCGTTACACCGACCCCTGATATGGTAACGCAAACTCTTCTCGCTCTACCAATGATCCTTTTATATGAGGTCAGCATTTTTATCTCAAAGTATTCACAAAAAAAGACAGCGGCTTCTCCTGAGGATGCCGCATGAGTATTTTTCGTCCATCAGAGAGTTCACTCGATAGTATTCGCGAGCCGGTCACACAAGAACTCAAGAAGTTCGATGGCGTTTTTCGGGAGGCGATGCGGTCTCAGGTCGCTCTGGTGTATCTCATTACCCGCTACATCCTTCGCCAGAAGGGCAAACGCGTTCGCCCCTTACTCGTGATGCTCAGTGCAAAGTTATGCGGCGAGATCAATGACAGCACCTACCGCGCTGCTACACTCATCGAGCTTCTGCATTCCGCTACACTTGTTCACGATGATGTTGTCGACGATGCCGATACTCGCCGCGGTTTTGCATCCATCAACGCTGTCTGGAAAAATAAAGTGGCTGTGCTGATGGGCGATTATCTTCTTTCACGCGGTTTGTTGTTATCGTTACAGCATCATGATTATTACTTTTTAAATTCAACATCCTTCGCAGTGAAACGCATGAGCGAAGGAGAATTGCTGCAAATTCAAAAAAGCCGACAGTTGAATATTGACGAAGAGACTTACATTAAGATCATCAGCGATAAGACGGCATCGCTCTTTTCAGCATGCACGGATATCGGTGCGGCAAGTACGACAGAAGATCCGGAGAAAAGGAATTTGCTGAAAGCGTACGGCGAAAATGTCGGATTGGCATTTCAGATACGGGACGATCTTCTCGATTATCTCGGACGAAAGAACATTCTTGGTAAACCAACAGGAGCTGATCTTAAAGAAAAAAAACTCACATTGCCACTGATTTATGCTCTTCATCAATGCGACCGTCATGAAGCACAGCGAGCATTGCGATTCGTAAAAAAAGGTGCGAAGCAAAAAGATATTACTTGGATCGTTGACTTTGTCCGGAATAACGGCGGCATCGAGTATGCACTTCAAAAAGCGGAAAAGTTCGCAGCACTCGCTCGCGCTTGTCTCTCCTCCTTTCCTGATTCTCCGGAGAAACAATCTCTCCTTCAATTTATTCGTTTTGTTATTGAGCGAAATAGTTAGATTTTACTTGTTTTATTCCCGCTCTCCAGCAATTCTACTTCTATTTTTCCAATTTTATTTCGAACTACTTATATTCGTTCAACTATCTCATTTGAGCAATACAAGTTTTTTTGTTTCTGTGAATTTATCAGCCTGCAACCGATAGAAATAAATTCCGCTCGATACATTTGCTGCATTCCATTTCTGTGTATATGTTCCCGCTGGCTTTTGCTCATTCACCAGAGTTGCTACCTCGCGTCCCAATAGATCAAATACTTTCAGTGATACAAATGATTTCGATGGAAGAGTAAATGAAATGCTCGTCGATGGATTAAAGGGATTGGGATAATTCTGTTCCAATTGATACGCGGACGGTACTCCCGAAGTCGTTATTTCCACGCCCGTCATTGGATTATCTTTTACATATTGAGCTAACCACAATAATGCGGATCTTGGAGTACCATCTGCCCGTACTAGATATGCGGTAGACGAATATTCCCAGATAGCACCTTCAATATATCCCCAAAAGGTAATGCCTTTAACTCCAGGATGTTTCCACAATACAGGAAATATTTTTTGGTACGATTGCAGCTGCTGGTTATCGTCAGGTGTACCGATATTGCCAAGGTTCCCTAAATCGAATTCGGAAATATAAACCGGCAGCCCTGTAGCAGCAAGCCTATCCAAATTAACTTTCATGACATTTGTATCCGCATTTTCCAGCTCCATGTGGTGCCCCTGCACACCAATGCCATCGATGAGGCCCCTATTCTTTAATAAATTAATAATTTCTAGGTACGAAGTCGTAGCAGAATTGTCTTCGATAATGTCGTACTCATTTAATAATAATTTTGTGTTGGGCATATAGAGTCGAGCCTTCTGGAAAGCCCATATTACCCAATCCCATCCTGTTATGCCATTACCGCCTAGAGCATTCTTGTAATTTGCGCGCGCTGGTGATCCGCCTCCATCAGGCGGATTATGTCCAGAAAGAGGTTCATTCACGACATCGATCATATCTATTGCGGGATACCTATTACCAACCATTCGAATCCATTGTTCAACCGCATTTACCTGTTTTGCAGAATCAAACCCGGCAGCTGATATCCACGCTGGCTGCTCCGCCCCCCAAATGAGATTATGATCTTTGAATATTATATGATTGTTCTTTGCAAGATTATAATCTTCATCCAAATCGCTCCATTTCCATGTAGATGAGTCGGCCGAACCAGCAACGGAACCAAATTTTCCTGCATTTTCAGGAGTAAGCTGGTTCCAATATTTAGTGAAATTGGCGTCCAGGCCATCGTTCGCACAACCAATAAATTTAGACATACCGGTTGCAAATGCCGGACCTTTCCAAAACGGCGTTAAAGAAGTTAAACCAGTCTGCACGCTATCAAGATTTCCGACTGTAAAATATAAATACGTTTTGCCAAAGGCGAACTTGTCAATATCCAATCCGTCTTCGCGGCTGCCAACTTGAAACGTTTTTGTAAGGCTGTCCATGCTTACGAAGAATGAATCCCCCTTACTATTGTATGTATTTTTCGTGATGTTAATCCATTTCCACACACTATTACCAAGTGATCCCGGACCATCTACAAAAGCGGCTGGATCTGTAAATCCGGCACCGCCAAGGCCATTGACCATATACCAATCAGTAGATGAAGTATCATTCTTTATACCGAACCCGTGACCGTAGAAAAAGCTGTCATCATCGTATCCGCCCGAACCGACACGTACACGGGCAAAAAGATTATAGCTTCCGGAATCAGGAAACGTTATTTGATATGTGATCGTACGACTAGAATCACCGGGGTTAGTGAGGCTTGTCCAGTTCGTTTTTGGAGTCACGTACGTTATGTTACCATCTTTGAGCACCGAATAATTACTGCCGACATTTCCAGATTCTGCTTCCACAATGACAGGTGTTTTGCCTGCATTCACGTCGGCTATTTGCAAATTATCGATATAGATAGTATTTCCGGTATTCGCCGCATAATTGAAATGAATAGGTCCGCGAATAAAAGTTTGATTGTCATTAACCGTAAATTGCATGGTAAATTTCTGCCATTGAGTAGTAAGAGTAGCAGGGCGTATCGCATTGTAATCAGTGAATGCATAATTCCCAATCGTGAAATTAACTTGGGCGCCTGCTATAAGAGATTTTGCCCATATAGAGTAATTATACGTTCCACCCAGCTTCACTGGAATACTATCTGCAACTATCTGAATATCCCATTGATTCGTACCTAGGCCGTGAACTGTAACTTTTAATGCACGGTTTCCTTGTTCAACCATATCGCTCACAATTTCGAACACTGGCGGCGGAGTTGCGGCTGCGGCGACTTGAGTGAGCCAACCTTTAGCATCTGTTCCGGAAACCACACCGGTGTTGGAACTTTCAAACCCTCCGTTTGTAACAAGTTGGGCATTAGCAGTGCCCGCTATGAAGAGGAGCATAAACATCATGCAACATCCTGCATAGGATGAAAGATTCCTGTAAATTTTTTTCATATGTAACTCCATATGAGTTTAATGAGGTAAATAGTTATGAAGCTCTGCATATTTGTAACAGTATCTTATATAAAGTGCAAATTTTTAATAGAAGATACCAGTCTGCTAAAATAATAACGTGAATACAATCCCATTAAATCTATCACTGCCGTAAAGATTCAGAAGCGGTACAAACGCGAGTGAATCTGTAATCCTCGATGTACGTATGAGCGCTTTAGAACCATTCGTACTTGAGAATAGATTCGTTCACAGCTTCAATGAGCCATCAGGAGAAAACTCCTAACGGCACAAAAAACAATTGCGGCTACTTCGTCAACAACATCTTGCTGGTGTGGACAAATTCTCCAGCCTGAAGCCTATAGAAGTAAACACCGCTTGCCAATCGTGAGCCGTCGAATTGTACCTCGTGGAACCCAGCATCCTGTTCTCCATTTTGCAGAATTGCCACCTGCTGCCCAAGTGTATTGAAGACTGCCAATGCCGCATGACTTCGATTCGGCAAACTGTAGCGAATGGTCGTCGTTGGGTTGAAGGGGTTGGGGTAGTTCTGATACAATTGAAACGATGTAGGAGTTCCAATATCTTCGAATACGGCTGCTATCAAAGTTTGTTTATACTGAAGAATAATTTTGCAACCGGATATTTCTATATCGTTTCCCGCACTGTCTAATGTCGAACAACTACTATTATATGGTTCCCACAGAGAATTTGTCCATTGTTCTGAATTGAAGAGGGCAGTATATCCATTCGCATCATACGTGTAGGTAAAGCGATAAGAATTAACCCATTGCCCATTTGTCCATTGTTCATATAACCAGGAAGTATCCATTCCGTTTGCGTTATACGTGCCGGTACCGCGAGAAGAATTAACCCATTGCCCATTTGTCCATATAACCATGTAAGCTGATTTCCTTTTGCATCATACGTGTAGGTATATTGATACAAATTCACCCATCCACCGGATATCCATTGTTCCGCGAGATAGGAAAGCTGATCTCCCCGTGCATCATATGTTGCGGTATAACGGTAAGAATTCACCCATTGCCCGTTTGTCCATTGTTCATATAAATAGGAAATATACCATCCGTTTGCATCGTGCGTGTAGGTGTAGCGAGAGGAATTCTCCCATTGCGCGGTTGCCCAGTTTTCATATAACTCGGAAATCAGTATTCTGTTTTTATCATATGTGAAGGAACCGCGATAAGAATTCTCCCATTGCCCGTTTGTCCATCGTTCTTCTAATGAGGAGAGCGTATTTCCGTTTGCAGAATAGGAAAAGGAATATCTTGCTGTGTCCTGGGTGGTATACGCGATGGCAGTATCAAGAAGAAAAATTAGCCCATTAGAAATGTTTTGTGTTGCCTGTCCAGCGGTGCGTTTTGACAGGGTACGAAGAATTTCTTCGTGGTGGGCAGATTGGCGAAAAGGATGTTCAAATTCCACCATCTTTCCATCACGAAGGACATGGGCAGGCATTTTTATTTCTTGACCTTTTTCCCACGGTTTGTTGTGAAATGGAATGCCGATTTTTTCATTCACTTGAGCTTGGAGTGAACTGCCTGCAAGAAAAAGAAATATTGCAAGTATAGATAAAAAAAAGCAAAAAATATTTTTGGGTTGCATACATATCTCCTATTTAAGTGCGTTTAACGATTTCCATCTTACAAGAGAAAGCGCTGTATTCCTACAATTAGATCGGCGCTCCTGAGAAACAGAAAATAATTGTCATGTGTAAAACCATTATCGGAATAGACCCTGTATCCCCATCATAACTTATAATCACAGCATCAATGAATCATCAGGAAAAAACTCCTGAAGACACAAAAACTTTGACAGCTCCATAAGGGCACATCGTGATGTGCCCCTACAAAAGAATTTTGCGTCACTTCAGCAAAAGTAATTTCTTCGTCTGGATATAATTACCTGCTTGTAAACGATAAAAGTAAATTCCGCTCGATACATTTGCTGCATTCCATTTCTGTGTATATGTTCCCGCTGGCTTTTGCTCGTTCACAAGAGTTGCTACCTCGCGTCCGAGAAGATCAAATACTTCCAATGATATAAATGATTTTGATGGAAGAGTAAATGAAATGCTCGTTGTTGGATTAAACGGATTGGGATAATTCTGAAATAGAACAAATGCTTCCGGAAGTTCCTTGCTTAGTGTTTCTTTAACTGAGACCGCAATATTAGAAACACAACGAACTGAAAACCCGCTATTCTTAGCATATTCGGCATAACGGTATACGTAGCTTTGACCACTATACATGTTCCGACCCCAGGCCTGTGTTGAATTATGTTCACTAGAACTCCACAAGTAACAAGTGTTACCTGCCTCTATGAATGCGCCATCAACGCTACAACTGCCACCCGGAAGAGCTGCAAAGCCACTGCTGTCGTCGGCTGCTGTGTTTGGTGTTAACCAATGCTTTGTGTCAATTTCTTTCAATTTGCCACCTGCAATACTTTCGCCCCCCAGATAATTGGTTAACGTTGACCATTCGCTATCGCTTGGTACATGCCATCCTGGTGGGCAAAGTTTGCCTGTATTTACTGCGTACCAGTTGTAGAGTGCACCGTAAGTGGGATTATAGGCAGCGGAATCATCATTATACCAACAATAGGCCTCGGAGTTTTTGTATTTCCATTTCGAATCTTCGGTTTCGTAGAATATGGGTGTGCCATCGTTGTAGTGGGTGGTTCTTAGATTCTCAGCCATCCAAACTTGGGTGCCTATGGCTATAGTTTTGTAAACATTACCTTCCTTATCGGTTACTGTTCCATACGTAAGATTAGGATTAAAAACAATTGTATCTTTTTTTTGTACTACATTTACTGAGTCAGCTGCAGTATTCATAACACAACGAACTGAAAATCCTGCAACTTTAGGCTTAGTGTAGCGGTCCATTTTGTCAAAACTGTCAAGTATGTCACGGCTCCAGGCGTTGCTTGTACTGCTCATATTCGAACACCACCAGAAAGCACCCTGACGAAAGTAGAGGAAATCAAAATTGCCATAGTCACGGGAACCGCTCCCAATGGCTGTAAAACCACTACTGTTGTTTCCGCCAGAGTAAAGCCAATGGGTTGTGCCAATTTCCTGTAAGCTCTTGGCAATGCTCGCACCGTCCAGATATGTTGTAAGTGCTGTCCAATCGGTATCGTTGGGTACATGCCAACCTTTAGGGCAAAGCTTTCCTGTATTTACCACGTACCAATTGTAAAGTGCACCATAGGTAGCTTTATTGGTAACGGAATCATTATTATACCAACAATAGGCGGGAGTGGTCAAAGTCTTCCATTCTGCGGCATCCGTCACTTTGGATATGCGTGTGCCATCGTTGTAATGTGTGGTTTTTAGATTCTCCGCCATCCAAACTCGGTTGCCTATAGTTATAGTTTTATAAACATTACCTTCTGTATCGGTTACTGTTCCATACGTAAGATTAGGATTAAATATAATAGAATCTATTGCGGCGCTTGCATTATTCAAAATGTTGCTGTCACCTTGGGTTGCAGCATGCGTGCTTACTACCGAACCCGATGTTTGGCTATCCAACTTGTCTTTGGCTGTGGCTATGTAGCATGCCAAGAATACGATTAGAACCATGGTAATTATTGTTTTCATTTTAATTATTCCTTTTATGAAATAGTGATTAGCAATTGCAACATAACGGATGGCAGCTAAGCTGCGACAACGTGAACTTTCAAATTGCATGTCATTTCAAAAGAACGAGTCCCGTTGATCTCGATAAAAATCATCGGGACGCTGAAAAACGCGAAGGCAGCGGGGGATTACTTCAGCAAAAGCAATTTCTTCGTTTCTGTGAATGTACCAGCTTGTCCCGAAGGGATGGCATTCGCCACAAGCCGGTAAAAGTAAATCCCGCTTGACACGTTTGCAGCATTCCATTTCTGTGTATATGTTCCCGCTGGCTTTTGCTCGTTCACCAGAGTCGCCACCTCGCGTCCCAGGAGATCGAATACTTTCAGTGATACAAATGATCTTGATGGAATGCTAAATGAAATGCTCGTCGATGGATTAAAGGGATTAGGATAATTCTGAAATAAAACAAATGCTTCTGGAAAGTCTTTTTTTTGTATTTCCTTTACTGAGACTGCATTATTCACAAAACGGCAAAGCTGGTAGTCGCCAAAATAGCCATAGGCTGCCCTGTAATAAAGAGAGTTATTAAAAGGCACCCAACGCTGCCAGGGAATAAATGCATCTACGCCGTTTGCCGGTGGTGTGGGGCATACAGTTCCGGCAGCGGTACCATCCGAAGCAAATAATTCTACTGCATATATTACGGTATTATTCCCGGTCATGATGAGTTTATCTTGAAAAGAATATAATTTAGATGGAGAAAAACTTTTAGGGAAATTTGTTACCTTTATTGTTCCTTCTGTTGTGCCATCGCTTCTCCACAATTGAGTACCTGCAATAGTATCGAAGCCCGACATGTAGAGCTTATTATTATATACAACTATCGAATTTGGCCAAAATCCATGATAACCATTAGGGAGAGTAGAATCTACTTTGACTTTTATAGTGCCTGAAGCTGTACCATCTGTTGACCATAACTGACTATCTTTATTTTCATCATATCCTCTAAAAAATAATTTTGAATTAAAAACTGTTAAGGAAGCCGGACTGAGACCAAAACCATTCTTTGGGTTAAGGTTCGTAACTTTCAATGTTCCATCAGGTGTTCCATCGGTAACCCAAAGCTGGCATGCGCTTGAATCATCCCACATACTGAAATAAAGTTTTCCGTTATATGGAGTATAACTAGATGGGTTAGCATCATTATACAGTGTTGATTTTACTACTTTAAGTTCCGTGGTCCCGGCGGTAGTACCGTCTGAAATCCAAGGTTGTCCGTAGTAACCCACACCATCCCATGCATAAAAATAAATTTTTCCTCCATAAACATACATGGTACCAATGTGTGCTGCACCCGATGGATTGATTGTTTTAACCAATTTTGTGCCGCTTGCCGTTCCATCTGTTTCCCAAAGTTGGTCTATAGCCGGATTGGAACTTGTAGAGTCACCACCAAAATATACCTTGTTGTTCATAACTACAAGCTGAGTGTACTGATTAGTTATTTTTTTGATAACTGAAGTACCTTCTGCAGTCCCGTCGCTTTTCCAAAGTTGAGTTTTATTGTTGAGAATAAGCAGGTTGTTCAAAACTGTCATAGCCCACAGGCTAGAATATTGCTCTGCTGAATCAATTTATTTTATAGCAGTAGCTGATGGAGAGATGCCATCCGATGACATTAATTTATTAACATAATGTGGGTCGTCCGTACCAAAAAAATAAAGCTTATTGTTAAATACTGTTATATTACTAGGGTTGAGACCATTATACCCATCGTAATTGATTTCGGTAACTTTTTGAACGAATTGCGATTTGCCTGCTGTACATAATAAGCATAGGAAAGTAATAAGATAAATTTTTTTCATCTTGTTTTTCCTTATAAAATGAATTGGTTAAGTGTAATTGCAACGACCTATTCTGCAAAATGTAATAGTGTATATTATTTTTTATTTACAACTGGTGTTAGGACTTGCATCCTGACACTCTTCACAGCATCAATGAAACGTCAGGAGAAAACTCCTGACGGCACAAAAACAATTGCGGCTACTTCATCAACAACATCTTGCTGGTGTGGACAAATTCTCCAGCTTGAAGCCTATAGAAGTAAACTCCGCTCGCCAATCGTGAACCGTCGAATTGTACCTCGTGGACTCCAGCATCCTGTTCTCCATTTTGCAGAGTTGCCACCTGCTGCCCAAGTGTATTGAAGACTGTCAATGTCACATGACTTCGATTCGGTAAGCTGTAGCGAATGACCGTCGTTGGGTTGAAGGGGTTGGGGTAGTTCTGCGACAAGGAGGAGGTTGCTGGGATACTACCCTTTTCAGGTGCAACTCCTGTTGCTACGATTCTGTAGGTGAAAGTGAGATTGCTGCCCTTGTATAGCCAGGAGCCGGCGCCATCATCTATAGAACATGACACATCCTCGGGTATCCAGGAAGAATTGTGCCAGAGGTCGCGAACATCGGAAGTCAGATTCCCGTGCACATCATAGGTCCACATTTCACGTAAATAATTCACCCATTGATCGTTCGACCAATATTCGTAGAAGTAGGAAGTCTTCCGCCCGTTTGCATCATAGGTGTACGTGGTGCTGTCATAATTCACCCATTGATCGCTCGACCACTGTTCTTGCCGATTGGAAATTTCTCTCCCCTGCGCATCATAGGTGGTCGTGCTGGTGTCAGAATTCACCCATTGACCATTCGACCAATTTTGAAACAAATTGGCAATCTCCCACCCGTTTGCATTAAATATGGAGGAGTCGCGATTATGATTCACCCATTGCCCACCCCACCATAGTTCATCCATGTAGGAAGTTCGCCGCCCGTTTGCATCATAGGTCCACGTAACGCAATTAGACCCCACCCATCCACCGTTCGACCATACTTCATCAGAACGGAAAGTCATATTCCCATTTGCATCATAGATGTTCGTTTCGCGTTGAGAATTCACCCATTGACCGTTCCAAAATATTTCATACAAATCGTAAGTTCTATTCCCGTTTGCATCATACGCGTAGGTGGTGCGATTAGAACTCACCAATTGACCGCTTGACCAATACTCATTCAAATCGGAAGTCTCCCACCCATTTGCATCATAGGTGCAGCTGGTGCGGGCAAAATTCACCCATTGACCGCCCGACCACATTTGGAGCAAACGGAAAGTCATCAACCCGTTTGCATCATAGGTGAGCGTGTCGCGCCCAGAATTCACCCATTGACCGCTCGACCAATTCTCATACAAATCGGAAGTCCACCGCCCATTTGCATCATAGGTGTTCGTGACGCGCAAAGAATCCACCCATTGTCCGTTCGACCAATACTCTGACAACTCTGAGAGAATATTGTTGCTTACATCATAGGTATTGGTCCAACGCAGCGTATCTACCCAGTGCTTACCTATTAACTTCTGCATCACATCGGAAGTCCTTTTTGCGCTGCCGTTGAAAGAATACAGATGTCTCGTCGTGTCTGTCGCATCCCGGATAATTACCGTGTCAATGACATAGATTTGTGATTGCGGCGACGACATCTTTCGGAGTGGACTAAGACTTCTTTGAATGCCGCTTGGGATGTCCCTCTCATTACCGACCGCCAACTGCATACACTTCGATCGAAGAGAATCAAGGCGACGTACGATATCCGTCTGCATTCTATGGTGGGTGGAGAATTCCGATAATTCGCGAGATATCTCTTGGAACGCATTTGCGCCNNATTGCGAGACAGATAGATGTGGTTCTCATATATGTTCCTCCGTTGAAGTCTGTTACATTGCCGTTATTTTAAAAGGAGGAACTTGCGGCTCTGGACGAAACTCCCTGCCTGCAAGCGATACAGGTACACACCGCTGGTGAGATACTTTCCATCGAATACAGCTTCGTAGCGGCCTGGTTGTTTCAACTCGTTCACAAGCATAGAAACCTCACGACCTAGCACATCATAAACAGTGAGCCTGACCGATGTTGCCTTCGGAAGTTCGTAGCGAATTGTGGTCGTGGGGTTGAACGGGTTAGGATAATTTTGTTGTAATGCAAACGCCTCAGGCTTTTCGTCTCCTCGTTCAACTACGCCGGTCGTTGCCGAAGACGATTCGATGACAGAAACGGAATCAATCCATACCGATGCTGTTGTAGTCCCGAGGAAGAATTCGACCTTGGCCTGATCGGTCACCTTGATTGACACCGTGTCGGTGAAGGTCTGAACAGCAGTCGTCAACGTGTGCGCTTTGCCAAGATACATGGTATACGGAGATGCGGCTTGTTGTACTCCCAGAGTGATGGTCTTAGTGGTCGAAGCCTTCGCTTTGAAAGTAATCTTGTATTTGTGTCCTAGATGAATCGAAAGCCACTGCCACAGCGCAATATTCCAGTCAATTCCGGTGACCGAAGATATTGTCACTGCACATGAGTTGCGTCCCGAAATGACCGAACTCGAATCAATGCTCATTGTCGCGGATGCACCCGCTGCGAATGTCGAGAGCTGCCAGTTCTGGGTTCCGTCATCGAACTCGCCATTGAGCGCTTTGCTGAGAGTTGATGGAATTGTAACTAATAAGCTGGTTGTCGTTTGGCTCTCATTGCCCGCGCGATCCATTGCTGATACGGCGTATGTGATCGTGTCACCCGCCGTGACATTCTTGTCGGCATAGGGAAGTGTCAGCGTATAATCCGACAAGGCCCCGTGCTTGTAGACAACGTAATGCGAAAGCCCTGACGGGTCAGTGACAGCATCCCAACTTAATCGAAGCGGAAATCCTGTCTGGACCACTGAGATTGGTCCCGGAGTTGCCGGCGCAGTGTTGTCAGATGAACCGAGCGCCTTGCGAAATGCACTCTCCGTGGATGCATGCAAGTACTGGAGTGAATCCATCTCATCGTCAAAGGCGGCACCAATGATCGCGTTCTGCTCCAAGCGCGCGTCTCCCCAGTTGGCAAATTGAGTGTACTGCGACCAATCACAATTGATGTAGCAAAAGGCCTTCACTTCAGGATAATTATGGATGAAGGTGAAGTACGGGGCGAACCATTGATCCCAGGTTGTTTGACCATTCTGAACAAACAAGAACCGTGGAGTTGTTTCGCCTAACATCACCGGCTTCCTATGGGCGCTGGCACTGTCGAGAAATTTCTTTGCATTGGCATCGGTGAAGTGGCTTGTCGAGAAGAGGTTGATCGCCCACCAATCAACATATGCGTCTCCCGGATAGTAGTCTTGGAAGTTCAGATTAGCCCCGGAATCTATGGAGTAGTTCCAGACGGTCGCCACTTCGATTCCCCGGGCGCGAATCATGTTAGTAATTCGCACAAATGCGTTCTTGTAATCTGCTGGCTGGTACCCGTTCCAGGCAACCCCATTGAACTCATACCCGATGCGGACATACGCGGGAATCGCGAGCGATTGAAGTCCGTCAATAAACATCGAGATTTTGTCGTCGTATAAACCCGCGGCAACGTCCTGCTCATAATGCGCCGACGGGGTTCCATCTACGGTCATCGAAAGTCCGATTTGAGGAATGACAAACTCTTCGGCATTTGCCATCAATTCGCTTTTAAGCCCGGCCGCCCAATCGCCCGTCACATCGCGTAGCCCGATATACGTCATGTACATCATCGGTTTGTCGTGCGTGTGCATGACATTCCGGTAATTTTTGAATGCTGCATCATCCTGTCCCGCACCGTTGATGATTTTTCCCTGCGGCTCAAGAATGGCGCCTTGGTTCAGGCGAGTTTGAATTGGCTGTGCCGCCAGTTGAAAGGTCGTAATCAATACTGCAGCAAAAGCAAGTGTCTTTCGCATAAAATATTCTTTCTTTTTTCAACACGTGTGATGATAGAGTGAAGTGCTGTTTTGCGAACTCTCTTTTATCAGCACTATTTTTTTTCGTTTCAGTAAAACTTTTGGCTTGTAGTCGAAATAATTTACTCCGCTCGATACACTTGCCTCATTCCATTTCTGTGTACATATTCCCGCCCACCTTTGCTCGTTCACCAGGGTTGCCACCTCGCGTCCCAGCAATTGACAAGTTATTATCGTCGTCGGATTGAAAGGATTTGGATAATTCTGCGCCAGAGTATAAAATAGTTCGGAAGTCCAGAGGACAGTACTTACCTGGAATTACTCTGCGCAAGAAATTCCAGGCAAGTACATCATCTGACAGCTTTATTGTAATAACAATTTATAGCCAGCTCGCAAACCGATACTACTCTTCTTGGAGATGTCAAAATACCGGATGGAGATGTCAACGGCTCCATTTGGACCTGCTGGAATCTCGCAACCAATGGACGGAACAATGGTGAAATCAGTTTTTGACTCGGTAATTGTCAAGTAATGGCCGGAACCGGATACTGAGCCAAACATCAAGCCAAGTTCTAAGTGTCCGTAAAAGCGGACCGGACTCTGAGTCTGAGACACAAGGAGATGAGGATAGTATTTGACACCTACGAGAACTGGAACACCGCTATATGTAGCAGTGACCCCAGAGGGAAGATTTTTCCCGCTCCACGTCAAGTATCCGATCTTGCCTGTCACGTTTGTCTTCGGTGAGAGTGAATAATCAAATTCCGCTGTGCCGCCGAATCCGGTACCCCATGAATCGGCGAATGATCCTACGGGCAGCATAACATCAAGACCGGCTCCAACTGACATCTGACCTTGCGCAGTTGCTTCCATCGAGAGAAGCGAAATAACTGCTATCATTACAGCAAAGAAGGTAATCTTTTTCATGTTTCTACTCCTTTTTAGTGTATGTTTTACAATTAGTGAATTGCACTTTTTCCCAAACAATGATACATAGGTGTTAAACGTTGGTGCATCGTTCACACCTACAAACCAATATCCGGCGTTAGTGAATGATCACCGAAGAAGGCAGAGCTTACGCGTTTGTACAAAGTTGCCGGCAGTGAGACGATAAAAATACACACCGCTTGAAAACGCTGAAGCATTCCATTCCCGTGAGTAACTTCCCGCCGACATTTCTTCAGAAACAATGGTTGCCACTTCTTTTCCCAATAGATCAAATATTCTGAGTGACACAAATGATTTTGATGGGATGTTAAATGAAATGTTCGTAGAAGGATTGAACGGATTTGGATAATTTTGAGATAGTGAATAATCATTAACGATGCTGCTATTATCTGCTGAGATACCAGTTGTATTAACAAGAATGTATGATATATTAATCGCGTAACCATTAAAATAGTAATCATTGCCGTTAATATTAACATCAAAGTCGTGATCTGCCGGTTGCCATGAAGAATTAGACCATTGTGTATTATATCCCGTAAGTTCATTCCCGTTTGCATCATATGTGCATGTGGACTGGTAATAATTTGTCCATGTCGAATTCGATTGCAACCAATTCTGGTACAAACTTGTAAGAACTTTTCCATTTGAATTATTTGTGTAAGTAAATTGGGCTGCATTTACCCATTGTCCACTATACCAACTCTGCATCAGCCAGTTAGTTTTGTATCCATTGGCATCGTATGTGTAGATGTTTTTGCCTGCATTTGTCCAACCTCCACTCCCAGTCGAATTCCAGCCCTGAGTCAGGGACGTAAGCACATCCCCATTTCCATTGTAAGTGTAGGTGCCNNTAACCATGTAAGGTGATTCCCGCTGCCGTCATTGGTGTAAGTGCTTCGAGTATCATTTACCCATTGCCCATTTGTCATTAACTGATGAAAATCAGTAAGCGTACCCCCATTTGCATCATAAGTGCGAAAGCTTAAAATAGAATCCCTCCTTACCCC
Source organism: Ignavibacteriota bacterium (assembly GCA_003155495.1). Lineage (GTDB taxonomy): Bacteria > Bacteroidota > Ignavibacteria > UBA10030 > UBA10030 > Fen-1298. The sequence goes on from PMDB01000113.1 coordinate 23,254, forward strand.
TCCAGACCAATAACTAGACAAATGAACAAGCATATTCCCTTTTGCATCAAAGGTTGAGCTGTCTGATGTTGAATTTACCCATTGCCCATTGAGCCACATCTGCTCCAGATCAATGCTGTTATCATTAGGACCAAAGTATGTCCAGGTGTCCAGCATATAATTTCCCCAATTCCCATTCACCCAACCTTTTACTAATCTTTGAGTAGTTGAACCCTTCTGGTCATAAGAAGCAGTAATGAGTATAGTATCTTTCATTGAATATAGAGTCAATGAATTGGGAAGATAGATTTGACTGTTAGGAGCAGTTTTTTTGTTTAATCCCGAGTTAAGCTGATTGTGTTCATTTCTACGAATAGCGCCGCCAAAGGGACTATTCATTTGGGTCCATTGGGCATACAATTGGTCTGTGCCTATAAATAGGCATAGCACTACAAATAGGTATTGGAAGATGTTTTTCATGTCTATCTCCTCTATGTACTATCTTGAATGATTTTAGGTGAACATCTCATTTCGAATATGTCAAAGGTTATATAATATTTTTCAAATTGCAAGTTAAAAGTGGTAATCATTATGGCTTTCTGACCTTATTAATTAAGCCAGAAAAGAGAGTTATACTCCCGACCAACGAACCTATTTGAGAAGTGACGAACACAGCGATACCTACCTTTCCGATCGTTTGAAGCGGTCGGAGAGATCAACGTTTCTACGTCACTTTATCAGCAGCATTTTCTTCACCTGTGTAAATTCTCCGGTGGTAAGCTTATAAAAATAAACACCGCTGGGCAGCTTGCTTGCATCAAACGCAACGTGATATGTGCCTGCCGTCTTTTCCTGTCTCATGATCGTTGCACCTTCTCTACCAACAAGATCAAATACTTTCAGCGTTACAAACGATTTTGATAGAAGAGTAAATGAAATGCTCGTCGAAGGAATAAATGGAATCGGATAATTTTGAAGCAGAGAGAATTGATTAGCCAATTCGCTTCTTGTATTTTCTACTCCAGTGACCATTTCCGAGAGCGAACAGCACCACATATTTATGAAGCCTTCCCTATTCCTTCACAAACTCATGTTCACCGACTCGCACAACCAAGACAGGACATGGAGCTTTACGGACAACTTTTTCAGCCGTGCTGCCAAAGAGAATATGCTCCATTCCGGAGTGTCCATGAGTTGCAATTATTATGAGATCGATGTCTCTTTCTTGGGCGTACTGGTTGATCTCGTAGAACGGCTTCCCTGTGCGGACCGCCTTGCGCGATACTACTTTTCCGCTAATTTCCTTCTTGATGAGATTTTCCAATTCTTCATTGCCATGTACCTGTAGCTCTTCCTCCACATTGGGGAACCCAATTTGACCGAAACTAAAATCCGCTGGATATATGGTTGGTTCGACAACGTAAATGAGATCAATGGAAGCCTTGAATTGCTGTGCGAAGGATATTGCATATTTGAGGGCGTTCTTCGAATGATCGGAGAAATCGATGGGTACCAGAATGCGTTGAAGTTTGATGGGCGTACGTTTTGCCGGTTTATTCTTTTTTGCCGGAACCTTCTTCCTTGGCTGAACCTTTTTCGTTGTCATGGTAATCCTTTTCTTCTTGTGCTTGAAGCCGATCGAGTTGACTCTTCACCTTGGAAAGTTCTTTGTCTGTATGCCGTAACCGCTGTGCAACTATTTCTGCCAGCTTGAGTACGATTTTAATGCCTAAGGTTGTATTCTTTTCTATCAATTCAAAAAGGTCCGGACGAAAGAAACCAATGAGTGTACATTCTGTTTTACAGACAGCATTGGCAGAACGTGGTGATTCGTCTAAAAGTGCAAGTTCCCCGAAAAAATCTCCGTCTCCGAAGAGTGCAAGCTCACGCTCATTTCCATCTTTTCCCTGAATTACGATGGAAACTTCTCCGTCCTTGACAATATACATTCCTAATCCTGGATCTCCTTGATAGAATACAGGTTCACCGCTGCGGTACTCGCGTTTATGGACAATTGCGGCAACTTCTTTCAATTCCCTCGGTGCAAGGTTGGCAAATGCTGGAACCTTACTCAACACTTCTTCGATCGTACCTTCGCGGATGACACGTTGGGAAAACAAATTTCGCCATAGTGCATTATCCGTTGAAGATGGTGAAGTTGCCATTGTCTTTACTCCCATATGGTTTATCGTACAAACGTTAACCAGTGATGATTATCTTGACCGCTTTGGATGATGTCAAAAAACACAGTTTGAAGTTTCTTTGTCACAGGTCCGGCTTGCCCACCACCGATAATGATTTTGTCGATTGACCGAACCGGCGTTATTTCTGCCGCTGTTCCCGTAAAGAATATTTCATCTGCAATGTACAACATCTCTCGCGGAATTGCCATTTCAACAATCGAATATCCTTGTTCCTTCGCCAGCGTTACCACAGCCGAACGTGTCACACCCGATAATATAGCCGAACTCAAAGGAGTCGTGTATAGGACATTCTCTCTGACGACAAAGATATTTTCTCCGCTCCCTTCACTTACTGTTCCATCAACTCCCAAGGCAATGCCTTCAACATATCCGTTGACAAGCGCATCTAGTTTAATCAATTGCGAATTGAGATAATTTCCACCGGCCTTCGCTAACGTTGGAAATGTATCCGGAGCAGCACGACGCCACGACGAAACGCATACATCTATGCCCTGCTCCAACGCGCTCGCGCCAAGATATGCACCCCATTCCCACACAGCGATCGACACATCCACAGGACAACCGGTAGGATTCACGCCCACATCACCATACCCTCGATAAACAATAGGCCGAATATAACAAGCTTTCAATTTGTTTGCTACGATTGTCTGTTTGATTGCTTCGGAGATTTGTGATTCCGTATAAGGAACTTGTGTTCTATAAATTTTTGCTGAATCGAAGAGACGGCGAACATGCTCTTGAAGCCGGAAAACTGCCGACCCTTTCTTGGTATCGTAACAGCGGATTCCCTCAAACCAGCTTGAACCGTAATGCACGACATGGGAAAGAACATGAATCTTCGCATCGTCCCAATTGACGAGCGCTCCATTCATCCATATTTTTTCAACTTTCTTCACCGGCATACTTGACCTTGCTCTTTCATAAGTGATATTGAAACTGTTGTAATTTTTTTTCTTAGATACTCATTTCATAAATTCTGTATCGTTTAGTAATTTTCCCCAACATTGCTTCTGCAGATTTTACCATCCGCTCGTTATCTTCCAGAATCCAACTCGCTTCTCCGTATTTGTATCCCAATTTTCTTGCATTCACAGCGGTTTCAAAAAAAAGCGCTGCACCTGCACCAGTATTCAAGTATTCCGGAATAACACCTAAAACGATGATACGTACCAGGTCAATTTTCTTCTTTTTTGTAAGTAGATGATATAATCCTGTTACGATATATCCATTCTTGTTATATTTCAATGCGACATTGATATCCGGAAGCGAAAGTGCAAACCCAATGGTTTTCCCTTCTTTTTCCGCAAAGATAACGAGCTCCGGAACAATGACAGGTTTGAGATCCGCAGCCAACGCATCAAACTCTTCGTCTGTCATTGGAACTGCGCCCCAATTTTTTGCCCATGCTTTATTATAAACATCCTTCACTTTATCAACTTCATCCTGAAAATGCTTCATATCAAATGTTCGAAACGTGAGTTTCTGACGCTGCTTGACAAGTTCATGCGCCCGATTAAACCGATCCGTGTACACCTCTCTTTGATCAAGCAAATATGCATACAGATCTTTTGCTTTTTTGAAACCATATTTTTCGATCAGATCAACATAGTATGGCGGGTTATAGGTCATCATGACTGTTGGGCTTAAATCGAATCCTTCTATGAGCAAACCAATTTCATCATTGACCGATGGGTTCACGGGGCCGCGCATTGCCGTTACACCATGCTCCTGTAAAAATTTTTTTGCTGAATCAAATAGTGCATTCGCAACTGTCTGATCGTTGACACATTCGAAGAATCCAAAAAATCCGATATTCTCGCTGTGTTCTTTGTTATGGTTGTGATTAATGATTGCAGCTATTCTGCCAACAACTTCTCCTTCGTGTTCGGCAAGAAAGAATTCCGCATCCGAATGTTTATAAAAGGGATTTTTCACACGATCCATTAACTTCTTACGATCCATCATCAATGGCGGGACCCATGCCGAATAATTACGATATATCTTCCAGAGAAACCGGATAAACGCAATTGTATCCTGCTTCGAAGAAATCGTCCTTATAATCAATCCATCCATCATCACTCCAAAATAATATTCTTATATACTATAAAAAAGCCGCAGCGTGTTTACAACTACGGCTTACCATTCAACGAACTAGAATCTTAATTGTGTGAGCTTAGTTGACGACACCAAATTTCTTACCTACCTTGCTGAATACTTCGAGAATTTTATTCAAATGATGTTCTTCATGCGTTGCCATATAACTCGTNNGCTCTCCACATCATCAGCACCTTTTCTGTATCTCCAATAACAATAGAAACGACTGCCGAATCGTGTTCGCTCACTCGAAAGCCCATCGCCTGCAATCCCGAGCGCATCTTGCGAGCATTACACATCAACTTGACAACACGCTCCGGTTCAGCTTCGAGAATATCAAGCGCTGCCAATGCCGCCGCAACGGATGCTGGCGTCGGACTTGCACTAAAGATAAGAGCCGGTGCACTATGTTTGAGATAATCAATGACTTTCGCTTCACCTACAACAAATCCACCTAACGAAGCAAAAGTTTTACTGAATGTTCCCATCGTGAGATCGGTTTCTTTTTCAAGACCGTAATGACTTGCTGTTCCCCGGCCACCTTTTCCGATCACACCGATTGCGTGCGCATCATCGACCATAATGCGTGCATTGTGTTTCCGTGCAACTTTCACCATATCCGGCAGGTTGACAATCTCGCCTGATGTGCTAAACACACCATCGCTTACGATGAATTTGGCTGCATCCGCAGGAAGCTGAGAAATGACGTGTTCTAAATGTGCCATATCATTATGCTTGTACCGTACTACAGAGTTTTCACCCTCATTAGTATAGGACGCCATACCGGCAGCAACAAGAGTCCCTGCAACAATACTTGCGTGGTTGTCCTTATCAGAAACGACATAATCACCGCGTTGAACGAGCACGGGAACAATTCCTTGTCCCGTTTGATATCCTGTGCTATAAAGTAAACAAGCTTCTTTCCCCATAAATATTGCAAGGCGACGTTCCAATTCAATATGCAGATCAAGAGTGCCTGTGAGATATCTCGAACCTGAACAGCCTGTGCCGTATTTTTTTATCGCAGCGATTGCGGCTTCTTTTACTTTGGGATGTGCTGTTAATCCGAGATAGTTATTTGACCCTGCCATAATAACCTTGCGGCCGCCAATCCTCACAACCGGACCTTCACTCTCTTCGATAGCGTGAAAATATGGATAACAACCGGTTGCTTTCACTTCATCTGCACGCGTAAAATTCCAACACTTTTCAAAAAGATCCAATGAATTCTCCTCAGGACATGGGTAAGAATGATCACGAAATGAAGCGGCTTTTGCTTCTCGTGCTTTTTTTTAATATAGTTGAATAAGAAAAGAAAGTCAATGAACACGAGAGTGAGGAGGTATTGATCCAGACGGTTTTCGTTACGGGAGGTACCGGTTTTATTGGCAGCCACACCGTTGAGCGTTTATTAGAGGAAGGCTATCGTGTGCGATGCCTTGTCCGCCCGCATCAGATAAATCTGAGGTGGCTTCAGGGTTTGCCTGTCGATATTGTGGCGGGCGACTTATTAGATTCCGTATCTCTTTCGAAGTGTCTGGAAGGCACAGATTACATCATCCACATTGCGGGGGTAACCAAAACCAAGCGGAAGAGCGATTTTTTTTCAGGCAATGCAAAAGCGACGGAACATCTCCTTCACGCAGCAAGCAAAATGAAGCATCTTAAGAAGTTTTGTTACCTCAGCAGTTTAACTGCCGTAGGCCCGAGCACAACAGGTACACCTCTCACAGAAACAGCCCCCTGTCACCCCATCACTACATATGGTCAATCGAAGCTTGATGCAGAACATTATTGCAGACACTTTGCAGATCGGATGCCGATCGTTATTATACGCCCTCCGGCTGTATTCGGACCTCGCGATAAAGACATTTTAGAAATGTTTAAATGGGTTAGTTACGGTTTTAAGCCGATCATCGGATCACCAGAGAAGACACTAAGTCTTGTGTATGCTCCAGATTTGGCGAAGGGAATCATTCAGGCATCCATTGATGAAAGGACGAATGGACAAACATATAATATTTCAGATCCGACCATCTTTACATTCTCTTCTCTTATAGATTATATTGCAACTTTGGTCCAAAAACGAACGATTCATATACATTTCCCCAAAGAATTCTTCTATTCGATTGCAGGGGTTGCGCAGTTTTTTTCAGCTTTTGGAAAGAAACCAGCACTTTTAAACATTGAAAAAGCGCGAGATCTTTTGCAAAAACATTGGGTCTGTGATTCACGAAAAATCAACGATCACATCGGATTCCACACAGAGACATCCATATATGATGGTTTGAATAAGACATTTCGATGGTATAAAGAAACCGGGTGGTTATGATGCGAGTAAAGGAACAAGCATTGAGTTGCCAGTATCGAACATACAATGGAAAGTTTGCAACAGCTAGTTCTGGAAAATGGATTTAGGAGACGAAGAATGCTGAGGAACTATTTATTAGTCTTTGCCGGTGGTGGTATTGGTGCCTCTGCCCGATACTGGCTGTCCGGAGCCGTGTATCGTTTTCTTTCGACTGATTTTCCATACGGTAATCTCGTTGTCAATATAACCGGATGTTTTGCCATCGGCTTATTGATGACATTAATGGAGGAGCGCTTTCTCTCAGAACCCGCGCTCCGGATTTTTCTGACAATCGGAATCCTCGGCGGATTCACTACCTTTTCTTCCTTTAGTTATGAAACAATCGCTCTTCTTCGCGATGCCGAAGTCTTGCATGCTTCTATCAACATTCTCGCTTCTGTCTTTGGATGCTTAACTGCGACAATTTTCGGAATGTTTGTTGGCCGATTCGTTTAAGGAGATAAGAAAATGAAACTCACAGGCGAAGGTACGTTATTAAGAATTTTCATCGGTGAATCGGATAAAGTACATCACCAATCACTATTTGAAGCAATTGTTCTTGCCGCACGTGAGCACGGTCTTGCCGGTTCAACAGTCTTGCGCGGCGTCGAAGGATTCGGCGCAAAGAGCCGCACTATCCACTCTGCAAAGATCCTGAGACTTTCGGAAGATTTGCCTATTGTAGTGGAAATTGTTGACACAGAAGAAAAGGTCAAAGCATTTTTATTTGTTGTCGACAAGCTGCTTGAATCTGCCGGCGGCGGCGCAATGGTGACACTTGAAAAAGTAGATGTGATTCGCTACTCGGCGGGAAAAAGTACGGCAGCTTAAATCATTTATAAGGAAATTGTTATGATACCGAGGGTTAGATAAATTTTTCAATAATCCAATACGCAGCGGCAGAAACAAGCGCTGACGTAGGAATCGTGATAATCCAAGCAATAACAATTCTTCCTGCTAGACCCCACTTCACCGCCGATACACGCTTGGTCGCGCCCACACCCATTATCGCACCTGTGATCGTATGTGTTGTACTTACGGCAATACCGCTAAATGCCGTAATGAGCAGCGTAAATGCACCGGCTGTCTCAGCACAGAAACCACCTACAGGTTTTAATTTCGTCACCTTCTGCCCCATCGTTTTCACGATTCGCCAGCCACCGAACATTGTTCCTAGAGCGATTGCCGTGTAACAAGGAACAATAACCCACCACTCAACAGGAAAGTCATCCGGACTGTTCGTGTAAATTATTTTTGCATTGATGAGAAGGATCGTGATAATTCCCATCGTTTTTTGCGCATCATTTGCTCCATGACCAAGACTATAGAATGCAGCAGAAACGAGCTGAAGTTTCCTGAAAATCCCGTGGATTTTTGATGATGGCCGTTTATGAAACAGCCACATGAGTACCGACATCATACCAAATCCCAGCACCATTCCAAGCATCGGTGCGACGACGATGAAAATAAGCGTTTTCGTCCAACCGCTCCAGAGGATGGAACCGAAACCTGCTCGAGCAATTGCTGCTCCGCCTAATCCGCCCATCAATGCATGGGAAGAGCTTGATGGAATGCCGAAGTACCATGTAATGAGATTCCAGACTATAGCGCCCAGCAATGCCGCAAGAATAACATATTCTGTGACGAGACTTGCTGTTACTAGACCTTTGCCGATGGTCTTGGCAACATTATGGCCTGTGAAAAGAAATGCCGCTGCAAAATTGAAGAACGCTGCCCAAAGTACCGCTTTACGCGGAGTAAGAACCCGCGTTGAGACGATGGTAGCGATAGAATTTGCTGCATCGTGAAATCCGTTGAGGAAATCAAAGATCAATGCGATGAAAACAATGAAGAGAATGAGAGCTATCATGTATGCGAATATCCGGTCAGTTATGTTTGATCAGGATACCTTCAAGAACATTCGCCGCGTCCTCACATTTATCGGTTGCCGTCTCTAATCCAACCAAAATTTCTTTCAGTTTGATGATCTGGATGGCGTTTTTCTCTTTAGCGAACAGATCCGCGACTGCTTGGTCAAAAATTTCATCGGCCTGATTCTCATATTCATTCACCATTTTGAATGTATCTTCAAGAAGGTCAGTCTTATTTAAGTTGCGTAAGAGATGAACGCCGTTTTTTAGTTCCTGGATGGAGAGAATTAAAACATCGATGAGTTGGGGGATGGCTTTAGGTACACGCGTTATTTTGTACATAACAAACCGATGGGCGCACCCATCCATATGGTCAAGAACATCGTCCAACGCGGAAGCAAGTTCGTGAATATCTTCTCGATCCAAAGGTGTAACGAATGTCGAGTTGAGTTCAGAAAAAATATTATGTGTTATCGAATCTCCGTCATGTTCGATATCTTTGATTCGCTTCGCGGTTTCTTCTCTTTGAGATTGCTTTTTACAAAACGGGAGTTTTTTTAGCTCCACTCCGGCTTTCACAAGATTTTGTGCAGATTCTTCCAATAAAACATAGAAATGGTCATCATGTGGAAGAAATTTTTTTATAAATTGATCAAGTTTCATGGGTCTGTATTATGTAATAATGAAAAAATATCGTTTGTTTGGCAGATCCAGGCAGAGATCAATCTCCTTCCTGCCTGACCATGTAAGGTAGCAGAATGTTTTTTCAAAACCAATTGCTTTTTATATCGATAAAAAAACAACCAAGCAGAATGAATTTTAATTTTCAGGACGTCATCATACAGAAGACTTCAGTACCTTTTCCTGCATTTTTGTACGATAGGCATCAAGTTTTATACTGAGTACTGAATTGCTAAGTGCAAGTATTTCGAGGGCAAGTAAACCGGCATTTGATGCACCATCTATAGCAACCGTAGCAACGGGAATTCCCGCAGGCATCTGAACCATCGAAAGCAGCGAATCAAAACCGTTCAGTGTCTTAGACTTAATCGGGACACCAATCACTGGAAGCGTCGTGACAGCAGCGACAATACCTGCTAAATGCGCCGCACCACCTGCGCCTGCGATTATCACTTTTATTCCTTTGCCTTTTGCTGATTTCGCATATTCGATAGTTTGTTCAGGTGTGCGATGGGCTGAAAGCACTTTTACTTCAAAAGAGACCTCAAACTCTTTTAGAATCTGTCTTGCCTGTTCCATGATATCGACATCCGATGTACTTCCCATGAGAATTGCAACAAGCGGATTTGTCGATTTGTCCGAACCTAAAAGAATCATAATTCTTATCTCCTGCTATGATTGTATTCTGCACCACCCTTTTCTACCAAAAGATGAAGCGCATCGAATAAGTACCTTCTCATCAATGAGGAAGGGATAACGGAAGGAGTGCCATTCTTAACCGTCATGAAGGGCTGCTTTGCGTAATCGATCCATCACTGCAGCACCAAGTCCCTTTTCTTCTACACTCTCTACCAGAATGACATCTACCTCCTGCCGATCTAATTCACGCAATGCTTTGAACAGACTCCTTGCAATATGTTCAATCGAAGATTCTAGAATCACATGGATTGAAGACTGCTCAATATCCGTTAATACCTTTGAATATGTAATCGATCCGACCTTCTTCTGCTGCGCTTTATTTTGCTGGATAAACTGTTTAAACTTTTTCTCATCTGCTGTCGGGAATAGAATCACACGCGCATTGGGAGCATAATGACGATACCTCGTACCCGGAGAGCGACGGAGCATTTCTATTGCACTGGTCCAACGTACCTCTCCTATTTCCTTCTCTATATCTTCTCGACTTAATCCACCAACCCGTAGAATAACCGGAGGATCAACGGTAACATCCAACACAGTCGATTCGATTCCTATCGTTGTAGATCCAGCGTCGATAATAAGATCGATCTTTCCATTCAAGTCGTTGTACACATGTTCTGCTGAAGTCGGGCTCGGTTTTCCCGATACATTTGCACTTGGTCCAATGATACCACCTTTGAACCGCCGAAGTAATTCCAATGTGACCGGATGATCAGGCACTCGCAGTGCTACAGTCTCTAAGCCTGCTGTTACATCATCAGGAACATTTATGTTCCTCTGAAACACTAATGTCAACGGACCGGGCCAAAATCGCCGAGCAAGCTGTAATCCTTTCTCGGAAACCGATGCTGCAAATTGCTGAACATTTTCCATTGATGCAATATGCACGATAAGCGGATTATCCGACGGCCTTCCCTTGGCTTTATAAACTTTTTGTACGGCATTGGCATTCAAGGCATCGGCACCAAGTCCATACACGGTCTCTGTTGGAAAAGCTACCAACCCTCCTGCATGAAGCACTTCTACTGCATATTGAATCTTGTCAGCATCTGGATGCTGCGTGGAAAGCTGTATGATTTTGGTTGTCGGCATTCTCTCTGTTATTGCTCTACTGCCGCTAACAGCATCTCCGCAACATCTTTTACTTTTACTGTCCCGGTTGCCTCCTTATCTTTGACACCGTCCTCCAGCATTGTCATACAAAACGGACATGCCGTACCGATCACATTCGGTTTCAGCGCGAGCGCTTCTTCTGTTCGCTCAACGTTGATTCTTTTTCCTTCATGCTCTTCCATCCACATTCTTCCGCCGCCGGCGCCACAGCACAGTCCTCTCGACTTCGTTCGTTTCATTTCTAGCGTATTCACACCGGGAATTGCATCAAGAATTTTCCGTGGTTGATCATAGATATCATTGTAGCGTCCGAGATAACATGAGTCATGGAATGTTACTGTTGCTTCTTCCTCCTTTGTTACCTTCAGCCTGCCTTCATTGATAAGCTTTACCAGAAAATCAGTGTGATGAACTACTTCATAATGACCGCCAAATTGCGGGTACTCGTTCTTCAGCATATTGAAGCAATGCGGACATGTTGCTACGATCTTTTTTACGTTGTAGTTATTCAATGTCGCGATATTGTCTTTCATCAACATTTGAGCAAGATACTCGTTTCCAATTCGGCGTGCAGAATCACCAGTGCATTTTTCTTCTGTTCCAAGGATTGCAAATTTAATTCCTGCTTTCTGCATCAACTTTGCAAAGGCTTGCGTCACCTTTGTGTAACGTGCATCGAATGCTCCGGCACAACCCACCCAAAAGAGAATCTCTGCATCCTGTGACTGCGACATTTGGGGAATGTTCATACCTTCCGTCCAATCGGCACGACTGGATGCCGGGAATGCCCACGGACTAAAATTTGTCTCGAGATTCTTAAATACTACCTGTACTTCCGGTGGAAAACTAGATTCCATTAATACCAGGCTGCGGCGCAAGTCCACTATCGCAGGAATATGCTCATTGTTCACCGGACATTCCTGTATACACGACATACACGTGGTGCAAGCAAATAGTTCTTCCTGAGTGATATAATTATGAAGGAGTATGTTCTCTAATGGATTTTTGTCACCTTCTTTGAGAGTTGCTGGTTTATCACCATTCAACAGTAGCTTTCCTTTTTCCACCGTACGGTGCCGAATATCGATCATAATCTTTTTTGGTGAGAGGAGCTTGCCTGTCATATTCGCCGGACAAGCTGCTGTACAACGCCCGCATTCTGTACACGTGAATCCATCGAGTAATTGCTTCCATGTAAGGTCGTCGACATCTGTTGCACCGAACTTTTCTATTCCTTCTTCTTCGAGATTAATCGGCATCAGCGCACCTCTCGGTTTCAGCGAAGTGAGGAATACATTCGGTACTGATGTAAGCACATGAGCATGTTTTGAGTACGGCAGATAATTCATAAATCCGAGAACCAGAACGATGTGTATCCACCAATAAATCTCAAAAAGGAGATGACTTGTGGAAGCATCTGAAGAAGCAAGGATCGAACTTATAGCCGCAGAAAGAATACGGCCTTCATCATTTGTTCCCAACTGGAGACGTGCTGCATTTTGTCCGAGCAGGCTCACCATAATCAGAAAGATGGTGAAGAGAATCACCGTGGCATCGATTTGAGCATGTCGATCGCCCTGCAGACGTTTTGGCCGAAGAACATAACGTCTAAACAAAGCAGTGCATATTCCGACAATCACCAGGCCCGCAAAGATATCCTGAAAAAACACCAATGGTTGATAAAGAATGCCAATACAGTGGAAAGAAAATCCTGGAATAAATCCTTCACCGATGGCTTCCAGAACGGATGACAACAGGACAAGAAATCCCCAGAAAATAAATGCGTGCATCAATCCGGCTATAGGCTCACGAAAGAGTTTAGTCTGTCCGATGGCTACCATCATCATTTTTTTGAAGCGGTCCCACAGGTGATCCAGCCGGTTCTCCGGTTTCCCTATGGAAATAAGAGCGATCATACGCCGCAGGCTAAGTCCGAATGCTCCAAACGCTCCAACTAGTACAATTATAAAAATGATGGTCTTCGTCGCCATCCCTTTTCTCCTTTTTGCCAGTTATATTTTTAAAATTGAATTCATAATCGTTACAGCTTCACCGGCAATACTGACGTTTTCAATTTCTTTTTGTCTCGAATGAACGCGTATTTTGACTCTTCCCGTTCGATGAATCTCGTCTCCCTGCTCTCCAATAAATTCCAATTTGCCATCAGATAATTCCCGGCACACAACAGGATATCCGGCAGATAGTACATACTTTTGCAGGTAGCAACCAAGCGGGCCATTTGCCGATCCAGTGACGGGATCTTCATTGATACCGTAATTCGGTGCAAAGAACCGTGAATGCACTGCCGAGCTCTTTTCTTTTGTCTCCAGTGAAAAAAGGCTCACTCCATTCAGCTTCATTTTCTTTAACTCATTCGTCAACGCTGAAAAGTCCGGTTTGATTTTTTTTATCACTGCAAGACCATTCACAGGAACATAGAGATACAAATCGGTAACAACAGGTACATCTTTTAATATTTCCTTTGATGTAAGATCAAGCGCACGCAGCATCGTTAACGGAAGTTTCTTTTTGATCTTAAATTTTGGTACCGGCAGTTCAAATTCTATAGTTGTGTCGTAGAAATTCTTCTCAACTCGTACAGATAAAATACCGCTCTTTGTCTGCAAACGGAAGTAATGCTGACCATTCGTGCTCATTCCTTCCAACCCCTCTTCGGCAAGTGCGTGGAAGCTCGCAATGGTCGCGTGTCCACAAAGCGGAACTTCACTCATGGGAGAAAACCATCGGATGCGCAAATTCGCATCCCCCTCCGTTGCCGGAAGAATGAATGCAGTTTCTGGATGATTCACCTCGCGTGCGATGAGCTGCATCTGAGTATCCGTTAATCCACCGGCATCGAGAACCACACCTGCTGGGTTTCCTGCAAATGGTTCCTTGGTAAATGCGTCGACCGTTTTAATTCGATAGGTTTTCATTGCTTTATTTTCCCATGAATTGAATGACAATATCACGAAGTCGAGTTCTTGTATCGAAATCTATCAGTACGATTTGCTGCCAAGTTCCAAGCAGCATTTTTCCTTCTGAAAAAGGAACAACAATCGATGGTCCTAGAAACGAAGCGCGTATATGCGCATGACCATTTCCGTCTCCCCAAGTATCATCGTGGTGATAGCGGGAGCTGCTTGGCGCAAGTCGTTCAAACATCTCAGGAATATCCTTCCGCAATCCCGGTTCATATTCTGTTGTTGTTATAGATGCAGTAGAACCGACAACAAAGATAGTCACACTCCCTTCTTTCAACTTCTGTTGCTGAAGGAGAGCAGAAACCTTTTCGGTAATATCAACGACTTCCGAATTGCCCTTCGTCGACACTTTGATATGTTCTGTTATGACTTCCATGGTTGTAATGCTGTCAATGTGTTTTTGTTCTTGATGAAATAAATGAAATCATCCTTCACAAAGAATGTATCAGGACTCGGGACTTGCACGTCATTTACAATTATCTCGTTGAATCGTTTTTCTTTTCGCTCTGTGTCGTACACGGTAAAGATATTTTCTAATATCGCCGAATCTGAAGAATTCGCTTTCCGATAATAACTCACCAAAAGCATATTGTTCCGAAGGAGATATTCTATCCAGCCTTCTAACGCATTCCCTCCTGTGATTCGCTGTATAATAATTGCTACTTCTGATTCGACCTCTCCTTGACTATATAATTTCGGGAACATCGTTCTTTGGATGCCTTCAGATTCATTTTTTAAAACCTGCCTTCGTAATTCATGTAATGAATCCAGATTATCAGCATATTCGTTGAGCAAAGTTCCTGTGTTGATATCGATTTCATATGCGAGGCGTTTTTCGAAAATGTATTTATATGCATAAAGTTTTCGATCATGCACGAACCAATAGGTTAACTCATCGTTTCCCCATAAAAGATTGCCCGTTGCAAGTTCAACCATATAAATGCCGCGATGTTCCGGCATATCAGGCCTGGCAAATCTATGCATTATTATCCATTTGTCATAAACCGTTTCGATTCCTATCCACCACGGTTCATCAAATTCAATTTCCTTCCATAACGATTTACCGGTACGTGCATCGACACAATAGAAACTTGTCGATTTTGTTTCTTGATTGCGTGTTTCACCTACAATAGTATTTTGTGACGATGTAAATATTCGCCAAATAAGCATACCCGTGCTGAATTCCCATATCGGCTTTAATTGTTTCGAGCGGAATAACGGGAAAAAGTCAGCCATGATGCAGGTGAACATACCAATATTTTTGTGGAGTATCAACCGATGAAAAAAACAAAAAGCCAGCCCTGCTTCACAGGACTGGCTTGTATAGTACACTTAGTGTTAAAGTGATCTACTTTTCACTCAAGAGTTGTTCTATCTTATCAATTACTTCTTTTTCTTCAGGTCCTGTTTTTGGCGTGAATTTTTCTACCACGTTTCCCTTCCTATCCACAAGATATTTTTGGAAATTCCATGTTACAGCTCCAGGAACAGGAGATTCTTTCGTAAGATATTGATAAAGTGAGTCTTGATCGCTTCCCTTGACGCTGATTTTCGAGAACATATCAAATGTAACATTATAGTTTAGTGTACAGAATTTCTTAATCTCATCATTGGTGCCTGGTTCTTGCCAGAGAAAATTGTTTGCAGGGAAACCGAGAATCACAAATCCACGGTCTTTGTACTTTTCATAGATTGATTCAAGCCCTTTGTATTGCGGCGTATTGCCGCACTTTGAGGCTACATTAACAATCAATAATACTTTGCCTTTGTATTCAGAAAGCGGTTTGTCCTTTCCATCAATCGTTTTCATGGAAAACGAATAGAGCTTTGGCTGTTGTTCCATAATTTTCTCCTCAGTTTGTGCGAAGATTGTCACCGGCAAGGTGAACACAATCGCCAGCACAAATCTCATTGCAATGTTCATCGTTGTATCCTTTCAATTATTTCTTCTAAAGATACAACACCAAACATGAGGTAAAAAGTTTCAATGACCATGGTAATAATACTAACGAACCGGCACAAGCCACCAAGCTATTAAATAAGCAATAAAGAATGGAATAAATCCTGTTACAAGGCCAAGCACCACCACTGCAATACGGATAATGGTGGGATCGGTGTTTGTCATTTCACCGATTCCTCCGCAGACTCCTGCAATCTTTTTATTGGTTTGTGAGCGATAGAGTTTTTTCATTGCAAACTCCCGATAATAGTATTTGTTCTTTCTGTGGACTATTGAATTAATATACGCAACAATCTGCAGACTGTTACATTCAATAGTGTATTCCTACTCAATAACTACTTTTCGGAGACGCTTTGTTTCACCGCGGACTTTCTTCGTACGAAGGCGGTTTTCGCGTGCAGTTTTTGTCGGCTTAGTAGAAATTCGTTTCTTGCGTACTTTCAAAGCAGATTTGAGAAGCGCTGCCAATCTTTCGATGGCAAACTGTTTATTCTTCCATTGGCTGCGAGAGTCCTGAGCAACAACTCGCAGAACGCCTAAAGAATCAAGTTTGGATGATAGATTGCTCAGTAAGCGCTGGCGAAGATGTTCGGATATGCAAGGCGAATGAGCGACATCGAACAAAAGTTCAACACGTGTTTCGAGTTTGTTGACGTTCTGCCCACCGGGACCTCCGCTTCGGCTGGTACGAAACTGCAGTTCGGCAAGCGGAATCTTGAGTGAATGTGCGACAATTACATGCGATGCGAGCATGTCTTCTGTTAAAAGAAATAGTAATGCGCGGCAATTTGCGGAAGAGGAATAACCCTGCCGTCCGAGAAATAGACGAATATGCCCTCGACTGTTATGTGCAGTGCATCTTGCGCATGAAATTCACCGCCGATACCTCCACCCATTCGAAACGGACCTTCTACTTCATTGAATCCGGAACCATGGTAGAAATACGCAAATGTGCCTGCAATAAAAAACCGTGTTGCATTGCTCCTCACAAGATCATATTGATATTCACCGCCAACGCTCATCGCAAGTTTGTCTGATGTTTTAATGATTCCAAAAACTGCTTGAAGTGATGACTTTGATGGAAAATGAGAACGAAAACTCAATCCCACACCCGAACCCCATCCTGCCGACAATCCCAAACCGTACACCGGTCTGTTCAAGTCTTCAGCCTTTGATAAGCCAGAGGTAGTTATTTGAGCAAGAGAGATCGATACAAAGACAAATGATAGAACACACCACGAAAGAAGAATATTTTTCATATGGTCTCCATTAATTTCTCATCAAAGAAGGAATCTAAAAGCAAACCTTGGTAAGATACGATTTTCTGTCATAGAAGAAAAGAGAAGAATTAAAAAATGAGATACTCAGCAAATCGCCATTCCCACAATCACATAATCAATTGAGTACCTCGGATTTGCTCCGAAGTAGAGTGATTCGCTGAACAATGTTGCGTTTGATTGATCTCTAACGTACAATATTCGCAGTTGTTTCACCTCTGAGGTTTTAGAGAAAAAGTTATGGCGTATAGCATGCCGTTTTGGACGGACTTGTCCGCCTTCCACCACACAAATGGCGGACAAGTTGGTGGATGCGTTTTTATACCAGTTATGCGGCATTTCAAGCTATGGATTTCGATCTAAATACAATCGTTCATCGTCAGAGAGAAACATCTTCTGGTTATCATCTATTGATGGGAAGAGGTTAGCGCATTATTGGTGAACCTGACAAGTTTCACTCACCTTTGGCTTATTCTGCATTTGAATTCAGATGTTCAATCGAAAGGGCGCTGATCGAATTGTTCTTGCTGATTAGAAAGCAGAACTTTTCTCATGCCGATCTCAAGGCGTTGGAACGCTTTAGTAGTCTACGTACAGCAATTATTCAAAGTGCTGGTGGAAAAAAGACAACTTGATAGGATGATAGCCTTCAACCGAATGTTTACAGAAAATAGCGGCGCACCATCTCAAACCTGGACATCAAGAATAGACATTGGGGTATTGGAACGCTATTGGTCAGGACTTAGTGAGTACTGCCATCGCCAGCTCAAACCAAATGCCACTTGGAAATCGATGGGTAACACTTGGCTCCTCAGAGGTTATCGGTTGCTCAATGAAGTAGAGAACTACCTTTGGGAAATAATGGTGGATTCTCGTATTGGCTGGGTGCACACTGATACACTTGAACCTGAAACGTTCCAAGCTAGAACAGATTTCGTTAATGGGAACATTACAGAATCAGAGCTTCGGACTCGAATGGCTTTGATGTCCCCCGTTCTGGAACAAAGGTTTCGTAAACAGCAACGATGACTTACGACGCTCACATTTTTGTTAAGGCAAGGTTGAAACTTAGTGTGGCTAAATGTAAAGAGTTCGCTCCATTTATTTTGCCGCAAAAGGAATTTGTCTATACTTAGCGGCAATACAAACGGCGTAAAACACAAACGTATTGCGTCACTGTGGTCACTTGATTTGAAGGAGAGACATAGAGATGAACACAATATTTGTGCCTAACAAACTAGTTACGAGGTGTCTCGTACTTGTTCAATCAACTCATAAGCAGATTGGGTTTCGTGGTCTTCCAGCATTGATCACGACAAAAGACAATATGGTACCTCTAGCGTTGATTCCTGATGTACTTATCATACAGAAAGCCATAGACGGAGCTTACAAGATCCGAATAGCATGTTGGATTTCCGCAATCATATTTTTGTTTGCGGCTTTCATGCTCAGCTGGTGGATTCTTCTCGGATTGATAGCAACCATTATCATTGAAGTGCGAGTCGCCAATTCCGAGCGTAGGAGTTGGATGTTCCTTTCATCTCTCCTTTTGAGTCTCGAGATACTCACGAACGATTTTGCAGGATGGGGTACCTCCTACCCGAGTGAACGCTCAGAGGCGTTTGCGGTTTTGGGAGACCAGCCAAAAAATCCGAGAAGCACATGGCTAGATTTCTATTTGCCTCGTCGTGGTGAATTCACTGCAGCTGTTTTGCGAGATTTCGGGCCTGAGTGAGATAGACTTTTCGAGGGTTTCAGGTTATCGGAGCGCAACTTCGCTTAACACGCATAAAAATGAATCGAAATTTAACTATATTGATGTTATACGTTTCGCTCAGGAAGCAGTAAAAAGGTTGGTTCAGAAAAGAAAAATTATTACACAAGAAGAATTATTAAAACCACAAGAAGATGCCGCTAAAAAAAGGGAAATCAAAGAAAGTGATCAGCTCAAACGTGAAGGAGTTGCTTCACAATTACAAGGAGAAGGGAGCAATAGGAACGAGTCACCCAAAGTCGATGAAACAGGCACAAAAGCAAGCGGCAGCAATAGCGTACTCGAAAGCAAAGAAGAAATAACAACACGTGAAAAGAATAGAAAAATCATCAGAAATAAAAACTTACATTTGGCAACCCGTGGTCAAAGAATGGGGATTGAAACTTGTGGCAATTATGATTATAAAGTCAGGATATGTCCAACCGTTATGGTTTATCTAACATTTGTGCCTCTCATCCGTCACTTCACATAACAGCAGTAACAACGCCGTTCCCTTTGTTGAAAAGGATTATTGTGGTCGTTCCACACTGATACTCATATGGAACGAGTCATTAATAGTTCGCAAAACGGCGGTGTGCTTTTCGGAAACGTTGGCAGCGAGGCTGTGGACAAAAAAAAAGCTAATATCCATTTAATAGTTGTGTCATTATCTAATAATTGTTTTTTTAGTTAGAGATTTTTAATATAAAGAGCTTTCATACTTACTCATAGAAAGAGAAATCGTATGTGTTTTTCAGCAGAAGCAAGTTTTGCAGGAGGTGTTATCATTTCTACTATAGGTGTTGCTACTGTTAAGGAAGTTCATAAACCTTCTCAGCTCGTGTTTGCGAGTATTCCATTATTTTTTGGGGCACAACAAATTACTGAAGGCTGTTTGTGGTTAACATTACCAAATCCAGAATATGGTACTGTTCAAATGTTTAGTAAATATATATTTTTAATAATGGCTGAGGTTCTTTGGCCAATGATGATTCCTCTTTCAGTTCTCTTCATGGAAGAGAATAAAAAAAGAAAAAGAATA
>PMDB01000113.1:43370-43534 GCA_003155495.1 Ignavibacteriota bacterium
TCATCTTCTGGATCCTCAGAGATGCAAAAAGGAAATTCAATTTTGATAAAATAAATTTATTGAAAATCAGTTCAAATCAACCGACTCATAAATGAATAATCCTATGTAATTGGTATAAAGGTTCAACTAAAAAATAAAAATATGATAGAAGTTAAAAAAGAAGG
>PMDB01000030.1 GCA_003155495.1 Ignavibacteriota bacterium
AGCGATCCAACTTTTTCAGATCGAACTGACACGTTCTATCCTTTATTCCAATTTACGTTTTGTTTCGACAGTTTTATACGCTTCAATAATATCGCCATTCTTTATGTCGTTGAAGTTTTCAAGACTAATGCCGCATTCAAATCCCTGTTCAACTTCTTTCACATCGTCTTTAAACCGTTTCAACGATGCAATAGTTCCGTCAAACACTTCAATGCCATCGCGCACAAGGCGTACATGATTGTTCCGGATGATTTTACCGTCCCTTACTAAACAGCCTGCAATCGTTCCAATTTTAGATATTTTAAAGACATCACGTACATCTACCGTTGCCGTCACTTCTTCCGTGACAGTCGGCGCTAACAACCCTTCCAATGCTTTCCGGACATCATTAATCGCATCATAAATAATGTTATAGATTCTAATATCAACATCTTCGTGCTGTGCCAGCTGACGCGCTTTGAGATTCGGACGGACATGGAATCCAATAATCACAGCACGTGATGCCATAGCGAGCAAAACATCTGACTCAGAAATACCGCCAACGCCTTTATAAATGACCAGTACTTTGACTTCGTTTGTCGAGAGTTTCATTAATGAATCAGAAAGAGCTTCTGCTGAACCATCCACGTCTGCTTTTACAATGACAGGAAGATCACGAACTTGCCCTTCTTTAATTTGTTGTGAAATGTCATCCAACGTTACGCGTCTGTTCTGGCGGAAATCTTGTTCTCGTTTTAATTGTTGACGTGTGAGGCTAATTTCGCGCGCTTGATGTTCGTCTTCAATTCCAATCAGATCATCGCCTGCTTGCGGAATGCCGTCGAAACCGACAACCTGCACAGGTTGTGATGGTTTAGCTGCTTCGACTCGCTGACCCCGCTCGTTGAACATCGCCCGTACACGTCCACTCCACACACCACATACGAAGGAATCACCAATTCGCAACGTGCCTTTCTGAACTAAAATGGTTGCTATGATTCCCTTCCCTTTATCCAATTCTGCTTCTACCAGCGTTCCACGTGCTTCTCTATTTGGATTTGCCCGAAGATTCAGCATCTCGGCTTCCAGCAGGATCTTTTCGAGAAGCAAATTGATATTTGTTCCTTTTTTCGCTGAAAGTTCTACCACTTGATGCTTTCCACCATACTCTTCCACCAGAAGCCCGCGTTCGGCCAATTGCTGTTTAATACGTTCAGGATTCGATTCAGCTTTATCAATTTTATTAATTGCAACAATAATCGGGACGTTTGCAGCCTGAGCATGACTTATCGCTTCTACTGTCTGCGGCATCACACTATCGTCTGCTGCAACCACCAGGACAACAATATCCGTCACTTGCGCGCCTCTGGCTCGCATTGCAGTAAATGCTTCGTGACCAGGTGTATCGAGGAATGTAATCTGTTTATTCTCGCCAACAGTCACTTCGTAGGCACCGATGTGCTGCGTAATTCCACCCGCTTCACCAGCGACAACATTTGTATTTCGAATATGATCGAGCAATGATGTCTTTCCATGGTCAACGTGTCCCATAATCGTAACGACCGGGGCTCGCGGAAGAAGTGCCTCTTCATCGTCTTCAATGTCCGAAAGCGCTTCGGAAGAAAATTCTTCTTCAAAATCAACTTGAAAACCAAATTCATCAGAGACCAAGGTAATCGTATCTTTATCTAAACGCTGATTGATTGATACCATAATGCCAAGGCCCATGACTTTTTGTATTACTTCAGCCACTGTTACCTGCATGAGATTGGCAAGCTCACCAACAGTAACATATTCCGTTACTTTGATGCGCATCTTATCATGTTCAAGCTGGTCGAGCTTTTTCTGTTCTTCCTCTTCACGCTTTTCCTTTTTCTTTCTGCGAATCGCAGCACGCGCTATTGCTAATTCGTCACCTGCATCAGCAAGCGTTTCGCGGATTGCTTTTGCTACTTCATCTTCATTGACTTCAGCACGACGAACTCGTTTGCGTTTTCTCGACTTTAATTCTTCTTCCTCTTCCAACTTCCCCGGTGCTGATTTTGTCTTTTTAATTTCATCGCGAACTTTTTTCTTTTTCTTTTTTCTTTTTTCTTCTATATCCGGCTTTTGAGCACTTCGTGCAGGTGTTAGATCTATTTTTCCCTTGATTGTTAATCCGCGCTGCGAACGTGCGACAACAACTTCCAATGGAGATTGTAATTGCTTCTTTGCTCGCCCTGAAGGTTTTTCTTTGCTTGGAGTTTCTCCCTTGGGTTTCTCAGCTTTTGACTTCTCTACTGCAACCGGCATTGGGAGTTCAACCGGTTTTTCAGGAGCTTCAACTTTTTCTACTTCAGGTCTTGGGAATTCCAGCACAGGAATATTATCTATTTCTGCGATAAGCGGTTGTGGAATTTCAACATCAGCGTTCACCAACGGTTCTTCTATTGGTGAATGTTCTTCTTCTTTTACAGGGATCGCTTCTTTCTCGACAGTTTTCTGTTCAACCTTCTCGGAAATGTCTGCTTTTTCCGGCGATTCCTTCTTCCGGGTAGAACGGAATTCTTGAATCTTTCGTTGGTGTCGCTCAGCAACTTCTTTGTCTTTCTTAAAATGGCCCATAATAACAGGCATCATATCCTCGGTCACAGAGGACAT
>PMDB01000056.1 GCA_003155495.1 Ignavibacteriota bacterium
AATTATAACCACAAAGCAGAAATTGAAAAAGCGAAATGTATGGGCTGCGGAATATGCGCAGCCGAGTGCCCTGCACGTGCAATTCAACTTAATCATTTCAAGTCGAACCACTTCAAGGCCATGATAGACAATTTATTTAATGTAGAAGAAACCGTATAACGATGAACGATAAGGCATTTGAACCGAAAATAATAGCCTTTTGCTGCCATTACTGTGCTTATGCATCGGCCGATTTGGCCGGTTCGATGCGGCTGCAATATCCATCGGGAGTGCGTATAATTCGTACACCCTGTACAGGAAGACTCGAAGTGGAATATTACATGAGAGCATTTGAAAACGGCGCCGATGGCGTACTCGTAGCTGGATGCCTCGAAGGCGGATGCCATTTTATAGAAGGAAATTTATTTGCTAAAAAGCGGGTCAACGCTATCAGGGACATCCTTCAAGAAAGCGGCATCGAGAAAGAACGCCTGCGAATGGTAAACATATCTGCAGCAATGGCTACTACCTTAGCGACAGTCATAAACGAAATGGTAAACACAATTAAAGAACTTGGTCCCAATCCTATTCGAAAAACAAATAACGGGACGGACGTTGAATTTTGGGAATCCATCCCTCCGGGAAAAGAATTTGAAATACTTAATTCACAGCAATAAATTATTCTAATAAAGTGGATTTACAATGATAGTCGCTCAAAGAAAAAAAATACCGGAAATATTTGATTCAATTCAAGATCACAAAAGTGTTTTGGTTCTCGGCTGTGGTACTTGTGTCACTGTATGCCTTGCCGGAGGTGAACGGGAGGTTTCAATCATTTCCTCGGCACTAAGAATTGCATCGCGCAAAGCCGGCAAGAAAATTAAAGTCAACGAATTTACTATTGAACGCCAGTGCGACAATGTTTTTATAGAAGGC
This sequence comes from Ignavibacteriota bacterium, assembly GCA_003155495.1. Taxonomy (GTDB): domain Bacteria; phylum Bacteroidota; class Ignavibacteria; order UBA10030; family UBA10030; genus Fen-1298. The sequence goes on from PMDB01000056.1 coordinate 916, forward strand.
GCTACTGAAGAAATCAAGAAAAACGACGCGGTCCTTTCATTAGGTTGCGGAGCAGGAGTTCAGGCAATAGCTGAACGGTACCCAGAGACTCCGGTCTATGCAGGCCTCGACACAGCTTTCCTTGGAATTCTTGAATCGAGAGGGGTATGGGCGGAAAAATGCATGCAATGCGGAGAATGTGTCCTATCTGATTTTGGCGGCATATGCCCAGTGACGCGTTGTGCAAAACACATGCTCAATGGTCCTTGCGGCGGCTCGCGTGAAGATAGATGTGAAATCAGGGCCGATCAACCTTGTGCGTGGCAACTCATTTATAAGAGGCTAAAAAATATTGATCAGGTAGATAAAATTTCTAAGGAACATCCTATTAAGGATTGGAGCAAAAGTATTAATGGCGGCAGCCGAACAATAATTAGGGAAGATCATAGGATATAGAAATTGTTATTGTGAAATTCGTTTTATGGTTTTCAATTACATAATAGTATTGAAGACTTTATTGTTGCTACATACTTCTAAAATTGCATGTTTTCTATGTCGTATGACATGCGGGTTTCAATCATCCAATGACTGCATAAAATGAAAAGCCTGGGTAAGCCGGGCATTTTCATTTTTTTAACAAAGATAAGATCCCGTCTACGATGAGATTCTTTCATCTACCTTCGGAGGATCACTCAACTTTCCATTTTGTTCAAAAATAATATCTTGATTTTAGATAGATGAAGAGATATACTTGCATTGAGTGAGTTAGAAGAACGGATGATGTATCTCTGAATCTACTGCATTGGCTACATAGCGTTTCTGGTTGTGGATGGCGTATCGTTTGGCCCAACAACAATGAACAATGGGAAATCAATTACACTTTAGATTGTTACATTAAACAGCGGAATTCTCAATGATCACGCAGCTTGCTCACCTCAATTTATTCACTGATAGATACCAGGAAATGCTAAAATTCTATTCGGATGCGTTAGGCCTGAAAGTACAGTTCACACTGGATAACAATGAAGGCGTCCCCTTTGGCTGGTATCTTGCATGCGGCAGAATGACATTTATCGAGATCTTCGATCAGGCAGGGGCCGTTCACCAGTGGGGCGGTGAAATTACGGAATTAAAACATGGAAGCAAATATCGTCATCTCTGTTTTGAAGTAAAAGAGTTAGAGGCCTACCGGGAAATGCTTATCAGAAAAGGAATACCTGTTTCAGCGATTACCGTTGGAATGGACAATTCCAAACAAGCATGGATAAAAGATCCGGACGGTAATGACATTGAACTGATGGAATATACACCTGTAAGTTTTCAGATTTGTAGAAAATAACAGGTTGGCGGCCAACTGTTAGTCGGTCTCTTATGAAAAGAAAAAAGTATTATACGGTTTCTGAATTGTGGGATAATATGCCGGCTTATAATACAAAGTACAGAAACAGTGACACTGTTTGCGTTATTCTCGGGGCAAGTTTTATTGATAGATGTGTAACCAATGCTATTGTTATTAATATGCCAATAAAGGACAAGATTTCATAAAAAACGAATTGCTGAATTCCAACAATGCAAGAAAATTACTAGAAAGGTCTAAGAAAATGAAAATCATTAAACTTGTCATCTTAATCAATCTTATTCTCTTTATAAATCTTCTATCGCAAGTATCTCATGAAAATACGAAACCGGTTCTGTATTTAAATACATCTCTCTCCATTGAAGAACGCGTGAACGACCTGGTATCTCGAATGACACTTGACGAAAAGATAAGCCAGATGATGAATGCTGCCGATTCGATCGGCAGGTTGGGCGTACCGGATTACAACTGGTGGAGTGAAGGCCTTCACGGTGTTGCTATCTCAGGCATCGCAACGGTTTTTCCGCAATCGATAGGACTTGCTGCAACCTGGAATGACAGCTTGCTCAACCGTGTCGCCGATGTTATATCAACAGAGTTCAGAGCGAAATTCAATGACTATCAGAAAAAAGGAGACCATGGCGTTTTCAAAGGGTTGACTGTCTGGTCTCCGAATGTAAATATTTTTCGCGATCCGAGATGGGGAAGGGGACAGGAAACATACGGCGAAGATCCGTACCTCGCTTCCCGTATGGGCGTTGCCTATGTAAAAGGAATGCAGGGCGACGATCCCAAATATCTGAAAACTATCTCAACACCAAAACATTATGCAGTCCACAGCGGGCCCGAATCAGAACGCCACTTTTTCAATGCCGTAGCAGATTATCGCGACTTTGCCGAAACTTACACTCCAGCCTTCGAGGCATGTGTTACCGAAGGAGGCGCATTTTCTGTTATGGGTGCGTACCAGCGCTACCTCGGTACGCCATGTTGTGCAAGTGAACTTTTGTTGAAAAAAGTGCTGCGTGAAAAATGGAATTTCAAAGGATATGTTGTCTCGGATTGCGGTGCTATTTATGATATTTACGGGAGTCATAAATTTGTAAACACACCGGAAGAGGCCGCCGCTTTGGCTGTTCTGGCGGGTTGCGATCTTGAATGCGGTGATACGTACAGGTATCTGAAAAGTGCGGTGCAGAAGGGTTTGCTGAAAGAGTCGGACATCGATGTTTCCGTAAAGCGTCTTTTTACTGCGCGTATCAAACTCGGATTGTTCGATCCTCCCGAAATGGTCCGGTATACACAAATACCGATTTCGGAAAACGACAAACCGGAACATCGTACGTTAGCACTGAAGGCAGCCCGCGAATCGATTGTTCTCTTAAAAAACGATAAAAATTTCCTGCCGTTAAAGAAAGATATAAAAACGATTGCCGTCATCGGCCCGAATGCAAATGTGATCGAAGTTTTGTATGCCAGTTACAACGGAGTTTCATCCCATCCGGTTACACCGCTCGAAGGAATAAAAAACCGTGCGCCTGCATCGACAAAAATTCTATTTGAACCCGGTTCCAATGCGGCTGATGAGTTTCCGATTCTGTCGGCAGTTCCGGAGGATGGATTATTAATGGGGGATGGAAATGAAAATGGCTTGAAGGCTGAATATTTTGATAATATGAAATTGTCAGGAACTCCTTTCCTGACGAGGATCGATAAGCAGGTCGACTTTGATTTCATCAATAAACCGCCTGTGCCGGAAAAAGATATGAAATTCTCGGTACGATGGACCGGCCGGCTTGTCCCCCCTGTCACAGATACATATTTCATCGGATTTGTTGGAGATGACGGTTACCGTGTCTACCTGAACGATTCGCTTCTCTTTGAAGACTGGAAAGATCATGCGCCTTCAATGAATAAAGTAAAGATGGATTTAGTTAAAGGAAAAAAATACAATGTCAGGATTGAGTACTATCAAAACATAGGCGGGGCAGAAGCCCGATTTCAATGGGCTAAAAAAGACGAGAATTACACTCAAAAGATCGACGATGCAACAAAGCAGGCAGACGTCATTGTCTATGTCGGTGGAATTTCGCCTTGGCTCGAAGGAGAAGAAATGTCGGTCGATATAGAAGGATTCCATCGCGGCGACCGTACATCACTTGACCTTCCTGCTGTGCAGGATAAAATTCTCAAGAGAATTAAATCGTCCGGTAAACCGATCATCCTGGTACTGTTGAACGGGAGTCCATTATCCGTAAACTGGGCGAATGAAAATGTAATTGCTGTTCTTGATGCATGGTATCCGGGTGAAGAAGGAGGGAATGCGATAGCGGATGTACTTTTTGGTAACTACAATCCGGCGGGGCGTCTCCCGGTTACTTTTTATGCATCGGTCAATGATCTTCCTCCATTTGAAGATTACAATATGAAAGGTAGAACCTATCGTTATTTCAGTGGCACTCCGCTGTACGAATTTGGTTATGGATTGAGTTACACAACGTTTAAATATTCCAATATAAAAGCGCCGGCAACTGTTAAGACAACCGGGAATGTAAGAATATCGGTTGAAGTTGAAAATACCGGCGCGGTGGATGGCGATGAAGTAGTCGAATTGTATATGAAGACACTCGATGCTCAAGTGCCTGTGCCCATTCAGGCGCTTCAGGGATTCAAGCGCACTTTCCTCAAGGTTGGGGAGAAGAAAAAAGTTGAATTCGATCTGAAGCCCAGGCAGTTCTCTATAATAAATAATAAGAATCAGCGTGTAGTCGAGCCGGGAAGGATACAACTGTTTGTTGGCGGCCGTCAGCCTTCGCAAAAAGCTATTAGCTCAGGTGATGTACTCAAAGCTGAGCTTAAAATTATTGGAGATCTAAATGTGATCGAATAAATTACGACTTTTGTAACCTTCCGAAGGTAATTCGGCTTAATCAAAGAAAACCTTCGGAAGGTTCTTCTGCACTCCGCGGCTTGACTTATTCTATGAAATATTGTATAATAGAAAGAGATCAAGAGCGATTGAGCTCATGAAAAAATGATGAAAAATACTATTCCAACGTATAAAATAATTACCGCATTGATGATGCATGTGGATTGTTGTTGTTGCTGTTGTAGTCAACTCCGCGCAACGACGTTGGATCTTGGTAATTCATCGACATAACTGACAGTATATCGCCTCGATGAGATCATTCCTCGAACGCACGTTGCGGTTGAGGGAATGAAAAGATGAGGCGGTTTTCGTTTGACCATATAACCTCTTCTGGGAAATTCCCGGAAGGGGTTTTTTCGTATTATATCCCCCTCTCTTCTCAACACGATAATCCAAGACGATATCAACGAATTGAACATATTCATAACAACATGGAAGAATTTTTATATGGATATAAAAACAAAAAAAAATTGCTTTCATTAATCAATCATTACTATCACATCTTTTTTAAGAAAAGGAGAATTATAATGTCTGCAAAAAATTATCGTTTTGAAACCCTTGCTGTGCAGGCCGGACAAGAAGTCGCTGATCCCACAACGACATCGCGTGGTGTTCCAATTTACCGTACAAGTTCCTTCGTTTTCAAAAGCACTGAACATGCAGCAAACTTGTTTGGATTAAAAGAACTTGGCAATATCTATTCGCGGCTCATGAATCCAACGAATGCAGTATTAGAAGAGCGTATTACAAGATTAGAAGGTGGTGCCGCTTCGGTCGTTGTGTCGTCCGGCACGTCGGCAGTCTTTTATGCTATCATCACGCTTGCAGAAGCCGGTGACGAGATTGTTTCGGCAAATAATTTGTACGGCGGAACGTACACGCAGTTTGAAGCCATTCTTCCGAAGCTTGGTATCAATACAATATTTGTCGATCCGCATGACCCGAAGAATTTTGAGAAAGCAATCACGGAGAAAACACGTGCATTGTATATCGAAACGATCGGCAATCCAGTGCTGGATTTTACAGATATAAAAGCTGTCGCCGATATTGCCCATAAGCATGGCCTTCCATTGATTGTTGATGCAACCTTTACTACGCCATACTTGGTACGTGCCATCGATTACGGTGCGGACATCGTTGTCAATTCGTTGACGAAATGGATTGGCGGACATGGTACGGCAATCGGTGGGAGTATTACGGATTCGGGAAAATTTAACTGGAAGGGTGGAAAACACAAATTGTTCACAGAACCGGATAAAAATTACCACGGTTTACGTTGGGCGCTTGATTTACCGGAGCCGTTGGCACCAATTGCATTTGCTCTGCGTGTGAGAACAGTGCCATTACGTAACCTTGGTGCAGCGCTTTCACCGGATAATGCATGGATATTTTTGCAAGGTACAGAGACGTTACCATTACGGATTGTGCGGCACAGCGAAAATGCACTTGCCGTTGCACAACACTTAAAAAAGCATCCCAAAGTCGCCTGGGTGCGATATCCAGGTCTACCGGATGATCCTACATATAAGACTGCGTCCAAATATTTAAAACGTGGTTTTGGCGGAATGGTTGTTTTTGGAGTTAAGGGAGGATACGATGCAGCAGTAAAAATAATTAATTCTATTGAATTATTCTCGCATCTAGCAAACGTTGGAGATGCAAAGAGCTTAATTTTGCATCCAGCAAGCACATCCCATTCACAGCTTTCTGCAAAGGAACAGCTTGAAAGTGGGCTGACACCCGATCTCATTCGGTTGTCGAT
>PMDB01000094.1 GCA_003155495.1 Ignavibacteriota bacterium
ACGAAGCCCTTCGCGAATACGGTAACTCTGGTGCGGCTATGAAATCTCCGGAAGAACGGGCTGAAACATATTACAATGCAGGAAACTCTTTGTATCGTTCGAATAAGTACCAAGAAGCGGTTGAGGCATACAAACACTCACTCAAATTAAATCCCAACGATGACGATACGCGGTATAACCTTCAAATGGCACGTGCAAAACTGAAGCAGCAGGAACAACAAAAGCAGCAGAAGAAAGATCAAAAACAAGATCAGCGGCAAGATCAGAAAAAAGATCAGCAGCAACAAAATCAACAGCAGAACCAAGAACAGAACCAACAACAAAAACAAGAGCAAGCGAAACAAGATCAGACGCAGCAACAGACCCAGAAAAAGAATCAGATGCCGAAACAAGAAGCTGATCGCATCTTAGAGGCACTCCGTAACAACGAAAAGGAAATTCAAAAGAACCTCCGTAAACGGGAAGCAGTGAAAGTGAAAGTGGAGAAGGATTGGTAGGATTGGATCGTTGAGCAGCTGGCAAAGAGCAATAAACTGTGCGTTAAGAGCCAACAGCGAAAAGCCAGAAAGAAAAATGATAGATCAAAAAAGAAAATATTATCCACATATTATCGGCTTATTCGTTGTTCTATTCTCTGCTGTCTCTCTCCGAGCACAGGATGGTATATTTACTGCGGCAGCGGATCCGATGAAAGTTGCAGCGGGTGAGCAATTTCAATTGACATTTACATTCAATGGAAGCGATGTCAATAGTGTTCGTAATCTAAAAGCTCCGGACTTCAATCAATTTGTTGTCATATCGGGTCCGAATCAGTCGACCAATATGCAATGGATCAATGGCCAAATGTCGGGTTCGATTGCTTTTACCTATATTCTCTATGCTCGGCAAGCAGGTAAATTCACTATCGGTTCAGCGGTAATTGATTACAAAGGTAAAGCAATTACATCAAATACGATTCAAATTGAAGTCACGCAGGGCAAACCAAAGCAGCAACAAAAACAACCCGATCAACCAGGCGCTGATATTGGTGATAATTTGATCGTGAGAGCTTTTTCCGACAAACAGCGTGTTCGACTAGGTGAACAATTGATTGTAACATTCAAGCTGTATACACGCGTATCGGTTTCCGGCTATAATCTTGCAAAAGCGCCTGCGTTTGACGGTTTTTGGGGTGAAGATTTTGAAATGGCGAAGCAGCCCAACCAAACGAATGAAACTCTCAATGGCAAACAATATCGTTCTGTGGTGATGAAAAAGACAGCGTTGTTTGCAACACAAGCCGGTAATTTGAAGATTGCACCGCTCGAAGTTCGCTGCGCTGTGCAAGTGCAGACAAAACGACGGGGCAACGACCCGTTTGATCAGTTTTTTAATGATCCGTTTTTCCAACAAGTTCAGACAACGAATCTGGATGTGAAATCCAATCCGCTCTCAATTACCGTTGATCCTCTCCCGATCAATGCGCCGTCTGGGTTTTCTGGTGCTATCGGACGGTTTACATTCAATGCAAGTGTGGACAAACTCAGTGTAAAGGCTGGTGATCCCATTACATTGAAAGTAACTATATCGGGTTCCGGCAATATCAAGTTGGTGACACTTCCCAAACCGCAATTGCCTACCGATATCGAATCGTACGAGCCGAAAATTTCAGAGGATATTTCACGCGATGGCGGTATTATTCGCGGAAGGAAAACGGCCGAGTATCTGCTCATCCCGCGCAATGCTGGTCAGCGTGTTCTCGAGCCGATGCCGTTTGTTTATTTCGACCTCGACAGGAAAGAATATATTACGCTTCGTTCTCCACGGTTCGAGTTTTCCATCGAACCCGGCAAAGAGTATTCCGGTAGCAGCGCCAGTACTATATCGAAAGAAGATGTTCGGATACTCGGTGAAGATATTCGTTTTCTTAAACTTTCTATCGGGACTCTCCAGCAGAAAAATGAAGAAGGTTCTACAGAATGGTTTGTAATTGGTATGGTATTGCCGCCATTGATATTTGCCGCAGCATGGTTCTTCCGCAAGCGGATGGAAAAAATCTATGGAGATATGCCGCGGCTTCTGTTTGAGACAGCAGGACGTGAAGCATCGCATCGCCTCAAGAAAGCACGTGCACTCCTTGAACAGGGGAACACCGAAAGTTATCATGCCGAGATTCTCAAGGCGCTGACAGAATACCTGGAGCATAAACTCAGAACTGCGAAAGCCGACTTTGTCATGGACACAGCAGTTACACAATTACAGCACTGCGGTGTGAAGGAAGAAGTGATTCAATCATTGAAAACGTGTATGGAACGCGCAGAATTTGTTCGTTTTGCGCCGAGTTCCGATACAACTGAAACGCGAAAGGAATTACTCGATGTAGCTGCAGGTGCGATCAATGGTATTGAGCAGACCTTTAGTAAGCGAGGTGCGTCATGAAACATACTCAATGGATTCTTATTGTCGGAATCAATGCCTTGTTCGCGAGCGCGGGATGGGCGCAAACTTCGGAAGATGTTTTCAATCGCGGAAACGAATTGTACCGCGCAGCGAATTATCAAAATGCGGCAAAAGAATATGAACAGATCATCAAACAAGGATACACAAGCGCCGAACTCTATTATAATCTTGGCAATGCGTATTATCGGAATGAACAACTTGCACGGGCAATTCTCTCCTATGAACGCGCCGCTCAATTGCATCCGAACGATCCCGACATAACGCACAACCTCAAACTGGTGTATCTTAAAACCATCGATCGCATCGAGCCGGTGCCGGATATGTTCTTTATTCAATGGATGCGCGCTGTTGGTTCTTTGATATCTCGAGAAATAGTGCGATTTCTCTTCCTTCTAAGTTGGGTACTGCTCTTTGGATCGCTCGCAATGATGTACTTCATTTTGCGGCCAGATATCCTGCGTGTTGCTCGGATTATATTCTTCGTTTCCTTCGTTTCGGTTGTTCTCTGGGCCGCAATGTTGGGCATTCAATCATTTCAAGAGACAAGACAGGATAAGGCAATCATCACTGCACAGATTGTCACTGCAAAGTCATCCCCAGACGATAAAAGTGTGGATGCATTTGTTATTCATGAAGGTGTGAAGGTGAAACTCACCGATGTAGTTGGTGGTTGGGTGAAGATTACACTTGTCGATGGAAAAGTTGGTTGGATTCCTGCCGATCAGTGTGAACGAATATAAAAGAATTTGTCGAACAGTGTCGTCAAAAATTTTACCTCGACGGTATAACAAAAAAGTGTTAAGAAAAAACGCTAAACACTACTCACCAAAAAAGAAACATTTCGAGTACCGTCACAGTATTTTTAGTGAACGAGGAATACCCTATCCAAGTGCATGTTTTATCGTCGCTTCCAAGGATTCCTTGGTAAAAGGTTTAGGCAGGTATGCCTTCACACCGAGTTGTTTAGCGCTTCTGACGAAGAACTCGCCTTCCATCGAACTCATTAATACAAATGCAATGGATTTTAGTTTTTCTCCGTACGTGCCTGCTGCGATCTTTTCGTAGAATGTAAAACCGCTCATAACGCCAGCGCCAAGATTCACATCGCTGATAATGAGAGAGGGCGAAACCTTTTCCATCTCCGTCAACGCACTTTCTGCATTGACTGCTGTGATAACATTGAGGTATGTTTTCCTAAGAATATGTTCGACATATTTGCGGATAGAGGGGTCGTCATCAATGACAACGATGACGGCGGTCTCATCCGGTAGGCCTAATTCCTTCTTAATTCGCTTGGTAATGGAATCGTGTTCATCATCCGAAATCTTAAAGAACTGCTGGAGGTTCTTGAGATGTACAGAGTCCTCATCCGTGGGCTTGCCGGTTTGCCAAAGTGTTCGCACCGCATCAATATAAGCGCTCACTTGTACCGACCGCTCCACTTCCATATGTTCTGTATCGCTGATGGAGAAGGATATTTTTAGGGATTGAAGAAGTGAGGATTGCATTTCTGCTGGAACAGCAAGTTGTATCATCAGCTTCATAAGCGTTCGGTAGGCATCAATTTCTTGTTGTTTTGTTTTCTCTCGCTCGCGTTCTAAAAGAGTATTGCGTTCTTCTTCCATCTGCTGCACCAGTTCTTCCTGGACACGCTTTTGTTCCTCCTTCATCTTGAGAAATGCCTCATCCTGAATTTGTTTCCGCTCGGCCTCGACTCGGATTACTTCTGCTCCAGTAGCTGAACCAGCAGAAGATGTTCCTGGTGTTGCTTGCTGAATTTGCGCAATCAGCCTTTTTTCAAGTTCCTCAATACGCCGTGCTGTATCTTTTTCAATGGCGTTCAAATCCTTATGCGCCACCTCTTGCACTTCATTCACGGACGCTTTACGGGCGCGGTCTTCCAGTACCTGTTCTGTTTTCTCTTCCTGCTTTCGTTTCTGATTCTCAAGTTCTTGCTGTTTATAGAATTCTTTTAGGCGGCGCTTGACTTCCTGATCCACTTGTTCAGCGGCCTGTTGTTTTGCTTCACGCACGGCAACCTCACGTTCTTTCTCCATCATCATAATGAGAATGCGTTCTTCATACGCGCGCGCGTAGATGTTTTTGATGTCAAACTCGTAAACTTTGCGGATACGATCCAGTGCGTCGTCAAGCTTTTTTGCTTTTACATCTTCGTCCACTTGGCGTAATAAAGCCGAGACACGAGCATTGCGTTCCTCAGGTGCTAATAACGATGTTGGCATATGAAATTCTCCTGTGTGAAAAACATCCATACGAAAGTAGACGAATTTGGGAAAAGAGTCAACTTTTGCGTATAGAAGTACTATGAACAAACTTGCAAAACCGGAACATTCCACGTATATGTTCAAATTCTTAAGAGATATTCACTCTTGACAAGGGCTGTCGTCCTTTGATCTGCGATAACTATTTTTCTTTGATAAATTGATGTAGCCGCAGTATAGCATCATCGAAAAGACCCGAAATCGGCAGAAGGCTTATCACAATGCACGATTTTTGTACCATGTCAAAAAAGTGTCCCGGTTGTACGAGGATATTTTGGTGAGTAAGAATTTCTTCAGCCCAAGTGTCGTCACTGTACTTTTGCGGAAGCTGGAGAATGGCATTCCACCCGCCTTCGACTCGAAGCAGCGACGTACTTGAATCCGTAAAAACTTTTTGCAATAGTCGATAGTTCGTCTGAATCCGCAAGCAAATTTGATTCCTGATGTCTGAAGAACAGCGAAGAAGTTTTGGAAGTGCGACTTGTATAGGTGTATTGACCGAGAGAAACGTGTCGGCAATGATATCCAGTCGATTGAGAGCTTCGTTTCGTTGTTGAAGATTACCGTCAACAACAATCCATGAGAGTTTGAGTTGAGGAAGGCCCAAAAGTTTTGAGATGCCGTTCAGTGAGAATAACGGTACAAAAGATTGAGAGGTCAAAATGGTTGCGCAGTCTATGTCTGGTGAAATATTATACGATCCAAAGACTTCATCTGCAATGAGAGAGGAGTGATGTTTCGAAGCAAGAGAACATATCTGGTCAAATTCATTCTGCTTGAGGTACGAACCTGTGGGATTGTTTGGATGAACAAGAAGTATGGCTTTTGTCCTATCTGAGAATTGCGCTTGAAGAGACGGGAAGTCAGTATGCCATTCACCATCGTACGCGAGTCGATACGAGCGGAGTGTGATATCGTTCAGTTGACACAGATACTCAAACAACGGATAGCTTGGTTGAGGGACTATGACCTCATCGCCGACATTGCAGAGGAGTTTGAAGAGATATGAATATGCTTCACTCGTACTTGATGCAAGCATAATTTGTTCAGGTGTGATGTCAATACCGTGAACGGCATAATATTCTGCTATAGCTTTTCGAGTGCTGAGAAGCCCGCGTGTTTCAGGTTGGTACAATAGTATGGATGGTTCGGTAAACGCGCTAAGAATTTCTTCGGTTGGATAAAAAAACTCGCATCTCGTAGGGTTCGACTCGGTAAGATCGGTAATCGATTCTCCTCGAAGATGTTTCTCTGATGCTAAACTGGAAAGTCGGTTAGGAGTAGTATTCCAATCTGTGCGTGAAGAGAACATTTCTTCGAATCCGGGAACCTAGAGAACTGAAATTAAAATATAGGAAACAGAATACGTGAAAAGAACTTAAGAATAAACAACAAGTACCAATGGATTGTCGGGCAAAATCCCAGATTAAAAAAAAATCACTAAATCACTCATTCACCAAATCATTCAATCGCACTTTTATTCTTCTATAATTTCTGCTTTTTTCTTGGACATACGGTTGCGTTCATTGTGATCAAGATATTTTTTACGAAGACGTATGGACTTGGGAGTCACTTCCACGTACTCATCTTCGCCAATCCATTCTATTGCCTGTTCGAGCGAAAGCCTCCGTGGTGGTTCAAGCCGTACTGCCTCATCGGAACCGGACGCGCGCATATTTGTTAATTGCTTTGTTTTGCATACATTCACAACCATATCATATTCGCGCGAATTTTCACCAACGATCATACCGGCATAAACCTTAATACCAGGCTCAATGAAAAATGTAGAACGTTCCTGCAATTTCCACATTCCGTATGCAACGGAATCGCCGTCTTCTAACACAATCAATGAACCGCGTGTTCGGTGTGCAAGTTCACCTTTGAACGGTTCATATCCTCGAAAAATGTGGTGCAGAATGCCGGTACCTTTTGTCTGTGTCATGAACTCTGATCGAAATCCGATCAACCCGCGTGCAGGAACAAGAAATTCGAGGCGCGTGTTGCCTTGACTTTGAAGCATGTGCCGCATTTCGCCCTTCCGCTTGCCGAGATTTTCGATAACAACACCAACATGTTCATCCGGCACGTCAATAATGACGTGTTCAATCGGTTCGCAGACAACATCAGCGATGCGCTTGAGAATGACTTCGGGGCGCGAGACTTGAAACTCGTACCCTTCACGCCGCATCGTTTCAATAAGAATACCAAGATGCAATTCGCCTCTGCCGCTTACTTTAAAAACATCGGGTGAGTCCGTCAATTCGACTCGCAAGCTGACATTGGAGCGAAGTTCGCGTGCCAATCGTTCGCCAAGGTGGCGCGTGGTGACATATTTTCCATCGAGTCCGGCAAACGGGGAGTTGTTCACGATAAAGTTCATCGAAAGTGTCGGCTCTTCGATAGCAACAAATGGCAGCGGGGTTGGGTCAGATGCATCGGCAATAGTCTCGCCGATATCAACATCTTCCATTCCAGCAACGGCAATAATATCGCCCGTTCCTGCTTCCTCGACTTCAATACGTTTCAGTCCTTGAAAAGTATAAATTTTTGTCACGCGCGCATCTTCCACTAATCCATCTCGATGAACAATCTTCATCTGTCCGCCGAGACGAATCTTGCCGCGCGACACACGACCAATGCCAAGTCGACCAAGATAGTCGTTGTAGTCGATTGTCGTCACAAGCATCTGAAACGGACCTGTAGGATCTCCGGTAGGCGAGGGAACACAATTAATAATCGCTTCAAAGAGCGGTTCAAGATTGGTACTCTCTTGATCCATTTCGTTTTTAGCGATTCCTTGTTTCGCAATGCAATAAATTGTGGGAAAATCCAGTTGCTGATCGTGCGCCCCAAGCGAGAGGAATAGTTCAAATACCTCGTCCAGGACCTGATGCGCACGTGCATCTTTTCTATCAATCTTGTTGATGACGACAATGGGACGGAGATCGAGATCAAGCGATTTCTTGAGCACGAACTTTGTACCCGGTAGCGGTCCTTCAGCGGCATCAACCAGCAGAAGGACACCATCGACCATCTTAAGTGTGCGTTCCACCTCACCGGAGAAATCAGAGTGACCTGGCGTATCCACAATATTGATTTTATAGATTTCACTTGTCTTCGGATCTTTGTACAACACTGCGGTGTTCTTTGCGAGAATCGTAATACCACGTTCTTTTTCTAAATCGTTTGAATCCATCACGCGCGTGCCCATATCCTGATTGGCACGGAACGTTCCTGTCTGTCTCAGCATAAAATCCACGAGCGTCGTTTTGCCATGGTCGACATGCGCGATAATGGCGATATTACGTATATTTTTGATTTCTTGCATTCTTCCTCAATAGAAAATAAAAATGCCTCAGTCTCGACTTCCTTCCTGAGGCAAACGTAAGATAAGGATATTTCGCGAGAAAGTAAAACCTCCGAAGAGAGATGTATGAAGGTTCTTTCGGCTCGGCGAATATCTGGAAATCAAGACAACAAAAAAAGCTGACCCTATTCAGGACCAGCTTTTGTCGAATGAACAAAATTATTCTTAACGCAGTGAAATACCAACACCGATTGCTGCAACTGGTGTCTTCGCAAAGCTATACTCTGCATGAACGTTCACGATAAGCAATAATAAACGTACACCAAGGGTCGCTCGGGATTTGTTTTTCCCTTCAAAAGTCATTTCCGGTATTGTAAACGGTGTTTCTGTTCCATCCGGTGTAGTAAACTTACCGTCAATTTGTGAAAGAGTAAATGTAGATTTTTCCAGCTGTAGGCCGCCATACACTGTCAAGAAAAGCAGCTTTTTACTTACTTCAACACCATACGCCGTACCAGACGCATTGAAGATATCTTTATCATCTTTCGATATAAAATTCATTTTTTGAGTCATAAAATGTACGGCAACATTAACTGGAAACAATGGAAGCCATTGATCGATATTGTACCGAAGACCAAAGCCCATATAGTTGAATTTTCCGGCGTCGGTGGCCGACACTGTCGGAATGAATCTGACTATAACTTCTAAACCAAAAGGCAGCCCGATGGCGGCTTGAGGCATGATTAATGGAACTGCAGCAAGGTCGAAGCCGTTTGGAATTTGGAAAAGATTATTGCTGCCATGTTGTGAGACTAAATTATCAAAAATTGCCTGCTTGATTGGGTCGCTGGTTGATCGTATCATCTTTACATAAAACTTTGTACTCTTATCGCCGACAGCCGTCGGTACTCCGGAAACAACCGCATCATAGTCAGTCCCGGCATTGAGTGAAATGGTTTGAGTTGGAATTGCGGGATTCTTGATGCTAATATGGTCTGGTGTTATAAAATCATATTTTTTGTTGGCATCGATAATTTGTGCAAGGCCGACTTTCACTCCGACATCAAATCCAAGAACACCATGCAAATCGGCGGAGTGATAAAATCCCGAGTTTAAATCGGCAGCGAATCCGTTGAAAATAGGATTCACATAATTTTTCACATTCAAGGTTCCCACCCTGCTTAATTCCGCAGACAAATCTTGAGCAACAATATACCTGCTTGCTGCTATACTAACGCAGACAACTGCCAAAAGATATCGTACAATAGATTTCACAAAAAAGTTCCTTATGAAGTTCAAAAATGAATGAAATTTATAAAAATGGTTTTTTTCATGTTAGATGTCTATTGTCTAGTCATCTACAAATAGTAAGATACGAGAAGATAACCGAAAAGCAATGCTCATGAGACTTTGGCATACCTTAAGTTCCGTCTTACCTATAATCCCTTAAAACCATCCTGGAACGACAGTTCAAATTCTTGAATTGCTCTTCAAAATCACTTTTTGCATACCTCCATAGCTGTGAAACGGTGTGGCAATAATACAGCAATGAGAAACTGTCATTGTAATTTAATGGGAAAGGTTGAAGATAGAATGAACTTCTTTTGGAAAAAACAGTGGCTTTCTTCTATCTTAAAAATATGCGAGAGGAAGCTGGCTCTTACTATTCTGGCAACCGATGTCGCACAGAGTTAGTAGTTCTCAATAAATATTAACCATATGAAGCATGGTATGAAGAAATTGATGTTTATTCTTGCACTTACCATCGCAATCAATAGTTTTTTCCTCTCGCGAAGTGCGGGGTCAGTATTGCATTGGCTGCGGAGCGTGCGAATATTTCTGTCTGACGCTTCCGTACAAATCGATCTATGTCGATGGAAACGTCGAAAGAAGGGAAACTCGAGCAAAAGATCGATACAGAGAACGACTTCCCGTTTTAATTTAGGTCATGGGATTTAAAATCCGCTCCTCCCTTGTGGTTTTTTACACATCCTCAACCGCCGAGATTACCCTCACGTCGCTCCGATGAGCGGACAGCTCCAATCCTTTTTTCATTTCATTTGCATTTGGAAAAAAATCCCGTAAATTTAATTGAGCTACCTTTTTGCATCTATTAAGGATTCATCTACTTATTGTTAGCCCGTTAGAAGAAATTCCCATGAGTAATCGGTCAAAAAATATTGAACGATGGAAATTAGTAATCACATCAATAATTATTGCCGTTGGATTGGGAGCCGTTGGTTGGCTTTCACAAGGCAGAGATAGTTACAATCGTCAAAATATTTATTGCACTTATAACCAATAAACTTATATCGATCAACTATGCTTTTTAATTCGATTCAGTTTGCAATTTTTTTTGTAATTGTAACATTTATTTATTTTACTATTAATCATCGATACCGTTGGTTTTTGCTCCTAGCAAGTAGTTGTTATTTTTATATGGTTTTTGTACCAGTGTATATATTAATACTCGGTTTTACAATAATCGTTGATTATTTTGCAGGTATTTATCTTGAAGAAACAGAAGGGAAAAAGAGAAAAGTCTTCCTCGTTGCAAGTCTGATTGCAAATATCGGCGTATTAGCTGTTTTTAAATACTATAATTTTTTAAACGGAAATTTATCCGTTTTTCTTAATGACATTGGTTTCCAGAATCCAATTCCATTTTTATCAATAATTCTGCCAATCGGACTTTCCTTCCATACATTTCAAGCGATGGCATATACAATAGAGGTGTACCGGGGTCACCAAAAAGCTGAAAGACACTTTGGCATTTATGCGCTTTATGTAATGTTTTATCCTCAATTGGTAGCGGGGCCAATCGAACGTCCGCAAAATTTAATACATCAGTTTTATGAAAAACATATATTTGAGTATTCCAGAATTATTGAAGGTCTACAATTAATGCTTTGGGGACTATTTAAAAAAATAGTCATTGCTGACAGATTAGCAATTTATGTAAATGCTATCTATAATAATTCGGAACATCACAATGGAATGACTCTCTTAGTAGCAACAATATTTTTCGCATTTCAAATATATTGTGACTTTTCAGGATACTCCGATATTGCGATCGGGGCGGCAAAAGTTATGGGCTTTAAATTAATGATTAACTTTAATCGTCCTTATTTTTCAAGTAGTATTTCTGAGTTCTGGAAACGTTGGCATATTTCCTTGTCGAGTTGGTTTAAGGACTATTTCTACATTAGTCTCGGTGGAAATCGAGTCTCCGTTCCTCGATGGTATTTCAATTTATTCTTCGTGTTCCTCATTAGTGGTTTGTGGCATGGAGCAAATTGGACTTTTATTATTTGGGGTGCTCTTAATGGTTTCTATTTAGTTTTTGCAATCATAACACAAGGTCTTAGGGATAAATTTGATGTACTAACTGGTTTAGATAGATTTCCAAGAATTAATCATACAATACAAATACTTACCACATTTTGCTTGGCATGCTTTGCGTGGATTTTTTTCAGAGCAAATAATGTTACGGATGCTTTCAATATTATAGAAAAGATCTTCAGTTTCAGTGGTTCTATTTATTGGATGGATCCTTACTCTATAGCATATTCTTTTTTCGGCATAGTATTCCTTATCATCGTTGATTCAAAAAAGGAATATTATCGAGGAAGTTTTTCCTTTTTCAATAACAAAAATTGGATCGTTCGCAACCTTTCTTATGCCATGCTAATAATTCTTATTGTGTTGGTTGGCGTATTAGATGGTGGGCAATTTATTTATTTTCAATTCTAAATAAATCGTGGTCATGGAAAAAGCATTAATTAATAGAATAAACGAAAACGGCTATAAAAAGTTAGCAATGAAGGTATTCGTATTTGTCATCATTATTGCCTCCTTTGATTTTACGATTGGCAGGGTACTCAATTATTTCTATTTCACACAAGGATCTGGAACGCAGTATCGAACTACGTATTCGCTTGAAAAGTCAACCGCCGAAATATTGGTTTTTGGTTCTTCGCGTGCAAATCACCACTACGTTTCTGAAATATTTGAAAAACGCTCGAATTTAACCTGTTATAATGCAGGCAGAGACGGTAATTCTATATTTTACCATTACGCAATTCTTAAAGGTGTATTGAAAAGATATTCACCTAAAATTGTGATATTAGATTTTTCGACACACGAATTTGTAAAAAATCAAGATAGCTATGACAGAATATCTTCTCTCTTACCATACTATAGAAAGCATCCGGAAATTCGCTCGATTGTAGAACTTAGAGGCCCGTTCGAGAAATTTAAAATGATTTCAAACATATACCCATTCAATTCATCAATCCTCTCAATTGCTATTCATAACAACGCAGAGTATAATAACACACAAAGAGAGGATATTAAGGGCTATATGCCGTTGACGAAAATCTGGAATGAACCAATTAAGACTGATAGTAATTTTGTACAATATGAACTCGATAGTGTTAAAGTCAAAGCCTATGACTCATTTATAAACGGTTGTATTAATTCAAGAGTTAAACTATATATTGTCTGCTCTCCATCATTTATTAAATATACATACAAAGAATATTCAGTTACTATTGGGCAAGAAATTGCTGAAAGGAACAATATAAAATTTTACGATTTCTCCAACGATTCAAATTTCATAAATAATTCCTCGCTATTTCAAGATGTTGGACATTTGAACAATGAAGGTGCCACACTATTCTCAAATAGATTAATTGACAAAATAAGCGAAACGGAAAAGAATATTGAACTTGTTCATTAAATATTCCGACAACCGATATCGCACAGAGTTAGGTGCCCTCATTAAATAATAACCAAAAGGAGTGTTGTATGAAGAAATTGATGTGTGTTCTTGCACTTGTCATCGTGATCGTCACATCGCAATCAATCGTTGCCCAGGAAAAACCCGCGGAGAAAAAGGTCGAGAAGACTGTTGAGAAAGAAAATAAAGCCGTAAAGAAAATGAAATGCTGCGATAAGTACACCGGAGAAAAATGCGACGGTACGTGCTGTGTGAAGTGTGCAAAATGCAAGAAAGAGTGCAAAAAGAAGTGTGAAAAAGAAGGCATGGAAAAGTGCGCAATGGACAGCACGGCGAAATGTGAAAAGCATGACATGAAGAAGATGAAGAAAGAAGTAAAGATTATCAAGAAGACAACAGAAGAAAAGAAGTAATACATTTATCTCTCGATGAGAGAGCCGTTTCGGGAATACCGGGACGGCTTTTTTATTATATAGTTTGAATGTCGACCGACTTTTTGGTAGCTTGTCATCGACCCTGATTGTCCGGAAATTCCGTGATAGTCGGGGTAAGGTGTTTTCTGTAAGAGTTGACAACCGATCGCTCAATGATGGATGTTGAACGCTGACAATTGAGAGTGTGTGTTGTGTGATTGAAGCCATCCAAAAGAAAATCGCAGAAAGCGTACCGTTCCAACAACTGACAGCAGCGGTAGAATCGCTTCAGCCCTGTAACCCGGTTCAGGTGCAAGGCATCAGCGGCTCGCTCATGGCATTTGTGGCGGCGCATCTCTTTACTATGCGACAATCTCAAATGCTTCTTGTCGTTCCGGATAAAGACCGTGCCGAGCAGCTTCGTGATGACTGTGCACTTCTTCTTGGAGAGTTGCCTGTGCATATCTTTGCTTCGGGTCCTACCCATGCAGCAAAACTTCTTGATATGAGCGCACTTATTGCGCAAATGGAAACACTCCGCGCTTTATCGCGTTCCGAACGTGTGCTTGTTATTGCTTCAGCTGAGGCGTTGACGACGAAGCTCCCGGCACCGAAACGATTTACTGAACGTTCCATTGAATTGGAAATCAATAAGGAATATCCATTCGAGCATTTGATTCAAAACCTTACAGGGCTTGGCTTCGAGAAAAAAGATTTCGTCGAGGAATACGGCGATTTCGCAGTGCGCGGCGGTATCCTGGACATTTTTCCTTTTGTCGGGGATAATCCGATCCGCTTCGAATTTTGGGGCGATTTGATTGAATCCATCCGTGAGTTCGATGTACTTTCACAGCGCTCCATCCGCGATCTCCAGACGGCAAGTGTGGTAGCAAGCCTGTACTCCAATTACTCCGATGGACATAGTTCATCGCAGAAAACCGATATCATAAAGAACATTGATAAACAGGTTTCGCTGTTGGAATATCTTATCGGCGATGCGCTTCTCTTTCTTGATGAACCTTTATTAATTGAAAAGGAATTTGATGAACTCGTACAGGAAGGGTACTCAGATATTTATGAATGGAAAACGATAGAAACACAATTGAAGGGTTTTCCAAGAATACTTCATTCCACAATCTCCAGTTTTCAATCCCCAATCTCTGTTTCATTTCATGCACACTCTCAACCTCCTATGGGTGGGAGTGTTAGGATGCTTATTGAGCATGTTCAGAAGTTGTCCGATCAAGACAATACAGTCTATCTTGCCTGTGATACAAAGGAAGAAGGTGAACGCCTCAGCGAATTGATTGAAGAAGAACTGACAACACCGGATGAATCGGAAATCATTCCGCAAACAGCGCAGGACGCTGAGGAACGCGGAGGTCAGAAATCATCTACTCGCCGGTTAGGCGGGGAAGCAGGAAATCAGGAGCTAGAAAATAATGATCAAACGGTATGGGATACCGAGAAACACGAAAGTCGGGATGAAGACGATATTCACCGAATCGTACATTTTCCCCCTCCAATCCAATATCAGCTTTTGACTGAAGCGCTCCATTTCGGCTTCATCTATCCTTCAGCGAAGATAGCCATATTCACCGAACATGAAATTTTCGGAAGACAAAAACGACGTGGAACGACGAAACGGAAAAAGTTTAAGGGGTTCACACAGAAGGAACTCCAGCAGCTCAAGCGCGGCGATTTTGTTGTGCATCAGGATTATGGTATCGGGCGGTTTGCTGGATTGCAGAAAATTAAAGTGCGCGGTGTTGAAGCGGAAGTAATGAAACTTATGTACGAAGGGAACGATACGCTCTACGTCCATCTCAATTTTATTAGCCGTGTTGAAAAATATTCCTCACAGGAAGGTCACACACCGAAGCTCAACAAACTTGGCGGCGCAGATTGGGACAAACTGAAATCCAAAGCACGAAAGAAGATCAAAGATATCGCCCGCGATCTCATCAAACTTTACGCACGGCGCAAGCACGAGCAGGGATTTTCATTCGCTCCCGATACGCACTGGCAAAAAGAAATGGAAGCATCGTTCCTGTACGAAGACACACCTGATCAGGCAAAATCGACGGCCGATGTGAAGCAAGATATGGAGCAAATATCACCGATGGATCGGTTGATTTGCGGCGATGTCGGCTTTGGCAAAACGGAAGTTGCCGTACGGGCGGCGTTCAAAGCGGTGATGAACGGCAAGCAAGTTGCCGTGCTCGTTCCGACAACAATTCTTGCTCACCAGCACTTCAAGACGTTTCTCGATCGCGTTGGGCGGTATTCGGTGCACGTAGAATCTCTCACGCGTTTCCGTCCAAAGAAAGAACAAGCAGAGGTTTTGCAAGGACTCCAAGAAGGCAAGGTGGATATATTAATCGGCACCCATCGGTTATTGTCAAAAGATGTCGTGTTCAAAGATCTCGGCTTGCTTATCATTGATGAGGAACAGCGATTCGGAGTATCGTCAAAGGAGAAATTGCGCCAGCTTCGTGCAAATATAGACACTCTTACGTTGACGGCAACTCCTATTCCACGGACATTACAGTTCTCGTTGATGGGAGCGCGTGATCTGTCGCTCATAAATACACCGCCGAGAAACCGTATCCCCATTCAGACAGAAATTGCCCAGTTCGATCCCCAGCTCATTCGTGAAGCAATCTTGAAAGAACTGCATCGCGGTGGACAAGTGTACTTTGTGCATGATCGTGTTCAAAACATCGGTCTCATCCAGTCGATGCTCGAAGAACATATTCCGAAAGCGCGTTTCCATATTGCACACGGACAGATGAAGGGACATGAATTGGAAAAGGCAATGATGGATTTTCTGGAAAGAAAGTATGATGTCCTCCTTTGCACAAAAATTATCGAATCCGGCATCGATATTCCCAGCGTCAACACGATCATCATCAACCGAGCAGACAGGTTTGGATTGGCGGAGCTGTACCAGCTACGCGGGCGTGTGGGCCGCTCGAATATTCAGGCGTATGCGTATCTTCTTACTCCGCCGCTCTCTGTGCTGCCGCGAGTAACCCTGCGGCGTTTGCAGGCAATTCAGGAATTTACAGAACTTGGTTCCGGATTCAATCTTGCAATGCGCGATCTCGAAATTCGCGGCGCAGGCAATTTACTGGGCGGCGAACAATCGGGATTTATTTTGGAAATGGGTTTTGAGATGTACCAGCGCGTGGTAGAAGAAGCTGTCGCTGAGTTGAAGGAAGAGGAATTTAATGAATTAGCAGATAGTGAGATGGGTGAAGGGAGAGGGAAAAAGATTGAGACGATCATTGAAACCGATATTGAGGCGCTTATTCCCGACATTTACATTGAGCACGATTCCGAACGATTGGATATTTATCGTAGGCTGTACCGGTGCATTTCGCATGAAGAAGTTCATGTCATGCGGGGGGAACTGCAGGATCGATTCGGCGAGTATCCGGAGGAAGTGGAATATTTGTTCCGGCTCGTCGAGCTGAAAATAACAGCGGCAAGAATTGGTTTTATCAAAGTTGAATTAAGCGGTGAACTTCTCTCGCTGCATTTCCCGCCGCCGGAAGAAAAAGAATTTTATGAAGGCGATGAAGCGCGGTTCCAGAAAATCATGGGGTATATTCACGAGATGAAACAATTCCAACCGCGCCTCAAACAGGACGGCAAACAATTAAAATTACTAGCAAAAATTCCTTCCTCTGAAGAATCCAAGTTGAGATTAAGTGCGATCAATAGATTTCTCGAAGGTTTAAACTCCTCTCTCCTCTTAGGAGAAGGATAAGGTGAGGTTTTCCTGAAATCAACATTCGATAAGAAAAGCATCTCTGGTCTTCCCACTACATCAGGCGTCTATCTCTTTTATGGTGCGGAAGATGTTCTCATGTATGTCGGGAAGAGTAAAACCATTCGTTCGCGCGTGCGTTCGCATTTCGCCGCCAGAGATGAACGATGGTTAATGAAGCGCATTCACCGCATCGAGGCACGTGAAACCGCCGGAGAACTTGGCGCGCTTCTTCTGGAATCCCGGTTTATTAAAGAACTTCGCCCGATGTATAATGTCCGTTCGCGGCAGCCGCGGCGTATTATCATCGCTCGGCGAGTGGACAATGAGCAAGGATATGCAACGGTAAAATTAGAAGCAGTCGATTATCTCGATATTAAACCGGACGCTCCCATCCTCGGTATCTTTAAACATAAAACACAGGCGAAGGAATTTCTCGACACGATTTCCAAAACTCACCGGCTGTGCTCAAAACTGCTGCGGCTCGAAACATCGCGCGGATGCTGTTTTCCATATCACCTCGGACTTTGCGATGGGGCATGCATCGGCGAGGAAGACCCGGCGGCATACAATGCACGTGTGGATGCGGCATTTGAGGCGCGCCGCATTATCGCCTGGCCCTTCGATGGACCGGTCATACTTGAGGAAATCTCAAAGGATAAAAAACTTCGCGAAGTATTTGTGATCGATAACTGGTGCCTGATCGGATCCGGCAAAAATAATGACCGTGCCGGACAAAGCCGCAGTTCATCTTCTCCGCATCGCTTCGATTACGACAGCTATAAACTTCTCTATAGTTACGTCATGGAAGAAGGAAACAAAGTGAAGATACAAAAAAGAGATGCGGCAATCCCTTAAGAGTCTTCTCTCAAGAACTGATTTCAAATACTCTGTGTTATACACCTATATGGAAATAAATACACCGGCACTGTCGACAGACCTGAGCAGATTCTACAGAACAGCTTTGGGGCTTGCAGTTTTTACGATTCTCTATAATATAGCCGAAGGGCTTGTGTCTATGTATTTTGGTTATCAGGATGAAAGTCTCACATTGTTTGGTTTTGGCGCTGATAGCTTCATTGAAGTTCTTTCAGGATTCGGCATTGCGCATATGGTACTGCGTATTCGGAAAAATCCGGAGAGCAATCGCGATGATTTTGAACGAACCGCATTGATGGTGACCGGATATGCATTTTATATGTTGGTTATCGGACTTGCTGCAACAAGCATGTACAACCTCTGGATAGGACGTAAACCCGAGACAACTCTGTGGGGAGTGATCATTGCGCTGATTTCTATTGCGGTAATGTGGATTTTAGTGGTCAGAAAAAGAAAAATCGGCAGGCATTTGAACTCTGCTGCCATGCTCGCAGATGTTGAATGCACAAAGGTTTGTATTTACATGTCTCTTGTATTACTTGTTTCAAGCGGTGTCTATGAACTCACACGGTTTGCTTTTATAGATACTCTCGGAACACTGGGTCTTGCCTACCTGTCTTTTAAAGAAGGGCGTGAATGTTTTGAGAAAGCAAAGGGGAACAACCGTTGTTCCTGCGATGATGAATAAGAACCATCTAAAAAAGTATTGTCATTCCCGTGTCAACGGGAATCTGAAATATGAGAACACGCTCCCCGTCATTGCGAGGATCCCGAACGACGAAGTTGATCGGGAGACGAAGCAATCTGCAAATCTATTCGCCGCTTTCTTTGAAAGCGCAAAGTGACCCCACCGTCTCGAAGAATTATCATTCTTCGGGACACCTCCCCTCGAAATGAGGGGAGGACTAACAGAAAGATGGATAGATAGAAGGATGAATAGAATCTTGCTAATGCAAGATACAGTTACAGGCCTCCGGCTGAAATCGAAAAATGTCATTCCCGGGGGTTTTAAAGCACGCCACGTTCACATTTCATCTGATTTGAGAATAGGTTTTCCGGCAAGATATTTTTTCCATGGTTCCCAGTAGAACTCATGCCATCCTTTATCAATTCCCTTGGCTTGTTCGTCTGGTACGTTTGCATGCACAGCCTGTAACACGACATCATTTCCCTTCGGCTTGAGAGCGATGATGAATGTTGAGTCAAGATCGTCTTTATTCCAATCCTGCGCCCGCCATGTCTGCACGATAAGCTTATTCTTCAAAAGTTGAAGATTCTTGCCGGTGATGTATCCGTTGTGTGCTGAAAATGAGCCGCCTACCTTGCCGGAAATCTTCGCCGGAGAACCTGTCGCTGCTGAATGCTTTTTGGCATCCATATAAAGATCATACAGAGCTTTCGGCGTAGTATTTTTAAATACGACCTCTTGAACGATGGTTTTAGACATGAGTATCTCCTTATAAAAATAGATTGATGATTTATACTGTAACAATGCATATACTTCTTTTTGTTCCATTCTGGTCGGAATTGCTTACCGGGCGAAGTGATTTACCCGACATGCTCTTTGGCGGGCTTCGCCCCTACGTATTTTTTTCTCCAATGGGTTCAATAGCGAGAATATGAGAAAGCTTCCCGTCATTGCGAGGATCTCGAACGACGAAGTCGATCGGGAGACGAAGCAATCTGCAAATTCTATTTGTCGCTTTCTTTGATAGCGCAAAGAAAGCGACAGAAAGAAACGCTTGCGAAATCGAAAATGTAATCTCAAGGGGGAATGAGTATTACGGATGTGATGAGATTCTCGTATAAGATTAAGATTGGAAATTGAATATAAATTACCTTGTCTTGGCCTGGTTCACAGCTGTCGATTTCGCGGACTTGGAGAGAAGATCAAAAATCAGACTCCCATTCGCCCCTGCAATGACTCACAGACTCTGCGCCGGCTTGTCCGCCATTTTTTGAGCGGAAGGCGCATCCGCTTTTGTGGAAAATGCTCTTTACTCTTCATCGTTTGCTGTTTTCTCTTCATTCTTTACTTTTCACTGTTTACTATTTACAGTTTACCGCTTATTGCTTCTCATTCCAAAACTCGCTACACTTTCATACAATCAAAAAAAATAAATGCAAGACGACTTCACGATAAAATATTGAAGCGAGGGTACTATGGAAAGAAAAGAATTTTTAAAAAGCGCATGCACATTTGGAGCCTGCGGATGCATTGGAATGAACTTCTTAACCGGCAGTATGGCAGCGGCTCATTCGGAAAGTACTCAAGGCGACGACAAACCGGATTGGCGAATTGATTTCATGCAAAGTCGTTACAAAAATCTGCTGTATATTCTGAACGACACGCTGGATAAAGATACGTTCATTGCCGTATTAAAAAAACTTGGAGCCAAATGCGGTGATGATTTTGCAAATAAATATAAAAACAATCCCGAAGGTTTCTTTAATTTCATCAAGAGTCTCTGGGCCGATACCGTCGAGTATGATAAGGAAAAAGGGATAATTCGGGTGAATGAAAAAATACGGAAAACCTGTAATTGTCCATTTATAAGAGAAAAAGAAGCTCCCGAAATTTTATGCAATTGTTCGTTAGGCACTCAAAAGAGAATATACGAAAGTTTATTCGACAGGAAAGTCAATGTAACACTCGAAAAGTCGGTTCTCAGAGGCGATGAAAGATGTAGTTTTACGATTCAATTATTATAATAATTATAAAGAGAGCTTACATCACTGCCCAGATACATGCAAAAAAATAATTCATTGCGATTGAGCAATGCCTCATACGCCATATGGGTTTCAGAGGGTTTCGGCGATTAATTCTACCGGGCGAAGTAATTTACCCGACATGCTCTTTGGTGGGCTTCGCCCCTACAATAACTCTTCACTATTTACTCTTCACTCTTTACTGTTTCCTCTTCACCGTTCACTCTTCACTATTCACCGCTTCTCCTCCTCAACTACGCACTAACTAACTACGAACTAGTAAACTAGTTTAACTTGCTTCTCCTCATCTCATATACTCAACGACTCATAGACTCATAAACTCACAGACTCATCTGCTCATAGGCTTAAAGGCTTCCTTGCTTCTCTACCCAAAACTCACTACCATTTTTACAGTGGTTCCCAATCCTACTATTTTGGGGATTCTTTTCATCGCGCTTTGGGGGGACTGCAAAAGTTTTTACGCATACATAAAATCCAATAAACTCATAACAGAGAACTATGCATGGATTGTTTACACTTTGAGAAGTGATAAAAATGAGTAGACTTCAAGCAGTTGAAAATGCACTGATATCTATCAACGATGCTGTTTTTCAAGAACTGTGTGATAGCTTTCTTGCCATTCGTAACAGGAATTATTCTACATTTTCAAGGATCGGAAGTAAAAGCGGCAAACAAAAAACAATAAAAGGAACACCAGATACATTTCTATTACTACCAAATGGAAATTACATTTTCGTTGAATATTCTACCAATATAACCGCTGGATTATCAAAACTTACAGATGATATAAAGAAGTGCATTGATACTTCTAAAAGCGGAATACCATTAGATCAAATTGCTGAAATAATTATTTGTGTCAACTTTAGTCTTAGCGTAGATGAAGTTCAATCACTAAGAATCCTTTTAGACAATACTCATATTGCATTGACAATTTATACTCTTGATTCGTTAGCAATAGAGCTACATTTGAATCATAGAGACCTAACCAATCAATACTTAGGCTTGACATTAGATACTGGTCAGATTGTTTCCATTGAAAGATTTATCGAAGAATATAATAAAGCCTCCAAAGGAATTTCTACTCCCTTGGACAATACCTTTTTACACAGAGAACCAGAATTAAAAGAGCTCAAAGAATCAATTCACCAATACGATTTTATAATAATCACAGGCGCACCGGGAATCGGAAAAACCAAGTTATCACTCGAGGCAATAAAGAGCTTTCTAAAAGATAATCTGTCTTTTACCGCATATTGTGTTTCATATAAAAACCACACCCTACTTTATGATTTATATCAATACTTTGATGTGGAAAAAGATTATCTGTTATTCGTTGATGATGCTAATCGCATAGATGCATTTAATCAAATCACAGGTTTCTATAAGTCAACTAGAAAAGGGAAGTTAAAAATTATAATCACTGTTAGAGATTATGCATTTCAAGAGGTTGGTGTTCTATGTCAAGAATTCTCGCCCAAAAGGATTAACCTAACAAAGTTTTCAGATGAGCAAATTATTGACATTATTAAAGCGGATCCTTTTCAAATTCTCAACCACAAGTATCAGAAAGAAATTGTTCGTATTGCGGATGGAAATCCAAGACTAGCCATTATGACTGCTTTGTTAGCAAAGGCAGAACAGAATATTTATGCATTATCTGATGTGTCTGACCTTTTTGAAAAGTATTTTTCAACTTTTATTAAAGATGACGGGGAATTTGCAAATAATTTTAACATTAAATGCCTTGGGTTAATCGCTTTCTTTTATACCATTCCATACAAGAATAAAGAAATAACGACTTCTATACTTGATAACTTTGGGATTAAATATCCTGAGTTCATAGATGCAATTGATAGGCTGGAAAAATTGGAATTAGTAGATATTCAATTTGAACATGTAAAATTTCCAGAGCAAAACCTCTCTACATATTTCTTTTACAAAGCATTCATTAAAGACAATTTGCTTTCTTTCGAAATTCTTCTACAAAAATATTTTGATAATAATAGCAATCAATTCAAAGACTGCGTAATTCCAGCTAATAACACATTCGGATCGCAAAATGTGATGGACAGATTGAAGCCTGAATTGCAGAAATATTGGAATACAATTAAAGGAGATGAAGAAAGAGCTTTTAAGTTTCTGAATACATTTTGGTACTACCTACAAGCAGAAACTCTAGAGTTTGTTTTCAATAAAGTTGAGGCATTGCTAACAGTTAGTGTCTCAAGATATGAAGTAACATACGAAAACAATGCTTTTTCATCCGAACAAGATAAAATAATTGAGCTTTTAGGAAAGTTCTTTGGATTCCACAAAAATCTGAAGGATGTTATAGAATTGGCTTTTGAATATACTCGAAAAAGTCCCGCTCAACTACCAGAATTGATTCACAAAATAAGAGAACAATTGACTTTCGACGAAGATGATCCGATGTATCGATTTATAAGACAAACAATATTGTATGAAATCTTGTTGAATGGATTGAAGAAAAAAGACCTTCTTTTTTCAACAGTATTTTTTGAGTTGTCTAAGACTTTCTTATCCTTCAAGTTTCATCATACAAAGGGTGGGAGAAATCTTTCATTTTACTGGTATGATTATCCGATTCCCAATACTAAACCTATACAAGAATTTAGAAAAAACATATGGAATGCTTTAGAATCTAATTATGATCAGTATCCAAATGAATCTTTCAATTTATTGCAGAGTTATGCGAGTACAAGTCCTTATGTAATCAAAGAAGTCATGGAATTTGATATACCGTTCCTTCTGGAAATTATTGAGAAACATCTAAACAATGAATCATTTGAACATTGCAAGTACGTTCAAGACCAAATTAGATGGTGTAAAAGACACTCTGTTTCCCTTCCTAGTTTTTCATCTTTGTCTCATAAGTTTACCAATAAAACATATGAAACATTCCTAAGGATTGATTGGGATAGATTAAGAGACAAGGAAATGTTTGAATTTGATGATTTCAGGGAATATGAAAAATTAAAAGAAGCTGAAATTAGAACATCATTCATTTTCAATTCGTTATCAGAAGTAGAATCATTTTACAAGGTGTTTGTTTATCTAAAAAAAATGGCAAAAAATGACTGGAATTATCTTACAACTATTGAACATGTCATCGATGAGAACTGTTTTAAAAATTTCGCATTAGGATGTAATATTCTAATGCTAATCATTGAAAACGGAAATGAAATCAATTATATACCAAGATCCGTTTTCCGTAATCATCTGAGAACAGAAGAAAATGCTAAAGCCATTTGGGCTGTAATTCAAGAAAAAGAATTCATAAATAGAAACATTTGGGAGCTTTCATTTTACGATAACTTAGACGATAATTTAATTAACAAAAAGTATGCGGAACTAATATTAAATACAGTGAGTAAAATTCATGAATCAACCACAATTCATTTTGATAGACTCGAAAGATACTTGGTAATTGAATCAAGTCTGTTTCATAATATCCTAAAAATAATAGTTGAGAAGAACGAGAATGAAGGAATCCATTTGCAGTTATGGATGGACTTCTTTAGCCTTCATTTCGAAAAACTAGGTGATGATATTGAACTTATCGAAAAAGCATATCTACAACAAGAAAAAATTCATTCGCATTTTGATTTTGAAGATAAAGGATTCTTAAATATTCTAAAGAAGGACTCTAAATTTTTGATTGAATATGTTGGTAGTCTTTATTCTGAAAACATACATGGGCTTTCCGGTGACTACAAGAATTTGGGGTTTGTTTGGCAGATAGAAAACATTGAACCTGTATTAGTAAAAGTCTTTGATTTGGTTATTGAGAAAGAACCCTACTTTGGTATTCTGGGCCACTTCTGTAATTCATTCTTTAGAAATATACAAGATGACTTAAAGAAGAAATCAAGTAAGTTCCTTATTGAATATTGCACGGCAAATCATAATAATCACAACAAAATAAATATTGTTGTTGATATAGTGCGACATACAATGAGAGAGTTATTTGAAGAAGTTCTGTTGCTTTTCTTATCATTAAATCAAGATGTCGATGTGTTTTCTCGGATTTATTGGAGAGGTAACGGAGGAAGCGGTTCGGGTAATGTGAATTTAGGGGATATTGAAGCAGCTGACTGGAGAAACATTTTATCTATTGTTGAAAAATCTACTATAGGTATAAAATTAATACCAATAAAAAAATATATAAATGAAAAAATTGAACATTCCTTAAGATACGCTGATTGGGAAAGACAGAGAAGGTTTTTAGAGAGATATTAGAAAGGGGAATCAAAATGATCGGATTGTCAACTTTAGCTAACACGCATAAAGATGTTGAACAGAATTATATGAAATTCTTTTCCCTCGTCATAATATTCTCATTCAGCTCCATCGTCTGTGCACAGCAGAAGCAAGTCTGTTTTTCCATCGATGATCTGCCGGTTGTCAGTTATGGCATCAACGATACGAGCTTCCAGAAGGACATTACGGCAAAACTCATCGCTTCATTTACACGCAATCATATTCCCACCATCGGCTTTGTGATCGTGAAAAAATTGTTTAACGATACGCTAAGAAGTTCATTTCAAGTTTCTTTAATAGAGCAGTGGATCGATTGCGGCTTCGATATAGGGAACCACACATATTCTCATCCGGATTACAATTCTGTTTCACTGAAGGAATACACAGACGACCTCCTCAAAGGAGAAGTCGTAATCAAAGAGATCCTCGCCCGTAAAGGCAGGCACCTCAAATATTACAGGCATCCTTATCTTCATGTAGGCAGCACGAAACTCAAGGCAGACTCGTTGAGTGATTTTTTAAAGCAGCATGGCTCCACTATAGCGCCGGTCACTATCGATACCGACGATTATCTCTTTGCACTGGCGTACAAACGGGCACGCGTAAAAAACGATACGGCGCTTTATAAACGAATCGGGCAGGATTATCTTGCGTATATGGAAAAGAAAATATTGTTTTATGAATATCAAGCGCAAGCACTCTTTGGCCGAAACATCCGGCAGATCCTGCTGGTCCATGCAAGCTGGCTGAACGCGGAGTATATGGATTCTCTTGCATTGCTGTACATATCACGGGGATATTCATTTATCAGTATGGAGAAAGCTCTCGAAGACTCAGTGTATCAAACGCCGGTAACGGTGTACGGCAAATGGGGCATATCGTGGCTCGACCGGTGGGCTCTTTCCTGCGGCAAACAGAGCGAATTCTTCAAAGATGATCCCGACCCGCCGGAATATGTTTTGGAACTGACGAAATAGGCGAACCCCTTATCCCATAATCACTCCCGCCCGCCTGCAAAAGCGAAGCGGCGGGCAGGCGTACGCGGGAGTCTCATTATGAATGATAGACATACATATTATGTGTACATTCTTGCGAGCAAGAAAGACGGTGTGCTCTATACCGGTATGACAAATGATTTAGAACGCAGGATGCACGAGCATCGTAGTGAATCGATTCAAGGATTTACTCGACGGTATCATATCAAATTTGTAGATGGAAATATTCTTCCCTGTCCAGTTGAAAATTAATGTAAGATTCCCGCTTCCGCGGGAATGACGTTTTTATGAGTATGACAAATAAGATTTAGGAGAAGGTCGAAGACCGGGGGGGTAGGTAGAAAAACATGATGAGAATGTTCACATTCGGCTTCTGGATGCTCCATTCCGTTTGCCGCGAAGAAAATAGAAGATTATATTGTAGAAAATGGAACGGTATTGTTTTCGCACACGTTCAGTGCGCTTGCCTACAGGAAAAGAAAAAATACAACCAATTCTGTAAATAACATTGCATATTAATATTGGGAAACTACGCGGCAATGAATGAACCGAGGATGCTTCTATGTCGATGAGTCAAAATAAAAATCTGATAATTTCATATTTAACAATGCGAAGATTAATAGGTATTCTAGGGATAGCCCTGCCTATTGTAGTCGTAGTGGGAGGATTTATACAAAATGGGTTTGCTCTACAAGGGTCTATAAGTGGTTATTATTATACAAACATGCGAGATTTTTTTGTTGGATTACTTTGCGGAGTTTCCCTGTTTCTCGTATCCTATAAGGGGTATGAAAAAATTGATGATCTTGTCGGAAAGATGAGCGGGATATTTGCTTTGGGAATAGTCATCTTCCCGACTTCAATGTACTCCGGGAAAGTCGTTCAGGTAGGAATGTTTCTTATCGATGACAATATTTCAGAATATATCCATTTAACTTTTAGCGCATTATTTTTTCTTTTACTGTCATTTAATTCGATGTTCCTCTTTACGAGGCGCGGACCAGGCGTTTTGAGCAAGGAAAAAAAGCGAAGAAATATGACATTTCGTATCTGCGGTATTGTCATGACCGTTGCAATAGCATGTGCAACTGTCTATACATTATTTTTGAGAGATACAGTTATTTCAAAAATATTCCCTGTGATAATATTTGAATCTATTGCATTATTAGCGTTCGGTGTTTCTTGGTTGGTAAAAGGACATACATTATTTAAGGATAAGAGTATTGAATTCTGATTGTTCAAGAAGCGGCTGCTGCGGGCCCGCCGCTTCATCACATGTGCTCGCTCCCGTTGGACTCGTAAAATGGCGCAGGCATTCAACCATGAAACATCATTGCTCAAAGAATAATCGATAATGACTGGTAACGACGTAGAGAAAGCAACAAAGTTTTATAATTCTCATGAATATGGGCAGGCGAAAGAACTTCGAATTAATGCAGCTGTCGGGGAGATTATTGTTGTCGAGTGTGAACGGGGTTCGGGAGAACTTCGCTAACTGAAAAAATTTAAAAAGGATACTCAGCGACAAAAATCCAAGATTCTTATACTGGAGTGTTGAGAGATAGCTCCCGGTATCACGATAAAATCTGCGCATTTAAAAATACTCTTATCATCGCTCTTCAAAGGCTATCAAGGATGAATGTTAAAACTGTTATTGCTTCTTCTCTTCTTTTATTATTCTACAATAATGCTTTCTCGTTAAATCAAAACAAGGGTGATACTGTGAATGTTTTTCCGAAGAAGGCAGTAAGAGTTTATAATACAACTCGTTTAACGACAGAAAAACCGATAATAGACGGCGTCTTAGACGATCCATGTTGGAAAACCGGTGAATGGGCAGGAGATTTCACACAATGGATTCCCAAAGAAGGAGCAAAACCCTCGCAACCAACACAGTTAAAAATTCTCTATGACAATAAGAATATTTATGTCGCCATAAGAGCATTCGATAGTGAGCCGGAGAAAATCATACTCAAAGCTGGAAGACGTGATGAATTAGCAGGTGATCAAGCAGGAATAACCTTCGACAGTTATCATGATCATCGTACCGGTTTTGAATTTGATGTTACTGCAGCCGGACAAAAAACAGATCTGATATTAACAAATCCTCTGAATGCTGATTTCAACTGGAATGCAATATGGTATGCAAAAACCGGTTTGGAAGATTCTGCATGGACAGCAGAGTTTGAGATCCCTTTAAGTCAGTTGCGCTATAGCGGTGATGACGAACAGGTCTGGGGTATGCACTGCTGGCGCTGGATAGACCGTTTACAGGAAGAGAGCGATTGGGAACCTCAATCATCGACCACTGCAGGAATGCTTTATCAGTTTGGTGAATTACATGGAATAAAAGGATTACCTGCATCGCGCCGGATCGAAATAATGCCGTACACGCTTGGGAAACTCAATACTTTTAAAAAGGAACCGGGGAATCCGTTTGCAGATAAAGGCAGATCGGTTTTTGGAAATCTCGGGCTTGATGCGAAGATAGGCTTATCAAGCAACTTCACTGCCGATCTTACAATAAATCCGGATTTCGGACAGGTAGAGTCCGATCCATCCGTCATGAACCTGACTGCATTTGAAACCTTTTATGAAGAAAGGCGCCCTTTTTTTCTGGAAGGAAAAAACATCTTCAATTTCGATTTCGATGACGCAAACATTTTTTATAGCCGCCGTATAGGACATTCGCCTACCTATAGGCCGGCGTTGGGAGATCATGAGTATATAGATTTTCCGGATAATACCGCTATTCTCAGTGCAGCAAAAGTAAGTGGAAAAACTTCAGACGGGCTTGCCGTTGGTGTTCTCCAAAGCTTAACGGCACGCGAACAGGCAAAAATAAATTCATCCGGTACAAACAGAAATGTAAGTGTTGAACCGCTGACCAATTATTTCATCGCGCGTGTACAGAAAGATTTTAGTGAAGGCAACACCATGCTCGGGGGCATTATTACTTCTACCAATCGTTTTATAAAAGATTCTCAACTTGAATTCATGAATCATAATGCCTATACCGGCGGTGTCGATTTTCTTCATTATTGGAATGATAAAGAATATTTTGTCGATGCCAAATGTATAGGCAGCACAATTTATGGCAGCACCGAAGGTATCGGGATTCTACAGAATTCATCTGCCCGGTATTACCAGCGCCCTGATGCGAATCATGTAAATTTCGACAGCACACGCACCCAGCTTTCAGGGTACGGCGGAAGAATCAGAATAGGAAAAGGAAGTGTAGGCTTGTGGCGTTACTCGACCGGGTTTCATTGGCGTTCGCCGGGCCTTGACTTGAACGATATAGGTTTTATGCAAACAACGGACATGATAGAACAGGAAAATGCCGTATCATATTTTGTCAACCAGCCTGTCTCTATTTTTAGGACGTATTCGGTCAGCTTCAGCCAATTCAATAACTGGGATTATGGAATGAACTATTTGAACTCCGGAGGCATATTAAGTCTGTATCTTGAATTCCTTAACAAGTGGGCAATTTCAACATCGGTGAATTTTACGTCGGAGGCATTAGATACGCACATCCTGCGTGGCGGATATGCTATGCTTGTGCCCGCTGTGTGGTCTTATAATTTTTATGTAAGAACAGATCCATCGGAAAAAATATATTTCGATATAAGCACCAACGTTTCAATGTCGAAAAATCAAAGAGTACGATATGTTTCAATTCAACCCGGAATTTCTGTGATCCCGATACATACATTGAAAATATCTATGAGTATCAACTCCTCTTCGAACATCGATCACCTGCAATATATCGACACGAAATCGGTGAACAATGGACAAAGGTATGTGCTTGGAACAATCGATCAGCACACGCTGGGCGCAACTTTCAGGATCGATTACAATATTACTCCGGAACTATCCATTCAATATTACGGAAGCCCGTTTGCCACGGTGGGGAAATACTCTGAATTTAAATCTGTTACAAATCCGAAGGCGGTGGAATACAGCAGCAGGTATGCGATTCTCAATCCGGTATTGAAAGACGGCAATTATGAAATATTGGAAAACAACAATTCGGTGGTCGATTATTCCTTTGGGAATCCCGATTTCAATTTTTCCCAGTTTCGGTCTAACCTGGTCTTCAGATGGGAATACCGCCCCGGTTCGCAAATTTATTTTGTATGGGCGCAGGATAGAACACAGTACAGTATGCCCGGGAATAACTCAGTCTATGACGCAGCAGGCGACTTGCAAGCTGTCTATCCCAATAATATTTTTCTCATAAAATTCAATTATTGGTTTTCAATTTAAGAAAGATGTGTTTCATCGGTTTCATTCCGATCTTTTTATAACGTTTTCTTGAGGAAGAAGGGAAAAGTCATTACTAGCTCTTTTTTTCAGGACTCATATCCTGATACAAAAATCAAAATAAAAAACAGTTATTTAATAACAACATAGCAATTTTGCTGACGGCAAAAACATCATTTCCCCATATAAATACTCCTCAAATTCAGGTTTGGATTAAGATTTTTCATCTCAACTCTTGACAAACTCAAAAGAATTTCGTATGGTATAGGAGAATTTATTTACTGAAATACAGTGAAACAGAACAACCATAGAACCTCTTTTACATCATACGGCGCCGTCGGAGAAAACATCCGGCCAACGGTTCTTCTGTCCACACTTGGTACTTTACCGCTGACTCTTATTCTTAGCCTCCTGCTTGTACTTAGCCTTATTATTGTAGGCTGAGTAAAGCCAGAGGTTGACGAAGCACACCGAAATCGGTTCAACAATAAATCAGGTCTTGCAACGTTCTCCTCTGGCAGAGGAAAAAATGTATTGTATTCTGTCTGAAAGGAATGAACTATGCGATCCGATATTATCAAAAAAGGGTTTGAACGAGCACCCCACCGTGCCTTGCTCCGCGCTACAGGCGTAAAAGAGGCGGACTTCGGCAAGCCGTTTATTGCCGTTGCTAATTCTTATGTGGATATCGTACCTGGCCATGTGCACCTGCAGGCATTCGGAAAGTTAGTGAAGAATGCCATCCGAGCAGCCGGCGGCGTGCCGTTTGAGTTTAACACAATCGCAGTCGATGATGGTATTGCGATGGGTCATGCAGGTATGAAATACAGCCTGCCTTCACGCGAACTCATTGCCGATTGTATTGAAACGATGATTGAAGGACATGCTTTCGATGGCATGGTCTGTATTCCGAACTGCGATAAAATTGTTCCCGGCATGGTAATGGGTGCCCTCCGTACCAATATCCCCACTTTTTTTGTCACTGGCGGCGCAATGAAAGCCGGAAAAACTCCCGATGGCAAGACAATCGATCTTATTTCTGTGTTCGAAGGAGTTGGTGCGTACAAAGCCGGCACCATGGACGCGAAGCGGTTAAAGATCCTTGAGAAATTCGCCTGCCCGTCTTGCGGTTCTTGTTCAGGACTCTTCACTGCTAACTCCATGAATTGTCTTCTGGAAGTGATCGGACTGGGACTTCCCTTTAACGGTACTGCTCTTGCGAAAAGCAAACAGCGGAACGATCTGACAAAGGAAGCCGGCAAAATAATTATGAAGCTGATTGAAAAGAATATCCGGCCTCGCGATATCGTTACACGGGATGCTATTGATGATGCCTTTGCATTAGATATGGCGATGGGCGGAAGTACGAACACCGTGCTCCATACGCTTGCATTTTGCAACGAAGCAGGAATAGACTATCCACTTTCGCGTATCAATGAAGTGGCGGATAGAATTCCGCATTTATCAAAAATCAGTCCATCCGGTCCTTGGCATATTGAAGATTTGCACAAGGCAGGTGGTGTTCCCGCGATCCTCAATGAAATAACACGAAAAGGCGGCGATTTGCTTCATCTTGACCGGCCGACAGTGAGTGGAAAAACATTGAGCAGTATTGTTGCGAAATCAAAAGTGAAGAACGCAGAAGTTATTCGCCCGGTTGAAAATCCGCATTCGGCAAAAGGCGGATTAGCAATCCTGTTCGGAAATCTCGCTCCGGAAGGCGGTGTTATTAAAACTGCGGGAGTTGCCGCTTCGATGCGCAAACACAGCGGACCCGCGCGTATTTTTGAAAGCCAGGAAGAAGCGCAGGCAGGAATTCTTGCGGGGCAAGTGCAGGCGGGCGATGTGGTCGTGATTCGTTACGAAGGGCCTCGCGGCGGACCCGGTATGCAGGAAATGCTCTCGCCCACTTCGGCAATTATGGGAATGGGTTTGGGTGAAAAAGTTGCGCTCATAACTGACGGACGTTTTTCCGGCGGAACACGCGGTGTATGCATCGGACACGTTTCGCCTGAAGCGGCGGGCGGAGGTCCTATAGCGGCATTACGTGCCGGCGATATCATCGACATTGATCTTGATGCCCGGTCATTAAATGTCCGTCTGAGCGACGAAGAAATTCATTCACGTAGTGCAGCTCTGCCGGAATTCAAACCACGCACAACGAGCAAATGGTTGCGGAGATATGCGCATTTTGTAACCAGCGCCAACACCGGCGCAACGCTGAGAAGTTAAGAAATAGTATTAACATTCATCAACTAATTCAGGAATACTCTTATGACACCTACAAAAGCACAAGACAATCATCAAGGGAAAATGATGACCGGGGCAGAAATTTTTGTACGGTGCCTTGTAGAGGAAGGCGTCGATACTCTCTTTGGGTATCCGGGCGGTGTCGTCATCGGTATTTATGATGTGCTGCACGATCTTACACACATCAAACACATTCTCACGCGGCACGAACAAGGAGCAACGCATGCCGCGGAAGGATATTCCAAAGCGACCGGCAAACCCGGAGTTGTACTGGTAACCTCCGGTCCCGGTGCAACGAATGCTGTCACCGGAATTGCCGATGCATATATGGATTCAATACCGTTGGTCGTGTTCACTGGACAGGTTGTGACAAAACTAATAGGAAATGATGCGTTCCAGGAAGTGGATATCGTCGGCATCACACGTCCGATCACGAAACATAATTATCTCGTTAAAGATGTCAACGAGTTGGCAAATACTATTAAAGCGGCGTTTTACATTGCCACAACCGGCAGGCCCGGTCCCGTGCTTGTCGATTTGCCAAAAGATGTTCTTGCTGCGAAAGCAGTGTTTGATTATCCCAAGACTATTGCACTTCGCACCTATAATCCGACTGTAGAGGGAAACATCAAACAAATCAAGAAAGCGGCGGAGCTTCTCAATGAAGCGAAGCGGCCGCTCTTATATGTCGGCGGCGGTGTGATAAGTTCCAATGCGTCTCCTGAAGTACGTGCACTTGCAGATAAACTGCGTGCTCCGATCACCACGACATTACATGGATTGGGTGTGTATCCTGAGCAGAGTAAGCTGTCGCTCGGCATGCTTGGTATGCATGGCACATGGTACTCCAATATGGCGGTCGATCAATGCGATGTGCTCGTTGCCATCGGTGCGCGGTTTGATGATCGTGTCACCGGAAAAGTAGAAGCATTTGCGAAGAACGCAAAAAAAATTCATATCGACATCGATCCGTCTGCCATCAGTAAAAATGTGCCGGTAGATGTTCCCATCGTAGGAGATGTGAAGCGCGTTCTCAAACATTTGAACGAACTTGTGAAGCCGCTGGAAACGAAAGAGTGGTTGAAGTCTATTGATGGATGGAAAGCCGAGCATCCGCTGCGGTATAAGCATGACGAATCGCTTCGTGCACAGCATGTTATTCACAAGCTCGGCGAAATCACAGATGGTGATGCCATCGTTGTATCCGATGTCGGTCAATCGCAAATGTGGACGGCACAGTTCTTCAAGTGGAAACATCCTCGCACATGTATAACGTCGGGCGGGTTGGGAACGATGGGTTTTTCGCTCCCGGCAGCAATGGGCGCAGCTTTTGGCAGGAACGACTTGCCGGTTATTTGTATCAGTGGTGACGGCGGTTTTCAAATGAACATTCAGGAATTGGCAACCATTAAACAAAACAACCTTCCCGTGAAAATATTTGTTATGAATAACGGGTTTCTCGGCATGGTACGCCAATGGCAGGAATTCTTCTGGAAGAAACGGTATTCGCACACACACATTACCAGTCCGGATTTTGTAAAAGTGGCTGAGGCATACGGTATCCGCGGTATGCGAGTAACATCGCCTGCAGAAGTGGAAAGCAGCATCAAAACAGCATTGAATTATACTGAAGGCCCCATTCTGGTAGAGTTTGTCGTTGCACCGGAAGAAAATGTGTTTCCCATGATCCCTGCCGGACAAACGGTGAACGAAATCATGGATAGTCCGGAGCCGCTGGTACAAACACATGCGACACACAAAACGATGATTCATGCAAAAGGATAATGTTGTTGAAAAACAGGAGAAGATACCATGGCATCATCAACGACGAAGGAACAAATGAAACAGCATACAATTTCGATGACGGTGGAAAACCATTTTGGAACATTAAATAGAATCGCCGGATTGTTTGCCGCCAAAGGATATAATATTGATAGTCTTACTGTCGGTCCGACTGAAGATGAAGCTGTTTCACGTATGACTATTGTAACGCGCGGCGACGATCAGATCATTGAGCAAATTATGAAACAACTTCATAAGCTGATCGATACAATTAAAGTGGTAGATTTGACAGACGACACGTTTGTCGACAGAGAACTGGCGTTAGTAAAAGTACAATCCACACCGACAACACGGATGGAGATCATGCAGATCTCGGAAATTTTCCGTACGAAGGTAGTGGATATCAGTCCGAAAACTCTGACAATAGAAGCGACCGGTACGCAGCTCAAGGTGGATGCAATTATTAATATGCTGAAACCGTTCGGGATTAAAGAACTGGCACGTACGGGCCGCGTTGCAATCAAACGAGAGTTTCAAAGCGAAGCATAAAAGGATAAAGTGAGAAAGACAGGATAAAGGCAAGAGTAATGACTTCAGATGTATTGAAAAATTTTCCATTGTACGATCCGCGAAATGAACACGATGCGTGTGGAATCGGCTTTATTGTCAATGTGAATGCCGAGCGTTCCCATGATACAATTATAAAGGGAATCCAAATCCTGGTGAACCTCGCACATCGCGGCGCGAGCGGCTCCGATCCTAAAACGGGAGACGGTGCCGGTATTACTATCCAAATACCGCATACTTTTTTTGCTCGAGAGTGCGGTAAGCTTGGTTTTACACTGCCGCCCGAAGGCGAGTACGGTGTTGGAATGTTGTTTCTCCCTGTCGAACCACAGCCGCGGTTTGAGTGCGAAGCTGTCATCGAGAGAATTGTTCAGGAAGAAGGATTGAGTCTCCTTGGGTGGCGCGATACTCCGGTGGATGCTGATGCTATCGGCCGTGTTGCACGCGTGTCGCAGCCGTACATCGAACAAGTCTTCATTCGATGTGCTCCTGGCATGTCAACTGATGAGCTTGAGCGTAAACTGTATATCGTTCGGAAGCGAGCCGAATCGGAAATTGCTGCGTCGACTATTCTGAATAAAAATTTCTTTTATGTTCCGTCGCTGTCTGCGCGGACAATTATTTATAAAGGATTGCTGATTGCACCGCAGATTGCGCGCTTTTATAAAGAGCTGTCGGATCCCGATACGATGAGCGCGCTCTGTCTCGTGCATCAGCGGTTTTCTACAAACACATTTCCAAGCTGGCAGCTTGCGCATCCGTTCCGGTATATTTGTCATAATGGAGAGATCAACACACTGCGCGGCAACGTCAACTGGATGCATGCACGTCAATCAGTTCTTACGTCGGAAGTATTTGGCAGCAACATCAACAAATTGTTCCCAATCATCCAGCCGGGAGTGAGTGACTCTGCGGCGTTGGATAATGCAGTTGAACTCATCACGATGAGCGGCCGCAGTTTGCCTCATGCAATGACGATTCTTATTCCCGAAGCTTGGGGTGCAGATACCGGTATGTCTCCTGAAAAACGGGCGTACTATGAATTCCACGCATCGTTGATGGAACCTTGGGACGGACCAGCCGCAGTCGCATTTACCGATGGCCGTGTTATCGGTGCTACGCTTGATCGCAATGGACTCCGTCCTGCGCGCTATTTAGTGACGAATGATAACTTTTTAATCATGGCATCTGAAACGGGTGTGCTGGATGTTGAACCGGAGAACGTGAAGCACAAAGGTTGTCTTGAACCGGGCAATATGCTTCTTGCCGACCTTACTGAAAAGCGAATCATTCCGGATGAGGAAATTAAAACACGGCTTGCGAACCGGCAGCCCTATGCTCAATGGATTCAAGATAATCAAGTTCGGCTGGACCAGCTTCCTGAGCCGCCGCGTGAAATCGAATTCAGTCCGGAGGATTTGCTCAAACGTCAGCGAGCGTTTGGCTACACAGATGAAGATATTCGGATGATCGTGGTTCCAATGGCAACTGATGCACAAGAGCCTGTTGGTTCGATGGGTGCGGATACACCGCTGGCGTGTCTTTCGGATAAACCGCAGACATTGTTCAATTACTTTAAACAGAATTTTGCACAGGTTACCAATCCTCCTATCGATTCGATCCGTGAAGAATTGGTGATGTCGCTGACGAGCTACATCGGCACAGAAGGTAACCTGCTGGACGAGACACCGAAGCATTGCCATACATTGAAATTGCCTGAGCCGATTTTGACAAACCGCGAGCTGGAAAAAATGCGGCGTGTCTCGCAAGGTGATTTTCTTGCTACGATGCTGCCGATGCTTTTCCGAGTTGATGGCGGCGAAAAAGAACTGGAGCGGGCACTAGATGGTCTCTGCCGCCGTGCGTCGTTGGCGATAAAATCCGGGTACACGATTATCATTCTCTCCGACCGTGGTGTCGATGAAGAATATGCAGCGATCCCAAGTTTGCTTGCTCTTACAGCGGTGCACAATCATCTCATCCGCGAAAAAACTCGTACACAAGTAGCACTGGTAGTTGAATCCGGCGAGCCGCGTGAAGTCATGCATTATTGTCTGCTCGTTGGCTTCGGTGCAAGTGCAGTCAATCCGTACCTGGCTATCGAAACATTGGAAGAACTTGCAAATCGGGGGTATTTTCCGGAGGAGATCACATTCGAAAAAGCGGTTTACAATTATAAGAAAGCAATAAACA
Source organism: Ignavibacteriota bacterium (assembly GCA_003155495.1). Classification (GTDB taxonomy): domain Bacteria; phylum Bacteroidota; class Ignavibacteria; order UBA10030; family UBA10030; genus Fen-1298. The sequence continues at coordinate 36,904 of PMDB01000094.1, forward strand.
AGGGAATACTCAAAACAATGTCTAAGATGGGTATTTCCACATTACAAAGTTATCAGGGTGCACAGGTTTTTGAAGCGATCGGGCTGGGAAAAGAACTCATCGAAAAATATTTTACGGGCATCGCTTCGCGTATCGGCGGCATCGGACTGAATGAGATAGCAATGGAGGCAAAGATGAAGCATGACTTTGCGTTCCGGAAGCTTACCAGCGTCGATTCAGAGCTTGATCTCGGCGGGAATTACTATTTCCGCATCAACGGTGAACGGCACGTGGTCAATCCTACAACCATCACGAAACTTCAGCAAGCAGTTCGGTTGTCGGATAAAAAGATTTATCAAGAATACGCTCAGCATCTGAACAATCAAAACGGAGGATTGTATAATTTACGCGGATTGATGGAATTCAAGAAAGGAACGCGTACTGTTCCGATCGAAGAAGTGGAACCAGCAAAGGAAATTGTGAAACGATTCGTTACGGGCGCGATGTCGTTCGGATCCATAAGTAAAGAAGCGCATGAGACCCTTGCTATTGCGATGAACCGCATCGGCGGAAGATCGAACACTGGTGAAGGCGGCGAGGACGAAGAACGATTTAAGCCGGATGCAAACGGGAATCTCCGACGAAGCGCAATCAAACAAATTGCCTCGGCTCGATTTGGCGTATCCGCAAACTATTTGGTTAATGCAGACGAGATTCAGATCAAGATTGCGCAAGGCGCAAAACCTGGTGAAGGCGGACAGCTCCCCGGTCATAAAGTGGATGCGATCATTGCACGAATACGGCATTCAATTCCAGGTGTCGGTCTTATTTCACCGCCTCCGCATCACGATATTTATTCTATCGAAGATCTGGCACAATTGATTTTCGATATGAAAAATGTCAATCCGCGCGCCCGGGTTTCGGTAAAACTCGTTGCGGAAAATGGTGTCGGCACTGTTGCTGCGGGTGTAGCGAAAGCACATGCAGATTCTATTCTCATCAGCGGTGATTCAGGCGGAACTGGAGCATCGCCGTTGTCATCTATCAAGCATGCCGGTATTCCTTGGGAGATTGGACTGGCAGAAGTGCAGCAGGTGCTCGTCTTAAACGACCTTCGTAGCCGTGTCCGGCTGCAGACGGATGGAAAACTACAAACAGGCCGCGATGTTGCTATTGCGGCATTGCTAGGCGCGGAAGAGTTCGGTTTTTCGACGATGCCGTTAGTTTCGATGGGTTGTATCATGATGCGAAAATGTCATCTCAACACATGTCCGGTTGGAGTTGCAACGCAAGATCCGGCACTTCGCGCGAAGTTTGAAGGAACACCGGAACATGTTATTAATTTCTTTTTCTTTGTCGCTGAAGAATTGCGCGAGATCATGGCACAGCTTGGATTCAGAAAAGTTGACGAAATGATTGGGCGCGTCGATATGCTGGAAGCACGTAAGGGGATCGACCACTGGAAGGCAAAACACATCGACATTTCCTTCCTCTTACATTACCCGCCTGCGCCGTCGCGTTTTGGACGCCGAAGTCAAATTTTACAGGAACACGGTTTGAATGATGTACTCGATCATCAGTTGATCGATAATGCAAAAGATGCAATTGAAAAGGCAACTCCGGTCGAATTTGATTTTCCGATTCGAAACATCCATCGGACTGTTGGTGCGATGCTGAGCGGAGAAATTGCCAGAAAATACGGTTCTGCTGGATTGCCGGAGAATACGATTAAAATACATTTTTCCGGTTCCGCAGGTCAAAGCTTTGGTGCATTTTTGGCGCGTGGTATTACGCTTATGCTTGAAGGAGATGCCAACGACTACACAGGAAAAGGATTGTCGGGCGGCAGACTTATAATTTATCCTTCGCGAAGATCGAAATGTGTGCCCGAGGAAAATACAGTGGTCGGAAATGTCATCTTATATGGAGCGACGAGCGGTGAAGCGTACTTCAATGGAAAAGCAGGTGAACGTTTTGCTATCCGCAATTCCGGTGCAACAGCTGTTGTGGAATCGGTTGGCGCTCATGGCTGCGAATATATGACGAACGGCACTGTAGTGGTTCTCGGTCCAACAGGGATAAATTTTGCGGCAGGCATGTCGGGTGGTATCGCCTACGTGCTGGATGAAACCGGCGCGTTTTCTTCAACACTTTGTAACAGGTCCATGGTTGATATTGATACGCTTGATGCGAAAGACGAAGAAACAGTACGAACACTTGTGGAAAGACATTTTGAATACACTGCAAGTCCACGTGCGCGATTTATTCTCGACCGATGGCCGCAACTGATAAAGAAATTTGTTAAAGTATTTCCACATGACTATAAAAGAGTTTTAGGCATAGTAGCACATGCGCCTGTGAAGAAAACAACATCGACAGAAGTTATCGAGGAGGTAACCCGTGGGTAAGCCGACCGGATTTTTGGAATTTAAACGCGAAACACCGGCCCGCCGGCCGGTAGCTGAACGTATTAATGATTGGCAGGATGTCTATCAGGAGTTTGCAGATCAAAAAGTTCGGACACAGGGTGCGCGCTGTATGGATTGCGGTATTCCTTTCTGTCATCTAGGATGTCCGTTGAATAATGTCATTCCGCATTGGAATGACTTAGTGTACCGAAATCGATGGAAGGAAGCGATCCGTATTTTGCATTCGACCAATAATTTCCCCGAATTCACAGGACGTATTTGCCCGGCGCCATGCGAAACGGCATGCGTGTTGGGTATCAATGAACCGGCCGTTGCGATCAAAGCGATTGAGCGATCGATTATCGATGTGGCGTTCCGTGAAGGGTGGATCAAGCCCGAACGTCCAGCAGTACGAACAGGAAAAACGATTGCAGTGATCGGATCGGGACCTGCTGGACTCGCAGCTGCACAGCAATTAAATCGCGCCGGGCATCATGTGACAGTGTACGAGAAGAACGACCGCATCGGCGGATTGTTACGTTATGGAATTCCTGATTTCAAATTGGAAAAATTTCAGGTTGATCGGCGCATCGAAATAATGCAGGCAGAAGGAATTGTGTTTGCAACGAAAGCCCATGTCGGAGTGAATATTGCTTCTGATGAATTGCAGAGGTCGTACAGTGCTTTACTTCTTACAGGCGGATCTGAATCTCCCCGCGATCTAAAAGTTCCTGGCCGTGAGTTGAAAGGAATTCACTTTGCGATGGATTTTCTGACACAGCAAAATAAGCGCGTTGGCGGGACTATTGTTGATCCGGCAAAATCAATTCTCGCAGCAGGCAAGCAGGTTATTATTCTAGGCGGCGGCGATACAGGCGCCGACTGTCTTGGCACCTGTCATCGGCAAAAGGCGGCATCGGTCCAGCAGTTTGAGATTATGCCGAAACCTCCGATTGACAGATCTCCCAGCACACCGTGGCCATTGTGGCCGCTGCAGTTACGCATAGAGGGTGTTCACGAGGAAGGCGGAATACGTGATTGGTCAATCGCGACAACTCATTTTGAAGGCGACGCAGAAGGTAATGTAAAGAAATTACATGCTGTGCGTGTCGGTCCTGCACCGGATTTCAAACCGGTTCCTGGATCAGAATTTTCCATCGACACCGATTTGATATTGATTGCCATGGGATTCACTGGTCCGACGAAGAGTGGAATGATCGACGAGTTGGGAGTTGCTCTCGATTCTCGCGGGAATGTCTCTACAGACGAGAAATATTTGACTTCAATTCCCGGAGTATACGCTGCGGGAGATATGCGACGTGGTCAGTCATTGGTCGTTTGGGCGATAGCAGAAGGACGGAAAGTCGCCCGCGCGATGGATCTTCAATTGATGGGGTTTTCAAATTTACCATAGGATTTTATTCGCGAAGATCGCAAAGACATATTGAATGGCGCTATGTCCTCGTTGGTTAAGTTTAGTTTAAGAATTGAGAAAATAGAAAAACAATCATTATAAATAAGGAGAAAGAACATGGCAATAATCGATTTTGGTGGTGAGAAAGAAAAAGTTGTCACACGTAAGGAGTTTACGCTTGCAAAAGCACGCAAAGTTCTCAAGAAAGAAGTTGTAGCAGTCATTGGCTACGGTGTCCAAGGGCCTGCCCAAGCCCTGAACATGAAAGATAACGGCATTCATGTGATTATCGGCCAGGCGAAAGAATTTAAAAAGGACTGGGATCGCGCGGTAAAAGACGGCTGGGTTCCCGGCAAAACTCTTTTTCCGATTGAAGAAGCCGTTCGGCGCGGAACTATTATCCAGATGCTTGTATCTGATGCAGCACAGCGAATTATTTGGCCTGTGGTCAAACAAAATCTCAAACCCGGTGATGCGTTGTACTTTTCGCATGGATTCTCTATTACCTATAAAGAAGAGACAGGTGTGATTCCACCGAAAGATGTCGATGTGATTTTGGTTGCTCCAAAAGGCTCGGGTTTGAACGTTCGCCGTAATTTTCTGTCTGGTGCCGGTATCAATTCAAGCTATGGCGTGTTCCAGGATGCGACCGGCCATGCAGAAGAACGCTGCTTGGCTGTCGGCATCGCAGTCGGCTCTGGATATTTATTCCCGACAACATTTTTGAAAGAAGTCTACAGCGACCTCACGGGCGAACGCGGTGTGTTGATGGGCGCACTTGCAGGCCTTATGCAAGCTCAATATGATGTACTTCGTAAGAACGGCCATTCACCGTCGGAAGCGTTCAACGAAACGGTTGAAGAACTGACACAGAGCCTCATCCGGCTTGTGGATGAAAACGGAATGGACTGGATGTATTCAAACTGTTCAGTTACCGCACAACACGGTGCGCTGAAGTGGAGGCCGATTTTTCATCAGGCAAATCTGCCGGTGTTCGAAAAGCTGTATGAATCCGTGAAGAGCGGTCAGGAAACTCGCGAAGTGATTCAAGATTGCGGCGGCAAGGATTATCAAGAATATTTGGCGAAGAAACTCGGAGAAATCCATAATTCCGAAATGTGGAAAGCCGGTGCCGCTGTCCGTGCGCTTCGTCCTAAAGAAAAAGCAAAAGCTATTAGCAAGAAGATTAAAGGAGTTAGCGGACGAGGACAGAATTAATTCGGTTTGAAGTATTGTAAGGTGTTGGGGCGATCTCTAAAGACGCCCCTAAACATTATTTGAAAGTTTTCACTTACAGATAATACAAAGGCAGTTTATGCAACAAATTTCATTATATGACACAACGCTGCGCGACGGTACACAAGGAGAAGATGTTTCCTTCTCTGCCGAAGATAAAATAAAGATTGCCAAACGGCTTGATTCGTTTGGTGTAAACTACATCGAGGGCGGATGGCCTGGTTCGAATCCCAAGGATATGGAATTCTTCGAGCGTGCACGCAACACAAAATTCACGCATGCAAAGATTGCAGCGTTCGGATCCACACGTCGCGCGAAAAATCCTGTTGAAAAGGATGCGAATATTCGTGCATTGTTGGATGCGCAGACACCGGTCGTGACCATCTTCGGAAAATCGTGGCTTCTCCATGTGAAACAAGCGCTGCAAATTTCTCCTGAAGAAAATTTGACGATTATTGCAGACTCCGTTGCCTTTCTTAAGAAACATGGGAAAGAAGTGATCTACGATGCAGAACACTTCTTTGACGGATACAAACAGGACAAAGCCTATGCTGTACAGACCCTGCAGGATGCGGGCAAAGCTGGTGCCGAAATTCTTGTTCTCTGCGACACCAACGGCGGGACATTGCCATGGGAAATAGCGGAAATAGTGCGCGAAATCAAGAAAAACGTCTTGACCCCTCTCGGTATTCACACGCACAACGATTCCGAAACGGCAGTCGCAAGTTCATTACTGGCTGTACGCGAAGGATGTATTCAAGTACAGGGGACGATCAACGGTTATGGCGAACGTTGTGGGAATGCCAATCTATGCTCTATTATACCTGACCTCCAATTGAAGATGGGGTATCGCTGCGTATCAGATGAACAGTTGCTGCATCTTACCAATGTCTCGCGCTATGTGAGTGAACTGGCAAATATGAAACACCAGAAAAATCTTCCGTTTGTCGGGGAAAGTGCCTTTGCTCATAAAGGCGGTGTTCATGTCAGTGCGGTGATGAAAACGGCGCTCTCCTATGAGCATATCGAACCGGAAGCCGTCGGTAGTATTCGTCGAGTATTGATTTCTGATCTTTCTGGACGAAGCAATATTATTTTCAAAGCAAAAGAATTAGGCATGCAGCTTGATGAGAAATCTCCGGCTGTACAGAATATTGTTGATGAAATTAAAGAAATGGAACATTACGGCTACAGCTATGAAGATGCCGAAGGNNATACGCGTAGGCAACGAAACAGAAATCACCGCTGCCGAAGGAGACGGCCCGATCAACGCACTCGATAAAGCATTGCGTAAGGCTCTTGAAAAATTTTATCCTGAATTGAGTCAGATCCATTTGACCGATTACAAGGTGCGTGTGCTCGACACACAAAATGCCACAGCAGCAAAGGTGCGTGTATTGATCGAAACCAAGAACGATGAAACGTCTTGGAATACGGTCGGTGTATCTCCGGACGTGGTCGAAGCAAGCTGGAAAGCGCTGGTCGATTCGATCAGTTATCATTTATTAAAACACCGTACACCCGATGCAGTCTAATGCAGTAGGTTGTCCATAAAGGAAGTTATTCCATGATTATTGTGATGAAGGCCGGTGCGAGCAAGCAGCAAATTGAACATGTTTTTGACAAAGTCAAAGAACTTGGATTCAAAGTTCACCCAATCTATGGGGAATTGCGCACGGTCATTGCATGTGTTGGCGATGAGCGTGGTAAATTTCGCCTGCAGGCACTCGACTCTCTTGATGGAGTGGAAAATGTCGTTCCGATTCTAAAGCCTTTTAAACTTGCCAGCCGCGAGTGGCATGGTTCACGGACTAATATAACGATTCCTGCACCGAGTGGAAGCTCGATGCCGCCGGTTGTCATCGGAAGCGATCAATTTGTCGTGATGGCGGGGCCGTGCTCCGTAGAAAGTCGAGAACAGATTTTACAATCGGCAGAACAAGTAAAGAAAGCAGGTGCTAAGGTGCTACGCGGTGGAGCGTTTAAGCCGCGGACATCTCCATACAGTTTTCAAGGATTAGAAGAAGAAGGATTGAAACTTCTTGCTGAAGCACGAGAAAAAACAGGATTGTTAATCATCACGGAAGTCATTACTCCTACCGATGTAGCTCTGGTTGCGGAGTATTCAGATATCCTTCAGCTTGGTGCGCGTAATATGCAGAATTTTGTTTTACTGAAAGAAGTCGGCAAGCTAAAAAAACCGGTCTTACTCAAACGCGGACAGTCCAGCACGTTAAAAGAACTCTTAATGTCGGCTGAGTATATTATGTCTCAAGGCAACGAGCAAGTGATACTCTGCGAACGCGGCATCCGCACATTCGAAGATTATACGAGAAACACCTTCGATCTTTCCGCCGTGCCCGCTTTGAAAGAACTTAGTCATTTGCCTGTCATCGCTGATCCAAGTCATGGGACAGGTGTACGAAGTCTCGTAACGCCGATGGCGAAGGCTGCTGTTGCTGCGGGTGCCGATGGATTGATCATCGAAGTGCATCCGAATCCGGAAGAAGCGTTTTCCGACGGAGCACAATCACTTGCACCGGAGCAATTTTCATCGCTGATGGATTGGATTCGTAAGCTGGTACAAATAGAACATAAAAAGATATAGGAGAGTTGACCATGGAAGACCGTGTATTTATATTCGACACCACGCTGCGCGACGGTGAACAGTCGCCCGGGTGCAGCATGAACTTTGAAGAGAAGATTCGCATGGCCCGTCAGATCCAACTGCTCTGCGTGGATGTGATTGAAGCAGGATTTCCGATTTCATCCGTTGGCGATTTCGAGTCGGTAAGATTGATTGCAGAAAAGATCAAGACTTGCACAGTCGCCGCACTTGCTCGTGCAGTGAAACCTGACATCGATCGTGCATGGGAAGCAATTCGTGAAGCAGCAAAACCACGTATACATATATTTATCGCAACTTCCGATCTACATCTCAAATACAAGCTGAAAAAATCTCGAGAGCAAGTCCTTAAAGATGCCGTCTGGGCTGTGCAGTACGCAAAATCTCTGTGTGATGATGTTGAATTTTCATGCGAAGATGCCTCCCGGAGCGATATCAATTATCTTTGTGAAATTGTGGAAGCCACGATTAAAGCGGGTGCAGCGATCATCAATCTGCCGGATACGGTGGGGTATGCAATTCCAGACGAGTACGGTGCCATGTTCCGTATGATTCGCGAACGCGTTCCCAATATTGGATCAGCTGTTTTGAGTTCGCATTGTCACAATGACCTCGGACTGGCCGTTGCCAACTCCATTGCTGCAATTCAAAATGGTGCACGTCAAATAGAATGTACCATCAACGGCATCGGTGAACGCGCGGGTAATGCATCGCTGGAAGAGATCGTTATGGCGATAAAAACACGGCACGAAAAACTTGGCCTGAAAACAAATGTCGATGCCGAAGAAATTTATAAATCGAGTAAACTGTTGAGCAGTCTTACCGGAATGATGGTACAGCGGAATAAAGCAATCGTGGGTGCAAATGCGTTTGCGCATGAAGCCGGTATTCATCAGGACGGGATGTTAAAAAGTCCGTTGACGTACGAGATTATGACTCCGCAGTCTGTTGGGATCAAACATAGCATGCTGGTACTTGGAAAACATTCCGGCCGCCATGCGTTGAAACAGCGCTATGCCGAACTCGGTTATCAATTAACAGACGAAGAACTTCAGCATGCGTATCAACTCTTTTGCTCGATCGCCGATCAGAAGAAGGAAATATTTGATGAAGATCTGGAAACCATTCTCGAGTCAGGCGTCAGTTCAATAGAAGAAGTCTATCATCTGGCCAACCTCCAAATCACCAGCGGCACCAATCTACGCCCGACGGCAACGATTGAATTGAAACAAGGTGATCAATTGTTAATTGATTCCGCAACGGGCGATGGCCCGGTTGATGCTGCTTATAAAGCAGTTGAGAGGATTACAGGTGTTGTTGGTAAACTGACAGAGTATTCTATTAAATCTGTGCATTCTGGGCATGATGCTATTGGTGAAGTCTTTGTTCGAGTTGATTTCAATGGTTTATTGTTTAACGGACGCGCGGCAAGCACGGATATTATCTCCGGAAGTGTGAGCGCATATATTGAAGCATTGAATCGCGCTCTTGCTTCAAAGAAACGAAAAGAAGAACAACAGAAGAAAATTGTTCCGACGGACAGTGTTACTGCCTGAGAAAAGACATGCAAAGTAAAGTCATAGGAATTATCGGAGGTATAGCACCTCCATCGACAATAGATTATTATCAAAGAATAATTGCAGGATTTCAAGAGAAAGAAAGTACTCATCACTATCCGTTAATATTGATTAATAGCATTGATATGACGCGAATGTTGAATCTGGTCGCGAAAAAAGAGTTTAACGCATTAGTCGATTATTTGAATGGTGAGATTCAGAAGCTAAAAAATGGCGGCGCAGATTTTGCTGTGTTAGCATCAAATACACCGCATATTGTTTTTGAACAGCTCAAGAAAAAGTCAAATATTCCATTGATCAGTATTGTAGAAAAAACTGTGAAATATGCAAAAACACTCGGTTGTAGAAAGCTTGGTTTGTTTGGCACCAAATTAACGATGCAGGGTGGATTTTATCAGGATGGATTTTCTAAAGAAGGCATAGAAATCGTAACGCCGCCTTTTGAGTCACAAAATTATATTCATGATAAATATATGAATGAGTTTGTGAAAGGAGTATTCCTTGAAGAGACAAAGAAAGCATTTATTGATATCGTTCATCATATGATAAAGCAAAACAATATTGAGGGTTTGATCCTCGGTGGGACAGAATTACCCTCTCTCTTGAAAGAAGATGATTTTAATAATTTCAGATTATTCAATACGACCAAAATTCATGTAGACAGTATACTTGAATATGCAATACAAAATTAGTCAGGAATAATAAAATGATACAAACAGAAAATGATGAGATAAATTATAAGACGAAGTATTCTAATGGCGAACATTCAGCCTTTTCAGATACGACGATTGACAAAGGGGGAAGTAACTCTGGTTTTAGACCGCATGAACTTCTCGAGGCAGCGTTAGCTAGTTGCATGAATATACACATAAGAATGTTTGCAGAAAATCATGATATGGATATTTCTAAGGTAAAGACAGAAGTATCACTTGATAGAAACGAGCCTGAATTTGTTGTATTCGAATACAAGGTAGAAGTTGATGGAAAGTTAACGGGATTGGAAAAAGAGAAACTTCTGCAGATTGTGCAGAGTTGTCCAGTAAAGAAAACGTTATCGAAGAAAATAGATTTTAAATATATCAGATAACCGATGGTAAGCAAAAAAATAAATTATCAAACAAATAATCTATTTTGAAAAAACAAATCTCGAGCAGACTTTTAAATAATTTAACGTTTAAAATATTGATGAAAGAAAACGAATCGAACAATTTAAATGGATTATACTATGGCTCAACCACGCACACTCTTTCAAAAAGTATGGAATAATCATGTTGTTGTGCAGGAACCGGACTCGCCGGCTGTTTTGTACATCGATTTGCAACTTGTCCATGAAGTAACATCGCCCCAGGCATTCGAAGGATTACGCCGCCGTAGACTCAAGGTTCACCGTCCGGATCGTACGGTAGGAACAATGGATCACAGTATACCGACGCTTCCCTCATCAGTTCCGATTTCAGATGAACTTGCCGCAAAGCAGATGCGTCAGATGGAAATTAATGCACAGGAATTTGGTTTCCGCCTCTACGGCAAAGATCATCCACAGCGAGGAATTGTTCATATCATCGGACCGGAACTTGGTTTTACTCAACCAGGAATGACGATCGTATGCGGCGACAGCCATACCGCGACGCACGGAGCATTTGGCGCACTCGCTTTTGGTATCGGCACAAGCGAAGTCGAACATGTGCTTGCAACTCAATGTTTGTTGCAGCGTCTGCCCAAAACAATGGAAGTTCGCATTGAAGGGAACCTCAGTGTCGGTGTGACAGCAAAAGATATTATCCTTGCCCTTTTAGCAAAGATTGGTGTCGGCGGCGGTACTGGACATGCAATAGAATACACAGGATCAACTGTAAAATCGCTTTCCATGGAAGAACGCATGACCGTGTGTAATATGTCAATCGAAGGCGGTGCTCGAGCCGGTATGATGGCACCAGATGATAGGACAATTGAATATCTAGCAAATCGTGAGTTTGCTCCCAAAGGTGCAGCGTGGGAAAAAGAATTGAAACGCTGGCGCTCGCTGCCGACGGATGCAGGCGCAACATATGATACAACGGTCACGCTGGATATTTCAAAACTTGAACCGATGCTGACATTTGGCACTAATCCGGGAATGGGATTACCGATTACTGGACGTATTCCCAATCCGTCAAGTTTAAATAATGCATCAGATAAACAGACATTGGAGAAATCGCTACAATACATGGGTTTTCGACCGAATGAAGCCCTTGCAGGAAAGAAGATCGATGTTGTGTTCATTGGAAGCTGTACAAATGGTCGCATGTCTGATTTGCGCGAAGCTGCTCGTGTATTTCGAGGACGGAAAGTTGCCCCGTATGTACGCGCTATGATTGTTCCTGGTTCGCAGGAGATCAAGCGTCAGGCAGAAGCAGAAGGATTGCACAAAGTATTTACAGATGCCGGTGCAGAGTGGCGCGAGTCTGGCTGTTCGATGTGCATCGCAATGAACGGCGATGAAATCAAAGCTGGTCAATATGCCGTTTCCACCAGCAATCGGAATTTTGAAGGGCGACAAGGCAAAGGCGGACGCACATTGCTTGCTTCACCGTTAACAGCTGCAGCTGCTGCAGTTACAGGTAAAATTACGGATGTTCGAACATTGTTACTCTCATAAAGAAAAATGCAAACATATCAGTGGAATGCGGTTGATTATGCTAAAAGTTCGAGTGTCCAGCAGCAATGGGCTCGTGAGCTTATCCGCAAATTAAATTTGAAGGGCAATGAAACATTGCTCGATATCGGATCCGGCGACGGTAAAGTGACAGCAGAAATTGCTTCACTTATTCCCAATGGATCTGTTATGGGTGTTGACAGTTCGGAAGAGATGGTCGCCCTTGCACAACGAATGTATCCACGAGATACTTTTATAAATTTGCAATTTCTACGAGAGGATGCGAACAGCTTGCCGTTTGAGAATGAATTCGATGTTATCTTTTCAAATGCGACTTTGCATTGGATCCTCGATCACCGGCCTGCATTGCGCGGAATTTTTATAAGCCTGAAACGCGGCGGTAAAGTTCTTTTACAAATGGGGGGACGCGGAAATGCTGGCGAGGTTATGGCTGCATTTAAAAGAATTATCATGAGAGAAGATTGGAAGAGGTGCTTTGATGGATTCAACTTCTCATATGGTTTCTACGGACCTGACGAATATCGCATTTGGCTTCATGAAACAGGATTGGATACGAAACGTGTCGAGCTGATTCCTAAGGATGCTGCGTATCAAGGGCGCTCCGGTTTCGAATCATGGATCCGAACAACTTGGCTTCCATACACGCAGCAAGTGCCGGAAGAAAAAAGAGAAGTATTTATTTCACAGCTGGCTGATGATTATCTTCGCCTGCATCCTGCCGACGAAAACGGTATGGTTCATGTGAACATGATACGGCTTGAAATCGAGGCCCTAAAAGTGTAATCAATCATTCACTTATAAAGACTAAAAAACCTATGGCAACATTTACAACATTAACTTCGCGTGTCGTTCCATTGCTTGTGGATAATGTCGACACTGATCAAATCATTCCTGCGCGGTTTCTGAAAGTCACCGACAAGAAAGGGCTTGGAGAACAGCTATTCTGCGATTGGCGTTACGACTCTGATGGAACTCCCAAATCGGATTTTGTTTTGAACAAGCCGCAGCATCGCGGATCGCAGGTATTACTGGCAGGGGACAATTTTGGATGCGGTTCTTCGCGTGAACATGCGCCATGGGCGCTGACTGCATTCGGTTTCCGTGCAGTGATCAGCACAACGATTGCAGATATCTTCCGCAGCAACTCCATAAAGAACGGATTGCTTCCGGTGATTCTTACAACCTCAGAGCATAAGCAATTAATAGATGAAATTCAAAAATTGCCGAATGCTGAGGTAACAATCAACCTTGAAAAGCAGGAGATTACATTTCCATCCGGTACACATGCAAAGTTTCCGATTGATCCGTTTTCAAAATTTTGTCTTTTGAATGGAGTTGATGAATTGGAGTATTTACGAAGATTTACAAAACAAGTTGAACTATACGAGGCAGCGCACTCACTATAAAAAAGACCAGCAGTGCAACCAAGAGGAAAAGATATGACACACGAACATGAAGATCACCACCATATCGACAAACCGATTGCGATTCTTGGAACCGGCAACATGGGGTCAGCGTTGATGAAGGGTATCATCAATGCAAAACTGACGCCGCCGAAAAAGATTCTGGCATGTGATACAAATCTCCCGAGGCTTCAAGCGCTTTCGGCTGAATGGAAAATTCGTATCGCAGCGGACCTGAGCGCTGCAGTTGAAATATCGGAGATTATTCTTTTATGTGTAAAACCGCAAACCCTTGAGAGTGTCTTGCAAACCATCAAACCTGCCATTAGGCCTAACCATCTTGTTATTTCTATTGTTGCGGGTGTCCGGATTAAATTTATCCAGCAAATCCTCGGTACAAAACTCGGTATTGTACGCGCGATGCCTAATATTGCAGCAACAGTCGATGAAGGCGCTGCAGCGATTGCCTTTGGTGAACATGTCAATGGCGAGCAGCAAAGAATAGCGAAAGCTATTTTTGAAGCTGTCGGCGAAGTTGTTATCGTTGCTGAAGACCAGCTCGATGCTGTCACCGGATTGAGTGGCAGCGGCCCAGCATATATTTATATGGTTATCGAGGCATTAATTGATGGCGGTGTCAAAATGGGGCTTTCGCGTGATATTGCAACAAAGCTGGCGATCCAAACGGTGCTTGGGTCAGCAAAGTTAGCAAAAACTTCCAGACTGCATCCAGCGATTTTACGTGATCAAGTTACGACACCAGGAGGAACGACCATTAATGCCATCTATGAACTTGAATCACATGGACTGAGGGCGATGTTGATTAACGCTGTTGTAACAGCGACAGAAAGATCAAAGGAATTAAGCAAATTATTGAATAACTTTTAAAAAGACAAAGGAAATAAAATCAAGGAGACATAGAAAAACAATGGCAAAGAAATATAATATCGCAGTCATCGGCGGTGACGGCACCGGTCCGGAAGTAGTCGCTGAGGGCTTAAAAGTCCTGAAAGCTGCATCAAAGAAATTTGACTTTTCTTATGATACAACCATGTTTGATTACGGTGGTGAGCGGTACTTGAAAACCGGCAAGACGATTACCGATGAAGAACTTGAAGGTCTAAAAATATTCGATGCGATCTTTCTGGGCGCAATTGGACATCCAGATGTGAAACCGGGAATTCTTGAGCAGGGAATTCTCTTGAAGACGCGTTTTGCGCTTGATCAATATATTAATTTGCGGCCGGTTAAGTTGTATAATGAAACGTTCTGTCCGCTCAAAGATAAGAAACCTGAAGATATTGATTTTGTTGTAGTGCGCGAGAATTCTGAAGGTCTTTACAAAGGTTTGGGAAGTTTTGAAAATAAAGGCATGAAGAATGAAGTTGCTATACAGATATCTCACAATACCCGCAAAGGCGTTGAGCGCTGTATCCGTTATGCGTTCGAATATTGCAAAAAACGCAATAGTAAGAAACGAAAACTTACGCTCTGCGGTAAGACGAATGTGCTGACATTTGCATGGGATCTTTGGCAGCGGACATTTGATGAAGTGAAAAAGGAATATCCGGATATTAAAACCGACTATGCTCACGTTGATGCAACAACAATGTGGTTTGTGAAAAATCCGGAGTGGTTCGACGTGATTGTGACGGATAATATGTTCGGTGACATTATTACAGATCTTGGCGCGATGGTGCAGGGCGGTATGGGTATTGCGGCAGGCGGCAATATTAATCCGGAAGGTGTCTCCATGTTTGAACCTATCGGAGGATCTGCCCCGAAGTATACTGGAAAACATGTGATTAACCCGCTTGCAGGTATTTGCGCCCTCGGTATGCTCTTAGAAATGATTGGAGAAGAAAAAGCAGGTAAAGCAATCGAGAATTCGGTTATAAATATTGTCCGGAAGAAAATTAAAAATCTCGCAGCAGGAAAAATGGGATACTCGACCGAAGAGATCGGCGACATGGTTGCTGCGGGAATATAAAAGAAAAGAACGATGGATATTCATGTACCATTTATCTTGCTTGGTTTAGGTCCGGTGGGGCGAACATTGGTGCGTCAAATTCTTGACACACACAAAACAGTTGCCCAGCGAACAGGAATTCAATTTGTCTTTGCAGGCATTTCTGATTCATCCGGTTTGATGTGGGAGAATGACGGTATACCTGAAGAAATGTTGCAGAAGATTCTGCGCGACACCGATGAGCATCGAAGACTCAATGGTGTTGCTGATCTTCATCCGCATGCAAAACTGAACGATATACTACAGCCTGGCACCATCCTCGTTGACGCGACACATTCGTTAGACACGACGCCCATCGTAAAGGATGCGCTCGGAGCTGGATGCGGCATTGTTGTAGCGAATAAAATTACACTCGCAGATGAATGGAGTAAGGCAAAGATGTATTACGATCATCCGCTCATTCGCTATGAAGCAACTGTCGGAGCAGGGCTTCCTATTATCTCCACATTACGGTATCTGCTTGATACAGGAGATGAAATCACGAGTATTGAGGCGTCTGTCAGCGGTACATTAGGCTTTTTGTGTACTGCACTGGAGTTAGGCGTTCCGTATTCTGTCGCCGTAGCCAATGCGAAGAACATGGGATATACAGAACCTGATCCGCGTGATGACTTGAGTGGATATGATATTGTGCGGAAGGCTTTAATTCTTGCACGCACAGCCGGTTGGCCGCTTGAAATGCACAATCTGACTTCGGAGCCGATGTATCCACCAACGTGGGTATCGCGATCGGTCGAAGAATTTATGACTGCGCTGCCATCACTTGATGAGATGTATGCTGCACAAGTGCGGCTGGCACAAGGTGAAGGAAGAAGTTTACGATATGTTGCTCATCTTACTTCCAAAGGTGGGCGAGTTGGATTGACGTCGGTTGCCAAAGATGGCCATATCGGATCAAAGAGCGGTCCAGCAAATTCTGTCGAGATCTTTACTCACCGCTACCAAGAAATGCCATTGGTTATTTCTGGGCCGGGTGCCGGTCCGGAAATTAAAGCCGCTGGTGTGATGGAAGATATGTTGCAGCTTGCAAA
>PMDB01000116.1 GCA_003155495.1 Ignavibacteriota bacterium
CGTTGGCATCGCTGCCAGACGATGAAACATAGTATGACGTCTGCGCAAACATTGGAACTGAAAACAAAAATAAAAAGAATAATTGTTTTGTTCTTGTCTTGCTAATAGTTGTTAAAACTATAGAAAGGAGAGCTGAAATAAGCGTTGGTCGAATTTGCATTGTTTTTTTCACTCCTTTTACACATTTTCATTTTTTTGCTTATGTACCATAAGCCACATGCGGAGTTCCATGAAAAAGAGGGAGTGAGAAAATGAGTAAAAACGCATAAAACTGATGAAAAATGAACAAAACTATTGGTCTAAAGAAAAAAGAAGTGAAAGTAGGAAAACGACTATTGTAGAAAAGTAAATAAATCCTTACAAGGATAGGATAAAGTTGAGTTTAAACTCTTTAAATGGATGGTGATGGGAGAAATTACGTAAGAAATTGTCATTGAAAAAGTTTTTCGGATTTTTGGGGAGTTGCTATCTGACTCTATTCATTGTTGTATTATTGAGATACGTGAAAACCGTACCCGCATTCTCACACTTCGATTTACTTATATGAAATTGGAAAGAAGATTTCCTCTTACTTCCTTTCCCATCGTGTTGGTTCGTAGACAAAGCGTACCCATTGCGCAAAGAATTCTAATCCATGACTACGCCAGCGGTTCATTGGATTATTGATGTCTAGATTTGCCGGAGGGAGAACATCGGTTCGCCCAAGTGCAGCATCTCTTTTATATTCTTCTACTAATCTCTGCGCTTCGTACTCCGGATGTCCAAGGTGCATCAAGAAGCGATGGTCGGAACTTTCAAAAATTGTATAACCGCCGTTTTTAGAATGAGCAAGAAGATTGACCAGCCTGCTCGCTTGTGCGGTCTCAAGATCGCTGTCCGAAATTCCGGAATGGCGGCTTTGCACACACCAGAAAACATCATCTAAATCACCAGTGATGGGATGGGATCGCTCAAGGTTGCGTGTTTCAAAAACACCAAAGAGTTTATGCTCATATATCTCTTTTTCAATTTCCAATATTTTTGCTAGCGCTAATCCCCCCCAACAAATGCCGAATGTCGAAGTGATGTTTTGTCTCGCGAAAGTCAGAATAGTCGTGATTTCATCCCAGTAATTCACATCTTCATATCGCATTTCCTCCACAGGTGCACCACTCAGGATGAGGCCGTCGAGAGGGGATTTCGAGATAGCGTTCTCGAAGTAGTCGTAGTACAGCTCAAGGTGATTCTGATCTGTGCTTTTATACTTATGGGAATGAAGACGGAGCCATACCGGTTCAACTTGAATAATAGTACGGCTTAATGGATAGAGAAGCAGCGGTTCGTACCATTCTCCTTTTGGCATAATGTTTAAGACGCCGACACGCAGCGGACGAATGTCGGCACGGTTTGCCTCTTCTTCCGAAACACAGAGAATACCGCGCTGTTCTAGCTTGCTTCGATGTTTGTATTCATTGGGAAGTATGACACTCATAGGATGTCCTGTTAGTTCAAGGAATGTGATACGTTCACGATATCATTGAAGATACCTGACGCAGTGAGCTTTGCTCCGGCACCGCCGCCGCGTACAACTAATGGCCGACGATACAGACTTCGTGTTGTCAGCGAGACAATGTTATCGTTGCCGGAGAGATGATAGAATGGATGGTCCGGTGCGATCTCTTCCACACCGATGCGTGCTTTATGGTTGTCGAATCGTGCGATAAACATAAGCGAACATCCGCGCTGTCTTGCAGCGGCTTTTTTCTTCTCGAGTATCTCATCTGCTTCACGCAATGCAGCATCAATATTGGTTCCGTCAAAGACACTTTGTGGCAGATATGGCTCTACGAGAATATCGCTCATTTCCATTGTGAGTCCAGCCTCCCGCACTAAAATAAGAAGTTTACGAGCGACATCTGTTCCGCTGAGATCGATCCGTGGATCAGGTTCGGTGAACCCGCACTTCTGAGCTTCTCGCACAGCCTCGCTGAATTTCTTTCCTGCGTTCAAGCTGTTGAAGATGAAACTGAGTGTGCCGGAAAGCACTGCTTCAATCTGTTCGATAGAGTCGCCATTATGGACAATGCTTTTAATCGAATCAATAATAGGAAGGGCTGCACCTACATTTGTGCTGTACCGAAATTGTACTCCATGCTGCGCAGAAACAATGCGAAGCTGTTTGTAGAAATCGGAGGAAAGTGTATTGGCAACTTTGCTGGATGTAATGACAGAGACACTTGCACCAAGGAGTGTAAGATACTGTTGAACAACACTTTCGACACCTGTACAATCGATAACAATGGAATTGGCGACATTGAACTTCTGAATCCTATTGGAAAACTCTTGAGGATCTGATGCTTGAAGGCTTTCAGCAAGAAGCTGGCTCCATTGCGTGAGGTCAATTCCTTGCTCGTTAAAAATCATTTTCCGGCTATTTGCTATCCCGACAACTTTAAAACGTGTGCGGAGTGCTGTCCGTGCATATTCCTCTTGGTCCTGTAAAAGTTCGAGGAGAGCAGATCCGACAAGACCCGAACCCAACAGGAATATGTTAAGAGTCTTTTGTTGCGACAAAAACAAATTATCATGAAGTGCATTCATTCCTTTTTGCAAATCGGTTTGTCGCAAGACAAGTGCCAGATTACGTTCTGATGAACCATATGCTATGGCTCTCGGCTTGATACCGTTGCGACCAAGGGTCTCGAACACTTTGCCTGTAACACCGGGGATGTTGTGCACTTGCTCACTCACAACGGCAATAATGGAACAATCATTTTCCACTGTTATCTCAGATATCTGACCGTGGTGGAGTTCTACACGGAATTCCAGTTCTACCACCTCGCGTGCTGTACGAATGTGTTCGGATGCAATCGCTAGACAGATGCTATGCTCAGATGAGGATTGAGTTACCAATGTCACTTCGATATCTCTCCTTGCCAATGCTGCAAAGATGCGCGATGCGATACCTCCGGTGCGCAAAATGCCTTCACCGGTTACTTTCAATAGGCTGATTTTGTCGATGCAGGCTATCCCTTTTACCGAGCTTCGACGTGACGGATCAGGCTGATCGGAGATCAAAGTGCCCTTGAATTGTTCATTGAACGCATTTCGAATTCGAATAGGAATGCGCTTTTGCAATACCGGAAGCATAGTTGGTGCGTGTATAACTTTCGCACCGAAGTGCGACAGCTCCAATGCTTCCTCGAATGTCAATGTCTCCAAGGATAAAGCGGAAGAAACCATTCGAGGATCCGCTGTCATGACACCGTCCACATCCGTCCAGATTTCAATTTCTTTCGCATCGAGAGCCGAACCGAGAATCGAAGCTGTATAGTCTGAACCACCACGACCAAGAGTTGTTGTTTCATTGTCAGGACCACAGGCGATAAATCCGGTTACAACTTGAATCGCAGCTCTTTTCTTAAAATGATTGAGAATGTTCCAATTCGTCACATTAAAATCAACCTGCGCAGCTCCGTACGTCAAGTCGGTTCGAATAAGTGTGCGGCTGTCAACGTACTCGGCAGCAAGACCAGAGCGATTCAACACATCTGCAATAATAGTACACGAGAGTTTCTCACCATAACTCATTACATAATCGAGTGTACGATTGGTAATTTCTCCTAATATCCAGATACCATGAATGAATTCACGAAGTTCATGAAATGATTGAACGATAAACCGATGGGCATGTGAATCACTGTTGAACCCTAAAAGTGCATCCGCTATAGCTCTGTGACGATTTTCTAATTCCTTCAACGCGTTTTCATAATTTTGGTTTCCGCGGAATGCTTGCTTGCTTGCATCAATAAGTTGATCGGTTATTCCTTCCATTGCGGATGCAACGACAGCAATTTCGCCGTGTTCTTTTTTCGATTGCTTAATAATGTTGATGACGGATGTAATGCGTTCAGGTGTACCGATGGAAGAACCGCCGAATTTCAATATCTTCATTTCGATTTCCTTTCCACAACTCTACCTGCCTAATTATTGCTTTAAAAGGAGGGAAACGTTGTACACTCTTCCCTCGGATAAATGTTGAAACGAGCTTTAATTTATTGAAATAAGCATTTCTAATTTGCAATCGCTTGAAAAGCTTGTGCAAAATCGGCGATAATATCATCGATGTGCTCAATACCGACAGAAACACGCAACATCTCGGGTGCAACACCAGCAGAGCGCTGTTCCTCTTCCGAAAGCTGCAAATGAGTCGTTGACGCCGGATGAATGATCAATGTTTTAGCATCTCCTACATTGGCAAGCAAGCTTGTAAGTTCGAGATTGTTAATGAACTTTTTTCCCGCTTCACGGCCTCCTTTGATGCCGAATGTGACAATGCCCCCGTAATGATTTGCACGCAGATATTTATTTGCATTCGAGTGTGCAGGATGATTCACTAGACCAGGATAGACCACCCAACTTACGCCGGATGATTTTGATAACCATTGTGCAAATGCAAGTGAATTCTGACAGGTTCGCTCTGCACGGAGAGAGAGTGTTTCCAATCCTTGCAGAAAAAGAAATGCGTTAAATGGTGAAAGAGCTGCACCGATATCACGAAGTTGTTCCACTCGCGCTCGAATGATGAATGCGATATTCCCGAATTGGCTTTGTGAACCAAACACATCCCAGAATTTAAGACCATGGTACCCGGGACTCGGTTCGGTGAAAATGGGGAAGTGCCCGTTGTTCCATGGAAACTTACCGGAATCCACGATCACCCCGCCAATCGATGTTCCNNGTGTTATCTACGATTAATGGAATTCCATGGTTATGTGCAATCTTTGCCAATGCTTCAAAATCGGGGACATCAAGTCCTGGATTTCCAATGGTTTCCACATACAATGCTTTGGTTTTTTCATTGATCTGCTTTTTGAATTCCTCGGGGTTATTGCTGTCTACAAAATGTGTATCGATACCGAGTCGTTTAAAAGTGACCTTGAATTGGTTATAAGTGCCTCCATATAAACGGCTGGAGGAAACAATGTTTTCACCGACCTGAAGAATAGTTGTGAGTGCAAGGAACTGCGCTGCATGGCCTGAAGATGTGGCTAACGCACCGACACCTCCTTCGAGTGCAGCAATACGGTCTTCAAACACTGCAACAGTTGGATTCATAATCCGGCTATAAATATTACCGAATTCCTGTAAACCGAACAATCGTGCCGCATGGTCGGCATCATCAAAGACATACGATGTTGTTTGATAAATAGGCACTGCGCGAGATTTGGTTACAGGATCGACGTGCTGACCGGCATGCAGTTGAAGAGTCTCGAAATGGTGCTTTGGTGTTTGTGTCATAAGACGCTCCTTTTATTATAGGTTTTTATGTGAAACGCCTATAAAACGAAAAAGCCTCGTCGGGAAGATTTCCTGAAGAGGCTTGGGAGCATCTTCTCTTATCTACCCCTCGACGACCTGAGTGTCGTGGGCAGGATTTAGCACCAGCATTCCGTTGTGCTCGGAACCGGTTGCTAAGGCTTCAACGGGCCTGTTCCCTCAGCCTTTCTTTATAAGAGGCATAATTCGGATTATATGGTTTTTTTAATCCGTGCAATATTCGTTGTGAATATCGTATCAATAATATACAACACCTAAGAGCTCTTGTCAAGTTCCCCATTGAGAAAATATACTAAAATTGTATGCCAAGCCTATACTATGGCACCAAAACTGAGTTATGTTCAACGATATTGGTTATGAAATGCTTTATAACGCAATGCATTTGTCAGAAGAGAACTTGTTCGGTAAATGAAATGAAAAAGCAAAAGCCCAACTGATTGCTCAGTTGGGCTTTTGAAAAGATTTTCAAGAATTAGATGTTACTTCGTTTCTTCTGCAACGAGATCACCGGATTCTTTCTTACTCTGATAGATTGCCCAGGCAATGGCTGCTGCGGCAATAACAGCAACAACAATACCGGTGAGCAGATCAGTCCCGCTAATGTTCGGTTTTGTGATGTTGAATTTCAGCACTAATCCGAGCGTGAGCAAGCTGACCATATTCATAACCTTAATTAACGGGTTAATCGCAGGGCCTGCTGTATCTTTCAATGGATCACCAACGGTATCTCCGGTTACAGCAGCTTTATGCGCCTCTGAACCTTTACCACCATAAAGGCCATCTTCAATCATTTTCTTTGCGTTATCCCATGCACCGCCAGCGTTTGCCATAAACACGGCAAGCAGTTGGCCGACAAGGATCGTGCCGGCAAGGAATCCACCAAGCGCGTACGGTCCGAGGATAAATCCAACAAGAATCGGAGTCATCATGGCGAGAATACCCGGACCGATGAGTTCTTTCTGCGCAGTTTGAGTGCAGATATTAACAACGCGGCCGTAATCTGGTTTTTTAGTGCCTTTCCAGATTTCAGGATCGTGGAATTGGATGCGGCATTCTTTGACTATCCAGAATGCGGCACGACCAACAGCGCGAATAAGCATTCCGCTGAAGAGGAACGGTACTGCACCACCGAGCATGAATCCGATGAACACTGTAGGGTCAGCGACAGTGATCTTTCCGGCTTCTTCGAAATACTGTGAAATCTTCATCAAGTTAATTTTATCTTCACTGCCGACCGCAATGACTGCGATAAAGCTTGCAAACAACGAAACTGCTGCGATAACGGCAGAACCAATGGCGATACCCTTGGTTTCAGCTTTCGTTGTGTTACCGACTGCATCGAGATCTGCAAGAATTTGACGAGCGCGTTTGTAACTACCCGGTTTTTCTTTTTCCATCTCATTTTTCTCGTAACCCATTTCACCGATACCATTAGCATTATCTGCCACTGGTCCGAACACATCCATTGAAATGGTGTTGCCTGTCAATGTCAACATACCGATACCGGTCATAGCAACGCCGTAGGCGATGAAGAGCGGAGGAGTGCCAGCATACACCAGTACGGACAGGAAAATTGCGACGGCTATAACAACGATTGCTGCGACGGTGCTTTCATATCCGAGTGCGAAACCCTGGATGATGTTTGTGGCATGTCCAGTGGTGCAAGCTTTTGCAAGGTTTTTCACCGGTGTATGACTTGTATGTGTGTAATAACTTGTGACCTTGTTCAAGGCAACAGCAAGGAAAATACCAATCATACAAGTAATGGCAGGACGCAGATCAAGATAAGGGATGCCAAAATTAGCGATGAAGGGGAGAGATATTGCTGTTCCATCAGCATGAAAGAATCCTGCTCGGGCTGTGGGATTGTTTAAGATGTAAGCAGGATCAAAATAGAGATAGCCGAATCCGAGTGCAACAAATCCAACAATGCTGATAATAGATCCGATCCAGAATCCGCGATGGACGCTCTTCAGAGCTGTATCTGAAGTATCATCGGCACCGGCTTTCACCGTGTAGGTACTGATGATGGAACCAAGAACGCCGATACCGCGAACGAGCAGCGGGAAAACAACACCCTTGTGTCCAAAACTTGCCATACCGAGAATCATAGCAGCAACGATGGTGACTTCATAACTTTCGAAAATATCTGATGCCATACCGGCGCAGTCGCCAACGTTATCACCGACGTTATCGGCAATCGTGGCTGCGTTGCGCGGATCATCTTCCGGAATATCTTTTTCGATTTTTCCGACAAGGTCGGCACCGACGTCTGCAGCTTTCGTGTAGATACCACCGCCAACGCGCATGAACAATGCGATCAATGTTCCGCCGAATCCAAATCCTAATAGAGCTTCGTATGCTTGTTCACCGAACATCATGAAGATCAAAGTTCCGCCAAGCAGACCCAGTCCATCCGTGAGCATACCGGTGATGGTTCCTGTACGATAGCCGAGCTGAAGAGCTTCACCGTAACTTCGTTTTGCAGCTGCTGCAACACGAAGGTTTCCTTGTGTGGCAAGGCGCATACCGACAAAACCAACGAGGAAACTAAAAATCGAACCTATGAGAAATGCACCGGACCGTCCCCAACGAAAAGCATCGGCCGTTCCCGTATAGGTGAGATAAAGGAATATAGTAATGATGATAATCAATGGTCCGATCTTTTTAAACTGCGCTGCGAGATATGCGTTTGAACCTTCACGGACAGCGGCTGCAATTTCTTGCATTTTCTTTGTGCCTTGATCGGCTTTACGAACTTGCTTGACCAGCAAGAGAGCATAGAGCAAGCCGGCAATGGCTATACCGAGCACTGCAAGAAGTCCAAAGACTTCAATGGGCTTGAAACTGCTATCACTGCTGAAGAGTGCGAATGGTTTAAATGACTCATGGGCAACCGTTGGTTCGGTGCTTTGAGTGTGGCCGGTGTATGGTATGAAGACATACGCGGCGACGAAGAAGATCATCATCGCAATGAGATAATTGCGGCGCGTCGTCTTCGAGGAATTGACGAATAGATTGCGTAAAGTGTTCATGGTACATCCTATAAAGTGAATAAAATGGTTATCAATAGAGCTGCTGTCTTAAACGGGTAATAGCAAAACCTCCGCTTATGCTCACACTTTACTAAAATGCACGAAAATTCCGTGAAAATCAATAATCATGAAAAGGAATTTTACTAAGAGTATACATGTGAAATCGATGAAAAGCGGCAATGAAAAGTTAGAGAAGACCATGTTTAATAAAGAACTTCACGTTTTGACGAACGCGTTGTAACGGTAGAGAATGTGATTGTTGCGACCAAAGGCGCAGCGCGCTCCGTAGACCGCCAGTGATAAATTGACGAAAGAGTTTTATATCAATTTCCGGGTTGAATACCTTCTTTTGAACTCCCTCGCGGATGATCTCTTCTGCGAGATCAAGAAAGTCGTTATAATGCTTCGCAACATTACCGCGCTTGTCTTTAATGAGATGATGCTGTTCATTGACAAATACCGTTGCAAGGGAAGGATTCGTAATAAAGAGATCGAAAAAATGATCGATCACTAAGTCGAGCTTCTTTGCTGGATCAATGTCAGTCTGCTTGACAGTACTTCGAAGATTGTCTGTGAGTCCTACCCATAACCGTTCAAAAATTGTAAGCAGAATTGCTTCTTTGTTCTTAAAGTACAGATACACACTGCCAGTTGCTATTCCTGCATGTTCTGCAATAGAAGATATCTTCGTCCGGTGATACCCATGTTGGGCAAAGATTTTTATAGATGCATCAAGAATCGCTTTTTCTTTATTTCCTTCGCGTTTTCTCATCGAATCAAATTTTTTTAATGAATCATTGTTCAATAATACGAATCAAATAATGAAATATCAAGCCATAAGTGGGTTATGAACCCTTTTTCATGATTCGTTTGATTGCAAACTTTTACTTTCATCTATGATACAGATTGTGAGAGTTTCTTTGGAGAATTTCTGGCCATATTTTTATATACTAGAGGGAAAGAAGTACACCATACTGTTTGAATAAAAGAAGAGGATAAAGAATGTCTGTTGAAAAGTCGACCGATAATCTACAAAGCGAAAGCAAACAATGGATTGAAGGCGCGTATAAGAAGTCAATCGAAAAATCACCAGAACGAGAAAAAGAATTTACCACTGTCTCGTTTTCTCCAATCAAACCGTTGTACACGCCTCTGGATAGTACAAACGAAGATTATGGAAAACACCTTGGTTTTCCGGGACAGTATCCATTCACGCGGGGTATCCAACCGACAATGTACCGCGGACGTTTCTGGACGATGCGGCAATATGCGGGGTTCGGTACTGCGAGAGAATCGAATGAGCGGTACCGCTATTTACTCGAACAGGGACAAACCGGCCTATCCGTAGCGTTTGATCTACCAACACAGATTGGATATGACAGCGATGATCCACTTGCGGATGGTGAAGTTGGAAAAGTTGGCGTTGCAATTGATTCGCTAGCAGACATGGAAATTCTATTTGATCGGATTCCGCTTGATAAAGTTTCTACATCTATGACTATCAACTCGCCGGCCGCGATCTTGTTGGCAATGTATATTGCAGTTGCCGAGAAACAGGGTGTCGCCAAGGAGAAAATCAGCGGTACAGCGCAAAATGATATTCTCAAAGAATATATAGCTCGCGGCACGTATATTTTTCCTCCAAAACCATCTTTGCGACTTATTACAGATATTTTTCGTTACTGCA
>PMDB01000106.1 GCA_003155495.1 Ignavibacteriota bacterium
AATGCCGCGAAGCTATTTGATAATAGTGGAAAGCTTGCGGATGAGTCAACTCGGGAACATCTCCAGAAGTTCATTGATGCCTTTGCAAAATGGGTCGAAAGAAATTCTGATGAGCAAACGTAAATATTCGAAAAAGAGAACTGAAAGCCTCTGAAAGAGAGATAATCATGGCACAAGCAATTCTTCATAAAGCAGAAACCCGNNCACACATTCAGCTTTGCAGATTATTATGACCCCGATCGTATGCACTTTGGTGCATTACGCGTTTTGAATGATGACCGCGTAGAAGCAGGGATGGGCTTTGGCACACATCCTCACGAAAACATGGAAATCGTCTCCATTCCGCTTGAAGGCGATTTGGAACACAAAGACAGCATGGGCAACATATCGGTTATCAAAAGTGGCGATGTACAGGTGATGAGTGCAGGCACCGGCATTACACACAGTGAATACAATAAAAACAAAGACAGGGTAGTAAAATTTCTTCAGATATGGGTCATCCCGAATAAGAATAATGTCAAGCCGCGCTACGNNTTTATCAGGACGCATGGTTTCATCTCGGACAATTTGATAAGGGCGTGTCAACCAGCTATACAATCAAGAAAAAAGGCAATGGCGTTTATGCTTTCATTATAAAAGGCGATGTTAGCATTGAAGGAAATAATTTGAACGAAAGAGACGGGTTGGGAATTTGGGATACTAATAATATTTCTATCAAAGCAAATTCGCAAGATGCAGAAGTGTTGTTGATGGAAGTGCCGATGAGTGTGCAAGAGAAGCTACATCCAGAATGACGAGCCGCATAACTCGCTGGACAAGCCGCATGATTGAAATTTCGAGGAAAACAGAGGAAAACGCTATTCGGTAGGGACGTGATTTTTACCCGCCGCCATGGTGAGCTTGCTTGCCGTGAGTTCATTGAACGGTCGAACCATTTGGTGGGCATCACCCCACCAACTACGAATCTTATAAGCTCACTACCCGTACGGCCCCAAAAATCGTTCACCGTTAAAATGAATCATATGCGTTGGATTATCCGCAACCCAGACCTCGGTTTCCCACGCAATTTCGGATAAATACTTCGCCATAACCTGTCTATGGGGAAATGCTGTTACAAACACTTTCGCGGGTTTCGATGCCTCGAACAACTTTTGTAATTCGATGTGCCTCTTGCTATCAACAGGACCATGACTCGTAACAGATTCCACTAACACCAACCACTGTTTCTCTGAAAAGTAAAAGATTACATCCGGCATTTTCCCATGTTCATCAACGATTATATCAAGTTCTTGCGCTTTTTCTTTATCGAAGTAACCCCACTTCTCCCCTGTATCGCCAACATACAACAAATCAGCTCCGCGTAAAAACCGTGGCGCAAATTGTTCTATTATATCCTTGATAAGCTGGCTATGTTCACCGGGGCTCAACTTTAGCTCCATGCCATCTTTAATTTTGACGGGAATTAATTTCATTTCCCGTTCTTTCGAGTATCGTTCAATAAGACCAACTGTTTTTTTCTTGAATTCTTTTAACGCGGCGGCATATCTAACGGTACCATATTCTTTCACAACCTTTAGTGCACCGGGCGAGATTTGATACACTGCATTAGGGCTATTCACAGCACGTTCTGGTTCATCAGGATTGTAAAGTGCAATTCCCCCTTCAACCAACTGATGCATGCTCTGCCTTCTAAATGTTTCTCGTGTATTGGGCGCATATTTCTTTTGATATTGTTTGCTGGCATACTCCATCATTGGAGTAATTCCTAAACGCGGATTTTTTACATCCGCCCACTTACTATTCTTCTTTACCTCTGCCAATGCCAACAGACATAGTGCTGTCCGCTCGTTTTGCTGACCCTTCGGCACTCCGAGATCAATTAGGATTTTTAAAGCTTCCTTGATTTTTTTAGACATACTCGTTCATTACCTCTTTGAAGATTAGTTCGTTATCTGCCTGTGGATTACCAAACAATTTAATTCCCATCTTCATCAACTGTTCTCGGGTAGGATATTTCATATTTCGTAAATCGGTTGCATTCACCTGTGTATGCCCGCTAAACTCTCTAAATGCATCATCAAAATATTGTGTATTTAAAAATACGAACAATCCACCGGCAATATTCTTATCAAGGCCATTTTTGGTGGTATGGATAATGTTTAAATGGTTCTCTACGGCAAAATATGCAGTATCAATATCATCTTCTGTTATAAACGATGCTTGTATTCTCCTCTTTTCTTCCTTGGAAGAAAACCGCTTCACCAGCACGTATGTGCCTTTTTGAAATGCTATTTTTTCTTTTTCAAGTCCAGTCAAAATAATCGAGTTTGGCTTCTTCGATTGCACAGGCCACTTAAAGGAACCATCCTTAAAATGAACAGGATACAATAGAGGAATCGAATCATCTGAAATATTTGCGATCAATTTTTCTTTCATTCGAAAATCTACAATAGGACCTGTCGAAATTTCGATACCAAGTTCTTTGTATAACGTGAAGAAGGTATAGCCATTTTTCCCATTATTTACAGAAGTTGGAATGGCAATATAATATTGTTCGTCATCCGGCTTCACAACATCTCTAAACTGTACACTCTTTTCGGAAAAATCCTCAAAATGTTTTCCACCGGATGAACTGATCCACACTGTTGAGGCCTGTTTCGATCCCTTTCGTAGCACTATAATTACATTTTCCTGTAAAACTGATTCTTCTTTAAAGGCATCTTTCCGTGAATGAAACGTATGGATATGCATTAATTCCGTGTGGCTAAGAAGGAATTTTCTAAACGGCAAGAAATAAAGCCCGTTGCAAAAACTTCTCGGGATAATTGCCACTACCACACCCCCTGGTGTAAGCAGGCATATCGACACAGCAAGAAAAGCTGAGTAAAGATTCACCGTTTCAACGCCAATATCCCGCAGGCAGTGTCGGTAATCGGAAGTACTGTTGATTTTTTTGTATGGTGGATTCATAATGATGTGCGAGTACGTTTTGTTGCTTCCCACACAAATCTCGTATGTTGTCGTTTTGATGAAATCCTTTTGGATGATCTGCATATGAACATTAGGCAAAGCGCTAAACCCTTTCACCACAGTTTCTAATTGCGGAAGAATTGTTCCATCTATTTCATATGCATCAATATCCACACTACCCTGAAAAGATGCAGCACATTTCTTTTCAAGAAACGAACTAAACAACACGCCAAGCCCCGCGCCTGGGTCTAACATGGTAATGGTTTCATCTTTAGAACCATACTTCTCTAACAGCGAAGCCATAAACTCAGCAATGCCTGCCGGGGTAAGGTACTGTCCCAACGATGATTTATGCGAATCCTCAACAGAGGTAATGCGCTGTGTTCGTAATGTATCTATGTTCCTGAGAACGGTTGTCATACGGCGATTTTCTTTAGTTGCCCATCAATAATGTAGCCAACAAGAACAAGGGATGCAACGTAACTCCGTATTATGATTTAACGCTGTTCTGTTCATCATTCTTTTCCGCTGTCTTGCAAAGTAATCCTAAGGATACAGCCCGGGTGTGAGGACGTTTAACCTCAAAGCGAATCGTCTATAACAAGTTTTTGAATTCTAGTTTATGAGTGAAAAATACGGTCGAGACATCAACCTCTTGGGATTAATGTAGAGTATTTAATTGAGGAGGGCAAGGAGAATGGAGAATTATGAATTAAGAATGGTGAATGAAGAATGAATAACTTGGAATGAGGAAGAGATTTCCAGTTACCACACCTGCGCCGGTACAAGTCCCTTCTAATTTGATTTTCTAAAGTATTCATCTCTTATAAGCCTGTTCTTTTTTCCAGCTCTAGATCAAAGCGGCATGTTGGAACGTCATTTCGCTTCGGAATGTTAGCAGTCATGTTACTGAGTCATTCAGGCAAGTATCACATGAAAGCGGAGAACCTATGAGAAATATAGTCGTGTTATCCATGATCACATTGGACGGAGTCATGCAGGCGCCCGGCGGACCGAAGGAAGATACATCAGGCGGTTTTAAATTTGGCGGCTGGATGGCGCCATATGATGACGACGTGTATGACAAGGTGGTGGCAGAAGAGCTGAAACCTGCAGAGTATCTTCTGGGCAGAAAAACATTCGAGATGTGGGCAGGCTACTGGCCTGACCATGGAGACTTTTGGCCGGGAATTAATGAAGGCAC
>PMDB01000097.1 GCA_003155495.1 Ignavibacteriota bacterium
TTCTCAATTTCAAGTCTGATGACCTAATCTCTGAGTCGTTAGACTTTTCGAATAGGGTTGAAACCCAGCTAAATTGACATTTGTCGTGCACACTTTTTCAAAGAACATCCTTACGATAAAAATGCCCATCTTCAATGGGCATTCAAATTTTTTTTCTAAGGAACCTTCCGCCTTTATCGTGCGGGTTCATAATATAGTATTTCATTTCTTAAATGTCAACACCTAATTCTCTGGAAAAGAAAATAGTTTATCGTTGACGCAAGACTTCCTGTCGGACTTGCTTTTCTAGCCGAAGGTGTTCTTCAGCAGATATATTAAACCGTTCTCGGAGGATATCCAAACGATCTAAATCTTGGGGAGTGATAGATCCAGTTTTCCAACTATCAACAATCGCTTGTAAATAGATCTCGAGTTGGACTTCTTGTTCCAAATCCGTATGCTCTTGATCACTAATTCCCATCGCATTTCGAAGTGTCACCAAGATGGCATTTTCATCCTTGCTTAATGCGCCATCTGTCCAAGCATGTTTAAGTGCCTGAGCGTAAGCCTGAATAGAAACAACAGGTACTGTCGGTGGGGCTTGTGTTCCTTTTTGTATCTCAGCCCGTCTTTTTTCTTCTTCTTGTTGCCGACGAGATTTCTCTTCTTCCTGTTGTCGGCGAGATTTCTCTTCTTCCTGTTGTCGGCGAGATTTCTCTTCAACCTGGCGCCGTGTTTCTTCCACCAGGCGTTTGCTCGCTAACTCCGTTTGTCGTTGGACTTCCAGTGCTTGGCGTTCAGCCATTCCCGCACGTTTTTTTTCTTCTTCAACAAACTTATCGATGACAGGAGAAGATAAAGCATCTGCCGCATCTTTCTTTTTTTGCTCAAGAATTTTGCGCTTGAGTTCCTCAACTTTTTGTCGTTGTTCGTCCAGATCCGGCATTGTTTAGAAGCAATTCACTTTATTCATGGTTAAAAGAAATTATAATCTGATTATTCCGTGCTCATTGAATATATTTAAATCGTCTCCGAATGTCAACGAATCCGACAGCCTGTTTACTTTCGTATTAAAAAAACAGCCAAATCAAGGTTTATCCGGCAACTCGTTGAAAGCACTTCCGAACAGGTCATCGGCGATCTCAGAAGATTCTACGAAATCGTGAAATTCAAGTCCCTCCTGGTTCTTTCGCCTCAGGTAAAACAGCATCAAAGAAATCGCTGCTCCGGTAAATAATCCAATCAGAATATATTTCTTCATTGATCCTCTTTATCTGTGGAGATGATCTTTTAATCACCACCAATATGAAGAATTCGGACCGGGTTATGCCGCAGGTGGCGGTGTTGGCTGTGTTTCTCCTTCGGCCATTTTTGCTTTCACATCCTGAACCTCATTGCGAATTTCCTGCGCTTTCTTTTTCAGGTTTGCCATGTGCTTCCGAAGACGCACACCTGCCGATTTATTTTCCTTTATATAAAATTTCTCGAAATCCGCTTTGAATGTCGCTACGAGATCCAGCAGTTCTTGATACCGATCCATTTTATTGCTCCTATCGATTATTTACGCTTGATAATTGTAAACTTCTACTTAAAGCTAGAGTATCAAACATCGTTTTGATGTGTTGATTACATTAAAAATTCGCCAGTAAGATACGCATTTGATTTGGAGAAGTCAAAGAGGATTGGCGAATTTTTTCGAAAATCGCAATCACCTTCAAAACGTGTAAAAAAAACCTTTTTTTTATTCCTTTTCAGGTCTAATGCCCACCAGCTTTCTCCACTTAATGGATACCCATCAATCCGCCAAAAAGACGGCGGATGCATAAAGCGCAAAATCCGCGAGCATATCAAAAAAAGTCACCCCTGAATGTTTTAATCGGGAATCAAGAGAAACAGATTGAATACCTCGGAATATGGTCTGATGCAGATTATTAATATCCCATGTTATTGCCTTAATCACTGAAGACGAAGAGGAGGCTACTTTTTTTGCGTTTTTACGCCAGACTGCGGAAAGATCACTTCGAGACGCTTTACTACATAATCAACCGAAAGAGGCTTTACAAGATACGCTGAAACTTTGTATGAAAGAAGTTCTCTAACAAGAACCATTTCACTATGTGAAGTAACTATGACAACTGGTAAATTTCGATATTCACGAATGGAACGGATCGCCTTGAGAGTTTCTTTTCCATTCATGACTGGCATCTCGTAATCGAGAAAAACAACATCCGGTTTTTCTATGGAAAGTTTCCCGAGCGCGTCTTTTCCATGTACCGCCTCGATAATTTGTGCATCAAATGCCTTGGTTAAAATTTTCCCCAGGAGCATTCTGCTTTCAAGACTATCATCAACAATAAGCGCCTTCATCAACATCTTAACCCCCAAATATGTTATACTATTTTTTTTAATGTAGCAAGCTGTATGATTAATCGCAATCTTTAGAACTGAAACATCTTTTGCTCATATATTCAATGGCTCACAGACTTCACTACTCTGCGCCAAAAGCGTACCAGCCCGCTATGCATTCTGGCGGAATAGTCTCATCTGCTCATAATTTATTCAACGAACTAAAAGCATTTTCTTTTGGAGGCTCGCAAAATCTGTTTGGAGCCTGTATACATACATACCCGAAGCGACGGGGCGGTAATACTCATCTGTCCCATCCCAAATAACGGTATGAGTTCCCATGCTTTCAGAACGTGATGCAAGTGTCTTCACATTCTGCCCCAACAGGTTGTAAATGACCAGCCTGATACGGGAGGGTGCTTTCAGGGAGAACCGGATTGTGGTCACAGGATTGAACGGGTTTGGATAATTCTGTTCCAGAGAAAAGTCATAAACAATTATTTGTTCAGCAACTTCCGTATCGACTCTCAGGCCCATCATCAGCAAAGAGTGTCTTTTCAGGATGCCGATGGTAGAAGAGTCGGTGTCGAAAACTGAATTCAATCCTTGCGCTTCCATGGGCGGATCGCACATAAACGGATCTCCCACACGCCAACGATAATCCCCGTTTGGCGACCGGGCTTCTCCGCCCCATCCCCAGAAATTTGATCCAGCGATAGGTGAACCCGCTGCAGCACTTTCGTAGATCATTGTAAGTAAAGAAGTGAAGTACTGATCCCGGATGGTCGTCGGTGTACCGGCAGCGGATTGCTGAAGATCCCTTGGAAGACCGTATTCTTCCATCGTCAGCGGCTTGTTCAAAGTCCATGCATATGCAATATGATCCTGGATATACCCTTTTGCCTTTACTAATGCGGAAGAGTATGAGCGTGTGCCGGAAGATGGATTCATCGGATCATACCAATTCCAGTTCAACGCCCAAAGATGAATGGTCGCATAATCAATAGAATATGGTTGATGTACGCTCAAAAAAATGGTTGAACTTCCATTGCACCCCATCGTCCCTTCATTCCCTGTCGTCACAAGATGGTTGGAATCGAGAGAGTGAATATATTGCGCGGTGGAATCTATCCATTGATAGAAGGAATTATAATAGGCCGCATTCGATCCCGGGCGCGGTTCATTCGCGAGCTCCCAGGCCATGATAGCAGGATCCTCATAATAATGCAATCCGGTCACAGAATTCCGGCGGTTGATCAAATCACTTATATATTTTCTAAAGGCAGTGTTTGCTGCTGTATGTTGATAGAAAATTTTTCGTTCTCCCGCGAACCACGTGAGGTATTGCTCCATTCCCCCCGACCAATTCCAGTAATTGTTCAAAAAGATTACGGCGTGCATATTTCTCTTATTCATTTCGGAAAGCAAAAAATCCAATCCGATGAGAAGAGAATCGTTGTACACACCGGGGGAAGTCTGGATTGCCGGTTTTACAGCATCCTGATTCGTGGAGGCTTCGGAAGCTCCGAGGATTCTGAGGTTATCAATTCCATTATTCTTCAGACGGTCGAGCTCACGAACCAGCCTTTCCCTGTTCCCTGTCTGTCCGGAGCTTCCCAGATAGCAGCCGTACCAAAAATTTGTGCCAACAAAATAGTAAGGTTTGCCCTCCAACATAAAATGAGTATTCTGCACCTGCACATAGTGATATTGAGAGATCGCGGTTGTCGTGCAGAACAAGGTGAGAACAAACGAAATGATGTACGTAGTTCTTTTAGTCATAGATGCTTTAATGCGTTTCTCTATGAATGAAATCTATCGTATTGTTTCATCTGAATATAGATATTTATTGGAACAATTAAAGAATATGCATCAAAGAAAAAGACAGAGGACTATAGTCTACACCGATCAATTCCTTTTGTACTTCGCAGCGGATGCGAACACTGCAGCTTGATAAATTACCATGTGGTTATTGCAATTATATTGGATTTCATCTATAATATTAATAATTCAATAAATTATAATACGGCAAGTTCGTTTATCGATGGTCATTATATGCAATTGCCGGCTGTGCCGATACAAGAAAGGAAGAGAAGGACGGCGTCTATAACATAAGGCAGAAAGGAAAAATGTTTTCATGAATTTCTTTGATGATAAGATTGCAGAAAGGCTTGGAGGAATCAATTTTGGAAAATCTACAGAAATTTACAAATTTGAACTGATCAAACGAGCTAAGGCAGCAGCGAAAATCGCGCACCCTGAATTATCTATTATCGACATGGGTGTCGGAGAACCCGATTGGCCGGCAGATCCTCTTGTTGTTGAAACCCTCTCCCAGGAAGCAGGAAAACCGGAAAACCGATGGTATGCAGATAATGGCATTCCCGAATTTCAACATGCCGCTGCCCAATATTTGCACAAAGTGTACGGATTGAATATTGAAAGTCCGTTAGAACATATTGTACATGGAATCGGTTCAAAACCAGTGCTTGCATTACTTCCAATTTGCTTGATCAATCCAGGAGACATTTTTCTCACAACTGTACCCGGATATCCAGTATCAGCGACCTATACAAAATATCTTGGAGGAGATGTATTCAACCTTCCTCTCCTTGAATCCAACTCATTTCTACCGGATTTAGAATCTATTCCGCCTTCCATTTTGAAAAAATCAAAAGCCCTCTACCTGAATTATCCAAATAATCCTACCGGAGCTACGGCAACACCGGAATTTTTCAAACACGCGGTTAACTTCGCACACCGTAATGGAATCGTTATTATTCACGATGCTCCCTATAGTGCGCTGACCTATGATGGTTATAAGCCGTTAAGCTTTTTATCTGTTGATGGAGCGATGGATGTCGGTGTCGAAGTCCATTCATTATCGAAAGCGTTCAACATGACGGGCTGGAGAATAGGTTTCATCTGCGGAAATTCCAAAGCGATCAAGGCCTATGCAACGGTTAAAGACAATACTGATTCAGGACAATTCCGGGCGATTCAGAAAGCAGCGATACAGGCATTTAATCACTTGGAGATCACAAAAGCTACAGTAGACAAATATTCGAGAAGATTTGATCTGCTGGTACATGCACTTTGCGAATTGGGATTCAAAGCAAAGAAGCCCAAAGGATCATTCTATTGTTATGTCCATGCGCCCATCGGCACGGAACATGGTGAAGAATTCAAAACAGCGGCAGAGTTTTCGGATTTTCTCATTCGATCAGCCTTGATTTCAACGGTTCCATGGGATGATGCAGGGAGCTATGTCCGATTCTCAGTAACATTTGAAGCCGATTCAATCGAACGTGAAAAAGAAGTACTTGATGAAATGAAAAATCGGATGAGAAAATTAAAATTGAAATTCTAAAACGGGCACAGGAATACGTTGGCACATGAAAAACAACCGCAAAGAAAAAAAAGAAGAAAATGCAATCAAATTCCATAAATATCACGGGCTTGGGAACGACTACATCGTTATAGATCCAAGAAAAACAAAAATTACTTTGGACGAGTCGACAATCAGGTTAATTTGCAATCGAAATTTTGGAGTTGGCTCCGACGGAATATTGTACGGCCCTGAAATAAAAGATACCATTTTCAAACTGAGAATATTCAATCCAGACGGAAGCGAGGCAGAAAAGAGCGGCAATGGATTAAGAATATTTTCTCGTTATTTATGGGACGTTGGTTTGGTACAAACAAATCCGTTTATCATCAATACCATCGGTGGAAATGTACAATCTGAAATACTGGAGAACGGCGATTTAATCAAAATTGAGATGGGAAAAGTTTCATTTCTTGCTTCAGACATTCCTCTCAAGGGAGACGAAGGTGAAGTTCTCAATAGGAATTTCGTGATACAAGGAAAATCCTTCCGATACTGTGCTGCGAATATCGGAAATCCTCATTGCGTCATTCTTTGTGATGATATATCTCCTGAAATTGCTAAAGAGTATGGGCCGCACATTGAGAAGAACACAATCTTTCCCAGAAGAACCAATGTCCAATTCATGAAAATTATCAACAAAAAGCATATACAAATTGAAATTTGGGAAAGAGGTGCCGGATATACTTTGGCATCAGGAAGCAGCAGCATAGCTTCAGCAGCAGTTGCTTTTAAATTAGGTTTGTGCGAAGACAACATAACCGTGAACATGCAAGGCGGGGATCTTAATATTGAATTCACACCCGATTTCAGTGCGACAATGATCGGTCCTGTTATAGCAATCTGTGAAGGAATAATACAAGAAGACTTCTTTGAAAAAAGCAAAAGATAAGACCGCTGGGGAAGAGGAAAAGAATATGCTAAAGTACGCTGCCTAACGTGGCAAGCCCAATACATCGGGCATTGCCGGAACCGTTATATGATACGGATTTTTGAATCGCCGATAAACAAAAACTCTGAACAATCTACAGCTACATCCCTCGTAACCTCAGCGAGTTTGTCTTCACATCTCATAGGCTCATAGACTTATAGACTCATGATCTCGTTTTGCTCAAGAACTCCCCAACTTCTTCCGTTCCGCTTCGCATATTCATCTTCTCGATGTTCTTGAGGTATCGCTGGTATTTTTCCTCGCCGGAAACAAGTTCTTGTATAATAGAGGGGAGTTTGGCGATACTGCGTTCAAAGATGCCGAGTTCGTTATCGCGGACAAACTCCATGTTGCCCAATTCTTGTTCCCAGAGATAGTCATTGATGATAGGAATCTTTTTCATGATCAGTATTTCCATAATCGTCGAGGCGCCGCATTTGGTGATCACGATATCCGAAGAATTGAGAAGTTCATACACAAAATCGACGAACGCAAAGACTTTCAAAGACGGATTGTGTTGCTGCAGTACAAGAGCGTCGGCATAAAGTTTTTTGTTCTTGCCACAGACGATAGCGATCTCAACATCCAGCGAAGCGTGCAGCAAGTGTTGGAGGATTGACTTTCCGTGCGGAATGCCATCACCTCCGCCTATGATAAGGACGACTTTCTTCTCGGGGGCGAACCCGAACTTTTGTTTCACCTTCGCTATTTCGGCGGAGGAGAGAATCGTTGAGAATTGTTTGTCGAGAACGAATGGAAAAACTCGAAGTTTCGATGCGGAAATTTTTCGTTTCTGAACGCAGTCTTCTTTCAAGCGTTCGCTAAAAACGATATACTGTTCTTGCTCTCGCTGGAACCAGAGGGGATGTGCAGTGAACGGATCGGTGACGACCGTAATCACCGGGATATCATACTGCAATTCTTTTAAAATATCCAGCACGGGCGCTATGAGAAAGAAGTGGAAAATTACGATCTTTGCAGGGCGTTCTTCAGCAATGCGCTTTTTGAGATACGGTTTCATGAAAAAACCGGACATCGTGGCGTTGCAATGTCTGATCAAAGAAAATTTGTTGGTAGCATAGAGGAATTCATAATACAGCTTCGAACGTGCTTGCAAGAGTCGATAGCCGTCTTCAAGGATATAGCGCACAATGGAGTTTGCATTCACGAGGCCATCGACGAGCACCGGTTCGATGGTACTTCCATGTACTGAAGAAAGATAATGTGCAATCGAGTTGGCAGGGGCAAAATGTCCACCGCCGGTCTTAAGATAGAGGAGAAAATATTTTTCTTTATGGTTTTGCATACGATCGACCTACCGCAGCAGGGGGCCAGGGAAAACGGCTTACCGTTCCAACGGTGAATTGCTGCTCGTCATTTTTCCTGTTTCCAGTACTTCCATGATTTTTGTCGTGCCGAGTTTTCGCGCTTTCAAAAATCCGGACCAGGCCATATCGGCGATATGTCCATCGTGCAGCGTTTCATACAACCATTGGTGCGTATAGTCGGGATCCTTTTGCTCCATTCCGGCATGAATTTCGTTCAGCCACTGACGGTTGAAGCGTTCCTGCGAACCGATTGTTGGCGTCATGATGATGGGGATACCGAGACCAGCATAGAACGACAGCTCGCTCGGTTTTGTCCATAGGATGTCGGTCTCGCGCATCGCCGTGTTGAATTCCTGGAAGTACTCATGAAGTGTTTCTGCGTAAATGATCCGGATGTTGTCCGTCCCGATGTCTTTCTTAATATCACGAAAATAGGAAACCACCTCCGGACGGATACCGGCAACAAGATTCAACCGCATCGTTCCTGCACGGATTCTTTCTTTGACACTGAAGGCAATCCGTCCACCGATTTCCTTTTGCGCTCCCGCTCCGCCGACGGAGTAGGTGATCGTGAGCGGGCGCTTCGTGCGGAGGGTGCAGTTCTTTTTCCCGAGAAACTGTTCGACGCTTCGCCGGTGATTCGTCCAGAATCTGTTATTCGGATCAAGAATGCATAACCGCTGGCCGACGTCTGATTTTATTGTAGCCAGATTTTTTCCGAGGAGGTCGAGTGGAAGAGGAAATCCCGTTAGGAAAATTCTTTCTTCCGGCACACCATACGATTTGAGCCGCTGCGCCGCTTTGCCACATGGAGCGAAATAATTAATGCGACTTTCCCATGGATGCTTCGCCACCCATACCCGATTGATATCAGCATCGCAAATAATGCAAAAGATCGGTTCGTGCCCGCGTATATCCGCCGCGATTGCCGGTGCAAAGTACGACGTGATCAACGGCAACGGTTTAGTCAAAATTTTCTCCATTATCCCGTTGCAAAGTCCATTCTTGAGATTGATTTCCAACAGATCGACCTGATATGTGCTGCGCGAGAGATTCCGGATCGGGTAAAATTCAGGTATGTGCATCATCGTATCGAACATCGCGAAGATCGGTTTGCCGACCAGCGGGACACCTCGCGCCCGGGAAAACGATTCATACACCTCCAATAGCCGTTTCCATGATTTCTTTTCTTTCTCGCTCGATCCGTCATTCTTGCCGACGGTGATGAGCCCTCCTTCAGCGAATTCCTTCAATGGAAAGACTGCCCGCTGGTGCCCGTATCCCATATCGGCGGAGACAACCCACGCAGAGATACTTTTCAATAACTTGGTTGATTGCTTCTTGGATTTCATGAGATACAAAGATACATAATATTTTGTTGGAAGGTTATCGGTATCGCCCGATCATGAGCGATCCGTACAGGCATAATGCTAAATTATATCCCGGGAAAAGAAAAACCCGTTTCCAGACGACAAAAAGCGGGTTGTTTTTTCTAAAAACGCCGGCTCGTCCGCATGATTATGCCAAAGCCACCACCGGGGAACTCAATGGGCGAAGTGACTTCGCCCATACCTATTTTATACTCGCAATCGCATATTTGCTTACCATCTCAACTGCTCCTCTTCTCTTCTGATCATATCCTCCACCCCCCTTGCTTCTCAAACCAAAAAATATTACACTTTACTCAAGTAGTTCCCATCCTTGCAGAATTACACGATAGAGCTTCAAGAAAAATGTTTTTTTAAGCAATTGAGTAAGAACAATTAGAAAGGAATAAACATATGAAATATTCGACAATACAGCGATTAGGAGGAATTGCTATCATACTTGGTTCAGTGCTTTTTACTGCGTGGGCAATCTGCTGGACAATGCTATTGCCAGTGCATGAACGAGCCCGAGATGTATCTCTCATGATTTTACATCCTCATTGGATATGGATCGCTTCATTAGCGTTTCCAGGGGTTGTTTTAATGATTTTTGGCTATACGGCAGTCTATTCAAGATTATACAATAAAACCGGTATTCTAGGTTTCATTGGATATGTATTTATAATTTTAGCGTATATTTTTTAAGCAGCAAAGATAACCTGGGAAATATTTGTATATCCGATTATCGTGAGTTATGCACCGTCTATTCCATTATTTCGGGATAAAATTTTACTAGAACATCCTCAATTCATTTTGTTCCGATTGCTCGCAAGTGTATCTATTTTTATCGGTGTTGTTCTTTTTTGCATAACTTTAATAAAAAGCCATGAATTTCCCAAAAGTGCTGGAATTCTAATTTTATGCGGTGCAGTGATTTATGCTGTTGGTCCAACGATCAATATTTATTTGGCTATAATAGGAGTCCTGATACTTTCTATCGGTTGTTTTATTCTGGGATATAAAATGCTTTTCAATGTGAAAGAATAATCCCGGTTTAACAATCATTGAAGTCTTATTCTTTCATCATGGAGAAAAATTAAAATGGATCAACCGGTACTTTCAGATAAAACACAATTTCCCACAGAAGAAATAATCTATTCGTATCTCGGGAAGGCCAAAAACATCTGGATTCCCTTTTTTGAATATCTTCGTGAGAACCATCCCGATATTACAACCGAGTGGCGGTATTATAATGACGGGAAAAACTGGCTGATGAAGGTTACACGGAAGAAAAAGACGGTTTTCTGGTTGTCTGTTCTGAAAGGAACTTTCAGAATTACTTTTTACTTTACCGACAGGGCGGCGAACGCTATCGCCGACAGTACCATTCCCACGGAAATGAAGAAACAGTTCAAGGAAGGAAAACGGTTTAATAAAATCCGGGGACTGACAGTCCTGTTCAAATCTAAAAAAGATATTGAATCTGCAAAAACATTATTATCAATAAAACTGAGCACTAAATAAAACAACAAGAAGCGACTGCGGGAGAATATCATTACAATGAAGAAATTACTATCGTTTTTTCCGGATCGATACAAGAAGAAATTGTAAAATTTTTATATAATTTAGAGAGAATTAAAACTACCGTTAACAACATGTAATACGCCATAGCAGGTTTTCTGCACGGCCGAGAGTAACGTAAATTGCGATGTTCAGTTCTTTTATTAACTTTACTGCAACTAAACACTTCTCAGGTGAAACTCAAGGGATGAAGGCACTTTGCCCCTACTCTGACTCACAACTCTGCGCCAAAGGTGCATCCGCCTCTGATGGAATAACCTATATGCTCTACTGTTCGCCGCTCATTATTCACTCCTTGCTGCTTTTATCTCCCTTGCTTCTCCTCCTAAAAAATACTACAATTTACTTCAGCGGTTCCCATCCTTCCTGATTTTTTAGGGATTCGCTTCATTTCTTTTTATGGAACCGCATAAAAAAAAATTAAAAACTCTAATACAACAACAAACAAAAAAATATAAGTACCATGTGTCGTCTGTCACACCACATTGGCAGTAATAATGACATATATTATACTTAGGTAGTGGGTCGCAATCGCCATTACACAAAATGGCATAGGAGGCACAATCAATGCGTAAAAACATTATTATCATAATTGCGGTTTCTATCGCTCTTCAATGGCAATCTCAGGTCTTGTATGCCCAAAGCTCAGGAGCCGATTCGATAATCTATTCAGACGATTTTGAAGCAGGACAGGGTTTGTGGCAGGTATCCAATGGATTGTGGAGTGTTGGAGAAGATGGAACTCTACCATCATACGTTTCGCGCCCGGGTAAGATGGCCGGAGGAGTGCTTGGTGGAGACGTCCCGCCAGGCGGATTTAATACATATTTCATTTCTCCGCCCATCGTACTACCATCAATAAATACAGATGAGGAACTTAGGGTCGGTTTTATACACTGGCATGACTTCAATGAATATGTCGCCGGTTGGGTCAGTGTACGAATTGATTCCGGTGGAGGAAAATACGGCAAGTGGGAACAAGTATCTGTCGAATATGAGAGCAATCTAAATTTTAATTATTGGAAAAATGCTTCGATCGTTATATCCAAATATATGGGAAAACGCATTAATGTTGGATTCCTACTTGTTGGTTTTACAGATTCTAGAGGTACCTCATCGGGACGTGGATGGCGTATTGATGATATGCGTATAGTAAAATCAAGGTTCAATATAAATACTCTACCGGTAGCATGGGACTTCGATCAGGATTGGAGTACTGAAACAAGTGCGAATAGTTGGTGGGATTCTTACGGATTATTTTGTGTCGGTAGAGATACTCTTGTAACCGCTCCAAGTCAGCCCAATTGTGCCGGAACAAACTTAAATATTTCCACTGTTCCCAGAACAGGTTTTTCCGTCTATTTGGCTTCCCCAAGCGTTCAGATTCCCGTTATGGCAGGGGCAGATGATATTATTTTCCGATTCCGTTACTATCTCGACCGCAATAAATATTTAGTAGGACAATCGGTTATTGCCGAAGATTCTGGAAATGGAAATTGGGGATCATGGAAGGTTTTGGCGCAATATACAACGTCCACACAATGGACAAGGGTACCGATTACTCTTCCGGTAAGTTATCAAGGAAAAACAGTACGATTTGGCTTCGCTCTCATCGGTTGGACAGATTCTTTGGGAGGTCCAAGTGGAAAAGGATTTTATATAGACGATGTCGATTTGTTCTCCACTGCCACACATGTTACAGCACCGCAACTTGTGATCCCCAAGAATAGTTCAATCGCAATTGGAACGAATCCAACATTCCGTTGGCGGTTAGTAGCTTCTGCATTTAATTATCGAATTCAAGTTTCAAAAAATCCATCATTTGCCACAACATTGCTTGATTCTTCTGATATCGAACCGACTTCATATATATCTACAAAAGATCTTTCGGACACTGCAGGCGTTTATTATTGGCGTGTGTGTGCAACGAATGGATTAGGAGCAAGTGCGTGGTCGAATGTATGGCATTTTAATTCCGAATTCACTAAAAATGTTACAGCACCGCAGCTCGTATTCCCTACTAATGGCTCAATCGCAATTGGAACGAAACCAACATTTCGTTGGCAGATAGCAGCATCTGCATTTAATTATCGAATTCAAGTTTCAAAAGACTCAATATTTGCCACAACAATACTCGATTCTTCTGAAATCGAACCGACTTCATATACATCTACAAAAGACCTTCCGGATACCGTCAGTACATATTATTGGCGTGTATGTGCAACGAATGGATTAGGAACGAGTGTGTGGTCGGTTGTATGGCATTTTCATTCCGGTTTAACTGAAGTAAAGGAAATAACTGCATTACAACCTAAAGTCTTTTCACTCCAGCAAAATTACCCAAACCCCTTTAATCCATCGACAAGGATTTCCTTTGATCTTCCGTCAAAATCATTCGTATCACTTAAAATATTTGATTTGATAGGAAGAGAAGTGGCAACACTTGTGTCCGAAGAGTTATCTGCCGGCAGCTATGCGAAGCAATGGAATGCAACGAGGTTGCCAAGCGGCGTTTATTTTTATCGGTTACAGGCTCGCCAAACATCCGGCGGGCAAACCGGATCATTTATAGACACAAAAAAACTTATTTTGTTGAAATAACAGGCCTATACACCAATGGACTGCGTATTGATCCTCGGTCAGGACTCTACAAGGGGCGAAGGAACATCGCCCCTACTTTTTTTATACACGCAATTGTTATTTGCATATCGTCTCAACTGTTCACGTACCCGACATGTTTTACGGCGGGTAGACTCTTTTTAATTACCATCTCAACTACTTATCGACTCTGCGCCGGAGGCGCATCCGCCTTTGGCGGAATAAACTCACAGACTCCCTGGCTTCCCTGCTCATCTATTCAATGACGTCCAACTGATAACTATTTACTATTCACTCTTTACTCTTTGCCGCTTTAATCCTCCTTGCTTCTCAAACCAAAAAATCCTACACTTTACTCAAATGGTTCCCATCCTTCCTGATTTTTAGGGAATTGCTTCATCACTCTTCACGGAGAGTGCATTTTTTTAAAACTTGGTGATACAATGGCAAACAATACCAACAAGATAAATGCAACGTGACACATTGCCCTCCCCCTTGTGAGTAAAAACGACATATGTCATAATTTATGTAGTTTGGTGCAATGCAGCCGTCTTTTATGCAACGATTGTATATCCTGAAGTGTGGAAATAACTAAGCATGTTAGATACACTCCGAACAGATGGAACCATCACTGATTG
This sequence comes from Ignavibacteriota bacterium, assembly GCA_003155495.1. Taxonomy (GTDB): domain Bacteria; phylum Bacteroidota; class Ignavibacteria; order UBA10030; family UBA10030; genus Fen-1298. The sequence goes on from PMDB01000097.1 coordinate 14,157, forward strand.
GCTTGTCCATAGTGAAGTCGCTAAGGATGCAAATTTACTTAACGAATTGCCCCACAACAATCCTGAAGAAGGGTGGAGTATAATTCTTAAGGTTCTTCATCTACCGGAATCTCAGATGCATCTTCCTGCTCTTTCCGACTGCCTCAAAAGTCTCTTTATCCATCATGGGGAGGAATTCATTGAGCGTATTGAAGCCCAGGCGGTAAATGACTCTCGTTTCAAAGCCTGTTTGGCGCAGATACACTTACATCCTGGAACTCACGTCCCCTCACAACTATGGGAGCGCCTGACAAATGCAGCGGGAATTCCTGCGGAGCGTGTAGCATCATCCTTAGAAAGAGCATTAGTGCAAATTCCGGATCTTTCGGAAGCTCTTTATGCATCTCCAATTCTTTCGGAGCCGAAGGATATCGTTTATTTTCTTTTTACTGATAGCGACCTGGAACGCATTGCACATAATTGGATAAAGCACCAGGAAACATTCTGGGCCCTGAAAAAAATTAATCATATCATCAGCGATGAATTTATTGAATATGCGTACAACGTCGTCAAAATTCTTTATGAGAAATCCTCGTCGGACGTTCATTTGAGTTCTATTGGTGCGGGTCCGCTTACGGATTTGCTGGAAAAGAATGGAGCGTTTATTATAGACCGAGTAGAGAAACTTGCTTCTACTGATCGGCGATTTCGAATCTGTCTCAGTTACGTTTGGCCTACTAAAATAGAGGTTGACCTATGGAAAAGAATTGCTAAAGCAAGGGACGGTGAACCTCAACGAGGATAATCTCTTATAACTTTTTACTATTTACTCTTTACAACCCTCACCCCCCTGCTTTTCCTCTTCTCAATTACTCATCGATTCATTTACTCATACTCTCAACAACTCATGGGCTTATGAGCTCCCATGCTCCACTGCTTCATAGCTCTTCATGCGGACCATAAGAATTTTACATACATATTGAATCTGATCAGACAAGAAGCCTGCATCAATAATCTCGGAAGAAATAACGGGTGCTGATTTCATCCGCATCCCCCTGCCGGCTCTCATGAAACATTTTTTTTAGTTGGAACGTTTTCTGCAAATTCCTCGTTGTTGATTTATCAATAAATCAGGGAAAAAAGCAAACCTTCTTTCTTGAGCATAAAAATCCAGTCATGAAATACATCATGTAATCGCTCAGAGTCGTGCTTATCACAGTGCATGACACTTCGAGGCCGATGCAAGATGGAACGAATCGTTCGTTCCATATAATGAAAACTTGAATTCATAAAAGGGATACTTCCATGAAATAAACAATACCGAGAATAGGTGCGGGACTTGGTGTTCTCGTTGTAATACTACTCATCTTCGCATCAACAAAACCGGACGCATTCCATGTTGAACGTTCAACAATCATAAATGCTTCTTCGGGAAAAATATTCTCACTCATCAACGATTTCCACAATTGGAATTCCTGGTCACCGTACGAAAATCTTGATCCTTCAATGAAGAGGACATTCAGCGGCGCGGAAAACGGCAAAGGTGCGGTGTATACCTGGGAAGGGAATTCAAAAGTTGGCGCAGGACGCATGGAGATCATCGACACAGCTCTTTCCAGGATTACCATCAAATTGGATTTTATCAAACCATTTGAAGCACATAATATAACGGAGTTTATTCTGGAACCCGAAGGAGAAAACATGAAGCTCACATAGGCAATGCACGGACCCAGCCGATTCATTGGAAAGATCATGAGTGTTTTTTTCAGTATGGACCATATGATCGGGAAAGATTTCGAGACCGGACTTTCTAATTTAAAATCTCTCACGGAAAGGCAGCTGCATGAATAAGAACATTTTCAAAAGTATCAGAACCATCATGCCGCACGAGAGATGCTGAAGCAAGTTCGCAGCATCATTCGGCCTGTTTAAATTAAAAAAGGTAAAAACGAACAAATAATTAAATCACAGGAGGTCGACTTGAGAAAATTATCGGTATTCACTATCATTACACTGGACGGCTACTTCGAAGGGCCAAATAGAGATATCAACTGGCCTAAGCACGGCGCAGAAGAAAATGAATATGCTGTCGAGAATCTTCAATCAGGGAGCACGCTTCTTTTTGGAAGAGTGACATATGAGATGATGGCAAGTTACTGGCCGACACAGAATGCGATTAAAAATTCCCCAATGGTGGCTGAAGGAATGAATAATGCAGACAAGATAGTCTTTTCTAAAACGTTGAAAAAGGCCGAGTGGAACAATACGAGGGTGGTGAAGGATAATATTGTCGAAGAAGTAAAGAAAATGAAGCGGATGCCCGGGAAGGATATGACACTGATGGGCAGCGGAAGCATTTTAACCCAGTTTGCAGAACAGGGTTTGATCGATGAATTTCAGATCAGGGTGGATCCCATTGTTCTGGGCGATGGCACGCCAATATTCAAAAACATCAAGCGCAAGCTGAACCTGAAACTTACAATGACAAGAACATTTAAAAGCGGAGCGGTTCTTCATTGCTACCAGCCGATGGACTTCACTACGAGAGAATGAATCCGGCAATTCGTTAAAAGAAAATGAAAGGAGACTCCATGCAAAAAATCACGCCGTTCTTATGGTTCAACAATAACGCCGAAGAGGCGATGAATTTTTATGTTTCTATTTTTAAGAACTCAAAAATTGTCAGTGTCCGGCGTCAGGGAAAGAATGGGCCGGTCTTCACCGCAACATTCCAGCTTGAAGGGAAAAAATATTTTGTACTCAACGGGGGCCCGCAGTTCAAATTCACGGAAGCTATTTCATTCTTTGTGAACTGTGAGACGCAGAAAGAAGTGGATACGCTGTGGGCAAAACTTTCAGAAGGAGGAGAAATACAACAATGCGGCTGGCTGAAAGACAAATTCGGACTGTCATGGCAGATCATTCCTTCTATTCTCGGAAAGCTGCTTCAAGACAAAGATCCCGAGAAATCGAAAAGAGTTATGAATGCAATGCTTACGATGAAAAAGATTGATATAAAAGCTTTGAAGCAAGCGTATAAGCAATAAGTGAAATGTTACAAGTATATATTCCCATAATAAACAATCCTCGCTGTCTCGCAAGGCGGGCCTTTGAATAAGTTAATAGAGAAATCATCTTAAAACAAATCTAAAATAACGAAATAGAAAGGATATACAAAATGGAAAATATAAGTAATAAAAAAGAAATGACTCTTGCCACAAGATGGCAGGCGTGGAGTCCGTACTTGCACAGCCTCCTTCGCATCGCAGCCGCGATAATGTTCATCCTTACCGGTACAGTGATACTCTTCGCCTTTCCAATAGGAATGCCACCCAATGGCAGCACAGCCTCGTTGATGTCCCAGATAGGAATCGGAGGCATTCTTGAAACGTTCGGTGGCATTTTGATCCTCTTCGGCCTGTTCACGCGTCCCACGGCGTTCATTTTGTCAGGCGAGATGGCGGTTGCGTATTTCCAGTTTCACTTTCCTCAGAATGTCTGGCCGGTTGTAAACGGAGGAGTCAGTGCCGTTCTTTACTGTTTTCTCTGGCTCTATTTCTCCGCCGCTGGTGCGGGACCATGGAGCCTTGACGCGAAGCGGAAGAAGTGACTTCACATCAGCGTAGTGTTCTTTAGACAAGGAGATGAATCGGGAATCTATTGCATTTCCATTTTGTTTATAATCTATCATTGGATAAGGATCGTATGAAAACTTTTTTTATTCTCGGTAGTTGTATATTAATCCTCTGCTGTAATGCCCAAACGCTGCCCCCGGGCGTAAAAATGACGCCGCTCAAACAAACAAAACTTGTTCCGGTGAGACTTGTCGTTCCGGAACAGTTCAAAGACAAAATACACAGAGACCATGTACTCTACATTCCTGAAGGATATTCAGCCAAAGTATTCTATGCCGGAAGATTAGACAAACCGCGGTTTTTTGCTTGGGGGCCCGACAGTGTTCTTTATGTTGCAAACAAAAACAGCGGCGAAATTATTGCGCTGCCGGATAAAAATCATGACGGCGTTGCCGATACGGCGATCGTTGCAGCATCCGGATTTCATCTTTCTCATGACCTCGCATTTTATAACGGTGCTATGTACGTTGCCGAAGAACGACGTATCATAAAATGTATGGATAAAAATAATGACGGGATATACGAAACGAAAGAAGTGTTTATCGATTCTATTGCCGCAGGCGCCCGGCAGCCGGGAGGCGGGCACGATACACGCACCATCGTCTTCGATCCGGCAAAGAAAAAAATGTACCTCTCCATCGGTTCGTCATGCAATGTGTGCCGTGATGAGGAATATCGAGCAGTGATTGAAGAGTACAATGACGACGGGACAGGCCGCCATTTATTTGCTGCAGGCATCCGCAATGCAGTAGGGATGACATTGCATAACGGCCGGCTCTGGGCCGACAACAATGGCAGCGATTGGCAAGGAGAAGATATCCCTCCGGAATGGATCGATGTTGTGCGTGACGGCGGCTTTTACGGACATCCGTTTGCGTATGCGGACGGCATGTATTTCGATTTTCATGCCCACAAGGAATACACCGGCTTGCTTCCGTTGACAGCGGAAGATAGCGCACGTGTACGATCGATGGTACAACCCGCGGCGCTCGTTCAGGCGCACTCCGCGCCCATGGCAATTGAATTTTCCAATTCATCATTTCCGCCGCAATTTCGCAATGGGGCATTTGTTGCTTTTCGCGGTTCATGGAACCGCACTCTTCCCACCGGCTACAAAGTCGTTTTTTTTAAATTCCACAGCGACCATGATACAACTGCCGAGTACGTGACGGATGTAGTCACAGGATACCAACCGAAAAACACAGCATCTCAGGTAGTTATTTGGGGACGTCCTGTCGGGTTGGCGACAGACCTGCGCGGGAACCTCTATGTTGGTTCCGATGATATTACACAGTTCATTGCAATTATTTCTCCAGAAACCTCCGGGAAGAAATCCGCCAGATAACATTCGTTACTCTTTTCACATTTGCATCCGAAGGAATAAAACCATGAAAGAATTTATGCTGCTTATCCGAAACGAAATTGACCACCAGGCGGAATGGCCGTCTGAGCGGCATGGAGACTTCCTGAAGAAATGCGAGCTCTACATTGACAATCTAAAAAAAGAAGGGAAATTGATATCTGCGCAGCCGCTGGTGAGGGAAGGAAAAATAATTTCCGGCAGAAAAGGATCATGGAACGATGTGCCGTTCAATGAAACCAAAGAAGTGCAGGTAGGGTACTATCACATTCTTGCCGGCGACATGAACGAGGCTGTATCCATTGCAAAAGAAAATCCTGAATTTGAATACGGTACGACTGCGCGAATAGAAGTCCGGCCCATAAAAACAAAAGAAGTAACAACCAACTATGTTTATCCTAAAACAAACAGTTGACAGGTGAAGCGGCAGGTATTGTATTTACCTGCAGATCAGCGAAGAAAATAAAATCATGATTTCAAAAAAAACAAGACCCGAAAGTATAGCCGAATATATTAAAGCGGCCCCCAAAGAAACTCAAAAGAAATTGCGCGAAATGCGTGCTTGTATTCGTACAGCTGCACCCGGAGCGGAGGAAAGTATGAAATGGGGGATGCCCACTTTCTCTTATCAGAGAATACTGGTCATATTTGCTGCGTTCAAACATCATATCGGTTTCTTCCCTACACCATCGGCAGTAAGAGCTTTCAAGAAAGATCTTTCAAAATTTAAGACCTCGAAAGGAACGATCCAGTTTCCACTGGAGAAGCCGCTGCCTCTCTCTTTGATCCGTAAGATCACCAAGTTCCGTGTTCGGGAGAGCCTTGAGAGAGATGGAAAATGGAAATCGTGAGCAGAAACGAATGAACGTGCGAAAGCACTTCGCCCCTACGAATGGGCTTGATACCCGCCCAATAAGACGGCGGATAATAATCAAGCCCCTACTTACAAACACGCCACTGTTCACTCTTCACTGTTTACTATTTACCATTCACTGTTTACCCTTCACAGTTTACTATTCACTCTTTACCATTCACTCTTCACAAGCTACGCCAGCATTCGAACAAGATTTTTTCTTGACGTACCCAATGCCAACAATGAGCGGACAAGTAAATCAAGCGATACCGAAGGGTCACTAAGTTCCATCTTTGCAACTCTCGACTGGCTGGACTTCAGCAGGCGGGCCAATTGTTCTTGCGTCATTTTCTTTTCCCGCCGGGTTTCCTGCAGTGTCTTACTTAATGCAAGTTTCAGTTCTACGTAAGCAGATTCTTCAGGTGAAAAGCTGAGGAATTCTTCTGCAGTGCCGACCTTCCATCCTTTCGATTCAAGGCGCTTTCTCTTTGCAGTATTCATATTCTTACTCCATCATGCAAATCTCAAAAACAGAGACCTACCAAAACACTCTTGTCATGCCCGCGGATTTTTAGCGGGCATCCAGAATTCTGGACTCCCCGCTTGCCATAGCACACTTTGTACGGCGGGCAGGCCGATTGAAACATTCGGGAGTGACAACATATGTCAAATTTGACATACTGTCAAGACCCAACGGGCGAAACCACTTCGCCCCTACGACTCTTTACTCTTCACTGTTCACTATTCACCGCTTTTACTTCCTTGCTTCTCTTTTCAAAAACTCCTACACTTTGTTCAGGAGGAATGAACATGGACCAACCGGTACTATCCGATAAAACACAATTTCCCACCGAAGAAATAATCTTTTCGCATCTCGGAAAAACTAAGGATATCTGGATAGCTTTTTTTGAATATCTTCATGAGAACCATCCCGACATTATTCCAGAGTGGCGGTATTACAACGACGGGAAAAGCTGGCTGATGAAGAATACACGGAAGAAAAAGACGGTCTTCTGGTTGTCTGTTCAAAAAGGATTTTTCAGAACCACTTTTTACTTTACCGACAGAGCAGCAAAAGCAATTGCGGGCAGCAGCATTCCCGTGGAAATGAAAAAGCAGTTCAAGGAAGGAAAACAGTACGGTAAAATCCGGGGGCTGACGGTTTTATTTAAGTATAAAAAAGATATCGAGACTGCCAAAGCGCTCTTAGCAATTAAATTGAGCATTAAATAAAAGAGTAAAAATAAACTGACAGAACTGTAAAATATCTGTTATATGAATTAGGTAAAGCGGTAGTGCAGTTTTACAAATGTTATTTGAAATTGTACCAATATAAATTCTAATAGACAAAGAATAGTATATGTCATCAACAAGACTTGAAATCACGCTTCGGCCACTCAAATTTGCTTTGATTGTTAATCCACATGATCAAAAATCAATTCTCGAAGCAATTCAATTGAACAGTTTTTTATGGGGTGGAACCTACAATCTAATCATTCCAAAGTTCAATAAAATCCCTAAAAATTGGGAACATCCGCTCAGTAAGAGCCAGACGGCTTCTTCTATATTTGCCGGGTACGTAGATAATTTCGATCCTGATTTTCTAGTTCCAATCCGACTTGATGATTTCGACAAATCCTCTTTTGCAAATCGCAGGATTGTCTCACTAAATGAAATAGTCAGTGGAGCCCGCAGTAGTGGAATCCCCGGTATGGGTGTAGGACTTTTTGAAATTCTACGTTCATTTATTAGATCAGAGTTAAAATATATCCGGAAGGATCCTCTGCACTTTAGAATCCCAGAGCATAATGGCAAATACAAATTGTTTTTCTCTAGTGTTTTCGGAACTCTCGCACCTGATCAATCTGATTTCTTTCACAAACATTTCGATAAGGAATTGAATGCAGAATGGTTAGAATGTGACTTCTCTAACTTTGCAACCTTCTTTAAGGGGGATAATCTCTTTCTCAGACGTCTCACAAGTCATCAACTGAAAGTAAACAGACACAATGGATGGAATCGAGGCATCTGTATTTTTCACTTTGACGCAACGAAAACACTTGATATAATCGATTACTGGAATCTACGAGCAATAGGTTGGGATGTAATGCCAGTTCCAATCCAAGCTGATCTGACAGGTGATCTTAAAGAGAGCACCCTCTCATTTATCAAGGAGAATTACATACAAGATCGCAATAATCCGAATATCTATCACAATGTGTCATTGATAAAGAGCAGATCACTTAGCGATGAAGACACAAAATCTTTCGTTGAAGCATTAGATTTACCTAAACCATTGTCCCCGCATAGAAGTTACATAAACTATCTCTCTTATCCTCGAATGTGGGATGAGTGGGCACGTAGCCGTGATGGAGTGGAATGTTGTGATTTGGAAGCAGGAAAATCAAAAACTGAGCTTCCTGACACACAGCAAGAACTCAGTTTTACAACGGTAGATCCAAAGTTCATGTTGACCAACATACACTCTGCCGAGCCTCGTTTCGCCAATAAAGTTGAAATACGGACATATGGCGATCGAGAACTTGTTGCAGAGGTTATCCCAGAATGTGACAACACCATGACTTCGGCCATTGGTGGTTTTGGAATTCGAGAATGGCGATTTGCAAAGAAATCCATTGTGTATCTATCTCACTATCGAGATTGGTCAGTGAATTTACGTCAGCCTCTTGCGGAGAAAGTTATTTCAGCATGGCTGAAAACGAAGAACGTGGAAACGACTCTTTCTCCTGCGGGATTAATAGCAAAACAAATGCTTTTTCAACTTAAAGGCACATTTGGAATAAATTGGCTTTCCAACGAATTACTTGTTCAATTTCTTATCAAGATGTCTAACGGCAAATCTATACTGAAAGATACCTTCTTTGCAGAATTCGGCAAGATTGCTCAAGCAGAAAAATACAAATCCGATGTTAAAAGGATGCTTGAGGGTCTCATGAAGACCGAAATGTTTCGTCTTGGGTTCGAGCTCCAATGTCCCACATGCACCCAATTCTCTTGGTATTCCATAGAAGTCATCAGATATCAGGTGCAATGCGAAAAATGTCTCTCGAAGTTTGACATTCCATCTCATTCGCCTAACGACATAAAATGGTCGTATAGAACATTCGGACCATTCAGCTTGCCTAGTCAATCAGTCGGAGTCTATCCTGTTTTATTAACTCTAAGATTCTTTGCTCGCGTACTTGATGGGGCTACTACTCCTCTTTTATCATCTGAATTTCGTCATCTTAATGGTATTATTGAAGTTGACCTTACCCTTCTTTTCCGCGAGTCAAGATTCTGGAATGACAAAACTGAAATGATATTTTGTGAATGCAAGGCATATAACAAATTTGAAAAGAATGACATCAACCGGTTGAGAGTGCTTGCGCGTCAATTTCCTGGTGCTTTTCTTGTTCTCAGCACATTCCGTAAGAGTCTAACAGACTCAGAGAAAAGATTGGTGCGCGGCCTTGCTAGTACTGGCAGAAAATACTGGAAGGCCGACCGCCCATATAATCCTGTTCTCATTTTAACTGGAACTGAGTTGTTTTCGAATTGGGGTCCACCATCTTGTTGGAAGGATGCAGGCGGATCCCATGCTGTCTTTGCAGAGAAACAGCAAGCTTGGCAAGACTTGTTATCTCTCTGCGATGCAACTCAACAGCTATACTTGGATATGAAACCTTGGCATGAGTGGCTACAAGAACAGTGGAATAAACGTTCGATCTCAAAGCATGCTGTAGAACCAGAAGCAACTATTTAAGAGCATGTGTACAACTTCACATAGCGCACACAAAAATGCTGTACACAATTATCTATATAAAATCCAACACCCTACAGCTTCACTCCTCCTAACCTCAGCGAGTTCGTCACTACACTTTAAGATTGTAGATTTAAGATGGTAGAAGGTAGAATAATGACTTATGCCTTATTAAATTCTTTTATACAAGCCCGCGAAATCGATAGAAGTAAGCTGGGCTAAAGCAAGAGAGTACTTATTATATCCGATTGATACCTTCTAAACACATTGCTCATTATATCCTGAATCCGAACTCCACCTTGCGATAACACATTTCGATTTCGCTGGTGTTTCTTTCTGTCGCTTTCTTTGCACATTCAAAGAAAGCGACGAAAAATTTTTTATAAATATTCTCAGACATGGATACCACACCAGAATCATCCGGGTATTACGATTTCCCTGGGGAGTCTTTTCTGTCCGGGCGCAATGCATTGCGCCCCTACAAAAGAATCGATGACGGCAAAACATCGCCTTTGAGCATGCCCAGAAAAGAATAATCGAACCCCCGCTGACATAGGTCTGCGTATACATGTGGTATGCTAACGCATACCTTCATCATACGCTCCCTTAATGAAAGGGGGGATACAAGGGGGTTGGAAGAAGACCGGGGGGTTAAAAAGGCATGACAAAATATTTACCTCATTCACAAACTCCGTTTAGGAACGGACAGTGTTGAAGCTCTGTTTCAAAGCAGAAGTGGAAGCGAAGCTTCCGTCAGCAGCGTTCCCAAGCCGAGCTTGGGAACGAGAAGACTCTCCATGTTACTCCCGATGCGAGATTTGCTCTGAATGTTCCTTCGCTTCGTGTTCTAAATTCTTTAATCCTTCCTTGCTGTAGGCAATCCGGGTTATCGTAACAAACAACACGGGGACGATGAATATAGCCAGCATCGTCGCCGCCAGCATCCCGCCAAGCACAGTCCAGCCGATAGTGGATCTCGCCTGGGCACCGGCGCCTGCAGCAAACGCCAGCGGTGAAACACCGAGAATAAATGCCATGGACGTCATAAGAATGGGGCGCAGTCTCAGCTTCACCGCTTCAAGTGTCGCTTCGATCAGGTTCATCCCGTTGTCGACCCGTGCTTTTCCGAATTCCACAATAAGGATTGCGTTCTTTGCCGCCAGCCCGATCAATGTGATCAATCCGATCTGCGCGTAGATGTTGTTGCTCAGGTGCGGAAGAAACGTGAGCGTCAGAATGGCGCCGAACGCACCGATAGGGACTGCAAGGAGGACCGCGAAAGGAACGGACCAGCTTTCATACAGCGCCGTCAGAAACAGGAACACAAAAACGATGGATAGAATAAATATTGTTGTCGTACTGCTGCCGGCATTAATTTCTTCGCGGCTGAGTCCAGAAAATTCGTACCCGTACCCGGCAGGAAGAACATCCGCCGCCACTTCGCGCAGCGCCTCAATCGCCTGTCCGCTGCTGTATCCTTCTCCCGCGCTGCCGTTGATCTCTGCCGTGCGGAATAAATTGTAGTGTGTAATGAGCGGAGCGTTTTCGACAACTTTATAACTGATCAGCGTTCCGAGCGGGATCATCATTCCTGATGAGTTCTTCACGTAATACTTGGACAGGTTTTGAATATTCGTCCGGAAGGAAGTGTCCGCCTGCGCCACCACATGGAAATTCCGTCCGTAGATCGTGAAATCGTTCACGTAACGGCTGCCGAGGTACGTCTGAAGCGTTGAATAAACATCTGATATGGAAAGTCCCAGCTTCTTGCACTTTTCCCTATCGACATCCACTTGATATCCCGGCGTGTGCGCGCTGAAGAAAGAGAACACGCGGCTGAGTTCGGGGCGTTTATTCGCCGCCGCTACAAATGTCTGCACGGTTTTTTCAAATTGTTTGATGTCGTCCGTGCTTTCGTGCTGCTCGAGTTCGAATGTGAAGCCGCCCGTTTGCCCGAGGCCGGGAATTGCCGGAGGCGAGATGACGATGACGTTCGCGCTTTTGATGGCGGAGAATTTCTGCTGCAATGTTGCGATCAGCGAACTCAATTGCAGTGACTGCTCTTTCCGGTCGTCCCATTGTTTCAATTGGACGAAAATGGTGCCGCTGTTCGATTTGGTGGCAAACGTTACCACATTCAATCCGCCCAGCGCAGCGAAGTGGGCAATGCCCGGCGTCTCTTGAAGGATGCCCATCATCGTGTTCAACACATCAAGGCTTCTGGTTGTCGATGAAGCTTCAGGCAATTCAAATGTGACGTACAACCGTCCTTCATCTTCCGTTGGAATGAAACCGGTCGGCTTGCTTTTGAACAGTATCGCAGTCCCTAAGTAGAGAATGGCAAGCAGGATGAGTGCGTACTTAGCCAAACGAATCCATGTTTTAACGCTGTTGGTATAAGAATTCGTTGTCCTCTCAAACCATTCGTTGAAGCGGAGGAAGAACTTATTCAAACCTTTCGCCTTGACGCCAACACGCGATGGTTTTAAAAGAAGAGTGCACAGAGCCGGCGTCAACGACAATGCAACGAAAGCCGAAATGAGAACCGAAATCGCTATCGTGATGGCGAACTGCTGATACAAGCGTCCGACGATACCGGGAATGAATCCCACCGGGATGAAAACCGCAGCGAGGATTAAAGCTATGGCGACAACGGGCCCTGAAATATCCTGCATTGCCTTGATCGTTGCTTCCTTCGGAGAAAATTTTTCCCGGTCGATATAATGCTGTGTCGCCTCGACAACAATGATGGCGTCGTCCACGACAATGCCGATCGCCAGGACGAAGCCGAACATAGTCAACGTGTTGATCGTGAAGCCCAGCGGAACAAAAAAAGCAAACGTCCCGATAAGCGAAACGGGAATCGCCAGCACCGGAATGAGAGTCGCACGCCAGCTTTGAAGGAACAGGAAGACGACGAGCACAACCAGTCCAAGAGCCTCGATCAACGTCAGGACGACTTCTTCGATCGACACTTTCACTACAGAGACTGCTTCAAACGGCACGACGTAGTCGACATCCTTAGGAAAGGATTTCTTCAAAGTTTCCATCGCTTTGTAGATTCCGCCCGCAACATCGAGAGCATTGCTCCCCGGCGCCTGAAAGACCAGGAGATATGATGCGCGCTTCCCATCGACAAAGGAATTGTTGGCATAACTGAATTTGCCGAGTTGTACGCGGGCAACATCGTGCAGATGAACGGCAGAACCCTCACGGGGATTCGATTGAATGATGATATTACCGAACTGCTCTTCAGAATTTAATCGGCTGTTCGTGAACACCGTATACTCAAATGCCTGCGCATCCTTCTGCGGAGGAGCTCCGACAGAGCCGGCAGCAATCTGCAAATTCTGTTCGGCGAGAGCGTTGATAACATCATTCGTAGTCAATCCCCGCTGTGCGAGACGATCGGGAGAGAGCCAGACGCGCATGCTGAAATCATCGGCACGCGTAAAAATATCGCCGACACCGGAAACCCGCAGCAGCGCATCCCGGATAAAGATATTCGTATAGTTATCGACGAATGTGACACCGTGCGTGCCATCGGGTGAATAGATGGCGACAAGCATCAGAATGCTTGGACTGCGTTTCCTCGTCGTCAAGCCGAGACGCTTGACGTCATCGGGGAGCTGCGGCGTGGCAATTCCGACACGGTTCTGGATATCGAGCGCGGCAATATCCGGATTGGTACCGACATTCAGGGTGACATTGATCGTCGTTCTGCCGTCGCTCGTACTGTTTCCCTGCATATATGCCATGCCGGGGGTACCGTTGACCTGCGATTCAATCGGTGTCGTGACAGTTTGCTCGACGGTCTGGGCATCCGCACCGTTGAACGAGCCGGAGATCTGAACAGTCGGCGGAGTGATGTCCGGATACTGGCTGACAGGAAGCTTGGAGATCGAGAGAAGCCCGACAAGAACAATAACAATGGAAATAACAATTGCAGTGATGGGCCTTCGAATAAACGTATTAGCGATCATCGGTTTCTTACCAGACCGTTATTTGCTATATCCGGGTTTGGAAACCGGCGGCATTCCTGCAGATGCTACCGCAACGAGCGCGTTCTCTCTCAAACGCTGCATCCCATCGGTCACAATTTGATCGCCGGGCTGCAATCCATCTTTCACGACAACCATATCGTTAATATTCATGCCGAGCGTTACCCTGTGTTGTATTGCCCTGTTCTCTTTGACTGCAAAGACAAAATACTCCCCCATTTGCTCAATCACCGCTTTATACGGGATGAGCATTGCAGTGGAACCAGTGGCCGCCTGAATACGAAGGTTGCACGTCAATCCGGGCTTGAGGATTTTCTTCGAGTTGGGAAAAATAACCCTGACCCGAATTGTTCCTGTTTGGAAATCAACAGACCGATCGAGGAAACTCAGCCTGCCGGAAGATGTATAGAATGACTGATCCGGGAGAACGATCGTGAACGTTGAGTCTATCCCGTTGTCGCTGCTCTGGAGCAGGGTGTTGAAACGGCTAATCTGTTTTTCATCCACCGCACAATCGACGGCGATTGGATCGTCAGAAGATATGGTATTCAATACCGTCTGGCCTATTGTCACAGCAGATCCCCGCTTCACTTGCGATATCCCGATTGTCCCATCGAACGGAGCATGAATCACAGAGTAGAGCAGATTTGTTTCTGCGCTCTTGACTGATGCTTCTGCTGCTGCAACTTGCATTTTTGATGATTCGAGATCGTCAACTGCATGTTCAAGCGTTTGCCGCGCGACGGCATCATACTTCGCAAGATCCCTGTATCGATCTGCATCTTGCTGCGCTTTGGCGAGATTCGCTTTGGCAACATTCAGGTTCGCCCGCACCTGATCATACGTCGCCTGGTATTGTTGTTGATCGATAGCATAAAGTCGAATTCCTTTTGTGACATGCTGCCCGTCCTGAACAAAAATTTCGGTGATGTATCCGGACACTTCCGGCCTGAGATCGACCTGATTCAAGGCGACAACCGTAGCCGGGTACTCGTCAAAGTACGCCGCGCTGCCTGTCTTTACTTCAGTGGTAGCGACCTGAATAAGCGGAGGCCCCTTTTGTTCCGCCGCTTTGTTCACACTGCAGGAAGTGAGCAATACCGAGATGATAAGGATTGCGGTAACAATGATGATGTTTTTCATAGTGAATGATCCTGAAATTGTTAATAAGATATTGTGCCGAGTGCTTTCTGCATATCAAGCTTGCTGACAAGCAGTTGATACATGGCGTTGGTCTGATTGACCTGGGCAGACCGGAGGTCCGTTTCTGCCGTGATGAATTCGAGATACGATTTTGTTCCGGCTTTGTATTGAAGCTGGATGGTCCGGTAGACATCCTGGGCGAGTTGAAGGTTGTCGCTCAACACCTTATAGTTGTTCAAATTGCTCTTGTAATTTGCCAAAGCCAGTGCATATTGTGTATTGATACTGTTCTCAAGTGAAAGTACGTCGTAGTCGACGCGGTCAAGCTGCAGTTTCGCCTGTTTTATTTGTTGGATCCTTTTCCCTCCCTCAAACAGAGGAAACGAAAGCTCAAGGCCAACGAACGAGTACGGGTAACGTTGATTGTAGAGCGGGTCGATGAAACTGTTTTGATAGTTGATCGTGTATCCGCCATAAAGGCTGAGAGATGGGATAAAGCTCCATTTATAATAATTCAGATTGTCTTCCTGAAGGTGCATTTGAGTCTGCAGGAGTTGGAATTCAATCCTGTTGTCATAATTGAGCGACCCGCTCGTATCGAAAAAAGCTTCACGCACCATCTGTGTGCTGTCATAGTCGAGATCCAGATTTGCTGCATTAGGATATCCCATCTGTTCCTTAAGATTGGCGACGCGTGCTTTCAAGAGTTCCCCCGCCTGTTGCCTGTCGGCCTTGGCATTGTTCAATGCGATCTGAGCCCGCATATAATCCGTCTTATCGACGATGCCGCCCTGGTACTTTGTGTGGGCATCCTTGGAGCTTTGTTCAAGCCGCAGAATCGCCTCGTCAAGCAATTCAATCTGCTGTATCGTCACCAACGTCGCATAATAGGCATTGCTCACATTGACAACAACATCGATCTTGGTACTCAGTGTTCTCTGTTTGGCAAATGTACGTACATCGCTTGCGCTGGTACTGGCGAGCAGAACGTCTTTATTGAACAACGTCTGTGTTGCTGTGAATTGAATGTTGGAGTTGTTTGCCAATCCTTGATTTATAGGAACGCCCCCTACAATTGCCACCGGAATTTGAGGATTATGCTGCACGTTGAAGTTTAGGTTCAGTTGAGGAAACCAGTCAGCCAGCTTTCCCTGTATGGTGCGTTCAGCAATTTCCTCATCCACGAGCGACTCTTGCACCAATGGTTGGTGCACCAGCGCATAGCGGATACAGTTCTGAAGAGTTCTACGTTCCAGCAATGAGTCGAACGCCTGTTGCGATTGAGCTGCCATTGTTGAATACAACAACACGAGAATTAAAAACAACATTCTTCGTATAATAATGTTTCTTCTTTTCATCAGTAGATAGTTTATAGATATTCTAAGCAAGAGAATGGATGGATCTCTTGCGATGTGTAGTTCACGAAAAATCCTTACAGATCATCATACTGTTCATTTTCCATATCTAGATAACAACGAATGACTATCAAAGGTTTCTTTATAGATATCATTTTCAAAGTCGCTGCCGGAAACATTGCGATTCTCGAAAACGAAGTGAGTTTTTTTAATGGGCGCTTGTAGATTGTGGATTTTGAATCGGAAATGGTATCCGCTTATAGCAGACCATGAATGTCGAACTGCCATTGAGTGAAGGATATGCCGAGACTCAGCAATTTGGATTTAACGCAGGTACTTCAGATATCTGTGATAATAGATTTTCATGCCAGATGAACAGTCGACATGATCACAAAGAATATCTGACCTGTATCTCCAAAGATTGATCTACCTCGTCGTCCCATGACAATCACTCTCTTTGTTCGGCGTTTTGATACTATCAGAAATTCCTTCCGGATACTCAACTGCAGCATCGGTCTCGACGCCCGCCCAGCGAAATGGCGAACAAGCAATTCCCGACCACACCAGAACATTTGTCATTTCGAATTCCGACGAAGTCGGGATGAGAAATCTAAACCAAAAAAAGATTTCTCTCCCAATTAAAAGCATCGGGATCGAAATGACAGTGGGACGGCCGATGGTTTTTGAACCTCTCCCCCGCACAGAAGCATTGCGGGGCAGGACTAACCCTCTCTTATCCCAAACGGATGCCTATACTATGCACATGCTTCCGACATACATTGGAAACTTTGAATGGAACTAAATATTTTGTAAATTGTGTTCGAGTTATTGAGAAATAAATAGAGGAATTTATATGCGCAGCTCCCAACGCGATTTGAATAATAATCAGGAAGAATTATTTGCAGAGAAACCATATGGAACTGCATACCAATCGAAGGATGCCAAGTTTCTCGCATGGCAACCAATACAAACAGGCAAAATAGTTGCATTATTTAATATCATCGATCGAAAACACCCCAATTATGGATCGACCGTTACGGCAAATACCCTCCACAATCTGAAACTGCAAGTTCCTTCGACTCCTCCCAAACCGCCTTCATATTCGCTTTATAAGTTCCCAAATAAATGAAACTGCCTATTGATGTTCACCCCTCGCAACCTCAGTGAGATTGTCACCACACTTACAAGATAGAAGATGGAAGATTTAAGATGGTAGATGGTCTAGCATTAAAAATCCTTGGCAGCTGGAAGCCTGAGAATGTATCACGCTTCGCGTGATTCAATTTTTTGCCTCCGGCTGGGAATGACAGTTTTTTTTTCCCCATTCCCCAATAAAAAATATTTTGTCACTCCCACATACACCGGTGTCTATCAGTCTGGATTCCCGACAAAAGCATTCGGGAATGACTTTTCCTTTTTTTATCTTTTATTTGCGCCCGCAAAATTGATAGCCGGAGGCCTGTAACTGTATCACGCTTTGCGTGATTCAAATTTTCCTTTACCAGAATGATGATTAACGTTAAATATCTTATTTGTCTGGGCACAACGTGTTGTGCCCCTACAAAAGCAATCTTAAGGGGGCTAATGTGCTTTCTTTTCGCCAAAAGAAAGCGGCAAAAATCTTTTATAAATATTCTCAGACATGGATAACACACCAGAATCATCCGGATATTACGATTTCCCTGTGGAGTCTTTTCTGCCGGGCGCAATGCATTGCGCCCCTACAAAAGAACCGATGACGGCAAACATCGCCTTGTGCATGTCCATTACCGCCAAAGGAATGCCAATACAATTATAAACAATCCTCACCTCAAGCATCGAGGTGTTTTGCTTGTCTATGCTGGATTCTATTATTCTAGATTCCCGTTCATGAAATAAGGACACACGCTTTCGCCTGAGACATTATCAGGCCTCTGGCTGCGGGAATGACAATAAAGATTCCGCGTCTTATTTCCAACAAAAAAAATCTTAAAAAAGTACTTGACAATGTGATATCACTATGCTATCATTGTAATAGCATTATCATTGAATAGGAGGAAAAAATGCAAACAATTAAAGAAACGAAAGCTTTCAANNTTTTCTGCCGGATTTCTCATCGTCCAGCCGAACGAAGCGCGTGTTCTCGTACTGTTTGGAAAATATATCGGTTCCATTCGCCTGGATGGTTTTTGGTGGGCTAATCCGTTCGCCATCAAGCGCCACATATCCCTGCGCATTCACAATTTTAACAGCGAAAAGATCAAGGTGAACGATTCGCACGGGAACCCGATCGAAATTGCATCTGTCGTTGTCTGGTATGTTGTCGATTCGGCACGTGCATTGTTCGATGTTCAGAATTACGAGCAGTTTATTGCCATTCAAAGTGAAACGGCTATCCGCGCTCTTGCAAGCGAGTTTCCGTACGATTCACAGGATGAAGTCCGTTCTTCCCTGCGGGGCAACCCGCAGGAAGTTGCAGATAATCTCAAGCAGCAGCTTCAGAACCGCCTGCAGGTTGCCGGCGTCGAGGTGGTCGAATCCCGGTTGACGCATCTCGCCTATGCACCGGAAATTGCACAAGCGATGCTGCGACGCCAGCAGGCGCAGGCAATTATCGCGGCTCGCCAGAAAATCGTGGAAGGCGCCGTCGGGATGGTGCAACACGCACTTAATTTATTAAGCGAGCAAAAAATTGTGACCTTAGATGAAGAAAAGAAAGCGAGCATGGTCAACAATCTTATGGTCGCACTGGTTTCGGAATCCGAAGCACAGCCGATCATTAATACGGGCACACTGTACTAATGGGTGAAAAGAAAAAATTCCTGCTTCGTCTCGATGAAGCGCTTCATGCTTCTCTCGAGAAATGGGCTGCGGATGATTTGCGCAGTGTCAATGCACAGATCGAGTTCTTATTGACCGATGCAGTGAAGAAAGCAGGAAGAGTGAAGCCGAAGGATTCTGCCGCCGATACGGCAAATCCTTCGGCGTAGTGTTACTGTAAAGAATATTGAATATCCATTGAATAGACCGGATACTTTCATGAGATCAATAACTTCATATCTTGATTTTACACTTATTCTTCAGCAATCGGGCATAGGGAACTCGTTGTATGAGATACATTTTGGCGATGAACTCCTCGGCAGTATCCATATGTCAAGGTTCTGGAACAGCCGTGCAGAAGCGGTATCCGCTGATGCTGTATGGTCGTTTGACCGGCAAGGTCTTTTTAAACCGAAAATAACGGCGAGTATGCAAAACGGCGATATCGTTGCTACATATCAGCTCCGTTCTTTCAAGCGTCCTGGCATCATAACGATCGGTGAAGAAGAAACGTATTCTGTGAAGATAGGAGTTTTTAGGAACACGTTCGATATCTCCTCCCGATTTGACAGCCGGGTCATTCATTTCCAACATTATGGTATCGTACGGTTTCGTTCCGAAATAACATGTTCACGCAGTGTCAAACACATTCAGCAGTTTCCTTTGTTGTTCTTTTTTAGTTGTTATATATTGCTTCTACACCGGCGTGATGCTAAAAGAAGGGCTGCAGCAATTTAATTTTTACCTCCGTTAACAATTCGGAGGAGGATTTTCCTTAACGCAGAACAGCACATATACGATTACCTTTTTACAGCCTCACGCCTCTTAACCTCGGCTAGTTCGTCACCACACTTAAAGTTTTAAGATTTGAGATGGAAGAGGGAAGAGGGAGAATGAAGATTGAAGATGGTAAATGGTAGATGGTAGATGGTAGATTGAAGAGAGAAGATTGTCCAATAAGAAAACCTTCGGCGAGACGACAAAATTTGGAATTTATTATATTGGAATCACGTATAGAGATAAAGACACAGGCATTGCCTATGTCAGTTACGGGTCTCCGGCTGCGGGAATGACTTTTCCCTTTTTTATCTTTTATTTGCGCCCGCGAAATTGATAGCCGGAGGCCTGTAACTGTATCACGCTTTGCGTGATTCAAATTTTCCTCTACCAGAATGATGATTAACGTTAAATATCTTATTTGTCTGGGCACAACGTGTTGTGCCCCTACAAAAGCAATCTTAAGGGGGCTAATGTGCTTTCTTTTCGCCAAAAGAAAGCAGCGAAAATCTAATAATCCTCAAAATCTCAATCTGTTCAATCCGGGCATGACAGTGTTGCAATAAGAATGTCTGCGTAGTTTTTGTAAACCTGCTATGCAGGTTTACGATTGTACGCTCCCTACAAGGGAACCGGCGCGAAGCTTATTGATAATACCGGGTAGTATTTCTATCACAGTATTCACTTCTTCTACAGTTGTATAACGGCTCAATGAAAACCGTATTGATCCGTGAATAGCATCATCCGGCACTCCCATTGCCCGCAGCACATGACTCGGCTCGGAAGAGCCTGATGAACATGCCGATCCGGCTGAAGCGCAAATACCGTATGTATCAAGCCGATGTAAAAGAGCTTCGCTGTCGACATGAGAAAAACTTATATTTGACGTATTCGACAGACGCTCTGAATCATAGCCATTAATAAAAATATCTGAACATTTATTCTTCAAATTTAATTCCAACAAATCCCTGAGTCCGGCAATACTTGTGTGTTCGTATGCAATATTTTCCAGGGCAAGCTCACATGCTTTTCCGAGAGCGACAATCGATGTCAGGTTTTCGGTACCGGCTCTGTGTCCGTATTCCTGATGGCCGCCTATGAAATAAGGAAAATACTTGCTGCCCTTTCTTACATAGAGAACACCGATACCTTTTGGTGCATGAAGCTTGTGACCTGATATTGATAGCATATCCACACCGAGCTTTTGAACATCCATTGGGACTTTCCCAGCAGCCTGAACCGCATCGGTATGAAAGAGTATTCCNNCATGATTGAAACTATTGCAGTATCATCATCAAGTGTATTCATGAATGCATCGATATTCAGTTTTCCGGCTCCATCGACCGGCAAATAGGTAGATGTATATCCTTTCCGTTCCAAATGCTTCACATAGTTAAGAATCGCGGGATGTTCTACCTGAGTTGTGATGATATGTCGTTTATTTTCATCCGACTGAATTGCGCTTGCAATAGCCGTATTATCACTTTCCGTCCCGCAGCTTGTAAAAATTATTTCCTCCGGCTCTGCGCCAATCAGGTATGCAACCTTTTCCCTGGCCTGCTCTATTATGTAATAAAGATTTCTGCCAAAGGAATGACCGCTCGAAGGATTACCGTATAAATCTTTTAAATAAGGAAGCATCTCGTTTAAAACATCGGGCGAAATAGCAGTTGTTGCGTTATTGTCCAGATATATTGTTTTCATTTTTTCTCTCTTTGCGTTTTCATTTACTGCTTACATTTTCTTTCTGAAGAATCTCATACAATATACCGGCCGTATCGGCGGTCAATTTTTTGCAATCCAACTTGATATCCTGTTTCTCCATCATATCCAGAATTTTTTGACAATTTGTGGAACTAAATTTTTTTAAAAACTGGTTTCTGAAATCAGCTGACAATGAATACACCTTTTGTTTATCATCACCTGGATCCTTCCGTCCAAACAGCCAGCCCAAAGCTATAATACCGCCGGTCAATGCACCACAGGTTTCACAATGGGATCCGCCCATTCCTCCGCCAAAACCGGAGGCAAATTTTGCAACACCCGGATACGGTTCTTTACTATACAATTCCACAAAGGTTTTTAAAATTGACTCGGCACAATTAAATCCTGAATGGAAATACGTGAAGGTCTTCTGTTCGATTTCTTTCTTTGTCATAGTTTTCTCTGAAAATTATTATGCACTTAAAAAGTTAAGTATTATAAATATCGATCTCTATCTGCGACCGGGCCTGACTATCGCCTACTCCTTTTCAAGCTTGTGAATGACGGTCAAATATTTAGCTTTTTTGCTTCCGGCACTTATTGACATTGCGATCGCAAGGGATTCTGCAATTTCTTCTTTTGAAGCACCTGCATTCACGGCTCTTTTATAATGATATTCAAGACATGGAGTACAATCGGCCATCACAGAATTTGATACTGCAATGAGTTCTTTTGTTTTTCCATCAAGAATATTGGGTTGATAAGCACTACTTGAGAATTTTTCCCATAATTCATCAATCTCTTTTAGAATAAACATTTGTTTCTCCTTAAATTATTATTGAGAGAAAGTTGATTTTTTATTGTTCTCGATCTATATTATAATAATCAATCGGAAACGATGTGTCAATAGTCCAATATTGATGCGATATATCGGATAAACCGATAGATAGAGAGTGGTTAAAACTTTGGATATAAAGCAATTATATACTTTTAGAACAATAGCAGCGCTTGGAAGTTTTAATAAGGCAGCGGACTTACTTCATTATGCACAATCAACGGTATCCGAGCAGGTCAAAGCGCTTGAAGGAGAATTGGGTGTAAAGCTATTCAATAGAGATGGAAAATATATATCGCTCACTCCGGCGGGAGAACTTTTTCTGCAATATGCACAAAAAATGATCAACCTTGAAGAAGAGATTCGAACGGAAATAAAAGGATCCGAAGATGTTCATGGTTCTTTATCAATCAGAATTCCGGAAACCATCAGTACCTATTATCTCCCTCCGGTTTTAAAAATATTTAAGGGACATTTCCCCCATGTTGATTTTCATTTTAATTCCTGTTCTTCTTTAGGGTTACATGAAGAACTGCGTTCAGGAATAATTAATCTTGCATTTTTAATAACCAAGGATTTCCGGGATGTTGATCTGGAAACATATACTTTAATGGAAGTTCCGTTAGTAATGATCACGTACCCGAAAAATCCAATTGCGGCAAAATCCAGTGTACAGCTCATCGATTTTAAAAATGAGCCCGTATTTGCAACGTCAAGTGATTGCAGCTATTTCAAAATATTGGAAGAACTTTTTATCAATAGTAAAATCAAGTTTTCAACATTATACCGTATCAACAGCATTGAAGCGATAAAGCAGAATATTGCTGCAGGCACCGGAGTTGCTCTTCTTTCAAAGATATCCGTTCATGAGGAAATATCGAAAGGTTTGCTCGTTGAACTCCCTTTGGAAAAAGGACCTTTGAGCGCCAACATGCTCATGATCCGGTTAAAGAATAAATGGCATCCGCCAATTTTAGAAACATTTATGAAAATAATGAAAGAAACTTTATCCCCACAGCTTCATTCCTCTTAACCTCAGCGAGTTCGTCACCACGCTCACGAAACTCAACGCCGTTGCTCCGGGGGCAAACATCGCCTTGAGATTGCCCATCGCCGCCGGTGGAATGCCGATTCTATGCAAATGCTTCCGGCTTACATTGGAAACTTTGAAAGGAACTTAATTTTTATGAATTGTGTTCGAGTTATTGAAGAATAAATTGAGGAGTTTATATGCATAGCTTCCAACGCGAATTGAATAATAATCAGGGGGAATTATTTACAAAGAAACCACATGGAACTGCATGCCAATCGAAGGATGCCAAGTTTATCGCGTGGCAGCCAATGCAATCGGGTGAAATAGTTGCTTTGTTTAATATCACCAATCGAAAACATCCCAGTTATGGATCGACTGTTACAGCGGACACCCTTCGCAATCTGCACCTTCAAGTTCCTCCAACACCTCCCAAACCGCCTTCATCCTTCGTAGCCTGAGCGAGTTCGCTACCACACTCACAAGATTGAAGATAGAAGATTAAAGATAGAAGATGGAAGATTGTCCGGCATCAAAAATCCTCGTCAAAACAGCGAAAGATTTTGTCACTCCCACATACACCGGTGTCTATCGGTCTGGATTCCCGCGTACGCGGGAATGACTTATGTCTTATTAAATTCTTTTACATAAGCCCCCGAAATCGACAGAACGATCTTGATACATCATGAAAAATGAATACACCACCCCTCATAAGGTGTGTCTGCGTAGCTATTGTAATACCGCTTCGCGGATTTCTTTATATGCTCCTCCTCATCTGAGGAGGGGACGTTCCGATGTTTTTCAATCGGAACAGTGGTGGTTATTTTCCACCTCAAAGAAAGCAGCGAAAATCTAATAATCCTCAAAATCTCAATCTGTTCAATCCGGGCGCACAACATGTCGATAAGAATGTCTGCGCAGCTTTTATTTGATTATTAATCTGGGCACGACAGTGTTGCGATAAGAATATCTGCGTAATTTTTATAAACCTGCTACGCAGGCTTTCGAATGTACGCTCCCTACAAAAACAACCGATGACGGCAAACATCGCCTTAAGCATGCCCTTCGCCGCCAGCGGAAAACAATCGACCCCCCCTAATATAGGTCTGCGTATATAAGTGTGGCATGCTAACGCATACCTTGTTCGAACGCTCCCCTTTATAAAAGGAAGAATACAAGGGGGTTGGGAGAAGACCGGGGGTTCATAAAAGGGACTAATCCCTTTATCATCCTTTTGCTCTATTACGCTTTGCATGTTTTTTTGATAGTCTTATTTAGGAATAATGCCCAACGGACAATTATCCGACATTATCCCGACGTTCGAGTCGTCTCTTCCAATCCGAGTAAGAGTTGAAAGTTTCGCGGAATGGCATACATTCACCAATCGCCATGAAAGGACGATATATATGAAACAATCTAAGCTCATTTTCCTGCTTTATACTTTTATCTTAACGGGCATAGCATTTTCCTCCATAAACTGCTGGGGCACGGGAACCATGAATGGAAGCGTCGGTGTCAATATCAACGATCAGCCTGTTTGGGGACCGACAGGGTATGATCGCGCTGATTACTATTACATTCCTGATATAGACTCCTATTACTCCGTCTCCGAACATCAATATATTTATAGGGACGGATCAGCATGGACACATGGCACATCGTTGCCTTCCAGTTATAGTAATTATGATCCATACCATTCGTATAAAGTCGTCATCAATGAAGATAAGCCGTATCAAAACCACGATAGTCACCAGGTTAAATATGGAACGTTCAAAGGTAAGAAGGATCAGCCGGTGATTCGCGATAGCCGCGATCCAAAATATTTTGGGATCAAAGATCATCCGCAGCATGATAACTGGGTAAAACAACAAAATCATTGATCCGGTCTCGAGTTTGTGTGCTAGGGTGGATGTATTTAAGTTCTGTCAGTCCCTGGCTTCTGTGCCACTATGAAGAGTTGTAAGCCGGGCGAAGGCACTTTGCAGTTGCGCATATTATTTGCTCTGGGGTTGTCTAAGATATTGAGAAAAGCCATTGCGATCCCGCTTTGAGGGACGAATGTCGAAGTCAATAGGAAGACAAGGCAATCTGACAAAATAAAATTGTAACTGTTCTTTCTTTTGTCTTGAAACAAAAGGAAAGAACCAAATGAGCGCTTCTAACGCCATGCCGCAATTATGATTCGAAAAGGTGAGCGGCAGAAATATTCAAGACTGAAAAATATTCGGCTAATATTTGTTGCACGTCGCTATGGAAAATAAACTCCGCCGCTTTCAGCGGTGTCGGACAGTATTTTCCATTAAACGCTCCGTTTCACAAATATTTACACGCCGAATATTTTAAGGTCGTTTTTCCAGAGGAAAAAGAACAAAAACTATGGCTCAGTTCGCTTCTGTCGATTTCGCGAGCATAGGAAAAAAGAAACTGTCATTCCCAGCCTGAGGCCTGTTATTCATACCCAGCTTTGCGGGGTAACAAACAGGATGAGAGTCCGCTACCGCAGTATAACGAACATCCGCCGTTTCCATGATGATATCTGTGTAATAATTATGGTTTTTGAAGTTGTATGGAAAACTTCTGTTTTAGAAATGAGGGAGACGTCTCGGGTCAAGAGTGAAATTGCACTAGTACTGAGAATGTCTCTTCGAAGAGGTTTTTTTTCGTCTCTGCACCCCACACTTCGAGCGAGAGATGAGCGGCTTGTTTATGAAATAACTTTATCGTCAAATTTCTTTTAACCTTCCTACACTTTACCCGCTGCACATGAGCGGCGTGCGAGCGGTCAAGCCCATCTGCGATTCGGAGAATGGAGGCAAGTTTTTTGATAACCGATTGATCTTCGGTCGATAGTATCATGAACGAATCGTGTTTCGGTTTTGGATGACTTTTTCTATGGTACCGTGCAACGTTCGCAATGATTTCTTTTTCATCCTCTGTAAAACCGAGTAATTCAGAATTTCGGATCAAGTAATACGAATGCCGGTGATGCTGTGCATGAGAAAGATAAAGGCCAATTTCATGCAATAATGCCGCAGCTTCTAAGAATTCCCGCTCCCTCATTCCAAGTTTATGGAGAGCTTTTGTTTGATCAAAAATTTGTGAAGCGAGTTTCATCACGTGCTGGGCATGCTCTTTTTCATAATGAAAAGTTTCTGCAAGATGCCGGACACTCGCCGCACGAATATTTGGTAAATGATCAACTCGTTTTTCAGATAATTTGTGTTCAATGGTGTCAAGAATTATTCCTTCCCGGAGTGCAGAATCGGAAAAAACGAGAGACGGAATGCGTAACTGTTCAATGATCGAATGCAGCAGGACTATACCCGCGATTATTATATCGGTACGGGCGGGATCGAGACCTTCCACGCGAGCCCGATCCGCTGTTTCCTTTTTCGAACAAAGATTGTTGAGGAGTTGAGAAATCTCTTTTCTCGATACCACCGTATTGTTGATGAGATGATCCGGATTTTCTCCACGCATAATTCTGGCAATGTTTGTAATATTTCCGATTGTTCCGGAACTGCCTACAACCACATCATATTTATTTTTTCGAATACTCCTCACAATCGGCGCGAGCGTTCCTGTTATGAATCGTGTGCACTCCTGGAGGCCTTTGCTGGTGACTTTACCTTCAGGAAAGAAACGCTGCGTAAGACGTACCGCCCCAAGTTTAACGCTGTTGCTGTATGCGATTTTTCTTCCTTGTCCGACAATAAATTCAGTACTGCCGCCCCCGATATCGATCACCAATATTTTTTTCCGGAAAACAGGCAGCGCCTGAAGAATTCCGAGATGAATTAAGCGGGCTTCCTCAAAACCGGATGCGATCTCGATTTTGATCCCGGTGGCGGCTGCGACACGGCGGAGGAATTCATCCCGATTCAGAGCTTCCCGTACGGCACTTGTTGCGATCGCACGGACAGGTGCATGCGCTGCGTCGGCAATCATTTTAAATTGGCGCAGAACCTGGATCCCTCTTTCCATTGCTTCGCGCGCGAGGTATTTCATATCGGTTGTGCCCGAACCGAGCCGGACGATTTGTTTTTCTCGGTCAAGTATCCGGAATCGCCCCTGCGGTGATACGATCTCCACGACGATGAGGTGAAAGGAATTTGTACCGATGTCAATCGCTGCTAGTCTTTTTAGCTGTCTCATCTTCTTCAAGAAATGGCAATATCCCTTCTCTTAATTCATTGTTTATTTCTTCGAAACTACGTGACGAGTCGATAACATGAAAATGAAATTCGCGGGTCATTTTATCAAATTCTCTTAAAATAACTTTCTGATATTCTACAAAACTATCATAAAAGTCTTCTCCGATCCGCAGGTCCATGCCTGATTCATAATAATCAAGCCCTTCTCCCTGCTTTCCTTCCCGATAACGGTGTTGAAGCCGTTCGACATTAATGACACGCGGAATAAGATCTTCTATGGATATTCTCATGTAAAAAACTGCGTCCGGTTCCAGAGCGAAACTGAATACTCTGCGGATCCACTGGCGGTCGGCGCCGCGCACGATTGAACGGGCGAAAGCCGTATAAATATATCGATCGGCAAGAACGATAAAACCGGACCGCAATGCCGGGATAATTTCATGTTCCATCCGATCTGCAAAATCTGCTGCGTATAATAAACTAAATGTATTCACATTGAGGGTATGTCCCGATTTTGCTTCGTCGATCGCTTTTCCCATGAGCGGTGAGCGGGTCCATCCTGTTGTGATAACCCCAAACCCTTTCATTTCAATCCATTTCTTTAATGATTCGATTTGTGTCGAACGTCCGACGCCATCGGTTCCTTCGATGACAATTATTTTTCCTTTGAAGTCGCTCGGATCTATATAAGGCAGGCCCACACCGAAATAGGGATTCTTCTTAGGCGACATACACATTCTCCTTTTTTTGGAGGTACGGTGTTGGGGTGTAATCGTGAAGATGTTCTTCAACAATCTCGCGGATGATCTTCTGTTGTTTCCGAATAGATAATGTTGCATCAATAACCGTTAATCCGAACTCGGTTGCGATCTTGTCATACTCTTCAAGGACGCGTGTTTGAAAAAGTCTAAAACTCTCTCTCGGATCATTGCTTAAACCGAGATCCATTCCTGCCTCATGAAATTTCAGTTCAATGCGTCCATTCAGAATTCGTTTTAACGATACTTCAATGGGTACTTTAAAATAAAAACCGATGTTTGGTTTTACCGCAAATCCATAGAGGCTGCGCACCCATTCGGGATGGACACCGCGTATCACATCGCGTGCGAATGCTGTGTAGGCGTAACGATCCGCGCACACAATCATGCCGGATTTTAACGGTGGAAGGATGAGATGTGCAAGACGGTCTGCAAAATCGGTGGCATGAAGAAGACTGAATGTCGTTGGGGTCAGCAGATTTTTTTTCTTCCCGCGTTTAATTGTTTCATTGACGAGTGCGGAAGAGTTCCATTCTGTGAAGAACACTCGATATTTCGAATTCAACAGCCACTTTTGCAGGAGTCCAAGTTGCGTCGATTTTCCTGAACCATCAATTCCTTCCACAATAATCAACCGTCCCGGATACGGGTGGTCTCGATCAAGTAAGCTTGTCATACTATTAATCCCTGGATCGTTTGAGGTAACGAAGCTGTTTTGGTTGAAGATGCCACTGAAGGACACCGGCCACCTTTGGTGTAAGCGACGGCAGTTCTATACAACACAGAGCTCCTTTTTTAAAATTGATCACTGGTCGTGAAAAACCGAGTAAATTCGATGCGAGGCGGCTTAAATCAGGCTCATGTCCTACGAGCATGACGTGTTTTTTATCTTTGTACTTTCTGAGAAGAGGAATAATAGTATTGTGAATGCATCCCGGAAGAAGATGTTCCGTTATGACAACTTTACGAGGGATGCCACACTGTTTTGCAGTCATTAATGCAGTTTCGTGGGCGCGTTTCAAAGGGCTTGTCAGGATCACATCTATTTCATCAAGAAGAGCAGCGATGCCGCGTGCACCTTTCAGAAAACGCTTCACCCCTTTTTCACTGAGAGGCCTGTCGTCATTCGGATAATGAACAGTACCGCGCTCCACTGCAATCGCATGTCGTAAGAGATAAATATACATTGTCCACCACATTGTGAGTATTACCGAAGTATTGCGTTGTTTTTAATATAACACAATACTATTCAAATATATTAAGGAATTGTCATGTATATATTAACAAAAAAGATGTGAAAATATATCCACATTCTTACGGTTACTTTAACACTCTATGCACCGTTTCAGTGCCTATCATACCAAAAATGAGTTGAAACGAAGAGATGGAATCCGGCACATTACGTGCACAACTCAAGGTTCAAAGTAAACAAGCTCGCTCCATTCCCGCCAGGGAAATTACCTGATTGCTGAGATGCGTCCGGGGTCTTCTTTGAGATTTTCATCATGCTTCTCTTGCGGAAGCTCGATGGTTATGGTTTTTCCTGCGTTTACTTCACAAGAAGTTTTCGGATCGACTGCAATTCCTTGCGGCGGGCATTACCCGCCTTCGGATAAGTCATCCTGAGTTGTTTCAGTGTGTCGAGAACGACATGGGAAACGATCAGCCGGGCGTTTTCTTTGTCATCGGCGGGAACGATATACCAGGGTGCGGTTGCGGTGCTCGTTGCACTCAGGCAAGCCTCATACGCTTTCATGTAATGCTTCCACTGTTTCCTTTCTTCGATGTCGGCGAGACTGAATTTCCAGTTCTTTTCCGGCACATCAATGCGCATCAGAAAACGCTTTCGTTGTTCTTCTTTCGACAGGTGAAGGAAGAACTTGATGATCCGTGTGCCATTGCGATGGAGATGCTTCTCCATGTCCACGATAGAATGATACCGCTCCTGCCAAATCGTCTTTTCGTCCAGTAACTCATCCGGGAGCCCTTGACCGTGAAGAATCTCCGGATGCACGCGAACGATGAGCACCTCCTCATAATAGGAACGATTGAAGATTCCGATCTTACCGCGTGCCGGCAGGCGGAGGTTCGTGCGCCATAGAAAATCGTGCTCCAAATCCTCAGCACTCGGCTGTTTGAAACTGAAAGCCTCGCAGCCTTCCGGATTGACGCCGGACATCAGGTGCTTGATGACACCATCTTTACCGGCAGCGTCCATTCCCTGAAAAATCAACAGCACCGAATAGCGATTGTAAGAATAGAGCAGACTTTGCCGCTCGCTGAGTTCTTCGACGTGTTGAGCGAGAATTTCCTTATAGTGCTCCTTTGACTTGTAGCAGGGCTTGACCCGCGTCGGCCATTGTTTGAGTTTGACCTTTTCGCCTGTCCCGACCCGGAAATGTTCAGAATTGATTTTCATCTTCATCCTTTCGGTACTGTCAGCCGCGTTGATCGCGTCTGTTATTTATTAGATTATAATAACGCTTTTTATTGACTTATTTCTCCAAATGAGCAACTTTGGCGATTATTCCATATGGTTCGCACTTAAACTCTACAAGAAAAGTTCTGTCTTTGAGCCATTATGGGAAGTCTTTCCTTGTAAGAACTTTGTTATAAATGCCAAAAAATAAAATTGACACAGCATTAAAATAAGATTAAAATAATACGCAAACAAAATGATAGACATATCCAAAGTTACCGATTATTTATACGTGGGCTCCAGAGTCGGGAAGGAACAAGCCGATGAATTGAAGGCGCTCAATTTTAACCTGATTATTTCCATGATCGGGCAAATGCCGCCTGACAAAATCTATACCCTTCCTCCATTTAAAACCTTATGGATCAAAACCTACGATACATTTTTTACTCCCATCCCGATCAAGAAACTGCTGGTGGGGGTTGAGGCAGCCCTGCCTGTTATTCAAAACAAAGGCAAGGTCCTGGCATTTTGCATGAAAGGAAAACGCCGGAGCGTTGCTATGGCCGCCGCCATCCTTATCAGTATGGGACATACCGGCGAAGAGGCCATCGACTTATTGACCACTGCTCGTACGGTAGCCGATCCAAGAAGGTGGTATATCCGAAGGCAGATCGATGCCTTTGAAAAATATTGGCGGAAAAGAGAATAGCCATGGAAAAGAAAATAAAAAATATTCACATCATTATTAATCCCGCAGCCGGAGAAGAAGAAGCTATCCTGCCTTTTATCAATGCGTCCATGAAAGAAGCCGGCATCACGTGGGAAGCATTCATTACCCACCAGGCGGGCGATGGGATCAAGTTTGCCGAGGCTGCCATCAAGAAAGGAGTCGATGCGCTCGCTGTGTACGGCGGCGACGGCACAGTCATTGAGGCAATCAGCGGCCTGATCGGATCAGAAATTCCTTTGATTATTCTGCCTGGAGGGTCTGCAAATGTCGTAGCCACTGAACTTGGCATACCCAAAGATTTTAAAGAAGTCTGTACGCTCCTGGTCCACGGCCTGTTAGAGACAAAAACGATCGATGTGGGACAATTCGATAAGCATTATTTTATTACAGGAATAAGCATTGGTTTTGGAGCGGATTTGGTGAAGGGTGCGGATCGCGAGACCAAAAATAAAATCGGCATCCTCGCCTATTTTCTATCAGCAGCCGCGGCATTAAAGAAAACCAAAAAAACCATCTACCATTTGAAAATCGATGGACAAGAGCATGAACTTCAAGGTTTAACATGTATTATTACGAATACAGGGAATCTCGGGTTTACTAAAATCTCTTTGGATAAGCATATAGAT
>PMDB01000008.1 GCA_003155495.1 Ignavibacteriota bacterium
GCTGCAAGGTGGTAGATGGTATCGAAATTATGTTCGGTGGAGAGTGTTTCGAGAAGGTGTGTATCGAGAATATCTCCGGTGACAATACGATGACATCGTGCTTTCACAGACTCGTCGATGGGCGCAAGGTCCATTGCGATAATATGCATGCCGCCGTATTTGGAAAGATGCTCGATCAGTCCATGACCGATTTCGCCATTTGCTCCTGTAACGAAGATGGTCTTAATTGACATGCTTCCTCCATTCTAGAAATTCGTTATTGAAGAAAAAGTCATTCCCATTTGTCCGCCTCTGGCGGAAATGTTGCTATCGGCCTGCCCGCCGCACAAAGTGTGCTTTGGCAGGCGGGGAATTTTAAAAAAAAGCTACCTCGGAACTTGCTCCGAGGTATTCTATTTGTTGATAATGTAAGGAATTTTAACAAGGGAGAAAAATCATAGAAACGCAAAGTGTCTTTGGTCTATCAGTATCCCAGTCGATTGATAAGACTGGCCAAATATTTTGATCTCATTTGTTCACTTGCCATCGCTTGTTTGATAGGTGGAAGTTTTAAGATAACCCCGAGAATGGCAGCCATCGCTCGATGACTTGCAAGTGCCTGATTATCGAAAATCAAATTCTGTAATTTCCCGCGTTCAATTGCCATCAGAACAATCCTGTGTGTACCATTAATCGGTGTAATCACACGATCTTTACGGGATTTCAATGAAAGACTACCGATTGAACAGCTATGAACACAAACGCCACAGCCAAGACAGATATCCTCAAGGAGCTTTGCTTTTTTCATCTTCGGCTTTTGAGGATTATTAGCAGAGACAAGTGTCATCGCTTCCACGGGACAAACATTGATGCATTTACCGCATCCATTGCACGTATCATCGGCTATTTGCGGAAGGAAGTTGGTTGTATGCACAGGTTGGAGAATTCCAAATTTTCGTGCAGCGATCATCGCCTCGCAACAGCACCCACAGCAATTACAGATGAAATTTACCTGTCGCTGATTGTTCTCTCCTAATTGCACGAGGTTAAGTTCATACGCAGTGTCAAGCAACTTTAAACACTCCGTGGCGGAAACGGATCGTGCATAACCGTGTTTTGTCAATGATGAAGCAGTAAAATTAAATGACATACAAATATCCATCGGTGCATTGCACTCTTTCCCAAGGTGATGCATTTTATGCCGGCAATAGCATGTGCCAACACCGATGTG
The DNA here is from genome assembly GCA_003155495.1 of Ignavibacteriota bacterium. Lineage (GTDB taxonomy): Bacteria > Bacteroidota > Ignavibacteria > UBA10030 > UBA10030 > Fen-1298. Next base: position 1,211 of record PMDB01000008.1, read on the forward strand.
TGTCGCTGTCCTGATGACCTTACTCGCACGTTCATAATCCAACACATGCAGGGCATTCTCGCTTGAAAGAACAGGCTCTTGAACAAAAGCACGTCCCAGTTGTGTCGTGCCTGTCGCAAACAATGCTTTGATAAAATCTTCTTCCACGTTGAGATATTGATAGAACAATTCCGCCAATACTTTTTGGTTGACATCGTTTCTTATACGCATCATTGAGAACTCGAAGAAGCCTGCCATCGGTGGCGGAAGTGTATAGGATCCGTCGACATCGAGAAGGATGGCACGGTTTGATAATTCGTCAAGCACACGTTGGGCACTTGGCAAATCCACCTTCCAGATGTGCGCTGCTTTCTCGACGGTAAATGGTTTGATCGGCAAAAGCGATACCAGTTTAGCTTCCCGTTCGCTAAAAAGCATCTTCAGGATTTCATTTAACACGCTCGATGGTGGAGCGTATTGAGGAAAAAGATTTATTCGGTCAACAAGTTGAGCATAACCGGATTTAAGTGACTGATGTGCCACAGAGAAATGTCAATGTTTATTGTGTGTAGCTGGTTTGATATTTTCTGCGTTCTCTAACTTGCCGACCAATTTCTGTGGTGCGTGGATCAGTGTAGGCAGACACTGTGAACAAATCCATAGCTCGTCTCCGTTGTAGTGCAGGTGTAGAAGCGGGGTTTCGCGTTCCGATTGTTCGCAATTCAAACAGTGGAGTCCTGATTTTGAGGAACTCATAGATTTTCCTTTATAACGATTTCAAGTTTCCTATTCAGGCGCGATCATGGTTTTACCCCCTGGCGCTGGAATCGATCGTGGTGTTTTAATGGATTGGAATTGGTCGATCAGTTGGAGGGCTTCGCTGAGAAGCTCACCGAGCGAATTCAGCGAATCAATTACATCTTTGGATTTCGAAAGGACCGGATTTTCTAAAAGAATTTGCTGATATAATTTTGCAGCGGCAATCGGATTACCAATCTTATCGGCGACAGAAAGCGCCATTTCCAGAACAGTCAACCGCTTCGCCTCCTCTGCAATACGTTCTTCCAGCGCACGGAAACGCAGTCCGGTGCGAATCCGTGCCAATAACTCTTCCATGGGAAATGGCTTGATGAGATAATCGTCAACGCCAGCATCGAGACCTTGGACGACATTTTCAGTGCCGGTTCGTCCGGTGAGCATAATGATATAGCGATTGCGATGTGCAGGATCCTCTTTTGTGAGTTTCGCGAACTCGATTCCACTCATGCCAGGCATTTCCCAATCAATGAGAATAATATCCGGTTGACATCGTTCCATTTCTTTCCAGCCGGTAATGGGATTCTGCGAGGTTATGACACCATATCCCTGTAACTCTAGACCCATTTGCAGAGTGGTAAGGAAGTCGGCGTCGTCATCGATAAGAAGTAAAGTATCTGGCATTACAATGAATCCCTCTCAGTTCAGATCGTATGAAATGAAAAAAGAACAAAAGGAACTGGAACAAGCTAACAATTTGCCTGCTGAATCGCAATGATATCAGGAGTTCTATGTTAAAAATACATCAGCGGCAATACAAACGCTGCCGATATCACTTACCTTATTTCACATACTCTTCTGCAAAGTACTTTGCAGAAAGAGGCTCACCAGTGGCATGTTTTATCAATTCGTCCCATCGTAAACTGGCTCCGGGAGCAAAAACTTTTATAGATAAATATTTTCCGACTTCCGGTTTGTTCGTAAAGCAGACATCTTTGTCCTGTACCTGCTTCAGTATATTCATCGCAATATAATGCTGCAACTGTGATGCCGTTAATTCGCCAAGCTGGTAGTTGTGATAATATGCTGGGTACTGTGCCAAATGAATTTTTGCAGCCCAATCCGGTGCATTGCGTCCTTCGGGAGGTGTGATCATCTGGTACTCTTTTACTAAATTCCACCAAAGTGTGTTCAAATCTTGATTGGGATTTTCATACATAGCCTTCTCAAACCTCATCATCACCTGTGTCCATCTGCAGAAGATAAGAGCATGCATCCGCAAGTTCTCCTGTCCCACAGCACGAATTATTTCTTTATCCTTAGTGCTTACGCCCACCATCGCCTGCAGCCAGTCGGCATTACTTGGCTGCCGTTCCATCAGCATTGCAATGGCTTCTGTGACGAACGTATGTGTTTCGATGCGAAGGAGGAACGGAAGGTCGCGTGAAACGTTCTTGCTGTACGCAGCGTGTCCTAATTCGTGCAGCATGGTACTCATCCAGTCCTGATTATCAATGACACTCAGCATAACCCGGATATCACCCGATCGATCGATATCGTTCTCGAATGCATGCTGGTATTTCCCTTTGCGTCCATAGATGTCGCTATTCTTCAAAATGTCGTCTACAGGTAAACCGATGTTTGCGTAGAATGTTCGGCCAAGTTCATCGATTTTCTTGCCTTTGAAGTATTTATCGAGATCCACTGAGCCCATCTGAGGCGCTTCCTGGAAAAAGCGGTCTTGATAATGCCATGGCATCATGTGGTCCGGCTTGATGCCGTACTTCTGTGCCAGAGTTGCATCGATCTCAGCTTTAAGTTTTTTGAACGGTTCATCGGTGAGAGTTTTCAATTCGTCGAAGATTGCAACGATTTCGCCCACGGTCTGCTCACTGGTGGCTAAGGACATTTCGTAGAAATTTGTGAAGCCGAGTTGCCGCGCGGCTTCATTGCGAAGTTTCACTAACTCCACCACCATCGGTGCAACTACTTTTCCGACTTCTTTGCTTGCTTCCCAAGCCTTTTGCCGTTTGGCGGAATTCTTTTCATTCTTCAAAATAGTGTTGATAGTATTGTCATCTACCGTATCTTTGCCATTGAGAACGGGGCGGAACGTGTTGAACTTGTTGGCGATCTCTGCACTCTTTTCCACAATCTTCCGCATGAGCGCTGTATCGATCTGATTGGTGAGATAACTATTGAAGAGGATGATGAGCTGGCGCTGGAGGAGAGAGTCCGTGATACTTTGATCATCTTTCCATCTCTTCAGCCGATTGAATTCCTGTTTGTTGGAATATATTTTTCGGATCTCCAGTTCGAGAGATGCTTTTTCATCGTAATACTTTTTATCACCTGTGGCGTTGGCGTTCCAATCGGCAAGGTTCATCGCTTTAAACTTCGGCTCATAGATCTTGATGTGGTTGTCGATGAAAGTCCGAAAGTCCTTTTCATCGTTTCGCAAGGAACAGGACATCGTTACTAAGGCAAAGAGAAGGGGAAGAAGCATAATAAGAGGTTTCATAGCGACTCCTGTCAATAGTGGTGAAATAGAGCATTCCGAAAATCATGGAAATGTACGTTCGAGCGCTTTCGGAAGGTTCCTTTTGGGAATAAATCTAAGCAGAGGATTGATGAAGAGCAAGCCCTTTCAAGGAATTGAAAAACATACGCTTTTCCTATACTTCATAATCCACTACCCGACGCTCGGTGCGAACAAGTGGGAGGAAATTCTTTACCTTCATATGCTCAGGATGGGCTTGGTATGCGTCTAATGCCTCTCGCGATGTAAACTCGCTGTAAAGGGAAATATCACAAGCCGAGTCGCTAGCCTCAAAATTGAGTCCGACTTCTAATTTCAACATGCCCGGTATCTTATCACGCATATCTTCTAACATAACCTTTACCTTTAGCGCGTTTTGCTGTTTCGTGGACCCTTCGGCAAAGTCTTTGAGTTTCCAGAGAACTATATGTTTGATCATGAATTATTTCCTTTATCACTAAAATGTATTTCTGTTACACAGACTATCAATCCGCGTTACAATTTTGCACTTTCTTGTTTTACCAACTCCCACACACGAGCAACGTGTTTCTCCGCTGTGGCTATGTTTCCTATCGCTAACCGGATTGTATATCGACCGTTCAATTTCGTATGGGAAAGAAACGCTTCGCCGGTCGTGTTGATACGATCGATAATCTGTGCATTCATGTGTTCGAGTTTACCCTCATCTGCAATTCCCTTCGGATGATATCGGAAACAGACAACACTAAAGGGAACAGGAGCGAGTCGCTCAAAATCTGGATCGGCATCAACCCACGAAGCAAATTCACGTGCTAATCGGCAATGCTCCCGTAAGATGCCGATCATTCCTTCGATGCCAAATGAGCGGATAACGAACCAGAGTTTCAATGCACGGAATCGTCTTCCAAGCTGCACACCCCAATCCATATAATTATTCACTTTGTCATCGGTGGTCTTAAGATATTCCGGTACGAGACTGAATGCCTGTTTCAGCGTATCAACGTGACGCGTGAAGAGCACACTGCAATCCATTGGCGTGAACAGCCACTTATGCGGATTCGTAACGAATGAATCGGCCCGGTCGCAGCCATCAAGCACGGAACGCATTTCTGGAACGATAGCTGCCATACCGCCGTAAGCTCCATCGACGTGCAGCCACAATTTTTCCCTCTGGCAAATATCGGCAATTGCCGGCACCGGATCGATGCTCGTTGTAGAGGTCGTGCCGACCGTAGCTACAACGGCAAAAGGAAGCCATCCGTTTTTCTTGTCTTCTGCAATTGCGGCAGCGAGTTGATCGGGCTTCATTCGGAACTCTGCATCAGTAGGAATTTTTCGTACTCCTTCCTGACCCACACCAAGGATAATGGCAGCTTTCTCAATTGACGAATGTGTATGATCGGAACAATACAGACGCAGGCGCGGCAAGTCGGTTCGCCCCGATAGTCCTTCTTCGCGCACTCGCTTGTGTACTGCTTCGCGTGCCGCTGTTAATGCAACGAGTGTGGACACAGAGGCAGTATCGATGATGGCACCCTGAAATCCCGATGGGAGTCCGATCATTTGCCTCAACCAGTCGGTCACTACTTCTTCCAGTTCTGTGGCAGAGGGAGAAGTTCGCCATAACATCCCATTCACATTCAACGCTGTGGCTATCATCTCTCCAAGAATTCCAGGTGCTGAAGCACTATTGGCAAAGTAAGCAAAGAAGCCGGGATGATTCCAATGTGTAATGCCGGGAAGAATGATGCGATTAAAATCGGCAAGAATCGATTCCATCGATTCTGATGTTGCCGGTGCTGAGATCGGAAGCTGATTTTTAATTTCACCGGGTCTGACCAGGGAAAATACCGGATATTTCTCGGCATTTTTCAGATAGTCTGCAATCCAATCGATTACTTCTTTGCCGTGCTTCCGAAATTCTTCAGGGTCCATTCCAATACTTGTCTCATTACTCATTCTTAAGTCTCGGTGTGTTATTCTAAATTTATTTTATCTCTACGGGCAGCCCATCAGAACTTCCGGAATCGAGCACGATTTTCCACGAGCCGTCAGGTTGTTTCTTCCATGTTGTTGAATAGGTGCCTGTGGATTTCATCAGTTTCCCTTCTTTATTCTTCCGAATTCTTTCCCATCTGCCAACAGTATACCCAATAACCCCGGGAATCATCATTTCTCCTTTTGTCGGATGCCAGCGGAGTGAGAAGCTGGAATCCTTGAACACTGGTTCCATTTCTGCACGGATTGCTGCAATTCCCGTTGTTGGCTGGCTGGTATCTCCCATCATAGAGCCATTCCGTGCAAAATACATCACCCAGCCGTCGACCCCTTTCTCCGCTGTGGCTTTATCGAAATCGCGGTCGAGTTGCATGAGAAGCGATGCTTCATCTGGAATATTCTGTGCAAATGTTATTGCACTCATCAGTAAAATACCGTAGCTAAAGCGTAAGAGAGAACTGAGCATGATGGACTCCTTGTGATTATCAGCGATGAATCTTAGTTCCGTATGAAGAAATTTCTCTAAAAACTATACGAAGTGCAAGTCCTTGAAATTGTCTAAATAAAAAAGTATTTAGTATATGTCAAACATTTTCTCCATAAAGCTTAAGGAGGTCATATGAAAGAGGAAGAATCCTTACACTATTTTAGAAATGGTTTTAACTGTGCTCAGGCAGTATTTGCACCGTTCGCAAAAGAAAACGGTATTTCGGAGATGCACGCTTTAAAAATTGCAGGCGGGTTTGGAGGAGGAATGGGACGACTGCAGGGTACATGCGGAGCCGTGACAGGCGCTTATATGGCTATCGGTGTGAAGCATGGCAAATCTCTCGGTGACAAGGGAGATGAAAAAAAAGAGAAGACATACAATCTGGTAAAGACTTTTGATGCAGAGTTTAGAAAAATATTTTCAACAACGTCTTGCAGAGAACTGCTTCAGTGCGATTTGAACACGGAGGAAGGAAAGAAGTATGCCGCAGACAATAAGCTGACACAAAAAGTCTGCGAACGCTGTGTGCAGGAAGCAGTGAAGATTGTGGAAAAAATATCATAGTTGTATAGAGCTTTTACGTGAAGTGTTCAATTATGAGTCTCACAGTCTCATAATAATTTTTTTAATTTGTCGTATCCAGCACGGCTGATGAGGATTTTTGTTCCGTCTTTCAGTATCGCCATGCGGCTGTCTTTTGCATAAAGCTCAATGCGGGCGATGCGTTCGAGATTGATAATGGAAGAACGGTGGACGCGAACAAATTTTGCCGGATCAAGCATCTTTTCTAGATCTGCCATGCGCTGTTGCTTTAAATGGGATTTTCCCTCCACTTTAATTGCCACATAATCATCCTCTGCCTCGATATAGTCTATTTTATCTGCAGGAATAACATGCACTTTTGATCCATCCTTCACAAGCACACGCTCAAGAATCGCCGGTTTCATTCTTGCGGCAGCTGCAAGAGCTTCGATGGGTAAGGATTTTTTTGTCTTCAGTCGTTTTGCGACATGGTCGAGTGCTTCATCTAAGCGTTCCTTGCTGAACGGTTTCAGTAAATAATCGACGGCATGCAGTTCAAATGCTTTTACGGCATATTGATCGTATGCAGTGGCAAAAATAACTGCGGGCGGATTCTCGACAAGTTCCAGCACTTCAAAACCATTCAGCTTGGGCATTTGGATATCCAGAATGGCAAGGTCGGGCTTTAGCTCCGTGAGAGCTTTCACTGCTTCAAATCCATTGGAACATTCCGCAGTAATGTGTATATCATCACGCTTCGTAAGATATTCACGCAGAAGAAGACGCGCCGGTTCTTCATCATCAACAATAATAGTTTGAATAACAGATTTGGCAGTCATAGGTGTCATCCAGATTTATGCATCAGAATCTTTTACAGGAAAAGAAAATTCAACGGTAAAGATATTATCTTTCTTTTTAATATCTATTTTTCCTTCGTTTCCATACAATGTTTGAATGCGGGAGCGGACATTCTTAACGCCGAGTCCGGTTCCCTTTTTCGGTACATAGTCCGGGTCAAACGGATTCTTAACAGTAATGTTCAGCCTGTCGTTGTATAATTGTGTTCGGAGAGTAATGGTACCGCCTTCGAGGAGCTGCGAGATACCGTGGCGCACTGCATTTTCAATCAACGGCTGTAAAAGGAGCGGCGGAATCCTGCATTCCAATGTTTTCTGTTCGATGTCTTGCTGTACTTCTAACCGCGACCCAAACCGCACCTGTTCTATTGTCAAGAATTTATCAATCAGAGATAATTCTTCACGCAGTGAAATACGGTTCTTTGTTCCCAAATCCAAGCTGTTCCGGAAAAACTCGGCTAGCAGAATAACCATGGTGCGTGCTTTTGCCGGATCGCTTGTGGTTAACGCACTGATGGAGTTGAGGCTGTTAAAAAGAAAATGCGGATCGATTTGTGCTCGCAATGCCCGCAACTCTGCGTCTTGTGCCAGCAATTTTAATTCAAATGTCTGGCGTTCTGCCTCACGAGATTGTTCCGATGCAAGGATGACGTAATGCATCGCTGCGATGAGAAGGAAAATTAATACAAGCAAACTGTATATCCCTGCGATCCATTGCTCGTACATAGACGCTATGGAAGGTGCGATTTGTAATGAATCTATCGCCTTTACCCAACCGTACCCAATAAAAAGTTCAACACCGGCTGCAATACCTGCAGCAGCGAAGAACATGGAAAGAAGATTATACCACTGTGTCGTTTTGATGGGAAAGATACGGCACAGGTAATACGAGGAAAGACAGATGAGTGCAAAAAAAAGATTAAGGGGTATGTCGGATAAAAGAAACGCTCCCCATTGACTTCTATAAGAAAAAATAAATGGAATCTCAATGAGTAAACCGACGAACAACCAGATAGCAAGATAGAGAGAAAGCGTTCTTCTATTTGAAAGAATGGGATGCACGGTTAGTTCTTTATCTCGACGCCGCCCATTACCGCTGTCCCTTTAATGATAAGATGTTTCGCACTTTCCTTCGGAGGACGTGTCTTATCTTCGAATCCGCCCATGAATGGAAATCCCTCGATAATAACAAGCCAGTCTTCCGGTACACGCATTTCAACACCACCCATGAGCGCAAAGATGTCAATGACAGCTTCTCCCTCAATGGATGCGTCCCGCAAATCGATTTCAAGTCCGCCCATAATTGCTGTAAACTCTCCGCCTTTAAAATTTTTCGAATTATTAATACGTTTAAAACCACCCAAGACGGCAATGGCTTTGATGTAGTTATTTGCATCGCTGCTCTCAGCGAATGGAGGAGTTATCCCTCTCCTGAAGAATGAATTCTCAGCAAACGGAGGAGTTATCCCTCTCCGGGAAAATAAACTCTTAACAATCATCATCATTCCAATGAAGATAAGAATCAGCGGCCAGTAATCCCATAAACTAAAATGAATAAAGTAAAGCCGGTCTAGGAGCATAGCGGTGCCGACAAACGTCAGGATGATTCCCCACACTCGTCCGGAACCATGTTGACATTGAATAAGGTAAGCAATTCCGACAACGATAAGAATTGCAGGCCATAATCGTAGATATTCATGCGGGTCTATGATATCCATATTTCCCAGGAGGAAAAGAACACCGATGATAATGATTCCCAATCCCAGTACTAATCGCGGCGCGAAAAAGGAATTATGTCTAGTTTCCATTGCAGTGATCCTTTGCAAATCTAAAATGTGAAGGGCAGGCAGATTTCCACAACATACCAATACCAATACCGATGAGCAGAATCGGCCACGAGTTATGATAATCTAACCCGAATATATGTAATTCTGATACGAACAACCAAGCTCCAATAAAAAGTGTCGAACAAGCTTTTCGGTATTCCCATGCAAACTGTGCATCCAGCAATTTTCCCAATCCGACGGCTATAATAATTATTGGCCAGTAGTGCCAAACTGGTCCGGTATTAAAAATATCGAATTTATCCAGCATCAATGCAATACCGGCGATTAATAAGAAAAGTCCGACACCGAGATGGCCATAGGAATGTCGTTTATCATGTTCCATAAAATTCTCCTTATGTACATATGTTCTATGCAATGATACAAGAGAATCTTATGAAAGTTACAGTGATTTCGGTGAATGGTGAGATGAAATCGGCAAGTGGCGTGTAAAAAGACCTCAGAGGCAATTGTAACCTGTGAGGTCTCAGAATTGTTAGAAAAAATATCGTGCCCCAAATCCAAAATCAAATTCAAAGGTCGATGATGGTCGGAAATACAAAGTTGGATTAAGCTCTAAGAAAATATCGATAGAAGAACCGCGGGGCCACCATGCTATTCCAAATGCCCCACGAGCACCAAATGTATTTGTGGCATTGCTTACACCAAAAATTGCACCGAGTCCATAAGACAAGGGAAAGGATTCACGCGAACGGAAAACGTGCGAATGCCATAAGTACTCGGCAGCGATGGCCGTCCCCCCTGTATGAGACGTTGATGGCCATCCGATACCTAATTGAATGGCACCTGAATTGGTAACCCAACCTTTGCAGCTAATACCGGTTGGTTCGCCGATCATCAGTCCAAGACCAAGTCCACGGCCTTGCGCAAGACCTACGTGTGCAAGCAGGACCACAAGTATACTGAAAAAGAGAATTCGTTTAATTATCGTGGTTCCTTTATGTTATAATGATATAGTAGAACGAAAAGTCACTGTGCTTCATTGAGAATGAAGATACATTTAAAGCACTATAAATGTGAGTGAGCAGGAACACTTTCCCTAAAATATTTTATTGAGGAGCGGGCATCCCAAACTGCAACCATTCTTCGCGAGATGGTCCATAGACTCCGGGAACATGTAATCCAGCTTGCCGCATGAGCACAGTCATTTGTGCACGATGGTGGATCTGGTGTTTAACAAGTGAACCAAGTGTTGCAGCGCGCGTCCATTTTTCGCCATACATATCGATGAGTTCTGGGAGTATTGCATCGTTCCATTTTTCTTTTACTTCGGACTCAACGGAAGCTCCTGCTTTTTCGTACGCCGCAACAATGTCTGAAGCGTTTATTGGAATTGAGGAATGTTCCGACGGGGCGATTACTTTTAAGCCGGCCTTTTCACCCATTTCACCAAGCGTGATAACAATGTGCCATGCGAGAAAACCGAGCGAGCGGCCGTCCGGCGTAACTTTCTGATTGAGAGAAGCATCGGTGAGATTCTTGAATACTTTCAATGTTGCTTCGTTCTCATACTTCCAATCATTTAGAAAATCATGAATTGTACGGTACATGGTAATCCTCCTTATGGTTGAATAATTTTCTGAAGGTTTTCGAGATATTGATCGAGTGAATCATTGGATGGATTTACTGGGTTTGTCGATGTCGATCAATCCAATATGCCCATGGAATGATGAGCCATTGGGTAAGACCACCGATTGCCATTGCAGTCCCTTCCACTGGCACCCGGCTTAAAACATTGCCGATGAAAAGAAAAACATGAAGACCGACGAACGACCAAAGTGCTATGTGCCCTGTACGATCACGCGCGGAGGTTGTGTGGAGATACAACGCTATACCAAGAGTGAATAAACAAGTCTCGATAATTACTGTGGCAGGAATCGAATTCCATAATCCAAGCCCGACATATATCTGCAGTCCTGGTGCAATCGGCATATCGGGGCGATGTGATATGAAATCGAGCAGCCAATGGCTGAGAACTCCGCAGGCAAGTACAAGAGTTCCCTTCCATCGTCGTCTGATGAGGAAGTATGAACCGCCAATAAGGATTGCCCACCCAATCGTTGTCAGCAAACTATGGGAAAAAGGATAATCATAGAAATTATAGGGTGTGAATGCTGTATTACCGGGATCGGGCCTGACATGCTCCAACCCCAGCAATACGAAAATCGGAAAAATAAGATCGAGCCATTGTGACGCGAGGAGGAGAGTTCCCAGTTTTACTTCCGGAGCAAGTTTCTTTGTACCAAATCCTACGGCAACATGGCTGATAAACAATTCATTTTTCCTTAATGAGTGCGATTGTTTTTAAGAGCGGTTTTTACACCATATCAATATACATGCAAAGTTATTTCTAATGAGCAGACGTCATCCTCTCTTCTTTGTTAACTTCTCACAGCATCAATATCAATCTCTCATTCTGGAAAATTAACTATAGTATTCAAGAATGTATTGAGTTGCTTTTATAACTTATTGATTTAAAAAGTCTGTACCTACAATTATATAGGAAATGATTATTAAAAGGAAAAGGACGCAACGACAAACAATCCACTATGATTGTTCCACGTCTATTGCGCCCATTGTCATATGCGGACAACTTATTTCTTCATCGTATTCAAAATCTTTTCCATTTCATCCATCACATGATTCATCTTTTTCATTGTTAACTCGAAAGGTCCGGACGTTGTCATATCGACACCGGCTTTTTTCAGAAGATTGACCGGATAATCTGTGCTGCCCGACGAAAGGAACTGGATGAAGTGTTTTGTTGCTGCTTTATCACCTGAAAGTACCTGCTCGGAGATTGCGGCCGACGCTGTGAAGGCGGTTGCATATTGATACACATAGAAATTATAGTAGAAGTGAGGAATAAACATCCACTCTGCTTTAATTTCGTCGTCTACAATGCACACGTTCTTATCGTGTCCATAATATTTTTTAACAATTTCATCGTAGACATTGTTCATGACATCACCCGTGAGAGGTTCGCCTTTTTCCGCCATCTCGTGGATGCGTAACTCGAATTCCGCAAACTGTGTCTGCCGGAAAACTGTTCCTTTGATGCCTTCAAGATAATTGCCGAGGAGTGAAAGTTTTACATTGTCGTCTTTAATTTGCTTCAACATGTAATCGATCAAGAGGGCTTCATTGAATGTAGAGGCAACTTCTGCAACAAATATGGGGTACTGCGATGTTGCATAGGGTTGATTTGTATTGGAAAGATAACTGTGCATCGTATGGCCAAGTTCGTGGGCTATCGTGCTCATATCATCATATTTACCATTATAGTTCAGGAGAATGTACGGATGTACGTCGTAGACAGAGCCATTGGAATATGCGCCAGAACGTTTGCCTTCTGTCGGATAGACATCGATCCATCGCTCGCGAAACCCTTTCTGTACAACTGAAACGTATTCATCGCCCAGGGGTTTAAGTGCTGAGAGAATATGTTTTTGTGATTCCTCGATAGTGTATTTCAAATCAACGTTGGCAAGCAGAGGTGCATAGAGGTCATAATAATGCAATTGATCTACACCAAGAATTCTTTGTCGCAGTTTCAGATAACGGTGAAACGTGTTGAGATTTTTATTGACGTTGTCGACAAGGCTGTAATACACATCTGTCGGGATGTTGTTAGCATCAAGTGCGCTTCCGAGACAGGAAGCATAGCTGCGCGCATTTTTAAAGAAGAGATCTTTTTTTACCTCTGCATTGAGCTGGGTACCGTACGTTCGTCGAAAATCGTTCAACTTACCAAAAAAAGCAGCAAACACTTTCTTTCGATCATCGCGGTTTGGCAGCGCACGATAGAGAGGGTAACCGGATTGGTTGAGCTTCACAGTTTTACCGTCGCTCAAGGTGACTTCAGGATAGGGAAAGTCGGCGTTGGCAAAAATACCATGAATATTGTCCGGTCCGTCTGCCATTAATCCGGCATCAGCAATAATTTTTTCCTCGCCTGCCGTTCCGGTATGTGCCTTTCGCCGTAATATGTCATCTAAAGAATGGCGATAGAGTTCTAATTTTTTTTCACTCTTGATGAATGCCTGCACCTTTGCCTGATCGATCCCAAGAATTTCCGGTTCAATGTACGCCGCTTTCGCAGCGAATCCGGAACCGATCTGGCTGATTTCCTGCTGCATACCGAGATATTGCGATACGCGTGTATCCTGATCTGAACTCAAGCTTGCATAGCTTTGCAGACGTGATAGCTCTTTCCCGAGATCTGTCACCAGGTCGAGACATCCAAGAAGTTGTTGGGCTGATGTGCCTAAAGTATTTTTGTACTTCTCGATTTCTGGTATTTCGGCGACAAGTTTCTCTTTGGCTTTTTGCCAAGCCTCATTGTTGGCGTAAATGTGCGTAAGGTCCCATTTATACTGATCGGGAATCTTGCTGCGGTCGTGCTCCTGTGCCAGCAATGTATTCGGTGATAAAAAAGCCAGACTGAATAATGGCAATGCGAATTTCGCAAATGGGTTCATAAGGTCACCTTGATTTGAGTGATACATGTGGATTTATAACCTCAGTTACGTTGAGAATGGTTCGTTAGGTACAATGTACGTTTTGAAAAGAACGGAGGCAACAGACGAAAGTGGGAATAAAACTGAAATGAATATGTCATGCACATGCCATAATAGTTAAACAAACAGAAATGCATTGTTCGAGGGATTATCTTTCTAGTCGAATAAATAAATTACGCGCTGATTCAGCAGCGCATTTGCAACAAAAAACAGGAACGTGAAAGTTCCAAGTTTGTCAATATAATAGTTTACTATATTAAGGTTATTAGAGGAAATTAATTAAATAACTCTTGACATTTGACAAAACTACCTTATATTATAAGGTAGTTGCATTAAGCAACAATAGATAGTAAGGTTTTAATCGGACGACACATGAAAAAGATCGAAGCAATAATCAGTCCTAGTAAACTCGAAGATGTTCGTGAATCGCTTCTCAAAGTGGGGATTCATGGAATGACGGTTACCGAAGTCCGTGATTTTGGAAGACAAGAGGCACATACAGAAGTTTACCGGGGGACCGAATACAAAGTTGAGTATCTCCTTAAGGTACGCGTGGAAACCGTCGTACCTCAACATTTAGCCCACAAAGCAATATCAATCATGATGAAAAAGGGGCAAACAGGGAAAACAAAGTCTGACAGCATATTAGTCTCGAATGTCAATGATGTCAGCCAGGTCTATCTAAACGAACAAGGGGAATCTGTTTGATGGATTGAGAAGGTAAACAATTATTTAACAATTACACATAAAGAGAGGTTATTCATGAAGATTTTTTTAACAATAATGGTGTCATTTATCGCCATCAGTTTTTCTACAGGGGTTCGTGCGGCCCAACCTGATGAATCATCTCATCGCTGGTGATGCAGCCCGGTTATAAACCGGACGAACATATATTTTCAATAAAATCAATAATGCAAATACTATTTTAGAATATAATTAGGAGAAACAATATGAAATCGATTCAAAAAACTACTCTTACAATGCTTGCGATCTTCATGATGACAAGCTCATTTATCTATGTTTTATACAAAAGGAGAAACAATGTGATTCAAAAGACTACCCTTATGATGCTTGTGTTTTTCGTGATAACAAGCTCGCTTACCCATGCTACACCATCTACAATTATCTGGATTCCTTCTGTGGATTTCCA
>PMDB01000076.1:0-121820 GCA_003155495.1 Ignavibacteriota bacterium
AATAGATACTGGTGATACGACATGGATGTTGGTGTCCACAGCGCTTGTTATGCTGATGACACCGGGATTAGCATTATTCTACGGCGGTATGGTGCGCCAAAAGAATGTGCTGGGTACTATTATGCAGAGCTTTGTAGCATTAGGGCTGATCACAGTACAGTGGGTATTGATCGGCTATTCACTTGCCTTCGGTCCGGATATTCATGGAATCATCGGCAACTTGCAATGGGCTGGTTTACAGAGCGTAGGACTTGAGCCAAATCCGGATTATGCTGCAACAATACCCCATCAAGCATTTATGATGTTTCAAATGATGTTCGCGATCATCACACCCGCTTTGATTTCGGGAGCGTTTGCAGAACGATTTAAATTCAGCACATATTTGGTTTTCGTTCTTCTCTGGTCAACTCTTGTGTATGCGCCGCTCGCGCATTGGGTGTGGGGTGTTGGCGGATGGCTTCGATCGTTAGGTGCATTGGATTTTGCAGGCGGACTTGTAGTTCATATTAGTTCCGGCGTGTCTGCTCTTGCAGCAGCAATTATCATAGGTAAACGGAAAGGACATGGGCACGAACATATGCCGCCTCATAACTTAACCATGACATTACTTGGTGCTACGTTGTTATGGTTCGGTTGGTTTGGATTTAATGGAGGAAGTGCTCTCGCCTCCGGTGCGCTTGCAACGTCTGCATTCTTAACGACTCATATTGCAGCGGCAACAGCGACACTTTCGTGGCTTATCGTGGAATGGAAGCACCGCGGCAAACCGACGCTTCTTGGTGCAGCGTCAGGTGCGGTTGCAGGTCTTGTAGCTATTACGCCGGCATCCGGTTTTGTCGGTCCGCTTGCCGCGCTTGCTATTGGTTTTGGCGCAGGTGCGGTATGCTACTTTGGCGTGAACATCAAGAACTTCTTTGGCTATGATGATTCGCTCGATGCGGTCGGCGTCCATGGCGTCGGCGGCACGTTTGGGGCACTTGCAACGGGTCTATTTGCATCGAAGGCAATCAATGCTGCAGGAGCCGACGGAGCATTCTTTGGCAATCCATCTCTCTTTCTTGTCCAACTCTTGAGCGTTGTAGTAGCAATTGCTTACGCGTTCTGTGTCACATGGATTATTCTCAAAGCACTTGATTGGACCATGGGATTACGCGTTCAACAGGAAGAAGAAGTGCAGGGACTGGATCTCAGTCAGCACGGTGAAAGCGGCTATATCTTCTAATTCGAACTGCATAAGGGGCGCTTGGAAGCCATGTGTGTAAAGCGCCCCATCTTCATCACAGTACTTTCCGCATAAGCAACAATCCTCTTTCCTTCTTTTTAAATTTTGTCTCTCCATTAAACTTCCTCTACATAAAGGCATATTCGTTCCAACACCATAAAAAGCATACAATAGGCATAACAACCTTGATTAATTAATAACAATTATTAAATTACTATAGTTAGTAATATGTTGCATGTCTTTTGCCTTACTCATGACATTTCAAAAAACAACGAAAGTCCCTTATGAAAAAAATTGAAGCTATCGTTCGTCCACATTCAGTAGACGATATCCGGGAGGCGTTACAAGAGGCGGGATTCCGCGGAATGACATTGCAAGAAGTCAAAGGATTTGGCAGGCAGAAAGGACATACCGAAGTTTACCGCGGAGCCGAATATCAAGTAGATTTTCTGCCGAAAGTCAAATTAGAAGTCGTTGTGCCTGATGGACGTGTAGAGGAAGCAGTCTCGATCATCATCCGCTGTACAAAAACAGGTAAGGTCGGCGACGGGAAGATTTTCATTTTGCCGGTAGAAGAAGCGATACGTGTACGAACAGAAGAGACAGGAGATGAGGCATTATGAAAATAGATAACAATGACTTGACTTGGATTATGGTGTCTACAGCGCTTGTTATGCTGATGACACCGGGATTAGCATTATTTTATGGCGGCATGGTGCGGCGTAAAAATGTTCTCGGGACAATTATGCAAAGTTTCATCGCACTCGGTGTCATCACACTCCAATGGGTACTATGGGGATACAGTCTCTCATTTGGACCAGATTGTGGACATATTATTGGAAATTTGTCATGGGCCGGTCTTGCCGGTGTAGGACTTACTCCAAATCCTGATTATGCAGCGACAATTCCACACCAGGCATTTATGATATTCCAAATGATGTTTGCAATAATAACTCCAGCGCTCATCACCGGTGCAGTTGCTGAACGGTTCAAATTCAAAACTTATATTGTATTCCTTCTCTTGTGGTCCACATTTGTTTACGCACCGATAACGCACTGGGTCTGGGGTGTGGGCGGATGGCTTCGGTCATTAGGAACATTGGATTTTGCGGGTGGGTTTGTAGTGCATATTAGCTCAGGTTTATCTGCGCTTGCAGCAGCAATCGTTATAGGCAACCGCAAGAGTCATGGACATGAACATATGCCACCACATAATTTAACAATGACATTAACCGGTGCTGCATTGTTATGGTTTGGTTGGTTCGGCTTCAATGCCGGCAGTGCTTTGACCTCGGGTACATTAGCCCTTACAGCTTTTATCAATACGCAATGTTCAGCTGCAGCGGCAACATTATCTTGGGTATTTATGGAGTGGTATAAGCGTTCTAAACCGACTGTTCTCGGAGCGGCTTCAGGTGCAATCGCTGGACTTGCCGGTATCACTCCTGCAGCAGGATTCGTGACACCTCTAGCGGCTATATTCATTGGACTATGTCTTGGTGTTTTATGCTACTGGGGAGTATCCCTGAAAAATCATTTCGGTTTTGACGACTCACTGGATGTCGTCGGCGTTCATGGTGTTGGGAGTTCATTTGGAGCAATTGCAATCGGTTTGTTTGCAACAACAACTGTGAACGCAGCAGGAGGAAATGGACTTTTCTACGGCAGCTATTCTCTGCTGGGCATTCAACTGTTCAGTGTAGGGGTAACTATCGTTTTCTCATTTGTCATGACCTGGTTAATATTAAAAGGCCTTCAGAAGACAATGGGTCTTCGCATTGAACCTCAGGAAGAAGAAGAAGGATTGGATCTCAGTCAGCATGGTGAAAACGGTTATATTTTCTAATCTTCAAGCATAACAGTAAGTATGAATATATAATAAATCTGCCGTACGATACATTGAGTATATGTGTATCTTCCGGCAGGTTTTATTTAAAGGTTTGCATTGTCTTCCCTTCTCACAGTTGGGTTTCCGGGCAGGATTTTACTTTTCCTTTTCATTTTGATTTTTTTCTGATTTAAGACAATTTGGTAGTGACTCATTTTGAATTATCCCCCATGTCGATTATGCTTGACCGGATAAGAAGGCTTTAGTATATTTGCTATATGAATAAGCCCAAAAGACCAAGAGATACAAACCAGCTTGCAAAGTCTATTGTTGACCTTGCCACAGGGAAAACCAAAGAACCCATCATTGAAGATACTCGGAACCCCGCCGCTGTAGCTTTGGGGCGTTTAGGCGGATTGAAGGGCGGGAATGCAAGGGCAAAAGCCCTATCTAAAACAAAGAGATCACAAATAGCACAAATAGCCGCAAAAGCACGCTGGAAAAAGAAATAGATAAGCTTCAAATGAATCATACACCGCCTTAGATGTATGAATTAAGAATTTAAAATCCTTCTCGTTCGCTACACAGATAGCGAGGATAGACTTCAGATCTATTCTAAGGCACGAGAGGGATTTTTAATTTTATATGATTGAAAAGATCAAAAGCAAATTCCCAAAAGTTGAACTTCACGTCTTAGCCGCAGACGAAACCAAGTCTTTTATACGGATTATGCATTCAGAACGCCGAAAGCTCGCAAACGATGAGAAATATATTCAACTATTAGAGAG
Organism: Ignavibacteriota bacterium; assembly: GCA_003155495.1. Classification (GTDB taxonomy): domain Bacteria; phylum Bacteroidota; class Ignavibacteria; order UBA10030; family UBA10030; genus Fen-1298. The sequence continues at coordinate 3,839 of PMDB01000076.1, forward strand.
TTATCTTTCTAAGCATTACTTTGAAAATTACATACGTAGTCGTGAAGGATTATGGCCGTATAAAACAGAATCACAGTATGCCACTGAAGAAATTGTCAAAAATTATGACAAAATCATAAAAGAAATATCTAAATACAGAGGTAAAAAAGTATCAAAGAAAAACATGCGATTCTACAATTATATTGATAAAGAACATAAACTTCTTGAGAAAAACGCGGGCGAAGCCTCTTGGTCAACTGCCGTTAGAATTGCTTGCCGTAAGAATCGGAGAGTATTTAAAACCGAATACCCCAATTTTATTAAATGGAAAAACAGTAAAAGTAAGAAATGAAATAGCTTTTACGTAAAAGCTATTTTTTGTGTACTATACGCAAAGTCTATAATTAATAGACCTTGCGTAAATTATCTATTTTGTAGCCCTTCGCATAGCTTATCCCCTTTTCTGTAAATTTATTCAGCTTGAAAAAGCAAAGCCCTCACTAAGAGGGCTTAATTCCTAACCATTAAACGAAGTGTTTCAGCACTTCGAGACTGGAACGGTGTATGCGAGTAAAGATGCTTAAACTACTATAAGATCAGCCACTTTAACGTGGCTAACTCTATATGAAAAGAAGATTAATCTATTCATCAAGATTGAATACGCGAGTATGTTTTAGAATACTAGTTGTTTTCTTCTTTTTGTCGGTTTTTATTTCTTTCGCTTGAAGTGGATGAGGAACAGTATCAAGAATATTGGTGATTTTGTACAGAGAGGGTATACCTTGAATAGTTTCAATCACTACGTCTACAATATAACCCTTTGCGTAAAGAGGGTCATTGAGAACTCGAATTTTATCACCATCATTTTGAAAAATAGTTTTTACCGGTTTTGGATCAATGCTTTCAATGATAGCCCAATCTCTTGATTCTTTCTTTTGTGTATTTTTTGTTTTGTGCCAATACAATAATTTTTTTTCTTGAAATCCTGTGTCTTCCTTTTTCAGATTCTTTATTTCTCTTCCCCACCTATTCTGCATGGCATTAGTAGCCTGAGAATCAGCATTGAAATTAACTACTACTTTTCCGCCTTGAGATGCAGAAACAATTAGTTGAGAAGCATTATCTTTCGCAACTGGAGCAACTATTTTAGTAAGTTGTTCATAATCAGTTTTTTCTAATTTAGGTTTATCAATATTAATTTTGCCAGAGAAATATTCAAATATAGTTTTTAAGTGTTTTGAAAACTCAATTATATTAACTGTTGTGACAGTAAAGGGAATTGCGAATTGCAAAAATTCAACTATTTCCGCCTCAATACTTCCCGTTCTTATAGATTTAACGTAAAGTTTTGGATCATCCGGTTTGGGTAGTTCTGGATTCGCTATAAGAAATCTTTTGTACTGTTCAGCGAGTGCTGTGAATGATTCTGTTAAATCAATAAGTTCTACGGGTTGTTTGTTGTCTATTTTAAAGCTAAGAATTGCTTCGGTTGGTGATATGGCTGGCTCTGACATGTTTTCCCCTTGTGTTTGTTTAAAAAAAGGTAAATATTTTTTAACCGACTTCAAAGCCATAATCTCCAACAATATATACGACATAAATGTCGTATTGTCAAATTTCAAAATGAGTCACTACCCTGATTTAACACAATTTGGCTCTCTCCTGAACTTTTCTTATCTTATAGAAGAATGATCATGCTTTCGAGTCACATAAAACTTTCACCACCGTAGCTTCTCCTCTATTCTTCGGGGCATCATGCATGCCTCGCTTTTCTTGTACTCAATAAGAATCAGGTTTTTAATCAGATTATTTATTCATGAAACATAACGAACTTACACGACGACGAACATTTGGCATTATCAGTCATCCTGACGCTGGAAAAACAACGCTCACTGAAAAGCTGTTGCTCTTCGGCGGTGCGATTCACACGGCAGGCGCAGTGAAGAGCAACAAGATCACAAAAACCGCCACCTCCGATTTCATGGAAATTGAAAAACAGCGCGGCATCTCCGTCGCAACTTCTGTGATGGGCTTTGAGTACAAGGGATACAAGGTCAACATCTTGGATACACCGGGTCACAAGGATTTTGCCGAAGATACTTACAGAACTCTTACAGCCGTAGATAGTGTTATCCTTGTGATTGATTGTGTAAAGGGCGTAGAAGAGCAGACACGAAAGCTCATGAGCGTCTGCCGCATGCGAACCATACCGGTGATCGTGTTCATTAACAAACTGGATAGAGAAGGACGAGATCCATTTGCACTTTTAGACGAACTGGAAAGGGAGCTCGGCATTCATACGCGTCCGCTCACGTGGCCCATAGGCATCGGTGTGCGATTTCAGGGCGTGTACAATTTATTTGAGAAACAATTAGAGCTCTTCTCCCCCAATAAAACACGCATTTCGGAGGATATCGTTGGCATCGACAACATTGCAAGTCCGCTTCTTGATGAACATATCGGTGCTGATTCAGCCGATAAACTTCGTGAGGATATTGGAATCGTTGAAGGGGTGTGTGAGCAGTTTAATGAAGAACATTACCGTGATGCATATCTTGCTCCGGTTTTTTTCGGCAGTGCTATCAATAATTTCGGCGTAAAAGAACTTTTAGATACTTTTGTGAAGATTGCTCCTTTTCCACAACCAAGGGACACAAGTATCAGAAAGATCGATCCGGCTGAAAGTTCATTCAGCGGGTTCATTTTTAAAATTCATGCGAACCTCGATCCTAACCATCGGGACCGTATTGCATTTTGCCGTGTGTGTTCCGGCAAGTTTGAGCGGAACAAATATTATTATCATACGCGTTTAGAAAAAGAACTTCGCTTTGCCACTCCAACAAGCTTCATGGCAAATGAAAAAAGTATTATCGATGAAGCATGGCCCGGTGATGTGGTTGGACTGTATGACACAGGATATTTTAAGATCGGCGATACGCTTACAGACGGTGAACAATTTGTTTTTAAAGGGATACCGAGATTTTCACCGGAAATCTTCCGACAACTTATTAACAGAAATCCGTTCAAGGCAAAGCAATTAGATAAGGGAATTCGGCAGCTTTCCGATGAAGGTGTCGCTCAACTCTTCCTTCGCCAGCAAGGCAATGTGAAGATCGTCGGTACTGTCGGTGAGATGCAATTTGAAGTTATTAAATTTAGATTGCTGCACGAATACGGTGCGGAGTGCGATTTACAATCGCTCAATATCTATAAGGCGTTTTGGTTCACATCGGTAAACAAAGAACAATTTGAACGCTTTCTCTCTTTTCAAAATCCCCATATTGCATATGACAAAGATGATCATCCGGTCTTTCTTGCCGAAGGAACGTGGTCATTCCATACAGCACAGGAGATGTTTCCCGACATCGAATTCCATCTGACATCGGAGTTCAAGCACGATACAGATATTGTTCAAAGCATTGGACAATGGGGAACATCTTAAATCCTATCTCATGTGTACTCATTATGATTGAGCACAAAATCCAAGATTAGTTTATAATTTATTTAAGTAGTTCTGAATGTTTTATGAACGTGAGTGGTTCGCCTGTTTTTATTTTCCCGATTCGTATGACGTTGGCGCTTTTTTCCCCAGTATAGCACGTTCAATGATTGTGCGTACTCGCTGGATCTCCTTCGGCACATTGTCACCCTGCAGTATCGGTCCATGTCCACACACCAACACCTCTGCCTCAAGTGCTACAATACGATCCAATGTTGAAAGCCATTGCTGCCAATCCCTGACACTGCCTCCCTCGAGGTTCGGCAAATATCGACTGACGACACTATCACCACAAAAGAGGACCCGTTCCGCAGGCACAAACACACAGAGATTCGTCGGAGTATGTCCTGGAGTAAGTAAAACTTCAGCGTTGAGATTTCCCAGATTGAACTTTATCTCTGATGTTATTTTATAAATTGGATTGATAATTCTCGTACCGGTAAAAACAATTGCTGCTTCTTCTCGCTTCCGCCGGACAGCATTTGGAGTACATGCTATATACTCATCAATATCACTTTTCAATTCAGAGTTTTGTCGTTGAATGCCAACATGACCATACACTTCAACACCATTATCAGCAAAATGACTATTGCCACTTATATGATCAAGATGTCGTTCTGTATTGATTAAAAGCAACTGATTGGATGGTCGAACAGCATGGGCATAGCCCTCGATCGTTGCCGCGGCAAGTATGTGTGGACCGCTGTCTACTATAAGCGTTTTTTCATCGCCGACAATGAATCCAGCATTAACACTCCACGGAGGAGTATATGCAAACCCCATCAAAGCAAAACAATGTTGTGCTATTTGCATTGATGTTCTTGACTTTTTGTATTCTATTTATCCTTAAAGTTTTTGGGAGGTACTTTTTTATACCCTGCAGGAACTTCAAACTCACTCGCGGCGGCTACTTTATTCTCAATCTTTGTAACGGTCGTTGTGATACCTGCGATGGTTGTTTGAACAGGAAATCCCTCAACCTTTTTCATCGCTTCAACCATCTCTCCCGCCTTCGGCATCTGTGCTGCCATCCGCTGACCAAATTCTTTCATATCTTTTTGCATACTGCCGAAATCGGGGACGCCGGTCGTTGTCCACACGCTTCCAATTTCGGTAGTGTCCTCTTTCATTGCATACTTGATACAAATATACCCACTGATGTTTTTTTTCTCGGCAGTTTTTATCACGTCGATTTTAGCATTTTGTCCTCCCATAGCCGCTTTCCCCATCATTTGTTCCATCATTTTTCTTTGTTCGGGAGGTAGGTTTTTTAATTTTTCATTCATCTCTTCCAGTTTTTTGTTCGCTTTTTTTGTGTACGCTTCCATTTCTGCGAAGGTCATCTCGGAATATTCTTCCTTTTGTATGTCAATAAAGTACATCATTTCCTTATCAAGACGGAAAATCGATGCATTATTTTCCGACGATTGCTTAAACATGTGCGGCCGGTAGGATGATGTAGAATGAATTATCTTTCCATTAGCCATCGGTACCGTTGTTGTGCTTTCCCAGGACAATCCCTGACCAACAATAATACCCATAGCTGCGATGGTCAGCACGAACAGTATTGTTCCCTTCAAAATAATATTTTTCATGGTAACTCCTTATAGTTAATGAATGAGTCTATGTAATATAAAAAAATCGTTCATTACTCTCAATAAACAATTTTATTCTATATCCTACACTGTTCATCTTTGCACCCATTGCGTGCCGCATACCGGCTTCATCGGGCAACCCGGGCATGAGGCGTTTACATCTTTTGGGGCTTGGAAAGGAACGTTCGCATCGAGTATTTCTTGGAAGAGCCTTGCAAGAAATTCTTCGATCTTGTGAAGTTCATTCATCTGCTGCATTTTATCTTCGTATAGCGGAACTTCGCTTTCCATCGTTATCGTCTTCTCGCCAAGATACAGATATGCTGAAATGATTTGTTCCACCGGCAACCGCGATGCATTCCTGTAGAGTAACAGATACAGCGGTAATTGCAGAGAATGCACTGCATCGCTCCATGTTGTGCGATCATCGAAATTTAATTTATCAAATCGAATAGGTTTCTTTTTCGGATTGGCGCCGGTTTTATAATCCAAAATAACATGCGCATTGCCCCGTTCTTCAATGCGGTCTATACGTCCTTCACACTTGATACCGGCGATATCCATTGTTAATTCTTTCTCCAGTGCACGAATCATAACCGATCCTTGTTTAAGCACTTGTGCTTGATACTCTGTCAGGTACTCCTTCAATCGACGCCGAATCTGTTGTTTCAAAAGAAACACCGCACCGCCCTGTTCTTTGCCAAATGTTTCCGCAAAAAGTTCTTCTGTGAGATTTTCCATACGCGCACCGTCAAGGTCAGAAGACTTCAACGGTAGGTCTACCAATCGTTCAAAATACTTTTTCAGTACAGCGTGCACAAACTTGCCGACATCCTTCGCCTCGAGATCATCCGACGCTTCATCTTTTTCTTCCAGCTTCAAGAGATATCTATAATAGAACTTGATTGGACAGCGCAAATACGTATCCAGAGAGCTCGCGCTGAACGAGAATCCGCGCAGGAGCGACATAACCTGCTTGGATTTTTCCATTGGAGCCACTAAATCATTCGCCAGCTTCAATGTATAATGAACTGTCTCGATCTGCTCTTCGGAGGAACAAGATCGTTTCTTTTTCTCCTCTTCCCACAACAACTTTTCAACAAACCGGCTTTTCATCGCATCTCCTGCATCGGTATAGAAAAGATGCACACGCTTGGCACTGCGCACCAGCAAGTTGAAATAATATTCCATCAGCGCATCCCGATCACGGCGCGTTTCCAATCCAAGACGCTCCCGCAATTGCTGGGGTAACAGCATATCGCTCGTTGGGCTGCCGGGAAGAATTTCATCGTTCACGTTGAGGATGTAGACATCATCGAACTGTAGGCCGCGGGTCTCTAGCATTCCAAGCACCTGCAAACCGCGCAGCGGTGTTCCTGCAAACGGCACTTCCTGCATCCCAACATACTGCCGGAGAAATGTGAGATACCCCTGCACATCCCGGAACGAAACATTTCCGATCAAAGAATGTTTTATATGCTGGAAGACTTCGATCATCGTTTCTGCATAGCGCCGGAACAATGGATGTAACCGCGCAGTGCTTTCTTCATACATATAGGTGAGCAGGGCAATAGACTTTTGTGCAAACTCGGTGAGTGAACCAAGTTGATCAAATGCTCGTATGGTCTGATTGTGGATCGTGCATAGATGCTGTTTGAGTTGTTCCGGGGTTATTTCCAGGTCTTGTTTGTTCAACACAAAAACCACACTGGAAAATACATCCTCTACCTGTTCGACATCGTTCAATGTTATGAGTTTCTTCGATGCATCGCTTGTCAATTTTGCTTCAATCGCATGAAACAAAATTCGGGTTACGTCGGTGTGCTGGTTCCAGCGGATGTTCTTCGTGTACGGATGAAGAATGAACTTGATATACGATGATGCAGAGAACGCATCGTTCTGTTTTGTGGCAAGAAGTTCAAGCAGATTGTTGAAGAACCCAAAGATAGGTGTCCGAACAACAGGATAACCGAGCGCAATGTTGTATTCTTCTTCGCCAAGCAAAGAAAGCGTTTGGTGATATACCGGAAAGAGAGAATCGGGCGCAGGAAGAACGATAACTGAATGTTCGTTTAAAGGCATTCCTTCCTTCATCTGCCGCCCAACGCATGCCGAAAGTGCAAACACCTGGCCATGTGTATCGGATGCTTTGGTATAATGTATCTCCAGCTCTGGCGCATTCTCATCTCTCTTATCGGACTGATACACCATCCAGACATTCTGGCGTTTCTCGATCTCATGAAAGATGACTTGTTCGGAATACGTCTGCTTGAAGAGTTCGACAATAATGATCTTTGAATATTTCGTCAGATCAATTTCCTGAATACGGTCTGCAACTTCCACATACCGCATGGCGCGCGTTGCATACCCCGATTCCTTAACGAGCGCATAGAACTGTTTATAGTATGCCTGCAGAGAAAAGAGCCGATTATGTGTCAGCATCCCTAATTCTTCTTCAATCCGTCGATCCGGCAGGTGAGCGAGACAAAGTTCTTCCAGTTCGCCGAGTAATTTAATTCCGAGTGGAAGGAATTCATCGAATGCAGTAAAGTGCTCACCACCCAATCGTTCACTCAATCCTGCATGAACGCGATACAACAAAGCAATCGCATCCATCGGCTCCAGATCTTTACGCGGCTCTGCAGGAAGCTGTTGGTAGAGGGAAAGGACAAAATCATCGATAGAAAATATTTTTGGTGGGATAAAGCTGCTGCCAATACGCACTGCAAGTTCCTTGCGAATAAAATGCGCAGGTCGTTTCCCGGGAAACACAAGTGCAATGCGAGAATAATCACGTATGTCATTGGGTAACTGGTCAACAACTGTCTTAACAAGAGAATCATGCGGGCATACGACAATGCGTTCGTTCATACGACCGTCCGAATATTTTTCCTATCAACGAAAGCAAGGATGCCCTGTATGCTTCGTTCCGTATAATAGCTCTTGAGGATATTCATATACCTCTGCACCTGCTCGGTATATCCTTCTTTGTCATCTCCGGTCTTGAAATCGATCACTGTAATGGTGTTCGCATCCACCACGATGCGATCCATGCGAAATAGACCAGCATCGGCGGTGACAAATTCCTGCTCGTTGAGAATTGTTCTTCCTGTCTGCGGAGTAAACCATCTCAGTATCTCAGGTGAAGACAAAAAACCTAACAACGTATTTTGCAAAAGATGAATATCCATTCCTGCCGTTGTTTCCGGCGCATGTTGTTCTATGAGTATGTGGAGTGAATCTTCGATATGCTCGCCAACAAATTCTATCTGCGATAAGATCGCATGAATATGATCGCCGCGCTGTCGTTCATACACAGCCAACTTCACTGCATTCGTTGTATCCATCGGGACTGATCGTGTGGCAAACCGCTTTTCTGCTTGTGGCATGAGAATCGAATCTTTCTTTTCAACAATGGGTTTTATCGTTGGCTCATATCCTTTCACTGGCAGAAATTTGGAAGGCTCATCGTACTTCTCACTCTTCACACTGAGAACATACATCTCTTCCCGCGCACGCGTAAATGCAACATAGAGCTTATTCAAGTCGTCTACATCGTGCATCAACCGATTCTCGTCATACAATTGCCGGAATTCCTCCAGCGACTCCGCTTCTTTCTTCGTTATGTGAAGCAATCGTATGCCGTCCGCTTCTTCCTTGAGGATGCGCGATGAAGGATTCTTCTTCGTGTCATACAAGAGAACAAGCACCACACGATTGCCAAGACCTTTTGCTTTGTGAATCGTCATGACTTCCACAGCGCCGGCTCCGCGCGGAAGGATAATATTCCATGAACTGTCATCGCCCTCCTCTTCGGCAAACGTGAGGAAGTCTTTCAGGTTGTTTTGTCCGAGATCTTCAAAATTCTTGATTACTTCTAACAACTTTGCCAGCGTTCCTTCTTCTTCACTCATCAACGAGAAGAGCTGGAATCGTTTAAATATTTCCATTGCCAGATCATACAAAGGCAAATATCCGACAACCGTGAAAAGTTGTTCAAAATATTGCTGCCAGAGCGATGGGTATCTTTCGCGAAACATGATATACAACGGCATTGGCCGACTGTTTCGCCGCGCTTCCAGAACGAATGCATGAAGATCTTTTTCGACTGGTAGATTTGACCATGCGCCTAATATGCGGATAAATGTTTTACTCAGAATAAACAAAGCGAATGCAAGATCGTCGATGGGCGAATCGAGGAAACGCATAAGTGCAAGAAGATCACCGGTAATTCTCCTGCTGCGGATATCGAGACTGCTGTGCGAGACGAATGGAATCTGCGCACTGTTAAGCCAGCCGCTCACTTCTACCACGTCGCTGTTTTTCGGTGTGAGAATAGTGATGTCGCCAAATTCATATCCGCGTGCACGGCATTCAGCAATAATGTCCAGAAGCTTAGTTCTCTCTGGCAGAAGCTCGCCGTTCGGTTCGAACGAAACAACTTCCACGTACCCTTTGCCGAGGTTGTTTTCCTGCACTTCCTGTTTGAACGTGGAAAGCCCGCTTGCATTCGGTGCCTTAGTATTAAAGTGTGCCGGCACGATCTCATGAAACACTGTTGTGCTGAATTCAACGATCCGTTCGCCGCTTCGATAATTGATGGCAAGATCCTTTACCTGCGGTGGTGCGGAAGGAAACACCGTCGTCTCCATGATCTGCTTCATAATGTGCCAGTCGGCATAACGGAAAGTGTAGATGGACTGCTTCGTGTCACCCACGATAAAGAGACTGCCGCGTTTTGAGAGCGTTTCTTCCAGCAGCGGCTTCAATGCATCCCACTGAACGCGCGACGTATCCTGAAACTCATCGATGAGGTAATGCGCAATCGCTTCGCCTAAATAGAAGTACACCTGCGGCACAATCTCCTGTGAAATATACGATGACAGTGCACGGTTCACATCTGCAAGATAGATCTGGTTGGTGCGGCGCATGCTTTGCTCGATGTTCTTGCGGAACAATCGGTGTGCCTCAACAGCGGGACGATAATACTGCTCGGCAGATGAACGGATGTACTCAATCTTCAATGCGCGAAACTTTTCTAAGTGCTGTTCGAACTGCATATTCCAATGTTCGACTTTTTCCTTCTCTGTTTTTGTTTTGCCTGCCTTAAGCGGCTTTTCTATGCTCTTGAGAGAAATCAATTTGTCGATGTCGCGCGAATCTGCGGCGACTACAACATTCTCGAACAAAGACGATGTTTCCAAACCTGATTGGCGGACAAGTTTCAACAATTGCTGAAACTCCGCAAGTAATTCTTTTTGAAGATCTCGCGCTCGAGCACCATCATCTTCCGGTAAAAGAACATCCTTCGACTGCGCACTCAATGTTCCATACAGTTCACGTACTTCCTGTGAAAGTTTTCGGAATGGATTCCAGATATAACGCGCCTGCGATTGTGAATCCACAAGGCGTGCGGTGAGTTCTTCCAGCAAACGTTTCTTTACCGGATCCGTGGAAAGTTCACGCACAAATTGTTCAAACGCAGCATCGAGCAAGGGGCGGCTATCGAGAAGAATTTCAATAGTGGGGGAGTATCCAAACTCCAGCGCAGATGCACGGAACACTCGAGCGATGAAACTATCGATGGTCTGGATTTGAAACGCCGAGTAGTCACAAAGAATGGCATCGATCAACTCGCCCGCCTTTGCGCTGAGGTCTTCCTTTTCCATCACAACAACATCTGCAATCTGCGAGAGGATTGTTTCATCACCAAAATATGCACGCTTGAGATATTCCAGCACCCGCTGGCGCATTTCCACAGCGGCGTTTTTGGTAAAGGTCATAGCGAGAATATTGGGAAGCCGATTGTTCGGCACTCGCTGAGAGAATAAAAGCTGCAACAGCTTCAAAGTGAGCGTATGCGTCTTACCCGATCCTGCCGAAGCAGAAACGACTGTAAAATCAGGCAATTGAAGCTCGGTATCGTTTGGAAGAATGGAAGTCACAGCTTAAATTCTAATTTTCTCATTCCGTCGTTACATAAACACTACAACGGCATTTGGTCAATGTTCATTAGAGTTGCATCAAGAATATTTCTGTTTTTAAGTGCATTTATAATGCAAATTCTCTGATAGGAATTCAATAAATTGATGTCAAATTATTGACACTGGCAATATCTTATAGTATATTAAACAAGCCCAATCAAGTGAACGCCGGCCTCGTGCCGTGTGTTTAATCGGCTTGCCGATTGAACCTAGCTTGCATCGGGCATTATTTTTTCTATACCCAGCAGATTTGAATCGCTGTACCACTCTCCGTATTCCTTATTCCTGGTATCATCAAGATCCATGATAAGGCGATATTCTTTTGCAAGAAGATGAAAAAATCGATCTTCACCCTTTTCGTACATCCGCTGTAAAGCCCAGAGATAATAATCGATAACTTGTAAACCGATATTCTGTGATGGATATAATGAGTGAATTTGTGTCGGCTGGTTTGATTTAATTCCCATTTTCCGCTCAAAATTTTCCTTTGCTTTCTTGATAGCAGCAGCAAGAGTCGCGTCACGGGTAGATTTCCCACGGCGTGAAAAATAAATTATGTTTTCATCGGCTTTGTGGAGTAAGTTTCTAAATAACCGCTTCACTAAGTCATCATAGAAATCGTTTGCTTTGAACTTTTGACCAGTAAGGTTGTATGATAATTGTGCAAGCCGCACAAGTTCTTGTTTCCTTCTAATTGCTACCCAGACCTTAACACCGAATGCTGGGAGAAGAGCAAACATTTCCCTCCGTACCTTAGGAAGATTGTCTTTTGCGTGAAATGCCACCACAGTCTTTTTTGCATGTATCTGCATTGATGGCACATTAGTAAAATATGGATCAGCCAGCAGTTTTTTTTCGAAGTTCTTCAAGTGTGCTATGTGCCATCATTGGATCCGGCAGGAGAGCAATGCCTACCATAAAATATTCCGAAATACCTTCTTGACCAACAATTATTTTTTCCGCGTTTATCAAAAAGTGTTAGATCTCCAACTTCATCAATATAAAAATTTCGCTTATTCGGTATTTGGATTGACATCTTCTATTATCTGCAATAATTCTATTTTACTAATTCTGCCCAGACAAAATGAGCTATTTTTTCGCGTGTCTTACGGTCAAGGATGGAATTCAAATGCGATTCTCATAAATTATTTTCTCTGATTTGGATTCTCGCTGTCATAAAACCATTTTATTGGATTGTCGATAATATAATCGCGGATGTTTCGTGAATCTCTTTCATCATTAATGATGTGCTCATAAAATCGTGGTTGCCAGTGAAATTCATACCAACCATTACGCCGGCACTTTGTAGTCACGGCAGCTTTGAAGGTTCGTATTACAACCGACAATGTTCCTCTTTTCGGCGAAATCCTTGTAGAGACGTTCAATTGAACGTCTCTACCATTTGGATTATTATCCATTTCACCCGATTGAACGTCTCTACGATTATCATTTATTATTATGATTCCGTGTATGTGATTTGGCATTATAACAAACTCATCCAATTCAATATTATGGAAATGCTTCGGTATTTCTTCCCAGCAGCTTTTTACGATCCGACCAATAGGTGATAACTCGACATCCTCCTCTATTACCGTGCCAAACAGACATTTATGTTCATCTGTACAAATCGTTACGAAATATTCACCTGGCTGGGAATAATCGTATTCTTTTAATCGCGTTGATTCAATCCGAAATATGTTTTTATATAATGACATTTTTCTTTGTAGAGACGTAATATATTACGTCTCTACCTTGTTTAATCTTTTAAAAAATATAATTGCCATGTCTTTACCAGATGCCTTACTTCCCCATCACCTTTTTCACAATCCCATCTATCTCTGCAAGTTCTTCTTTTAATCTCTCTCTCACTTCGTTACGTAAGCGGCCGATTTTGCCTGGCGTGATGTCTTTGGTCTCTAATTCCGGCAGGAGTTTCTTAACTTTCTCCGCACAGTCGATGCCAAATTGCGCTAATTCTCGGTGCTCACGCTTTTCTTCTTTGTATGTCGGGATTGGTAGCTCCCAGACTTTTTTATGGATGTCTCGTGGACCCCAAAGTCCGCGACTTTGCATTGGTTTTATCTTTTCATCTATAATTGGAGAATTTAAAAAGGAAGAAAGAAAATGTGCTTCGTTCTCATTTTCTGTTTCATAATAATATAGTTTCGATTCAGCAACAAAATTTTGCAGGATTACTTTTTGTCCACCAATCTTAATTGCAATTTTTTCATTTGTTATAACAGCACCACATAATGTTGTTGCAGAAGTGGGATAGACAACTTTGTATTTCGATTTGTAGTGTTGGTCGGTAAGTTTATGACGATAATCAAGCCAATTAAGGAGAGATTCATTTTTTGCTTTTTCTTTCCGTCTGCTATTCCATTCTTTTTCACAGTATTTTAACCATCGAGCAAGTTGTATGTAGCCTTCCTTTGTTGCATCATCTGCCGTTAGCATAATAAAAGTATCTGCATTATGAGTCTTGCTTGGAACAATAGGAAGGACAACAGTCCTGTAATCAAGAAACCCAAATGGCAATAAATCTGTAGAAAGAAGCGTGGCGTAAAGAAATTCCTTCTCAATATTTCCTTCGACAAATAAATCCGCGTATGCTTCCTTTGCCTGATCAATGGCGCGTTGATCAGTTTTTACAAATGGCGCGGAAGGATTAAATCCCAATTCACTATCAGCTTGTACCTGCACAAACCAACAAGTGCGAGGGACAATAGTGGCACCTTGTGAAAAACTACTTGCGTACGGACTGCTTCCAGTATATTCTGCTTTTTGGTCTTCGCTCCAGAAGGATCGCTCGCCTTGTCTCACTACGTACAATCCTGTATCGCGTTTCGTGATGTGTTTCTTCGCTTCATCCAAAGATACATTCCGTTTTTCCTTACTTAATTCTCCACTCAACACTTCTGTTTGAATAGGTTTCTGAGTAAAGTGCGGCCGTGTTCCAAAGACTACACAAGATGGGACATTAAATAACGGCGATACTTTTTCTAAATCCCACACTTCTGTTATACCTGTTTGATGAATTGTTTTGCCGAATGTCGTAGCCCGGAAGTTGTGATGCTGATCGGCTGTAAAAATACTCCGCGGCAGCACAAATCCAATACGTGATCCTTTTTTACCGTACTGATAAAGTGATGCACAAAATACAAGCGTCCCAAGTTCAAGCTGTGTTATCAGGTGTCCCTGCCCTTTTTCAAGAAGTCCGTAAGCATTAAGGATGGCATTGCGAAGATAATCCTGGTAATCTCCTTTCTCTACGTAACGGAAAGAAAGCCACGGCGGATTACCGAGAATCCAATCAAATTGATTTTTAAGAAATATTGGCTTGTAAACATTCTTGAGAATAAACGCCCAAATGGAATCACGTCCTTTGTCCATCAAATCGCGCATCCGCTTGGCAACACCGAACAAAACATCAAGTGTGACATCATCAACATTCGCTTCAATGTGTCTTCGTGCATATTGCCGGAAATGTAAATTCGAAAGTTGTGTTTTATTGTGTTCCTTTGCATACTCATGACACGCATCCACAGCTTGATCGAATGCGGCAGGATGTTCAATAAAGACTTCAGGGAATGGTTCGAAAGTATGGTCAAGCTCTACGCTGATACACGGAACTTTTTCCCATGCCGATATCTGCTGCCCCTGTCTCTCCGGAATCTTGAGCGAGTTTGCCATATACACGGGAATTTGAAAATCTTTAAGTCGTTTCCGCAATAATTCACCAAGCCCAAGCAGATAGTTTGTTTTGGCTATGATTACTGCCAGTGGATGAATATCGATACCAACAACTGAATCGCGTATGTGGTCGAGTGTTTCTTTTGAATCTCCCAAACGTTCACGTTTATAACGGATCGCGAAGTACAGAAAGCTTGCAGAACCACACATGGGGTCAAGCACGCTTGCGCGTGGATTATCTTTCAGAGCATGGCGTACAATACGGTCGGCAAGCCAATCCGGTGTATAAAATTCACCAAGATCGTGACGCGTCTCCGGGTCTACCAATTCTTGATACAAAGACTTAAGCACATCTTCCGAGAGTTCTTCAAGGTGATATTTTTCCAATAGCGTTGATATGCGTTGTGCTAATTCCACAAGAGCTTTTTGGACTTTTTCTCGCACAACCCACGTAAAGAAATCATCTTCGAGAAAATTTATTATTCCAATCTTTTGAAAAAATGTGCCCGTGTAAATTGATTGTATTTCCGATGCAGTTGGTATGACAGTCTTGTTTGAAAGGCGCATGTAGGCAAGCAGCTTTGCAAAACACGCAAGATATGTGTGGCGAAGGAAAAGTGTTTGATCTGCAACTTTGGTACCATACGCAATGGAAAGATAGATTTCCCAATTTTCATAAATTACTTTGAATTCTTCTTCATCGCATACCTTTTGCCATTCTGCTTGTAGAAGTTTTACAGAGAAGTTATATGCGGGACTGTTTATACCGAAGTCACGAACAAATTCCTCTGTCGTGGGATGCATTTTTGTCTTACGGAAAAAGTAGCGGTCAAGCCAGAGATATGCAGCTTCAGAATTGATCTTTGCAAAATTCACATGTTCAATTTCTTTTAATTC
Source organism: Ignavibacteriota bacterium (assembly GCA_003155495.1). Classification (GTDB taxonomy): domain Bacteria; phylum Bacteroidota; class Ignavibacteria; order UBA10030; family UBA10030; genus Fen-1298. The sequence goes on from PMDB01000076.1 coordinate 19,486, forward strand.
TATTTCTTCCGGCGAGTCCGGCAAACTATCGGCATTTTTCCACCAGGGTGTGTATACATAGAACAGTATACCGTCTGATGCAATACAAAGAAAACTGGTCTTTGCATCTTTTTCTTGTTTGATCAATGCATAAACATACCCTTGCAATTGCTCTTTTGCTTCACGTAATTTTGCTTTTGGATTCAGATCGCTCTCAAATTCAATTACAGCATTGCCAAAGAGCGCGTCAATCTCCCCGCGCAAAATGCGTGACCCTTCTGTCGTCTTTACAGACTTTTCAACACCTTTGAGATAATCCGATAGAACAGCGGGTTCTTCACCAAACCACTTAATCAGCAAATGAGAGAATCGCAGCGCCTTCGCGGCTTCCTTATTTTGAAGGGCAATATCACTTCGATATTGTTCAAACTCCTCATCCCTATTTTGTGCACGCACATTGGAAAAACGTGTGGCTTTTTCCGTTAATTTACTTTTTTTTGCCATGATTTTTCAATATTTCTTCTGCTGTCCGCCTGCCAAGTTCCAATGCCGCAGCTATACGTATAATCTTTACATCACCCAAGCCCTTGACAGAAAGCAAGGCAGCCAACGGTTGATGTGAAAGCGAGTCGAGCGAGTTATGTTTAGCCAATATTTCTTTTGAAACTTCTAATGCCGTTTTTCCTTTATAACCAGTTGAAATAAGAATTGCCAACAATTCTTCTGTAGTCAAAGCTGTTGGACCAAGTTCGCGCAATTTTCCGCCGGGATGTTTCCATTTGGGATATTGCACAACATCCTCACCAACAGTTTTACTTTTCTTACGTTTCACCTGATATTTCATATGCCTCTATCGTTTATTCTTCTTGGGTTGAAGCTGATTACGCTTGGAATATTCCCTATCAGCATTCGCCCAAAATGTAGCCAATAAGTCGCTGGATTGCAACGCTGATGCAAGGGAAAAACGAGTTCCACGTGTTGTCTTCGGAGGGGAATTTACAACGTAAGAGAAAGTGTAATTCGAAACGAGTCTACTATTCCAGATTTTCTGTTTTTTCCAATTCCTCAAAATATTTTCGTATCAATTCCTGATAGTCTTTGGAATACCCTTGCTCCAGGGCTTTCAGCAATTCTTCCCGTAATTGACTTTTTCCTTCCAGCGAATTCCAATCCAAATCCTTTGGACTGCGGCGCGTCATTTGTGTACCGGTTTCTGCTTTGCGTTTCTTTTCGTAATCACGTTCACGTGTAGATTTGGAGGCATCAAGAAGTCGGGAAAGAATACGTTCCTGTTTCTTGATCGTTTCGGGATTCACATTGTTCTGTTCGAGATTCTTGACAACTTCATTCATCTCATCGGCAATTTTTTGAAGATCACCTAGTAATTTTTTCTGATCGTCGCTTTGCTGTGCTTCACGGTTAAGCTCCTCCAGTGATTTTTGGATTGCCCCCTGTTCTTTTGCTAGCCGTGCCGCTTCCGCCGCTTGCTGCGGAGATATCCCGCCCATTTGTTGTGTCTGCATGTTGAGAGACATTTGCTGGCCTGCCATCATCTGCAATTGCTGCATGAGACTTCCTGCACCGCCGCCTCCGCTTCCTCCCTGCATCATTGCCTGGAGCGCATTCTGTACTTGCATTGCTGCGCTATTAAGCGCCGCCATAGCTTTTCCCTGTTCTTGAGATGCAGAACCACCATTTCGATAATCCAACATGCGCATTGCATTATTCATGTCTGCCAATGCCTCACCAATTGCTTTACCCATTTCCGGTGTTACAGCAAAGGATTTTTGCGATAACTCGCTTAGTCCATTGATGATATTGTTTAAGTCTTGAGCAGCACGCTGTTGATCCTGTGCATTTTGCCGAAGCTGCGGAGAATTCTGCGGTGCTTGTTGTGATTGTTGCTTGAGCGCTTCTTCATCTTTCGAAAGTTCCAAGATATTGTTGGTCGCTTTGCGCATTTCGTTCATCACATATTGCGATTGCTGCTGAAGCATCTGCTGCTGCATAGCATCCATTTGCTTGCTGAATTGCTGGAGTTGTTCTCCAATCTGAGCCTGCGTTTGTTGTGCCGGTTGCATCTTTCCCATTTGCATTTGCTGCGACGCTTGCTGCATCTTTTGATCCAATTGCTGCTGCTGCAATTGCTCCAGAGATTTCTGCATTTTATCTGCGGGCATTTCAGTAAAGAACTCTTCCATTCGGCGTTGAAGATCGGCAGCTTCGCGTTCCATAGCCTGTTCTTTCTTGGCAAGATCGGCTTGTTTTTTTGCCAGGTCTCGCTGTTTCTGAGAGTCGTTGGATGCCTTCGAACTTTCTTCCTGCAGCTCCTTCTCTGATTTCTCCAACTCCTGCGCACGTTTTTTCACTTCATCCATTTTCTGTTCAATCTGGAGGCGTTTGAGGAGGTTCATCGTTCGTTCTATGCTTTGACGAAAACGTTCTTCAGAGAAGGTCATGTTTTGCATTGCCTGCTGGAGCTGCTCTTTGCTGATGTTCGGCATCTGCTGCTGCAATTGCTTGAGCGTCTTTTGTAACTCCGTGGCATCGAGCTGCTGGAAGAGCTGTTGAAGCTCCATGTATTTCTCCAATGTTTCTTTCGAAAGCACGTTTTGTTGCTGCATCTGCTGTGTCATTTGTTCGACACGGGATTGCACGTTCTCCAGCTTCTTTTGTACTTCTTGGTACTGCTTTGCCATCTCTTCCATCTTTTTTTGTGTCTGCCAATCGGGTTCCTTGTTCGTCTTCAAGTCACGGTTGATAGACTCGATCTTTTCTTTCAATTTCTTTGCATCATCAAGTGACTGCTTCAGATCATCTATCGAATGCTCATGCTCTTTATCCACATCGGCAAATACTTCGTCTAACGAAGGAAGCCGGAGAAGATAAAGATTACTGCGTCCGCTTTTCGGACCTTTGACCGCATCGTTATCAAAAACTTCTGCAAAGTATTCAACGACATCTTCCGGTACAAGATTGAGACTGGTGAGATTCCAGATATAGGATAACTCAACCTGTCCCTCGGGAACGTCAGGGAGAGGAATCGAAACAAATGTATACTCGGCGTGCGCCTGTTCGTAACGCGATTTCACTAACCTGAAACCGAGTCGCATGCTGGAAAATCCGAAGTCATCTTTTGCTTTCAGAAAGAGTGGAATTGATTGATCACCGGCAATATCAATGTTACGGCCTGGATCGACGATCGTAATAGTGGGATATTCGTCCATCACCGCCTTAAGTTGATAGTGCACCGGTTCGCTGTTTGACAATCCTTCTTCATCAAGAAGAGAGATAAAGTATGAATTATCTGATGAGAGAGAAAACGATGCAGAGAATTTTTCTTGACGTGTTGTGAACATCAGCTTCGTATTGTTCCCAAATTGTATAACTGCTTCTTTTAATGGCTTGCTTGCCGCTCCTGATATGGTAACACGCGTGCCTGTCAACGCCGTAACATCACCAACAAACTCATCCATCATCTTAAGAGGATTTTTGGTATATGCTGGATAATTGAGCTGTATGTGAAATGACCGTATCAACGGACGATCCAACACGGTGAGTATATAGCGATCACTTTCAGCATCGGCATATTGAACAAAATATTTTGTCGTTGCGCGAACCGCCTGAAATGTCGTAGTGAACACGCCAATTGAATCCGGTTTCACTTTCAATTCGTCGAAATTTTCCTGTCCCTCTTGCTGCCGGACGATGGTAAGTTCTGTTAAACGTGAAGTGAATGATGGAAGAAGCGATGTCACCTTCACTCGCACATCAACATTCTCGCCTTTGACTATTTCCTTGTTACCTGGCGAAAGCTCAATTTGATATTTCGGTGGCGGTGTAAATTCCTGTGTAAAATGGATCAATCGATATGCTGCATCGGAGATCGATACGGGAAACATAAGAAATATCAAAATCGTACTGCCGAGACTCATCATCAGCCAGCGGTATTGTTTGGGAAGATGAGTTGTACTCACAGATTGCGTGAAATCGAGCGGTTGAATTTCTTTAGCAAAATCCTTGAATGTTTTATCAATTAATTCCGTTGAGTAAAATTTGGAAGCTGAGTCGATCTCTTTCGCAAGCTGAAGAGCATTCAACAATCTATCCTTGATAGAAGAAAAAAACGCGCCAACGTGTCTCGCGATCTCGTCCTCTGTGATCGATGACATTGCACCGACTAATCGCAGGAAAGGACGAACGATCATCCAACTGCCGGCATACAGTAGTGAGAGAGTAAAGAGAATAACGATTATCGTTCTTGCCATTTTGGAAAAATCAAACAATGTCTCTGCGAGAACAAGAATTGTCGTCATAATGATAACACCTACACAAAAAATGAGAGTATTCGAAAGGAGATCCACGCGGTTCTGTTTGTTTCGAACCAGATGTATTCGATGGGACAGCTCTGCTAATATAGAGGAAGATCCTTGCATAGTTTATTCAAATAATCACAACATTACTCAATCGCGAATCATGAAATTCTTATTCTTCAATCGCATTTAATGTGTCAGCACCCATACAACAATGTTCGTTCCGAAGCGCAGAGCTTCCTGTCGGACAGGTTCCGGATCGCCATGCACTTCCGTATCGTTCCAGGCATCGCTCGGATTTGATTCATATGTATAATAGACGACCAATCGGCCTTTTTGGAACAATCCAAACCCCTGTGGTGGTTTTCCATCGTGTTTATGCGTTTTCGGGACACCGTTCGGAAAACTGAAATGGCACTGATAGAGACCATAACTAAATGGTAATTCTACCAATTCTTGATCGGGAAATACTTTTTTTATTTCTCGCCTGAATGCCTTGTCCATCCCGTAATCATCATCGGCATATAGGAAGCCGCCTTGCTGAAGATATGCACGGAGTCGCTGAACCTCATAATTCGAAAAAGAGATGTTGCCATGCCCTGTCATAAAAAGGAATGGATACGCGAAAAGCTTATCGCTGGAAAGATCGACAAATTCATACCGCGGATCGCAATCAATGTTGGTGTTTTGTTGAACGAACGTCAGCAGGTTGACTTCTTCCTGCGGGTCATTATACCAATCGCCGCCGCCGCTGTATTTCAAGCGTGCAATGCGGAATTGGGACTCTATGCGTGGTTGTGCGTTTACGCTGTGCAATCCACACAAAACAACGAGTAACAAACAACTGATTATTTTCATTACTATACTGCCCGATCTCACAATCGCTCAATTCTCTATTATCATTACAATTAATGTAGAAAACGATATTGCGAGAAGCAACGAATGACATCTTGCAACTCTGAGTTCTTCTTTCTAAGTTACTAACAATAAAACAACGATTGGTGCATCCATGAACGTTGCCAAAATCTTTTTTCCTTTCGGTTTTTGTATTCTCATTTTCTTCAGCAACTGCCAAGCACAAAAGGAACGCATTGACCGACAACCTGCTGTTGCGGGGTCGTTTTATCCTGCTCAGCAAGAGGAACTCAATGCAACGCTGAAGCAACTCTTTTCCAAAGCAATACCTTCAAGAAATATCAAAAACGTTATTGCCATCATTTCACCGCATGCGGGATATGTGTTCTCGGGAGAAGTGGCGGCATCCAGTTTCAATCAGATTGACCCGGAAAAAGAGTACGAGAATATCTTCGTCATCGGTTCAAGTCATCATATCGCTTTTGAAGGCGCATCGGTCTACTCGCACGGCAACTTCATCACCCCGATAGGAACTGTAAAAGTAAACACGGAGCTTGCCGATCAGCTTATAAAAAAATACAGCTTTTTTTCTGATCGAACAGATGCACACGAGAGCGAGCATAGTCTGGAAGTGCAACTGCCATTTCTGCAATACCGGATGAAGAAAAACTTTAAAATTGTTCCTATTATTCTTGGCACTCAATCAACATCCATCTGCCAGCGTATTGCCGAATCGTTGCGGCCATACCTGAATACAAAGAATCTCTTCATTATCAGCACCGACTTTTCCCACTACCCGGCGTATAGTGATGCACAGAATATCGATAAAGCGACTGCAGACGCAATTCTAACAAATGCGCCGAATAATCTGATTCAGTCAATGGAAAAATACGAATCGAAAGGCTTTTCCAATCTTGCCACATGCCTCTGCGGCTGGACGAGTGTGTTGACGCTGATGTATATGACGGAAAATAATCCGGACATCACCTTCACGCACATTCAATACAAAAATTCCGGGGATACTGAATACGGCGAAAAAAATCGGGTGGTCGGTTACAATGCGATTGCTATTGCGTTGAAGGAAAAAAGGGAGCGCACAGAATTCAAGCTCAACGATAAAGATAAGAAGGAATTGCTGCTGATTGCACGCAATACGGTTATTGAATATGTGAAGAATCGCAAGACGCTAGAGATAGACGAGAAGAATCTATCACCGACAATGAAAACAAATTGCGGCGCTTTTGTCACGCTGAAGAAGCATGACGATTTACGTGGTTGCATCGGACGTTTCGATGCAAGCGAGCCGTTGCACAAAGTAGTGCAGGACATGGCAATTGCATCATCAACACAGGATTATCGATTCCCACCGGTTGCGCCCGATGAAATTCCGGAATTAGAAATTGAGATCTCCGTGCTTACACCGATGCGGCGTATTAGTTCTATTGATGAAATTGAAATGGGCAAGCATGGAATTTACATTCGAAAAGGAATCAACTCCGGAACATTTTTGCCGCAGGTGGCTACGGAAACCGGATGGACAAAGGAAGAATTCCTCGGCCACTGCGCGCAGGATAAGGCCGGCATTGGCTGGAATGGCTGGAAAGACGCCGAGCTGTATGTCTACGAGGCGGTAGTGTTCGGGGAAAAGGAATGGAAAGGCAAGTAACTCTACAATGCGAAAGAAAGAATCTCAAAGAATCTCCAAGCGTGAATTTCTTCGCCAGTGCGCATTCTGTGCAAGTGGACTTGCCCTTGGCGCGTACAGACCAAATGTATTTTCTATTTCATCGAACAATGATTTAGGAAAGTTTAGCAAGGAAGCGCTCTTCTATTCAAAAACCGCCGATGGATTGCAATGTGAAAAGTGTCCACACGGTTGTTTGTTACTGAATGACGGCGATGTTGGATTCTGTCGTAATCGTGTTGCAAGCAGTGGAAAAATCTATTCCATCGCGTACGGTAATCCTTGCGCAGTGCATATCGATCCTATCGAGAAGAAGCCATTCTTCCATTTTCATCCGACGACACACGCGTTCTCTATAGCTGTTGCTGGGTGCAACTTCCGGTGTCTTAATTGTCAAAATTGGCAAATCTCACAGGTTAGTCCGAAGGAATCTGACAATATCGACTTAATGCCTGAAGAGGTTATCAAAGCTTGTATAGCAGCCAAATGTGAATCAATTGCTTATACGTATTCCGAGCCAACAACCTTCTACGAGTACGCATATGAAACAGCAAAGCTTGCAAAAGAGCAAAAGATTCATAACCTGTGGAAGTCCAACGGTTACATCAACGAAAAACCGCTTCGACAATTGTGCAAAGTACTTGATGCGGCAAACATTGATTTGAAAATCTACGATGAGGAAATTTATAAAAAACTTAGCTCTGGAAAACTTACACCGGTACTCAGGACACTGAAGGTACTACGCGAAGAAGGTGTCTGGCTGGAGATCACGAACCTTGTCATTCCAACATGGACCGACAACTTCGATACCATCAAACGTATGTGCGAATGGTTGTGTGCGAATGGATTATCTGATGCCCCGCTGCACTTCAGCAGGTTTACGCCGCTTTATAAACTCAGCCAGCTTCCTTCAACTCCGACTGAAACGCTAGAAAAGGCGCACACAATCGCAAAAGAATCAGGAATCAAGTTTGTCTATCTTGGAAACGTAGCCGGACACTGGGCAGAAAACACATACTGCCCAAAGTGCAAAAAAACCATCGTCGAACGGCGCGTGTTCACAATCCTGAGCAATCACATCGTGAAGGGTAAGTGTAAATTCTGTGGAGAAAGAATCTCCGGTGTGTGGTAATACCTCATGAATCGACCACAAACACTTAAACTGCACGTATCTCTCTTTTACATCGGTTTCGGTTCTATACTTTCGCAAATTCTTCTTGTTCGTGAATTCCTCGTCAGTTTCTACGGCAACGAACTAAGCATCGGCATAATCTTTGCCTGCTGGTTGGTTTGGATCGGCATTGGGAGTGCGTTTGGAAACAAGGTCATTAAGAGAAGCCAAAGTATTTCAAGTCTTTTCATTGTTCTCATTGCCCTAACACCACTCGTGACGTTGATGCAAATTCTTGCTGTGAAGTTTGTCCGCGGTTTCATACACACTCCAACCGGTGAATTCCTCTCTATGACGGAACTCCTTGGATATTCATTTTCGGTTCTCAGTGTGGGATGCTTTTTGTGGGGGATGCTGTTTACACTTGGTGCAAAGATGTTCTCATCAGAAAGAGAAGAACTCTGGCGAGGTGTGAACAAGGCGTATGTGCTGGAGTCTCTCGGAAGCGTCGTTGGTGGATTGCTTTTTTCATGTGTACTTGAATCATTACTCTCAACTCTGCAAACTGTATTTTTTTTGCTCTTCAGTACCTGGAGTATGACGCTTTGGCATGGTTTGAAGAGCGAGAAACGATTCAAGACAGTCGCCCTTCTTTGCCTCATCGTCTTGTATTATATTCTTCTCCAGCCAATCCGTACGCTTGAACACCAGATGGATGCATACCAATGGTCACTCATCAATGATAAACTCACATTTGTACGATCGATTGATACAAAATACCAGAATCTCTCGCTTCTCCGTCTGGAAAATCAATATACGATTTACACAGACGGGCGTCCAGCGTACAACATCCCCAACACCTACGAAGCCGAAGTCTTCGTACATTCCATTCTGGTTCACCGTTTTGATGCAAAGCGTATTCTTATTCTCGGCGGCGGATTCAACGGCATACTCAAAGAAATCTTGAAGTATCCTGTTCAAGAGATAGAGTACGTGGAGATCGATCCCGCACTTCTTCCCTTTGTCGAACCGGTGTTGGACAAAGGAAATCAGCAAGCGCTTCAAGATCCTCGCGTTAAGATTATGTCTGGAGATGGGCGTGAATTTCTATCTCGAAAGCAGCGTTCCTTCGACATTATCATCCTGAATATTGGAGAACCGTCGACGGCAAGCTTGAATCGCTTCTATACCTTGGAATTTTATCAGCAATGTTCAACCCGATTGACATCAGATGGTACTCTTGCATTTTCTGTCCCTTCCTCCGCCGAATATATTACAGATGAAATGAAAAACCTCAATGCTTCCATTTATCATACATTCAAACAGGTATTCCAGAATGTATTAGTTATTCCCGGCGATCACGCCATTTTGATAGGATCGCAAAATAGAAGACCGTTCATACAAGATTCTGATTCGCTTGCACATCTCTATGCGACTACTAAAATTTCAGCAGAGTACTTTTCAAAATACATGTTTGAAGAAAAGATGCCACCTGATAGAATCAGATATATCACAAACACGCTGGAATCTGTACAAGACTATCGAATCAACACCGATACAAATCCAGTAACATATTATTTCGACTTATTGCTTTGGAATCGATTTCTGCATGGAGACAACAGATTATTTTCTTCTATTACTCGTACGGGGATATTTGTTATTGGCGCTCTTGCTGTGGGGATCCTGATCATCATTATCCTTGTACATCGCAGACAAATAGAAAAACAGGAGCGGAATGCACTCGCTATTATCATCGCATGTGGAGGAATGATCGGCATGGCGCTCAATCTTCTCCTCTTATTGAATTTCCAAGAAACGTTCGGATCTATTTATGAAATGCTCGGTGCAATGTCGGCCGTGTCCATGCTTGGGTTGGCATTGGGGGCGATGGTTGTTATACGAATCACTCAGAAGCACAAGATAAAGTTCATCTTGCTTATTGTTCTCGTTGCGCTTGTGAGTGTTGTGCTTCTATTGCCCCAATTGTTACATCTCTTGCTGCGCGTACATTCCATGCCATTCACACTTATCATCACTATGTTTTGCGGCGGACTCATCGGAATGTTGTTTGGGATTGTCAATCGGCTTTATTCTCATCACACAACAGATCTTGGCAGTGTCTATGCCTATGATGTGCTTGGCTCTTCTGTCGGTGCGTTGATAGCGTGTTCTATGCTCCTGCCGGTGCTGGGAATTCAAGAAATGACCATGTTCCTAACGCTCGTTCTTGTACCGGCAATTATTGCGGCAATATTTACTCAGAGAGGGTTTTAACTTTTTTCTCTATTTCTATCGAGTACTTTGTCCTACGAATTGCAGAACCCGTTTATCGAGTTGGGGTAGACTACCATCCCGCAAACATGCTTGCTGGTATGCTAAAACAAAAGAGCGGCCCCCCTTCATTAATGTTGCCGTAAGCGCCGGCCTGCCAAGGTGTGTGTCAATCTCGTATGCCATCCGTAGACCGGAAGTAGCTCCGTAATTTCCTTCAAACGAACCGGAAAGATTTGCATCCATCATAAGGTCCTGTGCGCGTGCACGTGTCAGATTCGGCGATAGCATTTCTCCAAGGACGTGGTTGAGCATGTCCACTGCTTTTGAAGTCGCGTCAAACCACTTTCGGGCAGGAGTCTCTCCTCCAAGATGTGTTTGCAGAGAAAGGTAGTACGCAACACCTTCATTCTGTACCAATTCAAGTAGCTGATCAGCAATGTTTCTTGGCCTTATAGAGTCAGGGAGGGATTTCTGTAGCACGGAAAATGCTGCATGAAAACATTCATGTGCTGTTGTGCTAAGCACTTCAATGAACTGAGCTTGTTCGTTTGGCGGCCCTTCAATCAGGCGAGCAAGATTGACAACAATAACAGGTTCCCCTTCCTCATCATTGACAAAGGTGGGAGTGTCAAAATTCCATACAACATGGCGCACAAACGCTGATGCTCGTTCGTTTCCAATCACAACAAGATACACTGAAAATCGAGTAGAAATTTTTGCTTGCTCCGGAAAAAACGAAGCAATCGTTGCAACAATACGACGATCAAGCTGTCGTTGTTTAATATTGTTGAGAAGTTTTCGAAGCTCAGGTATATGATTTTTTGCAGGGAAAAAGCCATAAACATCACTTTCGAATCTCGTAATATTTCGCGCCAGTTCAAGCTGGTCACGAAAGTCATCATCCGATTTCGCCGTGCGTGCCAGCATCACGCTTGTTGCTGCTGCAAGTTGATTACCGCGAAGTTTCGCAACTTGATCTACATTGCCGATACGGTGATCAAAAAAATCAAGTGTCTGCTCGGCGGCACTGTAGTCTACTCCCAACGAGAACTCGAAGTTCGGATGTGTTTGTGCACGCAACACTTCAGTCGTCAGACCAAGGAACAGCATTATTGCTGCAATTGTGTTTACGATAGTATATGATGCAAAGTTCATACTATTTCTCTACGCATATAAAAAAGGTAAGAGGAAAGTAGAAGGATGTCAAACCGCATTGGTTCTTTTTCTCGCTTCAATACAATTTTTCTTTCTTACAACATTTTCATACATTTCATGCAATAAGATAACGTTGATTTCTTGAATTAAATTCTTAAAAATTTTATGCCTTATGCCGGCGAGCTGAGCGCTCTTATTACCGCAATAATGTGGACGGGAAGCGCGCTTGCATTCGCTGCTGCAACTACTCGTGTTGGTTCGGTCTATGTGAATGTTGTGCGGCTTCTTGCTGCTGTTATACTCCTCTTTGTTACAATTGTTGTTGGGAACATGCGTGATGACATTTCAATTATACAAGCTGGATATTTAGTCGTGAGCGGTTTGGTCGGGTTTGTTTTCGGCGATACCTTTCTTTTCAAATCATTTGAATATAACAGCGCACGGATCGGCATGCTTATTATGTCGGTCGCACCGGCAGTGGCTGCGCTGCTTGCATTTATCTTTCTCGGCGAGACGCTCACGTTCACAGGCATGATTGGCATGGCCATCACGTTTACAGGTATTATGTTGGTTATACTTGAACGTAAAGAAGCGTCAACGCATCATTTACCTGTATCAATGGCAGGAGTATTCTACGCTTTTCTCGGTGCTCTGGGTCAAGCGGGCGGGTTGGTACTGGCAAAGTTCGCATTCGTCATAGGACCAATGAATGGATTTATTGCTACGTTCATCAGAGCATTTGCTGCCACCTTGGTGCTCATACCACTGAATTATTTTACAAGACGATTTACACGGCCGGCAGCCATATTTTCGAACAATCCGAAAGCATTGTCTTTTACGTTGCTCGGTGCATTTCTTGGTCCCTACCTCGGCGTGACATTCAGTCTTATTGCAATCTCAATGACCAACGTTGCTATCGCCGCAACGATCATGTCGATTGTTCCTATCCTCATGCTGCCAACCGTGTGGATTCTCTTTCGTGAACGGCTATCGTGGCGAGCTGTTGTCGGTGCTTGTGTGGCGGTGGCAGGAGTTGGAATCTTATTCCTTCGGTAAATCGGGCAAATAGAGAATAGTTAAATGTGTAACCGACTGTATGGTGTTTTAATACTTGCGGAAAAAACTCAGTCCGGCATTTGAAATTCTTTATCCGGCGGGCGGATATCATCGTGCATGCTGCGAAGAGCGCGGTATGCGGTCTCGCTTCCCCGTTCCATACACTTGTGAAACTCTCGGTAGGCTTCTCCTATGTTAAGCGGCACACATATCCCTTGTTCAGCACAATAGGCAAGAGTCAAGCTTGAAAGCAACGATCCCTGTTTTGCCCATATGTGAAGGAATGCCAGCGCCGTGTCGGCAGCCTGTGTTTGTAATTGACCTATCACATTTGCAGCCGCTAGACGAACCTGCGCCTCCCGGCTTCCTAAAGCAGCTGCACGTGTCCATAGTTCAGCGGTTTTCGCGCGATCCTGTTGCGTCCATCGTCCGACGAAATAGCATGAACCCAATTCCACGATCGATGGAATGTGTTCCATAGCAGCTGCACGTAAAAGCAATTCAAACGCTTGCTTCTCATTTAACATTCTGCTGAAACCCAACGATGTTAATCCCGACCACACATATAGCGCGTCCGGATTTTTCTTCGATGACTGGAATTCGAGCTCCCGGCCGAATTCATCCGAATTCGTCAGTTTCCAGAGTAACGCCGGCGCTCGAAAGGAATCCAGATGAAGCGCGCGGAGGTAATACACTGCAGCAAGGAGAGGATCTTTCCGGACATTCAATCCATGTTCGTAACAGCGGCCGAGTAAACATAGGGCTTCAGGATTACCCGCTTCCGCCGACGCAAGGAAGAATGAGTGTGCACTCGAATCTAATGCTGGTGATTGTTCGCTTTCAGCCGGTTGTCTCACCTCCGGAACGCCGACGGCTTTGTACGCTTCGCGAATCAGTGTAGTGTCTGCAACACTGGTTGCCGTGTCCGTGTGAAAATCGATGAACAGAAGCGAGGCACCTGTGTCTGCTGCAGTGCGATGTACAGTAGTGCTTTTTTCATCAGACGGGGCGGTTGTTTCTACCGTATCGAATCCGCGGCGCTGCATTTCTTTCATCGTTTGTTTTGCATCTTCAAATCCGAGTTCCGCCGCCTTCTTGAAATAGCGATAGGATCTTGGCCAATTGCGTGGAACGACAAAATCCTCCGTGTATTGCAGTCCGAGAACATACACTGCCTGCGGAACTTCCTGTGTAGCCGCTGCACGAAAATACTTAAACGCCTTGAATGGATTCCATTCAACGCCGTCGCCGTTGATCGACAGCAGTCCGAAATTGAATTCTGCAAGCGGAAGATTTTGATCGGCTGCCCGCTGAATCCAGTACGCAGCCTTCGAGGTATCGACAGGAAATCCCCTGCCGAGTAAATAGCGTAATCCTAGCTCATGCTGTGCAGATGCCTCTCCACTGTTCGCTTTTTGCATGAGGACGAATTCCTCGAGAAGCTGATACTCCAGCGTTGAGGGAAGAACGAATGGTACTGATACCGCATCTGCACCTCGAAATGCTTGCGGTTTCTTTTTTTCTTGCGCCTGCAGGAAATGTGACGCAAGGGAAAACAGAATAACTGCTGATAACGCAAAGGAATAAATTCGTCTTTGAATTTCCAACCTCATTTTAATACCCTTGCATACAATTTCGTATATTATCATCGCAATTGCTATATCCTACTGTTCTCAATAGACGATTGGTCATAATTAGACGGGCAGAGGAATACTTCGTTCCTCTCGTCTAGTGAGTGGAGGAGATTTATTGACTCCCTCTTGAAAGAAAACCTATGGGTGACAATAAAATTATCTTTTCCATGATCGGTGCTGGATAAGTTGTGAAACCGAACCTTCAAATTCTGAATGATATATATCTCTCTTTTTTCAAGCGCCATCGGCATATGCTTCGGCTATTGCCCTGCGCGGAAAGCTGCAACAATAAATCCGATTGAGGCATTAAGGTACGAATAGAATTATTGTTAATCGCAGAAAGTCCATGATCATAGAGGTTAGATAAGAGGGAGTGAATGACAAGAAATTAATAAAATTCTATCTGTCAAGATTTTTTCGCAAGATTTTCAGCGCATAACTGATCTGGTGTTCCACCGTTCTCACACTCAGGTGAAGGCTCTCGGCAATTTCCTGGTTTGTTTTCCCTTCGAACCTGCTTAATAAAATTATCTCCCGGCATCTTTGTGGGAGGTTATCGTTGATGATCGTTGTTATTTTTTCCTTCAATAAGGTAAACTGCAATGCCTCAGCTGGATCGTCTTGCTCGGATAATGCTAAAGAAGGAAGGAATTTCTTTGACCGTTCGCGCACTTTCTGATGTTTCATAGCATCGTAGATAAGATTTCTACTAATACGCAGGGCATATGCCAGAAAACTGAGGCGAGGTCGGAGTGAGCCGCGATGTTCCCAGATCCGGATGAATGTTTCCTGCACGATGTCGTGCGAAACATCCGTTTGCCCTGTTTGGAATAGCACCTGCCGAAACAAAACCGGTTGATACCGATCAAAGAGTATTCGAAAGGCTTCCATATCGGAGTCTTTTACTTGTTCAAGAAGTTGAATATCCGTCAGCTTTTGTTCCACTTTTCTATGAGAATGCAATATCAGAGAGATGATACTTATCAAGATAAGCCGAGCATACGAGAGTTTCAATAGATTTCCTGCGAATTCAGTGAAATTTTTCAGTAAAAAAATAGAAAAGGTATAGGTGATCGAGCATGGATAATCGTTGTAATTATGTAGGAAAGAAGAACGTTTCTCAGAAGCATAATTTCAGCTTAGCTGAATAAGCAATTGGAGGTTCATTATGAAAGTACAAGTCTTCGCTATTATTATTGCTACTATATTCATTAGCTGCAATCATCAGAGTACTGAACCGTCGCCATCGCCTGGGCAGCCAATTGTAAGAGATCTTACTGTATTGGAAAAATCCGTTGTCTCATCGGATAATTCGTTCGGATTGAAACTTTTTTCGCGCATGAATACAGTTGAGCAAAATAAGAACGTTTTTATTTCCCCCTTCAGTGTCTCAATGGCGTTAGGCATGGCGTTGAATGGTGCCGACGGTTCTACACTCGACTCTATGAAACAGGTTCTGGAACATTCCAACTGTACGATGCAGGAAATAAACGAATCATACAAGAATATCTCTACTATCCTTACGCATCTTGATTCGAAAGTTGTTTTTCAAATTGCAAATTCAATTTGGTGCCGAAATGATTTTCAAGTTATTCCAGCGTTCCTCAATGATTGCCATGAATACTTCGATGCTGAGGCAGCATCGCTCGATTTTTCTTCTCCTAGCGCGGTTCAAACTATAAACAATTGGGTAAATTCTAAAACCAACGGAAAGATACCAACAATACTCGATCAGATTCCTCCTGAAGTAGTAATGTATTTGATCAACGCTATATATTTTAAAGGTACCTGGACGTACCAGTTTGATCCTGCAAAGACAACAGATGCTGTATTTACTTTTTCTGCAGGAAATACGGTCTCTTGTAGAATGATGAACCAGAAAACCACATATGCATATCATGCAACGGAACAAGCGCAAATCATAGATCTGCCATATAGTAATCGTTCATTTAGTATGACAATTATATTACCGAAAGAAGGAATCAACATTGATCAGTTTGCTGCGGAATTAACTCGGCAACAATGGGATACATTCGTGAACAGCTTAGATTCTACAGAGGTCGATTTATCTATGCCAAAATTCAAAGTGGAATATGAAAAGACGCTCAATGATGAACTGAGTGCCATGGGAATGGAGATTGCTTTTAGTGACTTCGCCAATTTTTCGCGTATTGCACATGCTTCCTTAGCTATTAGCGAAGTGAAACACAAGACATTTGTGGATGTGGACGAAGAGGGAACAGAAGCGGCAGCAGTAACTTCTGTCGGGATTACGCTTACCGCAATGCCTTTAATTCCAAGTATGCATGTCGATCGTCCATTTATCTTTGCCATTCGTGAACATCAATCGGGAACAATTCTATTCATAGGAAAGATTGTTAATCCTGTTGCATTGTGAGAGTGAATAAGAAGTTAGCGGCATTCTGTTAGGCGGCACAAAAAAGAATATTATCGAAAAAGGAGAAAAAAATGAAAACATCTATCCTATGCATATTGATAACTTCCTTGCTCGTCGGATGCAAAGAGAAAGAGACTATCATTGAATATCGCGATTCCAATTCCCAATCTTTAGCAAAAGTTGCTGATTCATTTCATGGGCATATCGTTGGAAAAATCAAGCAGTTACAAAGTAACGCGGTGGTAATTGCAAGTCAAGTTGCCCCCGTGGAATCGACAAGTGTAAACTTGAATGATGGTTCTTTTGCCCTACAAAATCTCCAGATGGGGAATTATGATCTCACTATCCGGGCCGATAACTTTCGTATTTACCAGCAGAGTAACGTGATGGTTCAGGGGGGCGGCATTAATTATATCGGAGAGATTGATTTATCCACTATTCCCGATCTCGTTACCTCTGTATACCCTGAGAACAAATCTGAAATTGTATATGATTGGCGTTATGGACGGATTTCAATATCGATTCTTTTCACACATCCCATGGATCGAGCCAGTGTCGAGAAAGCGTTCTCTACATACCCTCTAAGTACTGGAATATTCTATTGGGGAATGTATGCTCAGTCACCTCGGAATACTCTCTATGCAGCAACAAGTGAAAAGGCCGGTTATGACGCTGGTGCCGTCATAACAACGTTTAGTAAAATCACTTCTTTGACATATTCCATGTCCCAAAGTTCAACAATGGTCGATACTATGTATACGATCACTTTGTCAACAGAGGCCAAAGATACATCCGGGAATAATTTACGATTCCCGTTGATATCCACATTCCGAACTGTGCAATCTTATATCACTTATTCAGGTATTCAAACGGATCCCGTCAATAGAGACAATAATGTTGCACCAATGAACTATGGAGGTATCACTGTAACATTCCCTCGGCGTATGGATCCTGCTTCGACGGAAGCAGCTACGACCATTACTCCATCGATGAATCAAATATTTCTCTGGCCAAGCGAAAATGTTATGACTATTTATACCGGGGGCCCTTATCTCTCTGATACGACTATTACGGTCACTATTTCTGAGAGTGCAAAAGACAAAGATGGAACGCCTTTAAGTAAACCATTTAGTTTCTGGTTCCGGACTGCTCCTTTGCAAGTTGTCTCGACAACACCCGCCAATGCACAGTTGTATGTTGTGACAGATCAGTATATTACTGTGAATTTCAACAGTTATGTCAATAAAGCTTCTTTCCAGACGGCTTTTTCAATTACACCATCATTAAGCGGGTCATTTGTCTATGGATCGGGTTATTATTCTTCCACCAATCCTGATCAGATCACATTCATTCCATCGTCAGCTTTTCAGCCCAATACAAAATATACTATATCGATCTTGTCATCGGTGGAGGATTTGTATGGCGTGTCGATGAAAAATCCGTTTACATTTTCATTTGTCACACGACCGAATTGATATATATATACCATTTTACATGCCGTATCGGACACTATGCCGTCCGTTAACTGGCGGCAAATAATATTATTGTATTGAAGGAGGACTTATGCGAACACTACTTACAATTGTTGCCTTCTTCTTTATTCTCATCGGTTGCAAGAAGGACAATTCAGTTCAGTCTGCTCTTTCGGGACCCTTCCAGTATATAGCATACGATACAATTGGAACTCTTGTCGTCAGCGGTTGGATGACAATTGATATTCAAGACTCAACTCACGTCACTGGAGAATGGCATTTTAATAAAGTAAACAATCCACAGAACATTGGCCCACACACCGGCGAGGGTAACCTTGTCGGCGGATTTTATGATGGACAACTGCTGATTAACTTGAATCCAAATTATGTTGACAATAATGTTTTCTTAAACGGAAAGATCCAAGCCAACACTTACAGCGGCACATGGATCTGGAGTGGTTTTCCCGGTCTTTTAAACCGAGGAAATTTTCAGGCGACAAGGGAATAAATGAGGTCGTCAACCAACTACTGTATTAAAGATAAAAGAATGAATAATAACTAATGGATGGTATGTATGTTAAAAATATTCAATCGGTTTAGACGTCCTAATCGCATAGTTGATTCAGATGAAGCAACTCGCAGAATTGAGGGTGTCCTGGAATCCAGTGCCAGGCGTACTCAAATGATTGATACGGAAACAGATAGACAATGGCGGCGCTTGAAAAGCACTCTGGAAAGCAGACAAAGCATAAACGACAACAGGTTTATTGCTACCCGGAGAGTTTTCTTTAAGCCGGCTTTTTCATTTGCTGTTGTGGGTACCATCCTCATTGTGATGAGTGTTATCTGGCTGCGTTCTTCTTCGTTGAAGATATATGAAACAGCTAAAGGTCAACACTCCACCATAACACTGCAGGATAGCACAGAAGTAATACTCAACTATATGTCGGAATTGAAAGTAAACCGTTCGCCCTTTGAAAAAGCCCGACATGTCACATTGAAAGGTGAAGCATTATTCCAAGTTCGCAGGAATGGAACACCGTTTATTATCACCACAGACATTGGCATTATACAAGTTCTGGGAACACAGTTCAATGTTCGGGTGCGTGACGACAAGATGGAAGTGGCTGTTCTGAACGGCAGCGTACAGGTGAGTATGAACAAGAGCGGCAAGGACAGCAGTATTATACTCACCAAAGGACAGATCGTTGTCTGTGATAAAAACCACTATCCGGAAGTGCCAGGATTGCTTCCTTTTTCTGATTATCCGGGTTGGACGCGCGGAAAATTCATGTTTTATCGGATGAATCTTCTTTCTGTGTGTAAAGAAATGGAATTACAGTTTGATGTCGTCATCAGAATTAAAACGCCGCAACTTAACAATGTAACAATAACCGGAATTGTCAACGGCCAAAGTGTTGAGACCGCACTCACGACTCTTACGCAGCTTACCGGAAATACATATTGCTATGAAGACGGCAGCTACATTATTTTTTAGTATCATCCTCGTTGTAGTACTGCCAAGAGAAGGGGCAGCTCAGAATACCGGCGAGCATTCTTCCTTTGAGTGGAAGAACATCCCTCTGAGAGCGTCGCTCGATTCACTTATGAAATGGTATACAGAATCCATTGTCTATCTCGACAAAGATGTTGAGGCGAAGGAAGTTATGGCTTTATGTGCAGAATGCACCTTTGATCAGGCATTAAATGCAGTCTTGAGCGGCACATCACTAACCTGGATCAGACGGGGAAATCAGATCATTCTGAAAGAACAAAAAATTCAGGAGGCTCGACAATTCATTGCTATTTCCGGTACGGTCTCGGATTCAATAACGGGTGAATGGATTGTCGGTGCGAGCGTTCTGCTTCAGGATAGTGCAGATCAAACATATAGAACTGTCCGGCGTTGGTGTCCGACGAATGCGTTTGGATTTTTTTCCCTGCCGGATGTGCCGCTAGGACGTTATATACTGGTGATTCGTGCAATCGGGTACGAGGCCGTAAAACAGATTGTCGATTCAGTGGCCGAAGAATCTGTACGCTGCAATATTTCGATGGCTCAGAAAGATATTGTCGTGAAAGAAGTCACGATTGAAGGTCACCGGACTGCATTCGCTTCTGCTACTGGATTTGCTCGAAGTGCTTATCGCCGTTCTGTTCCGTCAGATCAGAATCAATATATGCTTGACGGTGGAAGGATCTACAATCCGGCTCATTTTGGAGGAGTGCTGAGCACCTTTAGCCCAGAAGTACTGACTGATGTGCAGGTTGTGATGGGTGGTCTCCCGCCGTACTACGGGGGACGTGTTGGAGGCATTGTTGATTTATCGATGCGTGATGGATCACGACAGCGATTTTCAGGGTCATTGGGATTAGGCTCTCTTGGTTCAAATCTATCGTTCGAAGGTCCTTTCGTCGACAATACCACGTTTCTCATGTCCGGCCGGAGAGGATATCCCGATATTGGAATGCAAATTTTTCCTCGAGATGGAGCAGTGCCGAGTCGGTTGGGTTCTTCCGAATTGATTACAAAGATCACTCATAGGTTCTCCGGTAGTGATCAGGTTTCGATGAGTGGATATCTGGGAGGTGATACTTATCAAAACAAGGTCATAGGGGATAAAGAGCAAGTGAACAATAACTTTTCATGGAGCAATCGCATGCTCGATCTTCGATGGATGAGCATCGCGACGCCATCCGTGTTTGCGCATGCATCTATTATTTACAGCCGGTATGATTTCGATCTACAACATAGAATAATTGAAAATTCATTGTCCTCAAATAACACTCTACTTTCTTCCGATTACGCTATTGAAGATTGGAGTTTCAATGCACACGCGGAAAATTATTATACGGAAGATCATACACTTCGGGCTGGTTTTGAATTGATTCACCATGGAATACGCGCAACCATCAGCGAGTTTTCGAGTCAAGTTGCACCTTATGCTTTACAGAATTATTCCTCATGGGAAACTGCTGTGTACTTGCAGGATCAATGGAAGATTTTGCCTCGCTTTCTTGCAGAACTTGGCGGACGTGTTACAAGCTTTACGAGTGATAAAGGTTCATTCTCGGCAATTGACCCGCGGTTTTCCTTGTTAGTAATACTTGATGAACAGACACACCTTTACAGCTCCCTTTCTGCTATCAATCAATTTCTGCATCCATATAGAAGCAGCGGTGTATTTCTTCTGTATCCGACAATTTTTTGGTATCCTTCCACTGAAAAGATGCGCCCATCCACATCACTTCATGGTACACTTGGAATAGAACATAATTTTACGGATGATGCATACATCATTTCCGCCGAATCATATTATCGAATTATGAATAACCTTCATGAATTTGGAAATGATACGACAGCATTGCATTCGAATAATTTGGAACAATTGTCGCTTTCAGGAACAGGAAGAACTTATGGTCTTTCGTGTAGCTTGAGAAAGCGACTGGGAGATGTGACAGGATCGATTAGTTACAACCTCTCTTGGTCTTTTGAATCATTTATGGAAATTAACGGCGGTCGGGAATTTGCACCACCATTTGACCGTCGGCATGAATTACAAGTAACTTCATCATATGAGGTAACAGAGAATTGGACGCTCGGTGCTCTATGTGTTGTCACATCGGGGCAATCTCTTCCCCTGGAGCCAATATCAATTCCTCAAAAGGCTAACGACGTGAGGTCAGATGCGTACGTAAATGTGTCTCCCAGGGAATTTACAGACATCAACGGCAGTCGACTGCCGGGTTTTCAACGGTTGGAACTGAATATTATGCATCGGTTCATGCTTCGAAATTTTCCTTGTCAATTTTCACTCCGCTTGTTGAATAGTTATGGTCTTCTTGATCCTTTCGTCTGGAAATTGCAGAGAAACGCTTCAAATGAATTACGATGGAATGCCACATTACGGAATGTATCTCTCTTCCCGTTGTACCCGGCAATGGAAATCATGGTGAGGTTCTGATTATGGAGAGTAAATCTATTATTTCAAGACTATCTTGGACAACAAAATGAGACGTAAATATTTTTTTCTAGGATGCCTGATTGCTCTTTTCATGAGCTGTAAAGAAAACCCATCCCAACCTGTTCAGCTTACACCCTACGAGCGATGGCATTCTTTTCATTTGCACAATTATACTATCGATCAGGTTCGAATGTGCTTTTGTCCGGGTGCCGGTGGTACTGTAAGAGTAACAATTCGCTCTGATACTATAGCGTTGGTCATGAGACTCTTCGATACCACTTATGTGCCATCTCCAATACCTCAGTATTACCTAACAGTTGACTCGCTTTTTTCCATCATCCGTACGAGGCCTGGAGATTCGATTGTTGTGACGTATAATGAAACTTATGGATATCCGGAAAAACTCGATATCAATCCTCAACAACACCCAGTGGATGGTGGAGTATTGTTCGAGACCTCGAATCTACAAATTCTATTCAATTGGGACGGGAATGACAAATCATGATGAGGGCGCAATACATCGTATTTTTTTATGCTGCTTTGTCCTGTCTCACCTTCAGCTCGCTAAAGTCATTGTAGTTCCAAGATGGAATACAAGTCTTCGGTACTTTCATCTTATCTTATTTAGTCATCTCTTAAAAAGTCACAGTTCATCATTCACTTGAAATTTATCGCTGCAATTGTAAGTAAGAATAGCACAGAGCATCGTTTTTACAAATTAGCATTATCAAAATGAATAAATTCTTTCTTCTTTTACTTTCCATTCTCATTTTAGTAACCTTCAGAACATTTTTGTATATTATCAGAAGAATAATCGTGTTATCTCCCTCTTGAAAGAAAACCTATGAGTGACAATAAAATTATCTTTTCCATGATTGGTGTTGGAAAAGTTGTGAAACCGAACCGTCAAATTCTGAAGGATATATATCTTTCTTTTTTCTACGGCGCGAAGATTGGAGTGCTTGGGTTGAACGGCGCAGGCAAGAGTACGCTTCTTCGAATTATTTCCGGTATTGACAAAGATTATATTGGCCAAATCACGGCGCAAAAAGGAATTACCTTTGGGTTTCTTTCGCAAGAACCGGAGCTTGATCCGACAAAAACCGTCAAGGACATTGTTGAAGAAGGCGTTCAGGAAATTGTAAATTTAGTGAAAGAATACGAAACTGTAAATTTTCAGCTTGCCGAACCGGATGCTGACTATGATACATTACTGGAAAAACAAAGCAAACTCCAGGAAAAGATCGATCACCTGAATGCATGGGATCTTGACAGTAAACTTGAGCAGGCGATGGATGCGCTGCGTTGTCCGCCGCCGGAAACATTCATCAAGGTACTCTCCGGCGGTGAGCGCCGTCGTGTCGCACTCTGCCGTCTCTTGTTACAGGAACCAGATGTGTTGCTGCTTGATGAGCCGACCAATCATCTCGACGCCGAATCTGTTGCCTGGTTGGAACATCATTTAGGTCTCTACCAAGGTACCGTCATCGCTGTCACTCACGATAGATATTTTCTCGACAATGTTGCCGGGTGGATACTTGAACTTGACCGCGGCGAAGGAATTCCTTTTGAAGGCAATTATTCCTCATGGCTCGATCAAAAGATACGTCGATTGGAAGTGGAAGAGAAACAGGAATCAAAACGTCAGCGTGTATTGCAGCGAGAACTTGAGTGGGTGCGTTTAAATCCAAAAGGTCGTCATGCGAAAAGTAAGGCACGCATCGCTTCGTACGAAAAAATGCTTACTGAACAAACAGATAGACGCGACGAAGAGATGGAAATCTATGTTCCACCCGGGCCACGGTTGGGGGATGTTGTCATTGAGGCATCTGGAATATCAAAAGCATATGGCGACAGGATTCTTTTCGAAAATATGAACTTCGCACTCCCTCCCGGCGGTATTATTGGTGTCATCGGTCCCAACGGCGCTGGCAAAACCACTCTCTTCAAACTCATTACCGAACAGGAGGAGCCGGATGAGGGAACAATCAAAATTGGCGATACGGTGAAACTTGCCTACGTCGATCAAATGCGACCTCTTGATCCTGACAAAACAATCTGGCAGGAAATCTCCGGTGGAGAAGATCTTATTATGCTTGGTAATCGCGAAGTAAACTCGCGCGGGTACGTAGCACGATTCAATTTCAGCGGAATCGATCAACAAAAACCGGTCGGGAAACTCTCCGGCGGTGAAAGGAACCGCGTTCATCTTGCAAAAGTCTTGAAGGACGGCGCCAACGTCCTGCTGCTTGATGAACCAACCAATGACCTTGACGTCAACACACTTCGAGCATTGGAAGAAGCACTTACTGATTTTGCAGGATGCGCTGTGATCATCTCGCATGATCGCTGGTTCCTCGATCGTGTGGCGACACATATTTTAGCATTTGAAGGCGACAGCAGTGTCGTATGGTTCGATGGAAATTACTCTGAATACGAAGAGTACCGTAAGAAACAGCTTGGCATCAGTGCCGATCAGCCGCACCGCATGAAGTACAAGCGGCTAACCAGAAGTTAATTTTTCAAATTGCACAGATTTTTCACGAATGCAGATTCCGTAAAAACTGTATCCAAGTCCCATCATTTATGGCTCTAAGCCAATGAAACATCTTGGTTAGTCCGTGGACAATGTGGCTATACGCATTCGTTCGATGCTGTCCCGTTATTGATCGTCATGAACTTTTGTTAGATATTCTTGGAATGTGTACTGAGTATAATATTTTCCGCTAATGTATTTCAGATAACGAATAAATTTTTCTGGCTCTCTATATCCGCTAAATCGTGAGATGAGTTGAAATCGTTTATCATATACCATTATTGTCGGATACCCTTCCACGCGTAACATTTTTGCCCATTCTTGATCTGTGTACTGATTCGTGCCATTCGTTATCAAATTGGCTGATTCAGCATTGAGTTTGACTAGTTCAAAACTCGCTGCAAGTAATTGTTGAACTTGCGGATGGCCATACACCTCTCGATCCATTTTCTTACACCACCCGCACCAGTCAGTATAGACATCAACCAGCATATACTTTCCTGAAGCATGTGTTGCAGCAACGCCTTCATTCCATTGATGCCATCGAAGCGATGCAAGTTCTTCATTCGTCTGTGCAAATATAACTACTAAGGGAAGAAAGAAACACGCACACAAAATGTATGACCATTGATACATAATAATTTTTCGCCGCAGCATATCACCTTTTTCTATAAGAAAGAACCTCTATTTCTAATTATTCTCTTAGACGAAATAAAAAGAAACTAACATTCTTAGACTCGTTCACGGAACGGCGTATAATGAGTCAATGTTCGCCCGGTATACACCTGACGCGGACGATAAATACGGCTGTCCTTTGCGTCATGGATCTCCTTAAAATTCGCTATCCATCCCGGCATACGCCCGATCGCAAACATCACTGTGTACATACTGAGCGGTATTCCGATAGCCCGCATAATAATACCACTGTAAAAATCGACATTGGGATACAATTTTCGATCAATAAAATATGGATCGCTCAATGCACCTTCTTCCAAACGTTTAGCAATATCAAGTAGCGGATCTTTCCTCTTCAACACAGCTAGCAACTCGTCGCATTTCTTCTTAATGATACGCGCTCGCGGATCGTAATTCTTATAGATACGATGTCCGAATCCCATCAGCCGTTTTCCCGACGTTTTATCTTTTGCCGCTTCGATGAATCGTGATCCGTTGTCGCCTGACTTATGGATATCCTCAAGCATTTCAAGAACAGCCTGATTTGCGCCACCATGAAGAGGACCCCAGAGAGCACACACACCGGCCGCGGCACTAGCGAATAAATTTGCTTGACTTGATGCCACCATGCGGACTGTCGAAGTAGAACAATTCTGTTCGTGATCCGCATGTAACAGGAAAATGAGATCGAGCGCATTCACCACTTCGGGCTGTAATTCATAATCCTCATACGGTTCAGAGAACATCATATGGAGAAAGTTTGCTGTGTACTTGTATATAGGTTTGGGATAAATGATCGGAAGTCCAAGCGATTTCCGATAGGAGAAAGCCGCTATCGTGCGTACTTGAGAAAGAAGTCGCGCAGCTTGCGTTAGAAAAACTTCATCAGGGTTCAATACTTCAGGAAGGAAACATCCTGCAGCATTGATCATAGACGAAAGAATTGCCATTGGATGTGCATGTGTAGGAAATCCCTCGAAATGAAATTTCATGTCTTCGTGAAGCATCTCATTTTTTGTCAAAAGACTTGAAAAGTCTTTTATTTCCTGAGAATTCGGCAACTTGCCGTAGATAATAAGGTAAGCAGTCTCAACGAACGTCGATTTCTCTGCCAACTCTTCTATGGGTATGCCGCGGTAACGGAGGATTCCTTTTTCACCATCAATGAAGGTAATGTTGCTAAGGCAAGAACCGGTGTTTCCATATCCTTCATCCAGAGTAATATATCCTGTCTTGCTTCGAAGTGTCGAGATATCAAGCGAGTGTTCATCTTCTGAACCCACAACAATCGGAAATTCGTACACCTTGCTATCCAATTCGAGTTTGGCAACTTTGCTCATGTCCATTCCTTATCCAAATATTGGTCTTCATTCCACAACAATAAATACTTATTCTCATCGAGGAAAAATGATATTCCAATTCTCTCAACGACTGATTCTTTTTCTATTTCTCCAATTTCACTAAAATATCTTCCAGGAATTCTTTCACTTCGATCATCTCTTTTTTGATTTCTTCGTCCTGAATTTTTTTCTTCTGCGGAACGTTGATCAATTCGAGTTGTTCTCCGGTATCGGGTTCCGGGATAAATTCTTTCATCACCTGCTTGGCGCCTTCGATGGTGTACTTTTCATCTCGCAGCAATTGCTTGATGTGTATAATGAGCTTGATGTCTTTGTTTGTGTAGATACGGTTGCCGGCGCGGTTCTTTGCGGGCTTGAGTTCCGGAAATTCTGTCTCCCAGTAACGCAACACGTACTGCTCTAGTCCGGTGATCTTGCTGACTTCGCTGATAGAATAATAGAGCTTCTTGATGCTGGAATGTTTCATAGACACCTCATTCATAATTCAGTTACTCGAAGAAAAAGTAGTAAATGTTGCAGTGGTTTACAATCGGGCAACATTGTAACTCTTGTGTCATACTGATATTGAGAGAACCATTGGAAGGTTTTCATTTCCACCTACGCAGGGAGCTCTGTGTGAATGTAGCGGTGGAAATTCTTAGGAAAATTCTTCCGCAGCTGCAGAGCCATCGCAACAAGAATTTTCAACGGTGAAGACAGCCGGATGCGTTTAGCGAAAACATCGTATTGAGCACGCTCGATACGAAGAAGAAGTAGGTAATAGATGTTTCCCATCGTACGGGCGGCGGTAAAAAGCGTTTTGTCTTCTTCGGAAAGACATGCTTTTGCGCGGCGAAAATATTCGTGAGCGCGTTCGCATTCGAATTTCATCAATTCAACAAAGCGATTGTTATATGTCAAGTTCAACAATTCTTCTTCAGAATAACTGAACTTCCTTAAATCTTCCAACGGCAAATAAATGCGTCCGTTCTTGGCATCGGCTTTGATGTCGCGCAGAATGTTTGTCAGCTGCAATGCTTTTCCAAGGTTGATAGCGTACTGTTTCGTCTTCTCGTTTGTATAACCGAAGACTTCTGCACAAATCAATCCGACCGTAGACGCGGCACGGTAACAATACTGCTCCAATTCAATGAACGTGCCGTACCGAGTGTTCCTTAAATCCATTTCCATCCCCTTAATCAATTCATAGAAATGTTCTATAGGGATATGAAACCGATGAATAATGGCGGCGAGCCTGTTTAACAGAGAGTAACGCGAAACGCCGTAGAGCGATCTCTTGAGTTCCTCCGTCCACTGCAGCAGCAGTGCATGCTTTTCTTTTTCGTCTCCCGCTTCATCGACAATATCATCGGTGAAGCGACAAAATGCGTAGATGGTTTCGATGGCGTCGCGTTTCGGACGCGGCAAAATGAGGAATGAGTAATAAAAACTGCTCTTTCGATTCTGCGAGAAATTCGGTATGACAGATGCTGCTGTTTGCACGATTCTAAGTTACGATAAAAAAGAACGAAAGAGAAGTCCCAGTTTGTCTAACGTACTCAGTGCAGGACGTTGTATCAGCACATTATAATCCTGTTTGTGTATTTTCTGCAAAATTCGTGTGCCGCCATTCCACGTAAGCCTCAACTCCCGCGATAGGTCTTTTCCAATCCTCGATAATAACGGCTTTCCCTCTACAAAAAATTCTGCTGTTCGTTGAACTTGAAATACCATCAATTTGCGGAACCGGTTGTCAAATTTCCGTTCTAACAAATCCTGTTCGGAATAGGCAAATTCTTCCAGATCCTCCAACGGAAGGTAGATGCGGTCTTTTTGCAAATCCACAGATATATCCTGCCAGAAATTTGTTAATTGGAGCGCGGTGCAGATATGATCAGAAAGTTCCATCATCGTTTCGCTCCGGTAATTGAACAAGATCAGAACCAATCTCCCGATAGGATTTGCGGAGTGGCAACAGTATTCCAGCACTTCCTCAAATGTTTTGTACCGTTTCACCGTGACGTCTGATCGGAAAGCCGTAAGAAGATTTTGAAACAATTCGACAGGAATTTGAAAACGCTCCACTGTTTCAGCTAAGGCGGCAAAGACACGATGCGTCGGATTACCGTTATAGCATTCATCAAGATACTGTCCCCACTGGTTGAGGTTGTCCATCCGTTCGGCGAGAGTGTAGCCCGGCTCATCGGCATAATCATCGGCGATACGGGCAAAAGCATAAATTGCCCAAATGTACTTTCGAATTTCTTTTGGAACGAACCAAGAGGCAATAGGAAAATTTTCGTAATGATTTCGTGCAATCTGTTCACAGTATCGAAACCCTTCTTCCGATGACCAGTGTTGTTTTTTAGTATAAAGTTTTGACTCGCGCATGCTTAAGAGGATAACAGGAATACATTTCTATAGAACCAATATGAGAAACGGCGGCGGGAAAAGCAAGCGACATGTATTCCAATCAATCACAGCTTTAGAATATCTTACAGAGATGATTTTGATGGGTCAAATGTGCGTTTGAAGCTACGGAATGTTTTGGCTCACATTTTTAGTAAGTGCTATTTAACCTGCTCGATAAGATCCATCCGATTATGACTTTGAAAGCAAACTACAACACTCAGTGCTTTTTTAATAAATTATCGCTGCTTCTTTTTCCACCACCGATTGAGCCGCTCGCGTATGTCTTTTTCCCTGCCAAGATCGGTGGGCNNTGTAGTAGAATTTATTTTTTAAATTATCCGGAAGAAATTGCTGTTCAACAAAGTGGCCGGGAAAATCGTGACTGTATTTGTATTCTTTCCCGTAGCCGAGTTCGTCCATCAATTTTGTCGGAGCATTGCGGATATGAAGAGGCACCGGAAGGTTCGGAAGATTTCGCACATCACCCCACGCTTCTTCAATTGCACGGTACGAAGCGTTGCTCTTCGGACATGAAGCGAGATATATCGCCGTTTGCGAAAGCACGATACGCGCTTCCGGCATACCGATGTAATCTATTGCAGTAAAGCAGGATGTCGCCAATGTAAGAGCGTACGGGTCAGCGTTGCCAATATCCTCTGATGCAAGCACGATCATCCGGCGCGCGATGAATTTTGGATCCTCGCCTCCATCGAGCATACGTGCCATCCAATAGACAGCGGCATCGGGATCGCTGCCGCGCACACTCTTGATAAATGCAGAAATAATATCGTAATGCTGTTCGCCTTCTTTGTCATAGAGTGTAAATTTTCGCTGGAAGGCTTCTTCAATTTTCTGCTTGGTGATCGTCACAGAACCATCAGCGGCCGGATTTGTCAGGCGAATGGCATTTTCCAGCCCGTTGAGGAGTTTGCGCGCATCACCGCCGGATAAAAGCATCAGGAATTCACGATCAACAATTTCGATTTTACGTTTGGATAGAATCGTATCGCTTTCCAGTGCATGAGTAAGAATTGCATTCAGCGATTCTCTGCCTAGCGATTCCATGACATACACTTGACATCTTGAAAGAAGCGGGGAGATAACTTCAAACGATGGATTCTCCGTCGTCGCGCCAATCAGCATGATTATCCCTTCTTCGACCGAATGCAGCAGCGCATCCTGCTGTGCTTTGTTGAAACGATGAATCTCGTCAATAAAAAGGACAGTGCGTTTGTTCAGTGTCTTGAGATTTTTCTCGGCACGAGCAATGACTTCGCGGACGTCTTTCACACCGGCTGCAACCGCATTGAGCTGATGAAACTCCGCCTGAACATAATGTGCCACCAAACGCGCCAATGTTGTTTTGCCCACTCCCGGCGGACCCCAGAAAATCATGGATGCAATTTCTCCGTTCTCCAACATCAACCGGAGCGGTTTATCGGGTTGTGTCAAATGGTACTGCCCAACAAATTCGTTTAATGTTTTCGGGCGAACGCGTTCCGCTAATGGTGCCGACGGAGGACGTGTAGAACGAGTTTCTTCTTTAGAAAACAAATCAGACATCGATATGAGAAATTGGGTGATTGAATAACTTGGTGATTTAGTGATTTAAGGTTTGTTTCGGTGCTCAAACATGTTCTTCGTCATAGAGGATAGTCCTTTATTTCTCTTTCTTCACCTGATAGACCGTTTCACCTTCTCGTTTCATTCCGTATTTTTCACGGGCGATTGTTTCGATTGTTTTCTTGTCCCCCTCCAACGCTTTGATCTGTTCCTGGAGCCGTTTGGTTTCTAAACTATCGGCTTTGAGTTTTTCGATCCATTCATTGTGCTGCGATTCGAGACTGAGTCGTTTGAGAATCCCTTTATTATCAAATAAAAGGTAGAGAAAGAGAAAGAAGAGAAGAATGAAAAGTGCCGTGCGTCTTTTATTTTTTGCCGCTTTTTTTGCAATTCGTTTCAGGAAGCGTTCCGGCTCGATGTTTCTATAGAATTGATTGTCCATCAAACTCATACTTACGTATACCAATTATTTTTTGGATGGTATGTTGTTTTGAGTTTCTTTTTCACAGTATGCCGTGACAGTGCAAGTTGAATCAATTTATCCAATAGCGCGGAATATGACAGTCCGGAAGCCTGCCAGAGTTTCGGATACATGCTGATGGAAGTAAAACCGGGAAGAGTGTTGATCTCGTTGACAACAATACGATTTGTTTTTCGATTCACAAGAAAATCAACGCGAGCCATACCTGCACAATCCAAGATCCGAAATGCATCCAACGCATACATTTGTATTTTCTTTGCGATACATTTCGGCAGTTTCGCAGGAATGATTTCCGTTGTCTTTCCATCAACATACTTCGCATCGTAATCGTAAAATTCATTCGATGGAACAATCTCGCCTAAGACCGATGCGGCAGGATTGTCATTCCCCAGGACACTGCATTCAATCTCGCGGGCATTTTTTATTCCCTGTTCCACTAAAATTTTTCTATCAAACTGCGCCGCCTGATCTATCGATGCAAGTAATTCCTTACGGCTGCCTGCTTTGCTGATGCCAATACTCGAACCGGAGTTCGCTGGTTTAATAAAGAGCGGATATTTTAGTTTTCGCTCAATCTCTGCGATATTTTTTTTCTGCTGCGTTTTGTATATTTCATACACAAACCAGACGCTTGGTGATACGGGAATCTGTGCCTGCTGTAATAATTCTTTTTGAATAACTTTATCCATTCCAACTGCCGAGCCGAGCACTCCAGCGCCGACATATGGAATATCCGCAAGTTCCAATAATCCCTGGAGCGAACCATCTTCACCACAGGATCCATGAATTAAAGGGAAAATAACATCGAGCGGCCTCTCAGCACTGACGCTCTCACCAAGAACAACTAACGACTGCTTGCGAGGATCGGGCACTAGCATATGCTCAGGTTCATTATCTATGGATTTTTTTCCCTTCAGCAGCCCGAGCGTTTCTCCCGAACTCAGCCATTTCCCTGTCGGTGCTATTCCGATCGGTACAACTTCATACTTCTTTTTATCCAACGCATTGATGACAGATGCGGCAGAGACAAGTGAAACTTCATGTTCCACAGATCGTCCGCCAAAAATGATACCGACGCGGATTCTTGGTGTGCTTGGCATTTGTGAATGAGTCATTGATGATTGTTCTGATGTGTATCTTCTCTTTAAATAAACTTCGTACCTATGATAGGAAAAAGAACCGAGAGGTGCAACGAACACCGAATTGAAGTATTGTGTTTCGACAAAAATCTCAGTAGGTTTTTGAAGCTGGATCATTCATCCGACTCATCATTTATTACTGGAGGTCGATTTTCATGAGCAGTCCACTGTTCGCAAAAAAACCACTATCTCTGCTCCTCGAAGAGATGAGGGGAGAGAATCGCTTACGGCGGGTACTCGGACCCGTAACCCTTACAAGTCTCGGTGTTGGGGCTATTATTGGAACAGGCATTTTTGTATTAACCGGTGTCGGTGCCCACGATAAAGCCGGCCCGGCACTGATTCTTTCCTTCGCTGCAGCAGGAGTCGCCTGTGTTTTTGCTGCACTCTGCTACGCAGAATTTGCTTCGATGGCACCTGTTGCAGGTTCAGCGTACACCTACGCATACGCAACACTCGGCGAACTTTTTGCTTGGATTATCGGATGGGACTTAGTTCTCGAGTACGCTGTCGCTTCAGCGGCGGTTGCCCATGGATGGTCAGCTCATTTTCAAGATCTTCTCAAAAGTTTCGGTATAGTCATTCCCTTCTCGCTTTCTACTGCGCCAATTGATTTCAATACAGGAACCGGTCATTTCTTTGCTACCGGATCGTACTTTGATCTCACCGCAGTTATTATCACAGCAATTATCACTGCTATCTTAGTAAAAGGAATAAAAGAAAGTGCTGTATTCAATACTACAATGGTCATCATCAAGCTTGTGATCGTGCTCTTTGTGATCGTTGCTGGAGTTTTTTATATCGATCCGAATAACTGGAAGCCGTTTGCTCCCTATGGATTTACCGGTATCAGTTTCTTCGGGCATACATTGTTCGGACAAACTGCCAGCAATGGTGTTCCGCTCGGAATGCTTGCCGGTGCGGCAATTATTTTCTTTGCATATATCGGTTTCGATTCTGTTTCCACGCATGCAGAGGAAGCACGAAACCCGCAACGCGATGTTCCTATCGGCATTATTGCCTCGCTCCTTATTTGTACGGTATTGTATATTGCAGTCTCTGCAATCATTACCGGTATGGTACGTTATGACCAAATTGATATTAATGCTCCGGTTGCAAATGCCTTTGCGCAAAAAGGATTGCCCTGGGCACAGCGTCTCATCGATGTTGGAGCCATCACCGGTATTACATCCGTTCTGCTCGTAATGATGTTAAGTCAACCGCGTGTTCTTTTAGCAATGGCACGTGACCATATGGTTCCTGAAAGTTTCTTTGGAGCTATCCATGAAAAATTCCGCACACCATGGAAATCTACTATTCTCACTGGAGTTTTTGTCGCTGCAATGGCAACCCTCCTTCCACTTCGTATACTTGCTGAGCTGACGAACATTGGGACATTGCTGGCATTCGTGATCGTTTGTGCAGCAGTGCTCATTATGCGTAAAACAAATCCTAAAGCTGAACGCCCATTTCGTGCACCATGGGTTCCGTTTGTTCCTATTGCGGGTATTGTCTGCTGTTCCATATTAATGTTCTCATTACCAGTAGAAAACTGGTGGCGTCTGTTTATATGGCTGGGAATCGGCTTCATTATTTACTTCAGCTATGGACGGCGGCATTGTGTGACAGCAAGAATTCGGCGTGGCGAAGTGGTTGTGCCGGTAGAAGAAGCAACAAAGTAAGAGAACACGGATGAATCGACAAGCATTCTTAACATTGTAAGACGTTCATCGAATGATATGATTTTGTATCTGTCCTTACTTTTTACGGCCGGAGAAATACGATGAAAACAAAAGAACCTTCCCATCAATTCAAACGCGGGCTTGGATTACTCGACTCGACGATGATTGTCATCGGCTCAATGATTGGCTCGGGAATTTTTATCGTCAGTGCCGATATCGGACGTATTGTTGGAGCACCGGGATATCTGCTCTTGGTTTGGCTGATTACCGGTGTGATGACGGTGATTGCCGCACTCAGCTATGGCGAGCTTGCCAGTATGATGCCTCACGTCGGCGGACAGTATGCCTATCTCCGTGAAGCATACAATCCTTTCATTGCATTTCTCTACGGATGGGCTTTGTTCCTGGTCATTCAAACGGGAACGATCGCAGCAGTAGCTGTAGCCTTTGCAAAATTTACGGGAATTCTCATTCCCTGGTTCAGTGAAAAGAATATTCTTCTTTCTTTCGGCAAGTTTCACATTACTGCAGCACAGATTCTTGCGATGGTGAGTGTCATTCTCTTGACCACCGTGAATGTGCGAGGATTACAGGAAGGGAAAATTATCCAGAACATTTTTACATCTATAAAAATTAGCGCTCTTCTTGGATTTATTTTTCTCGCGTTATTTATAGGTCAAAACACATCTGCCGTCGCTACAAATTTCAGCAACTTTTGGAATGCGACATGGACGCAAGTAGCAAATGGCAAGATTCTTTCCATCACTCCACTGTCCGGTCTGATGCTTCTCTCTGCTATCGGTGTCGCTATGGTTGGTTCTCTTTTCTCCGCTGATGCTTGGAACAATATTACGTTCACTGCAGGAGAAGTCACAAATCCAAACCGCAACATACCATTAAGTCTTGCTCTGGGAACAGGAGCAGTCATTCTTATGTACATTCTCGTAAATATCGGGTACCTGTTGGTTCTACCTTTGAACGGTTCGCCTGAAGCAACAGATGCAGTAGGACGAGGAATTCAATTTGCCGTCAGCGATCGAGTCGGAACAGCTGCCGCCTCTGTTATTTTCGGCGAAAGTGCTGCAATTATTATGGCAGTGATGATCATGATATCAACCTTTGGATGCAATAACGGATTAATACTTGCTGGTGCACGCGTGTATTATGCAATGGCAAAGGATGGATTGTTCTTTAAAAGTGCAGGAATATTAAACAAGAAATCAGTGCCCGGTGCTGCACTTGTTGTCCAATGCATATGGACATGTCTTCTATGTCTCTCCGGCACTTATGGCGACCTGCTTGACTATGTCGTCTTTGTCGTGTTGGTGTTTTATATTCTCACGGTGATCGGAATTTTTATATTACGAAGGAAACGTCTGGATGCCGAGCGGCCATATAGAGCATTTGGCTATCCGATTATTCCAGCAATTTACATTTTACTTGCCGCTGCAATCTCGATTGACCTGCTTATTTTCAAACCGCAGTACACATGGCCGGGATTGGGAATCGTGCTGTTGGGCATTCCGGTGTATTTTGCGTGGAAGATGTCGCCAATGTCTGTAAAAGAGAAGAAGTGAAAATCGTGAAAAATAAACTACCAGATAGCATCCCGAATCTTTGCTGCGTACGTTCGAATTACCTTCACTCCGGATCATTGCTCGTAGTGCAAATCTCGTTTCTCCATTTAAGAAGAACCACATTGAATGTGCTAATCCACATGTAACCCCGGATACAATGATTTGGAAGATCAAATTCTACAAGATGGTGCTTACGCCCAGAGAGAAGAAGAGATTATTCGGCTTATTCAAACGGTAGGTCAGGTCGGCACGAATGAATTCGAAAATCTTTCCGATCCCTATTCCCACTTCGTAGTACCAGCCGTTTGTGGTTGACCTGCCACCGAGCCATGAATTTGCTGCCGTAACATCAACCAAAACGTCCATGCCGCTTTTGTAAAGAAATGGAATCCCAAGCATGAGAAACGGAACGTTCCTGAAGTTCTGCTCCGCAGAAAACATCACGAATCTGTCTCCCACGAACTCGCGTGGGTAAGCTGTCTTCAGTACACCGAACTCAGCGAACCGTCCCAGTTGGGAGTCAAGGACAAAATCTCTTTGCGGTGGAAGTTTTCCTGTGGATACACCTCCTGCAAACCTGATCTGTAGCTGCGGAGGAAAGAGGTAGCTTCGGAGAAACGTCGCAATGTGATATGACGCTGTGAGACAGTAACGATTGAAACTGAAATCACTCCCGGTGATTGACGGAGAAGAATATTCTGCTGAAAATTTAACCGCGTTGACGGGGACAATCCCGAAAGTCACTGTCTCGCCACCATAACGGACATTCAATTGCAGGCTCTTCATTTGCCCGTCTGCAATCATTGGATTCGGGCGGTACATATGTCCAAATGAAAAAATGTTGAAGTTGGTATGGTTTGTGTCGCTCTTTTCATCTTCGGACAGATAAGTAATATCCGCTTTGAAGTCGCTAAACGGACTTATGCTGACGTGTGCTTTCCAACCATAGGTCATGAAGTAATCGCTGTAGTCGTTGCGTCCGAAAAGAGAGATCACAGACGTGAGTACTGTCGGATAGAAATCTCCATCTGGAAAGTGGGCAATATCTCTGTAAACCTCGGTGCCCACTTCAACCTTGTTGTCCTTCCCAAATGGAAATACTCCACCGAATCTCCATTTGAAAACCTCGTCCGAAATACCGTAGCCAGCATGGAGACTCACGCTCAATCCTGCCGAGCTTTGCGAGACACTGGCTCCTTCACTATAGACGTTGACTGTCATCATCTTTGGCTTATTGGTGTACGTATAACTTCCGCCAAGAAAAAGGCCCTCGACCCTGTTGTACCTCAGGTCGATGTATTTTAATGCCGAGAGCGAGCTCTCATTATCAATCAGAAATGCCGTTGCGCCCGACGGTTGAAATTGTTTCTGTAGCGTTTGGGTACTGTCCAGTGTCCTGTAGGCATTCCCCTCCGTCTCTGTAAGGGGGAGCACCTCGTGCGTACTCCAAAAAGTGGAGTCGTATTTCGCCGCGCTCGAATCGATAACCAGATCTCTCTTTCTGAATATTGAGTCGGGAATCTGGGAATTAATCCGGTAATCATATATTACAGATGTCTGGTTAAATTCTATCTTCGGAATGGAAAAGACCGCAAAGCCAATCTTTGCCGCGAAATCCATCGTTATGTCATTCGGCATCCAGAACCTGCCGTCATATAAAGAATATCGCTGGCCGTAGTTCAATTTCAGTTCACTGGTGAAAGGGATGTTGAACGCCTCGTTGGGACGGAGGTCGATTCCCATCACGGCATACGAAGAGTCTGCGACCATTATTTTACCTGCAAAGAGAGGGGTAATGCGAGAGCCAGGGATAACCTGGATTTCGTACACCTCAACGCCGTTTTTTCTGAACGTCCTCAGCAATTTGTATTTGTAATAATCAAGCGCATGTTCCGCTATCGGCCCCACGAATTTATATACGATCAGATCAATTACATCGTCGGTGAAGTTTAAGATCTTACCCACCGACGGTACCATATTGGTCTCGGGAAGGTTTTGGGTCTCACGCTTTTGCGTGACGATCTCGGTGAGCGTATCTCCCTGTCGCCAGTAACCATTGCTGTAGGACTCTGTAATGCCTGCTATCGAAGTGTCTCTATAGAGAGTCACACGAGTAAAGGCTTTGAACTCATACGATTGCAGTAACTTTGCCCGTTCGTGCTTCTTCTCGATTGCCATGCGGATAATAGCATATGCCGGGTCCTCCGCGATTATTACGACCTCGGGAAGCGCTATATCTGCAGATTCCAGGGCGACATTACGTGAGATGTTAGTGCTAAGTGAAACGCTTATGGAATCTGTGCGATATCCTATATAGCTAAATATGAATGTGTAATTGCCTGGGGATAGAGAAAGAAGGTACGAACCGTCCATGTTGGTGATACTGCCCTTGGATGTTCCAGCCACTCTAATGTTCGCGGTAATGAGCGCTTCGCCGGTCTTCGAGTCCGATACCTTGCCGCTGACCGTGAAAATTTTTTGAGCCGCCACTCCCTCTGCAGGTAATAACGCAATCAGCAACCATAGTGACACAATATTGAAAATGAGTACTCCAAGTATTTTGGGCAAGTTACGATGGTTCTGTGAAATTTTTTGATCCATAGAATATATCTCTATTATATATTTCTTTGTTAGCGCCTTTGGTATACGTTCACATTTCTACTTAGGTTGCGTGGCGCATAATTTCTGCATAAGAGAAGGACTGAATGTAAAAAACTTCGCGACCAGACTCATTAAGTGCTTGGACCCTTCACTTAGCCGATTTACCATAAATCTTGCAGAGAAGGGCGTTGTTTTTT
Organism: Ignavibacteriota bacterium; assembly: GCA_003155495.1. Lineage (GTDB taxonomy): Bacteria > Bacteroidota > Ignavibacteria > UBA10030 > UBA10030 > Fen-1298. The sequence continues at coordinate 57,585 of PMDB01000076.1, forward strand.
TAAGCCGTCATTTTAAGTCATTACATTAGATTATCTGTCTAACCATTTCTTAAACGCTACAATCTTTTCACGGCTTATTAAAAGTTCTCCAATTTTTTCTTCGTTGGCTATTTTTATTTTTAACCCGTTTGTAGAAAAACTGATGTTGAATCGTTAGCTGAGCGTTTCTTCAGAATCGGTTGCTGCTGCCATCTTTAATGAGACGGTTTATTTTTAAACCACAGTACGCCTGGCAAGGATTTGGAATTGTACTGTTAGGAATTCCGGTGTATTTTGTGTGGAAGAAGTGATAATGGTGAAAAATAAATTACCAGATAACATCCCGAATCTTTGCTACATACGTTCGGCTGACTTTCACTTTGGATTTATCCTTGAGCATTGCTATGAATCCTCCTTCGCCATCACTGGCGAGATGTTCAATGGATTTATTCGCAATGATATAAGAACGATGCACTCGTAAAAAACGGGAAGGATCCAACCGCTCTCCAAGAGCGTTCAGGCTCAAATTACAAAGATGAGCGCCGTTGTTTGTGTATAACCGTGTGTAATCTCCATCAGCTTCAAACCAAATAATATCCTCCACCTGAACCGAGACGATCTTTCTTCCGATACGGATAAAGATGCGTTGAGGATAACCTTCTGTCTCCTTCGATTGTTGCAAGACCCGCACAATCCGTTCAATGTCATCGCCTGACTTAGAGGTTCGATCAAATACTTTCTGAACCGCCCGGGAAAATCTTTTCCGGTCGTACGGTTTGAGAAGGTAATCGACAGCATTCATCTCAAATGCTTTCAGAGCATAATCACTGTACGCGGTTGAAAAGATAATGTGGGGAACGTGTTTCAGATTTTCCAGAACCTCAAATCCGTCCATACCGGGCATACGAATATCGAGAAATATGAGATCGGGTTTGGTCTCGTTTATCGTTTTAACTGCTTGCCTGCCATTCTTGCATTCTCCAACAATATTAATTTGAGGAAAATCCTGCACGTACTCTTTCAAAAGTTTGCGTGCAAGAGGCTCATCGTCAACTAATATTGTTGTTATACGGTTCTTCATTTCAAAGGCAGGGTAAAAACAACTTCGCAGCCCTGTTGATCAAGCGACTGTATTTTTAGCCGAGCTGAGGCGCCATAAATTTTGCGGATGCGGGCGTCGGTATTTTTCAAACCAACACCATCAGTTGTTGCTAACGGATCAGAGCAAGAAATGCCAACACCTGTGTTAGAAATTCGGAATGTTATTCCCTCTGTTTCCTTTTGAATTTGAATGCACACGCTTCCCCCTTCTTCGGCAGGCGCGATTCCATGTTTGATCGCATTTTCAACTAACGGTTGGAGAATCATTGGAGGTACTAAAAAGGAAACGAGGGATTGATCAACCTGAAATTTTGTCGTCAGCCTGTCTTCCAATCTTTTTGATTCTAATGCAATAAAGTCTTGAACAAACTGAAGTTCATCTTTCAGAGGTACAAAATCCTTCTTCGAGCTTTCTATTGCATAGCGAAGCAAATCGGCAAGCTGGGCAATCAACGTACGTGTTTCTTCGGTATCAGTTGCCGCCATTGCACTAATACTGTTGAGCGTGTTGAAAAGAAAATGTGGATTGATCTGTGCTTTCAATGTGACAAGTTCTTGTTCTTTCCGAAGGGATGATAACTCCAAAGCAATTTTCTCTTTGACGCGCAGCTGCCTGAGAATTTCGTATCCATGATAAAGAGCGAATTGCAGGAGATAAATCAGGAGATTGTAATATATAAGCCAGCCTGCACTCTTCCTTAATGGTTCAGCGCTTGCCTCACTGCCGAACCAAGCAACCATATAATAAAGATATCCATAGTTCAACACGGCATACGTAGGGGCAAGAAGGAGATGTACAAATCCCCTCCAGTACCACCGCGCCGCATACATCCAACGAATAACGATGAACCAGATCGGTATACTCAAAGCAAACATCACCATGCTTTGACATACCTGCCAGTAGACCGCCTGTAGAAAAGAAACATTGTATGATTGCATCAATGGAAATGCGGCAAGCAACGAGTAAACGCACCAAACTGCCGCAACAATTCCTACACCGCGGTTTGTGATGCGCGGCTTCGAAGATTCTCCTAATATGGTTTGAAGAGGAAAAGTTTCAATATGTGTTATTCCATTATCCATCGTTTTTTGTTTTTCCATTCACCTGATATTGAAGAGAACATGAGCCACGATTCAATTACTAAATTAATCAACACATGTGCAACTATACAAGGCCCGACATTTCTTCCACTCGTTACATAGATGGATGCTGATCCTAAGCCCAACGCCTGCAGGCATTAGGCCGTGGCAACAGAGGGCATCATTGTCTTTCGCTGTTAGCCGAAGTACCATTTATTTAAAAGATTCCAGGGATTAGTCGCTTGGTCGAGGCACAGTAGTTGACATACTCATCACCGAAATTATCAATAAGGGCTTTCTCTTCAACATGGATTCTATAGAGAAAAGCCGAACATATCGGGAGAAAAATTATGAGCATGCTCATATAGTCAGCGAAGAATAACCCAAGCCCAAAGAATGAAAGCAAACTGCCCGCGTATGCCGGATGGCGCACAAAGCGATAAATTCCTTTCCTGATTATGTGATGGTCTTTTGTGATCGAAACGTCCACTGTGAATTGATGCTTCAGAGAAAAAATAGCAATCCAACGAACAAGCAAACCACAGACAATGAGAATGAGACCAGCAATTGGAAATATTCGGGATCCATTTCCAAAGTATCCAATACTCTGAAAGCTGAGAAGGATGCCAATATTCACGGAGAGAGCAATGGTTATCCATAAAAGACGGAGCGATGATTTATCAAATCTCATATCCGTCGATTGAGAACGATTCGTTCGGGCTAAGATGATTTCCGAACCTGCCCAAAGGACGGAAACTATTATCAAAACGATTCCCAAGGCCATTTGCGTGTTTTCCTATACTTGTTGGGGGCATTTCGGCTAATGTTCATTAATGATGCAATCCTATTTTGTTCCTAACCTTCAAGTGTTTTTTCCTGTCCTCATTTAAACAATAATTCTTTCAAATTCAATTATGTCTATTTTCTTCATTCACCCGATACCGAAGACAACATAAGCCATGGTTCGATTACTAAATTAATCAGCACATGTGCAGCAATACAGGGTCCGATGTTTCTTCCACTTATCACATAAATAATAGCTAATCCAAAACCAAGCATGCTCGTCGACAACATCGCCAATAATGCAAACCTCAATTCCCTCTTAAATAAAAACCACATAGAATGGGCTAATCCGAAAATAATTCCAGACAAAACTATTTGAAGAATCGCACCATATCCAAGGTTCATCGTGAAATCCATGAACCAGCGCCTAAAGATTACTTCTTCAAGCAATCCACCTGCAAATGCGGAGAGAATACCAATGAATTTGAGAACGGATATTTCTCGCTGCATTTTTAATATGCACGGAATGTTTCGAAATGTATAGAGTATATAACCAAAGGACAGAATCAACGACAGTCCCCAAGAGTAGAACGGTGCTAATGTATCTCTTGAAAATCCCAAGTTTTGAAATATCGGATTCTTTATCCCGACCAGATTCATTATAAAAGGGCTGAACATTATCATTGAGAACGTGATCAGAATAAATCCTGTTTTTCTTCTGTCGTTCATAATTATGCAATCTTTTTTGTTGGGAGTGTGTAATGTACGTTATTGTGTTTCTGCCTCGGAAGCAACTTTTTTCATAAGAACATACTTCACCCATCCATAGTCCGGATTGGTCTCCAACGCTTTCTCAAATGCCTTGCGCGCAAGGATTGTCTCTTTCCTGTCGAGATAAGCTATACCGATCCATGTATATACTTGTTCTTTTCCCCAATCTGGCTGGAGAGAATCTACTGTCTTCCATTGATCAAAAAGTTTCACTGCTTCCTTAAATGCTTCAAGACCTTTTTCCTTGCCGCCTCCGAACAATGCCGGCGTATTATAAGTGCCTATCGCGCCGAGCAACGCCACTCTTGGGTTCTCTAGAGCAAGATTTTTCGCTTTGCTCATTTCGGAACCGGACTTAGGCCCACGCCATATTCCGCTCAGTGGAGAAAAGGCGATTTGCATGCCATAACAGCTTGCGAGCAGTGCATGCGACTCGGCATCGTTGTCGTTTATTTGAAGAGCCTTTTCTAGATGCACGATCGCGCTATCGAAACTTGCAGGAGATTTCTCTTTATCCATCCGATAGACCGCAACTGCCATTTGGTAGTCTATATAACCAAGATAATACTCTGCAAGTGCTTGATGATCTCCTTGACAGGTAAATTGAGTCAGGATGTTATGCGCTTGCTCAAATTTTTCTCTTGAGGCTGTATTGGAACCTTGTTGTATAAATTCTTTTGCATCCATTATTCCTTGCGCTGCGGTCTGTGTTTGACTAAAGCCATTCACCGTTACTAAAATAATTATGCAACTTATAATGATGTTCAATCGCATTGTTTGCATTGTTGTACTCCTGATGAATTGATAGAATTGTTAATTATCGATACCGTATGAGCCGAATGAGATTGCAACTCCAAAGTAAATAGACCGTCGATAGTCTGTCGTTTTTAGTGTACGTTCAGAATAATCGGCTGAATATTCATAGCCGGAGGGATTGTCTCGATCCAGTAGATTGGAAACGGCGAAGTAAATCATAGCCGAGTTCAAATCGCCAAACGGTAAGAAATACCCTAAGCTCACATCTATTCGAATGAAGTCCGGCATACGTTCTGAGTTTATCGGACCCTGCACCGGTTCATAATATTCCTCTCCTGCTGCTTGAATTGCGCTTACAATCGGGGTAACGGGCTTACCTGTTGCATATCGAGCAGTCAAGCCGAGACTAAAGAATTGAATTAATTGAATCTTTCCTACGACAGTCAAATTGTGGGTAATATCAAATGACGAGGGGGCTTGTTCGTACACAATACGATCTACAAGATCGCGCGCTTGCAATCTGCGGGAATGCAAATAACTGTACGAAATCCAGCCGCTGACAGGCGTTCTCAGAAATCCTCCATACTTTAAAAAGAAATCCAATCCCGTTGCGATGCCATCACCGAGGTTTGCATAATGCGTTAACTCGTTGCGAAGAACAAGATTGGAGTAATTCTTTTGATATGTCTCAATCCGACACATGAGAAGTTCAGTGGAATATTCGGCTCCTGCAGTAAGGTGTTGTGCCGACTGTGCTGATAATTGAGTATTTCCATTCACTTGATTGTAAAGGTATGGTTGAGCGAATTGATGATATATTCCCCAACTCATTTGTGCATACATTTCTTTTGATATGTTATAGCGAAATGACGCTCGCGGATCGACAATGGCTTCCTTTGATAAATCATAGTAATCACTTCTGATGCCAATACTTACCATGACCCTTTTCAAAAATGCAGATTCCAGCTCAGAGTACACTCCAAGTCTCACGGCACTATATTCTTCATCCAAAGTATAAACACTTCCATGGGGATCAAGCACGGATAGATTTTGTGGCACCGTTCCCTTATATCGATTGATCATTTTCTCAGCTTCAGCTCCGAACGACAATCGATGATCATCGTCCAGATTCGCTTCTGCATCGAAGCGAGCTTTGTAGGTAATGTCTGAAGGTTTCAAATTCAAACTGCCGAGATCTTGTTAGGTGATAAACCGATTGAGAGAGAGACTCCCTTTCAGGAGCCATTGCTCCGTTGCTTCACTCCATTGAAGATTATGAAACCAGTTTGTCTCTTGTGATTTGTATACGCCTTTAAATGAAAGCTCATCCACCCGAACGCCGATTAAATCGGTGTTAACGAAATTAAAGAATTTAATTTGAGCGGTAGGAGAATATTTCCAGATCACACTCACATTGCCATCGAGACCCTCGGGTGGAACGGTGAATCTACTGCGGGAACCATTCATTCGAAACATTGCATCTGTAAAACTTTTATTACCCGAGATTCGAATCCCGAGTGTGTTGGGAATAATTGGAATACTTGCAGCAAGAGATCCAGCAGCAAGTCTGACACCAACCGATGAGGTCAACTTCGACGGCTTATTCAAACTTTCCATTGCCAGTACGCCTGACAACGCATTTCCATAGCGGGCAGAAAAACCTCCCGAAGAAAAAAATGTTCCGCCGATGAGGAAGGGTGGTATGGTCCCGAAAAATCCGCCTGTAGACGACTCAAATTTGTAAGGATGCACAACTGTTGCTTGATCGAGAAGAATCGTTGTTTCACCAACATCTCCGCCTCGGACAAACAATCCGGAACCCTCATCGACTGCAACTACTCCGGGAAATGTCTGGATGGCTCGGAAAATGTCAGCTGCCGCTCCGGGTGTCGTAAAGACCTCAAGAGAACGAAGCGTTAATGCTTTCGGTTCATCACCTGTTGTGAAGGCACTTCCAGCTACAACAACTTCCTTGAGCTTCACGGACGATTCATTCATCTCTATATTGAGAACGATGGAATCATTTTCTGATACTGTTAGCCTAAAATTCACCGGTTCATATCCCATTCGTGATGCTCGAACGATGCCTTCTCCGCGCTTTCCCGTTTTAAAAACAAACCTCCCCTTCGAATTCGTAGCATCGCCGTCATGTGTGCCGACTATTTGCACATTCACCATTGCAAGGGGCAACCCATTCCCGTCCTTAACGAAACCAGCAATCACCGATTCTTTCTTCTGACCAAACACGGTTATTGCAATGAAGAAAATAGAGATAATGGATCTATTAATTCTGTGTGAAAACATGCTGTTTTACTCTTTTTAAAAATTGATGGAGTTCCGCGTTTTTTCTTTGAACAAGGATACGTTACGATTCTTTAAATGCGAATCGAATTCCGATGAAGTGCGGGACGAATCGCCGGTCTACGGCTGTTTCCACTGGTCGTACGACAATATATATTTTGCTCATTGCTCCTATCTCAATTGACCTGCTCATTTACAAACCGCAGACGCCTTGCCAGGATTGGGGATTGTGCTGCTGGGTGTTCCAATGTATTTTGTGTGGAAGAAATATAACTCTAGAACTGTATCATAAACAGCAACGCCCTCTTATGAGGGCGTTTGCATTTCGAAGATTGATTTTTCTATCCTAACTCTTCCATCGTCTGGCGAGGACGAATGACACGTACACGATCTCCGTTCACAAGAATTTCAGCGGGACGAGGCCGACCATTGTAATTAGAACTTAACACAAAACCATATGCGCCGGTTGTGAGCACTGCAAGATATTCGCCTGTATTTGTTTTTGCCAGCATTCGATCACGAGCAAAAAAATCGGTGCTTTCGCAGATCGGGCCGACAATATCAACCTTCTCGTGTTCGTACGTATCAATGGATACTGGAACGATTTGATGATATGCCTGGTAGAGACTCGGCCTCAGTAAGTCGTTCATACCGCTATCAACGATGACAAATTTCTTCACAGAATTTTCTTTTATAGAGATCACCTGCGTCACCAAAACTCCGGCATTTGCCACAATCGAACGTCCCGGTTCAATCCAAAGTGAACAGCCAGATGACTGCAGAATAGGTAACACCGCTTTCAGAAAGTCTTCGGGTGTTGGTATACTATTATCCGGCGTTTCTTCTTTTGGAAGCGCTTCATGCACAATGGCATTGGTGTATTGAACACCAAAACCGCCACCAAAATCAATATGTGTCAAATTGATGCCGGCTGATCGCAATTTTTCGATCAATCCGACCACATAGTTCGCCGTTGTTATAAACGGTTCCACTTTTGTAATTTGTGAACCGATGTGAGTATGAATTCCTACCAGTTCCAGCGATGATAACGAGACTGCATACTGAAATACCTCGAATGCTTTTGATGCTTCGATGCCAAATTTAGATGATTGGAGACCCGTGGTAATGTACGGATGGCTTTGTGCATCGATATCTGGATTGATGCGAAGCGCAATGCGGGCTTTCTTTCCCATTCGAAGTGCTACGCGTGAAATCGTATGCAGTTCTGCTATCGATTCAACGTTGAAGCAGAAAATGTCCTGCTTTAATGCATATTCGATTTCATCTTCTCGTTTTCCCACACCTGCAAAGACAATCTTATCCTGAGTAAACCCGGCATTTAACGCAAGATACAACTCCCCGGCAGAGACCACATCCGCACCAGCGCCATCTGCAGCAAGTATTTTCAAAATAGAATGATTTGCATTCGCCTTCAGAGCATAACACACAAGGTGATTCGTTTCTCCCATCGCGCCGCGGAGAGATCGATAATTCTCCGTGATTTGGTTCTTACTATAAACGTACAATGGCGTACCGTACTCTTCCGCTAATTCTTTTAATGGAATATCTTCACATGTGAGATTGTTTTCTTTATATGTTATATAATTCATGAACGATTTGAGATTTTCGATTGATACGAAAGCATAGTGATATATCTATTTCTATTCCTTATTTATGTAAACAACCTAATAAATGTATCTAATGGCATGCGCAGTGTGAGTACAATAGAAAAAACAGCATGTTGGAACGGCGCTATTCGCATCAGCATAATAACAATGAGAATTCCGAAGAATCCGATTTGCCGAAACTGCTCGCCTATTTTTTCTGGAAGCAGCGATGATAATACATGCGATCCATCTAACGGCGGTACGGGAATCAGATTAAAGACCGCAAGAAAAATATTCAGCGTGATACCGGCGGCAAACATGCGAATCACAAATATCGCTATTTCACGTTGTAGATCACTTTCGGCCAACGTCGTCGAACCAAGAATGTGCACTGAAAGGATGTATAAAATCGAACAAAAGCACGCCATCAATAAGTTAGAGAACGGGCCCGCAATAGAGACAAGAATATCGTCCCGGTGAAAATTACGAAAATGAGCCGGATTGACTGGAACCGGTTTTGCCCATGCAATAAACACAGATCCAGCAGAGATAAACGACAACAATGGAATTGCAATAGATCCAATTGGGTCAATATGGGGAATCGGATTAAATGTTAACCTGCCGGCATCACGAGCTGTGGTGTCGCCCAGACGCAGCGCCATCCACCCATGCGCTACTTCATGTACGACAATGGAAAAAAGAAGAATCGGTAATACATAAAGTGAATCCAAGAGAATGTCCTTTCAAAAACAATCCGTCCCGCTTTGATGCGGGACGGGCAAGAAATATTATCTGCACTCAATACCTATTATAGGTACCAAAAAATGTGGTGGAATTCAAGAAGTTCCCGTATGTGAATCATTGCATCTGCGGCACTGTTTTTCTATATTCATTCCATATTTCTTATAGCATCATTAAGCATTTTGACTGTCCGAGGTTTCAAATGAACATCAGATTCTTATCCTTGCTCTCTGGTATCCTTTGCGTTGCGACGATTCTCAATGCTCAGGCACCTTCTGTTCAACTGAAGATTAAAGAAAAATCCGGTTTTTTAGGTATGGGCGGTCCTCGCACATTGAAGATCGAACTTTCGAATCAAAATCACAAACAAACATTAACAAGCGATAGCGTTAACAGCGGGGAATACTTCTTCTTTCTTGTGACACCTTTGGAAGATTGGAAGCTTGATGAGGATTTTGCAAAGGAAGAGATTTCTAAAATCAATATTAATCAAGACGGAAATAAAATCTCCATTGCATGGAAGAGTGATGTGATCAAAGGGGGAAACAATGCCATGGTGCTTGGATTCTCAAAGACATTCAAATTCAACCTTCCCTTTTTCTTCCAATATCCGATTGATGAAGTAATGAATCAGGCAGAGTATATGGTACCGCAGGAGCTATGGCCTGGGTTTACGACAGTCACCGATCTTACGAAGCAAGCTGAAACCGCGACAGCTGCGAAACATTTCAAATCAGCTATTGGATTCTATGAGCAGATTCTGGGGAACAAAAACTTGCAGATTTTTCTTCAATACGAAGAGTCAAAGAAAAAACGCACTCAATGTTTCGATAGTTTTCACAACGAAACTTCTTTGTCGTTCCAAGCGGCAGCTACAAATGCACAAATGGATTTGAATTCGCGTATTGCCCTTATGGATGGGTTTAAGCCGAACTTTAAGATGATACTCGATTCATTACCGCGAGCTGAGTGGAACATTGGTTCGCTTGATTCAACTATTGCCCCTATTTTAAATCAATGTCGAAATTCACTCGCCCATCTTACCAGTATTCGCGATTCGCTCCAGCATATTCTGGACGATCAGAACGTACGATGGATTATTGAAGGCTCCGCAACAGGTAAAAACGGTTACCTTTATGTATACATGATTGAAACAGTAGCTTCGGCATTTTCATCTCTCAATTTTGCTGACACACTTTCACCAGAATTGAAAGTGGAGATATCAGATGAATATCAGACACGACTTGCAAAATATGACATCAGGTCGTCGTATGAGACATTTATCCGCATTTGTAATGAACGGTATCAAACACATCTTCCCATTTTTCCTATCGATTTCCTTCCCAACCTTAAGAAAGACAGCATTTCTTTTTTCCTACCTTATTATTCAATGCTCAAAGCAGTAAACGATTATTACTATGGCAACTTCGCAAGCGCAAAGAAAGAGATCATCCAGATCTTCCGTACGAATTACGAACCGGACATCAATAGTCGATTTGACATAATGCGTGTGGTCATTGCGAACCGCGAACAACGTATTTCACCGGACGTGATGAAGATGTTCGAAGAAGCAGAACAATTGGAAAAAGCAAAAGATCCTCAGAATGCACAGGACAAATACCGCCAAATCACATTGATTGCACCAAATTTTGCGTATGGGTTTTTTATGCTTGGAAAATTCTATAGTCGTACAGGCGATCCCATCCGCGCAAATTATTCGTATCAACGCGCATATCAACTGGACTCGCTCTATTTGAGCGCCTATCGCGAGAGCTATAGTATCTTTCTGAAGCAGAGCAACTTCAAAGAAATTATTAACGTATATTCCATCGCGCTTTCTAAAGGGAACAATTATTGGGAAATTAATTATACTCTAGGCGTAGCTTTTCTTGGCGAGGCAGATCCGGCACGCGCTATCCAAAGCTTTGAACGTGCACTTGCACTCAATCCAAAAAGCTATAGGACAAATATCCAGATTGGACTCGCGCATCAGAATGTAAAGAACTACCAAAAAGCACGCGAGTATTTTAACAATGCCATCGGCTTGGATCCCACTCGGCAGGAAGCAGTCGATTATTTGACAAAGTTGAATGAACTCCAGCGAACCGGCAGATGAATCCAATGTTTCAAAAAAATCTGCGAAAGGGATTCCAAGATGAATCCCTTTTTGCTTTTCATTCAATCGGTTCTTATATTGAAATGCCCAATTGCAGGCGTTTATAATAGAACGCTCAGCTCATTGGGCATTTTTTACAGAAGGGCACGTGGCGAAACTGGCAGACGCGTCCCGCAAAACGATTTCGGGTAGATGGCGAAACTGGCAGACGCGCTAGCCTTAGGAAGAATTTAATTACCTCGTTTTCTCTAACAAATCTCATGATTTTTGACCTCCCCTAACTAAATCCTAACATTTATTTGCTATTCAAAATTCTTTCGAGGATCGATCGGGTGCGTTAAAAAAAAGAACCCCAGATTACTCCGGGGTTCAATCATGATTAAACTGCTTTGGCAGGAAGAAGCTTTTGATTCATTGGCTGCATTGATAATTCCAAAGATCGTATCGCACTTTCCAGTACCGGTCGTTGCACCTTCGCATAGATCATCGTTGTCTTGATATCCGCATGCCCTAACAACTTGCTTACCGTCAAGACATCCACACCGGCATCGATGAGTTTTGTAGCGTGCGTGTGACGAATACTGTGAAGTTTGAAACCAACCAACCCAGCTTTCTCACAAAAATATATGAACTTGTGAGTAACAAGACTCGGCGTAAAATCCGCAAACAACTCTTCGCCAAGTTCAAGCAATATTACTTTTGCCCGACGGCTCAGCGGGATCATCCGTGTCTGTTTTGATTTTGACTTTATAACATAGAGAAGATTCTTCTTGAAGTCGATGTCCTGCCAACGTAAGCGCAAACCTTCTTCTCTTCTCATTCCTGTGTGCAACAACAGTTCAACATAAAGTCCAAACTTATGATGAATGGCGCGATGGTGTGCATTTCTGCTGTTCATCGCTTCAGTTCGGATACTATTGAACAATAATTCAAGTTCATCATCCATAAGAAACCGTCTACGCTCCTGCACTTTTAGATTGCGAAGCTCACTAAATGGATTCTTCTCGATATATCCCCACTTTGTAGCTACGTTAAACATTGCATGTAGCGTCCTACGTTCTGTGTTAAACGTAACGGGTTTAACGTGTTGCAACGTATGCCCCTGCCATCGATCAAGAAGTCGAGCGTCAACAGACCGAAGGTTTATATCACCTGCAAATTTCAGGAACTTCTCTACGTGGATTCTTTGCAGGTATATAGTCCGCTCTGATTTTACTCCCTCCGCATATTGGAAATATTCATCGCGAAAATGCGAGAAACTACAATCCTTTTGCTTGTACTCTAAAAGATTAAACGTTCCTCGGGCAATTTTCCCTTGTATGTCGTCGAGTATTGTCCGGGCAATCTTTGGATCCGATGTCTTGGTAGACATTACATAGCGTCTTCCTTTATAGGAATAATCGATATGATATACGAACCCTGTCTTCGTTTTTATTTTTCGCAAACACGCCATTATTGTTTAATCTCCTTTCTCTCCCAGATTGCATCAGCACGTTCTAAGGATTGCGATTTTACATCCGGACCGGATGGATTGATTGTTAGGGTACTGATCCATTCTTCCAGTTTGAGTTTGTAGAAAAGATATCTCCCCTCGATTTTATGAAAAGGAATTCGTTTCTCTTTAATAAGTCGTCGAATGATACTTTCAGAGACTCTGAGAAAATCCGATGCCTCCGGTACATTCATAATCACTCTATCGGTTACTTGAATCTTAGTTGCTTTCAATCTTATACCCTAAGATTCAAGACCTCTAAAACTAATTCTCAACAAACATGCTATAAACATTATTTTGCCTTTCATATAGAGGGAAGCGCCCTTCCGAGCGCCTCCCATTTTGAAATCTTTATCAAATTATTCCATTGGAAAGAAACGGATCGTTGCTTTTCTGTATCAATATTTCAAGCTCATCTGCCGCTGTGCTCTTTCCGATAACGATCGAATGTAGATACGGGAGTGCAGCCTTTGCAAATACGCCGATCTTTAGAATGAATGCGGATATAGATTGTTGAGGATTTGCAACATAATCCAATTTCAGACCATCCTTGAACACAACGTTCATATCAGAATCGATCGATAAGAGACCGAGTGATAGTATTTCATTAAGTCCAATAGCAAACGTGGCTACCTCATCTAAAACTATTTGATCCATAGTCCCACTGTAGGGATACTCCACGACAATAACTTCATCTTTCTCGTTGCATATTACAAAGCAATCTAATTGATCGCCGCCAATTACAGGCTGCGCGATTAATGTGTTCGCCGGCATAACAATAGGCCGAACGGTATACTTGATGCCGTTAGCATCGAGTGAATCTTTTACAACTTCAATCAGTTTCATATGTTCTCCTTTGACTGATTGGTTTTGCAGCTCCCAGGCATCTGCGAAAATGAATTTATTTCCTGGGTATATGCACAAAGGTGCACGATAATATGTGGAGGCACCCAGTGAAGGATGCCTCCATTTTAATTTCAACACATCACATGCAAAAAGTGTGATTAATATTGATCAATCTGTTTCGTTTGAGCGATTTTTTCTTGCTATCCGAAGCTCGTCCCCAACGGTACTGGATCCATTTGCAATTCGATCCAAATGACTGTAGGCAACCAATGCAGCCTCGCCAATTTCAATTACGAACGCCGCAATTGACTTTTGTGGATCCTTAAGATTGTCTAATCTGATCCGGTCTTCGTAACAGTTTTCACCGGTATAGCTGACAGATAGGTGACCCAAGTTCAAGTTATAGTAACTGTTGAACTCATCGGCGAATAATTGAGCTTCATCCACATTACTATAATCGACATTGTCACTAAGAAAATACGAGGCGCTCATAATATGTCTCTGTTCGTCCACATTAATAATGCAATTAATTTCTCGCTCATTAATAACAACGTGAGCGAATAAAACATCCGATTGCAGGACTGGCTCCTTACCGGAATAATCGATGTCGTTTGTATCGAGTGAATCTTTTACGACGTCAATGAGTTTCATGATTATCCTTTAAAAAATTTGATGTTGCCATCGTTGAAGTTTTATCGGTAACATTTGCAATTTCCAACTTAATATCCCATTTGCGGCCCTTCTTACAACCGTTATTATATATTTCTTCAATAGTCAATATGTACGGTTTCCTCGTTGGGATTCCACTGGTTAGCCGTATTTGCAAATAAAACAACGCCCCCTGAAACGCTTCTTTCCGAGTATCGTATTCTGCATACCAACCTCCATAAATGTCGACTCGATTGTCTGTCATTAAATAGTGCCGCTTATTTTTAGTTTTCATTATGATACCTTTGCATTTTTGTTTTTCACACGCCTGAATTATTGTAAAGGGTGCATAAATCGCACGCAAAATAATTTGTGTGCAGCGGAATCAAGATCACGTTACTTTTTTTAGGTATCTCCATTATTTGTGAAAATTTTATGATTGTTCAATCAATCCCTCCTTTAGGCATACGATAAGAAGATCAGGTGAGGGACAGAAATTTGTGCCTCACTATATAATCGCAACATAGTTCAATTAGGTCGTCCTTTGTCATCCAAATCTTCCATTTTTGTAACTGGTTGTGATGCAGCAAGTACAATTGAAACTAATACTTGCGCCAAGGCCACAATTGTAATTCCACTTTTGTATCCCATGCATACTTCATAAATCTTGTAATATGCAGCTTTGATGGAATCCATCGAATTATTTTTTGCATATTCCTGCTGCACCTTATCAAAATGAGCCAGTGTCTCAGATGTAAATAATTTCTTAGCGAAATTATAAAAATCTGGAATTTGATCTTGTGTTAACATGTTCAACCTCATAAATTTATTATTGTTTGCCACCCACAGAGTTTCTGCAGATCTTAAAAAAATGTTTTCCGGAGAAAACTTAATTCGATTAGAGCTCGCAATGTTGCGAGCATAATTCGAAGATATGGTGCAAATGCTATCGCACCATAATACATAGAGAGGGATATAAATAACAAAAGCCTCTAAAATCAAAATCACCATCGCGAATCTCCGTTATACTTCTATTTTTAACGTTGCCGTTGTTACGGCTTAATTCGCAAGGTGACTCGATTTCAGAGGCCTTGACTTGCTATAATTAAGATATAAATTTATTTCTTATTAATCAATAGGTTCTCCACTTTTTCATCGCACCAATACCCCGATGTTTCCGGCTTTGAATGATTGGTTCACCTTGCTTGGTTCTTTTTTGTCGAACGTGATTTTTTGTACAGGTAATCGTATCCATTTCTGATTTATCTCACGATAATTACATAGCAATTGATAGCCATTTTTTGTAATTTATATAAAATTTTGAAAGGAAAGAATTATGTGGTCTTTCTTAATACTTGATGGTGGTTGGCGGAAATAGGCTTATAACCCTCTTTTCGAATATTCTTTTTTAAATGGAATTACACGCATTTCGGATTTTTTTATTAATCCGTGGTTATATCTGTGTGGTGTGCTTTCTTATTCCCACCAAATAACATCCAGTACATCATCTCCGATTTTCATCACACCACCTTACACACACACATCCACCCACAACCCGCCACTGTCGGTGCGGAGATGATGGTGTATGCTCTAAATCCTTCAGGGCGAACGGGCACAAATCTATCTTCCTACTTCCCCCAATTTGCTGATTTTTTGTAATGGTTATCAAACTCCTTGAATATTTCAGTGCTATAAAATTTCATTCTAGAACTATTTTCGTTTTTTGGATTGAGCAAACGGACAGTACAATAACGCACACCATTCTTCTCAGGATCTTCCAACTCTTTTTTCAGTCGATTAAATGCCTTATTAAATTTCAAATCGGAATAACGTTCTTTCAATTTCTCTTTAAGTTCAGTAAATGACATAGGATATCTTCTTGCCAAGTCATCTTCGACTGTCGTTCTAACCTTTATTGCATCGGGATCATTAGAGTATTGAACTAATACAGTTGATTCAGTGGATGAGCGCACGAACTTCGTTGAAAGTTTCATTGAAACATTCATATTGTTTTCTTGAGTTGAAATACTTTCGTTCTCCAAATACGATAGAAATTCGAGGACTCTTTTCATTTCATGACTCGATTTTAATAAAGATACAGGATCCATTGTCTGAGGTGTATAAAATGAAAGAGGCATCAAAAAGAAATTGTATTTCGATAAATCATAATTGAACCATCTTTGTATAAGAATTAGATAATTTCTCAGACTTGCAGTTCCAAATTCTTGAACTTTTACGCAGAACATCACACCTTTGTTCATAAAATGAACTGCGTTATCTCGTATCTCAATAAGACCAGCAAGATTTAAACGTAAATCTTTAGGCACATTAAGTTCACCAAGCTTTCTCATTGACTCATCAATATCGATTGTTCGAGGATTTCCTGTTCTATTTTTCTTCGTCCCATCATAAATCGTTTTTATCTTGTTACCATTGTCGTGCAATAATTTAGCTTTAAATAACAACTCCCATGCATTGATCATTAATACGGAAAAGGTTTCTTCCCTATATTTAAAATCAGGTTTGTTATAGATTTCTATAGCAGAGAGACATGCAAAAACTGACTTATGAAGAAGTTCTTTCGCACGACCTTGTGCTTCACGAGGTTGCGCTTCAATTCCAATTATCATTCGACATACTTCACCGTTTCTATTTTTATACAATAGTCTCTTTATATTTTTTGGTTCTGTTTTGAATTTAAATCCAAGGGTATGAAGTCGATTGATTAAAGCAGCAGGCTGATCGCTAATACTACGTAGCTCAGTATGCAAAGCCTCCCTTTTATATGTAAGAATTAAAGCAGCGAGTAGGCTGGAGGACCTAAAGGGCGTACCTTTAAAATTCAATAAATCATCATTGATAGCTGGGTTTTCCGAAATACCAAATTTCTTCAAACATTGCTGAATCGCTGCTTTTCTTTCAGATACTAGATCAATATTCATTATCCCTCCGATTATTTTAAATCCATCCAACAACATTCGGGGAGGATTCCTTAAGCTAAATTCATTTCCCCTCCACAATCCTTATATCTTCCTCAGTCAAACCATTTAGCTCATACACCGCATCATCAATTTGGTGGTCGAGACTTCACCATTCGAGCGCTTGGTTAGGTGGCGTATCTATTTCAGTGATTTGTCTTTTACTTTTATGTCTTTATAAAAAGACTCACCTGTATTGGGTTCAGCATTATCCGCGTAAACCGTCCAATAGATCTTTAAGTCTCTTAATTCTGGAGTATCCTTTAACAAAATTCTTGAATAGGAATTTGTTGATAATGAGACATTTGTTTTAGGTAAGACCGGAATATATCTTGTAGGGCCATAATTTGGATAACTGAATGAGCCACTACCGCTTGCTCCGATAACATCTCTGTCCGTATTTTTTCGAAATCTCTTTTCAAAAGGAATACCATCCTTCAAGAAGATTTCAGGAGTTGTTCGTTCATCTTTTTTAATAAGAATTGCTTCGGGAATTTCAAGGACACAATTGATATAGTTTGCCAATATTTTGCCATTATTGTATGCATATACTAATAATTCAATATCAGTACGATACTCTGGTTCTTGTTTATGATCGACGAATAATGGAATACCTGGAATACCGCGACTGACTTCATAGGTTTCTTTCTCTATAAGAAACTCTATATTAATTACAGGTGTTTGTGCGCGATTTAATATGTCGCGTATTTCGTAGTCGTACATAGCAGTAGATTCAAAATTGAACCTCTTATAATACCTTTTATCACTGGCTTGGTGAGCGGTATTACTTTTTGGTATAGTAACCACATAGATCACACCGTTCGGAGAAACGCTAGTAGGAATTGGCTCAATGATGATATTAGATATGCGCGGAAAGATATTTGTATTAATAATTTGCTCTAACCATTCTTTCGAAATATCATTTCTATCAATTGGGTCAATTTTTTCTGGTAAGTGTCTCATCTCTGAAGCATCATATTCTTTAACTCCATATATAATGACACCTCCGTCAGAGTTTGCCATAGCAGAAACATCCTTAGCAATTTCCTTTTTCTTTGAATCCGAGGATTTGCTGAGAGATTCTGCTGACTTATAATCAAGATTCAAATTTTCCTCAATATGATTCTTAATTAAACCTAATATTTCTTTTTCATTCCATAGCTTATTCATTTTTGATACGCCACCTAAGGAATGGAGCTAAGCTGCGACGTTGATAACCTTCCAATTTTACCGCTGTCGCGCAGAATACCTTACTTAAATTCATAATCTTTACCTTCCACGCGCGGACTTTTGCACCCGCGTTCTTTCCGTCAGCTTGCCTGCCTGGATCATTCGCTGCTTACAATCTTTTACAGGATGAAATATTTGGCACCAATTCCCACAAGGAATGTGTCAGTTGAGTTTTGAGCATTATAGCGTACCCTTGAATAAACCATTGCGGGTTCTATAGAAGCTGAACGTGCAATAAATATTTCCAGCCCTCCGGTGAAGTTGTATCCGGTTGTTGGTGCTTGGAACGGCTGACTGGAATCGTAATATGACGTCATCCAGGAAATTTTCCCGCTTGCTCCGATAAATGGAGCGACCTTGTCTAAAGGGAAATAAAAACGCATTCCCAGGTCTAATGCGAGGCTTTTACTTTTTGCCGGATTTACATAATAAACGTTTGCAGGATTGAGGTCTATAGAAGTGTATGTATAATCGACGCCGAAGGACAATTCAAATTGATCGATGAGGAAATACGAGATGGATGGTGCAAGAGCATAGGTCGAATTGCTAAAACCTCCTTCTACAGTCTTTATCGAAGAATAGGAAATGCTTCCGCCGAGCGAATAAACTCCCTGCTTTATTTGGTCCTGGGCTGGGGATGCTGCAAACAGGAAGGCAACCAGGCACAGACTACGGGTGATTTTCATGATATCTCCTTGATGATGTTTGTTGTACAGCCAGCGAACAGGTGATGAGGAAGACACTGGTTATAATTTTATAAATACGCTAAAAAACAAAGCCAACGGTCAGGAAGAGCCCGTGGAGTGCATTTGATCGGCACACTACATTTCCTTTTTAGATTTTTCTTCAAATTGGAACCCCCCACGGCGAATTACCGTGCGATGAATAGCCTCACACGTGAAACAACTGTGACAAAGTACGTGAGAGATCAATCAAACGCAACAACTTAGCCAAACACTATTTTGTACTCCATTTGTGACGCTCTGAACACCTCCCCGGAACACTTTGTGATCTCTCAGCGACCACTTCTGTGCCTTGTCTCAACGTAGTTCACTGGAAGTAATATGACATTTGATATCGCTTAATTTAGTATTACACAACCACTTCTGAATTGGGATCAACTGGTTGCGACGAATCCATGGGTCGTAACCACTTGCAATAATGACCGATTTATATAAGACTTCAGATGGTTTTTCGTGGAGGTGAATTAGAGTATTTCGAGGACAACGATCAAACCAAGCATCTATTCGAAAGTTAATAGCTGTGTCACCCCATCCATACCCTGACATCACCATGACTTCACATTGACTTAGAATTTGATGTAAGCGAAAATGCATGTCGGCATAGATTCCACGTTGGTATGAAACAGCCTTATTTATTCCAGTTAAAAATGACGGCATGCGAATTTCAAGTTTGAGTTCAGTTCCGTTTCCATCCTTGATATGTTTGATATCGTCACCGAGAAAGATTACTTCCTTCAATCTTCCATCCACTACAAACGAATGCCAATTCACAGAACCGTGTAATTTAAATAATCTGACTTTAGCCTGACGCACATCATACACATCATCTTTATACCACCGCACATCGCCATCACGTTCGCCAAATCCATCTACGAAATCCACTCTATTCTCAAACAGAAACCGCTCAATTAGAGTGTCATGGTTGAGTGTGAATATGTTTAATTGTTCTATGTCTTGTGCAGTCGCTAATTCAAGAATAAGATCGAATCCAACTAAATCTTTCGTGTGACGTAATTCTCCGGCCACGACTGACTCGATAAAAAAACACGCATTCTCAGCGAGGGAACCCAGGTAGCTCAGTCGAGCCATTACGCTGCCTCCTATAAGGAGTTTGCCGGCTTTCTTCTCTATGACCTCCATCAGTGGAGTAACAAGTGAATTGTCAACTCGACCATCGCTCCAATATTTCATCTGTTCGCAAAGAAAAAACAGATCTTCATACGAAGTGACACCTCGAAATATTGCTCCAGAACTACTCTTACCTGGCGGATAATATCCCACACGTTTAATATCACGTTTGTCGTGTCTGCTAAGTAACCGCAGAAGTCGGCGAATTCGGATTATAACTTCTTCCGATTCTTGACTATCAAGGTTTTGTTTGCCTGGGCTGAAATGAATGGAGCTGTCCTGATGGTAGGCACGGTTATAAATTGCGCGGGTTAATTTCTCTGCAGTTGGTAAGCCGGAAGGAACAGAAACTCCAGCGCCAAGAAATAGAATTAGTTTCATGCTGAATCTAGTCCTGATTCAAAAGATACCGTGCTTTCAGTCGTTGTATTATTCACAAAACCCCGGCACACTACCATACACCGAGGCTTAAGAGTATAACAGTATTAGAGTGCGACACTTATTTACTGACAAGCGTGAGCGCCTGGTTTGGCGGCGCTTTCTTTTGCCTGTCGATCCTCATCACTTAAAAGCCAAATAGCTGGATATTGAGCATTAATAAAAGTTATAGCATCATTCGTTATTCGCAGGGATTCCGTCAGAGGAAATAAAAGCATTCCTAGAGAAAGATCATTTATCCGTGCGCTTCCATCAATATATAATATTAGCCTTTCGTGATCCATCTTTCCATACAGCCCATGCATACCACTATAGTTAGGATGCGCAAACTCAGACAAGTCTTCATAAGCAACTTTAAATCCCTCATAGAGTTTGTCAACCTTATCAACAGCTGTCATAATATTGCTAACTCTGACAAGCGATAATTCATTACGCCCACCGAATAACCTGACAACAATTGCATTATGAATTTCATTTAAGTCACCCTTTTGTAGACTGGAATCAAGACTTAAATAAAGATCAAAGATTGCTGCAGCGTTTTCTGCAATAGCTCGGGCAAGAATAAATGTGATTGCTGGTTGTCCATTATCCCAGCAATTGACCGCAACCGTGAACAAATCGACAACCCGATGAATAGTAAGTTGGATAAATGACTTAACCATCCAAACAGTTTTAGGCGTCATTGGATCGGTCACGGGATCAACAATTGAAGCCTTATATGATTCAATTGAATCAGCCAACGAATTCAAATATTCTATATGCTCAGACTTTGTGTCTGTATAGCGAGCAGAATCGTTTTTAAAGTGAACTAATGCCATATTTCTTTTAGCGCCGCCTAACGACCGGCGCTAAGCTGCGGCGTTGATAACTTTCAATATGCAACCAACGAAGCGAGTTCATGCTGGTTCTTTCAATTTTGTAACAACCTATACACGCCATGCTTGACGCACCCAGCTGGCAACCGTCAGCTTGTTTACCCGTCGTCTTACTGGGCGGGAGCGCCTGATTAGGCGGCGTTTTGGGTTTATTATTTTCTAAAAAAGAATAATAGATTGTTATTTTAAGACACAGCGGAAACCCCAAGTACCGGTGCCACTAATCGGACCCTGTTTATCGCGTGCGACCACTTGACACCAGTCCTCATAAAAAATTGAACCACCACGCTGCACACGAAATGTTTGCGCCGTCGATGGACCCTTAGGATCTGTTGTGCCACCGCATGGATAGGCGCCATCTCCATTATAATACCAATCCCAGCACCACTCCGCTACATTTCCACTCATATCGTAAATACCAAGTTCGTTTGCTGACTTTGTGCCTACAGTATGTGTTATAATTTCAGAATTGCTGTAATACCATGCGACATTTTTTATTTCGTTACTGCCGCTGTAAGTGTACCCCCGCGAGCTTGTTCCACCCCGTGCTGCAAACTCCCACTCTGCTTCTGTCGGAAGGCGGTAACCATTTGCATTCCAATTCACTGCGTCATTATTTATATCGATTTGTCCGAGGCGATAGACTGCGTTTTGCGTAACGTCTGTATAATAGACAGGTGATAATCCCTCTTGCTCCGAACGTGCATTGCACCACTTAACAATGTCATACCAATTTACATACGTTACAGGATTGTTTGTGCTATTGGGATGGAAACCATTTCCACCCTCTATTAAGTCAGTATAACCGTGCATTATTGCCCATGTTCTTACTTCTGTCCATAGATCGTATGTGACTTCGTAGTTCTCTATCTTGAAACTACTGATAGTAACTAGAGTTGAACCTGCAGTAAATGTACCGCCGGCGACAGAAATAACACTTCTCGTAATTATATCGGAACTTGTTGTAAACGACCAAACCGGCCCTATTGTTGTCGCTGACTTACTGTCTTTTGCATTTATCTGCCAATAGTATGTCGTACTATTTGAAAGATTTGTTGTAGAGAATGTTGCTGCACTTTGCCCGGTTGCAATGAGGTTGGTTGGCGGATTGCTGGCGTCAAAGTAGAAATCGTATGTAATTCCATCCTTCTCTGGATCCGAGCATGTCCAGCTTAAAATTGGAGAATTCGAAATGCCTATTGCGCCATCGGCAGGATATGGATTCGAAGGAAGTGCCGGAGGATAGTTGGTAGTGAATGACCAGATCGATCCAGCTGTTGTTCCCCCCTTACTATCCTTAGCAACAATTTTCCAGTAATACGTTGTGCTATTGGTAAGTCCTGAAGAACTTATGCTGAGGGCCGTTTGATTTGCGGCAATAGCTATGGTAGGATTATTGCTTGTACCAAAATACACGTCGTACTTCAGTGCATCGCCGTCGGGATCGGAACAATTCCAACTTAAGACCATCGAGATCTGAACACCGACGGCACCATTTGCCGGTTCGGGATTAGATGGGACGGCGGGTGCGTTGTTGAATTTAATTGTCACAAGAGATGATTGTCCGATATTTCCAGACCAATCATATGCCTTTGCCATCACTGTATGATAACCGCTTTTTCCTCGAGTATTCCATTTCGATTCATATGGTGCTGTTTCAATTGTATCAACTATTTTTCCATTAATATAAAATTCAACCTTGGATACTTCCTTATTATCTTCGGCATTAGCAATTATTGTATATATGGTATCAATCTTTAATTCTGAATCTGTTTCCGGGAATAAGATTGCTACTGTAGGTTTCTCAGTATCTGCCGGAACCGGTTCTTGAATCGGCTCTGTTGTATCGTCTTTACAGGATTGAAAAAAAAGAATTAAGGATAAAAGAAAAATCCTAAATATGAAGCGATGCGGTTTCATTCAATTATTACTGGTTGTACGTTGTTAGATTTAGTGTGCAAGTTATTTGAGAAGAAGTAATTTTTTTGTAATAAGCACATTGTTTACCCGTAAGCGATATATATAGACTCCGCTTGAAAGATTGGTTGGTCTCCAAAAAAATCTAAAGGATCCTGCTGCAAGCGGATGTGAAACAACAGTCCCGACGAGTCCGCCAGTGGTAGAATAGATTTCTACTCGAACGTCTGATGCCTGAGGCAGACTGAGGATAAAATTAGTTTCCTGATTAAACGGATTGGGATAATTCTGGCTAATGTCCAACTTTGATGGAATGGAAAGATCTTGACGGAAGAAATTATCAAAAGGACCTGTTTGAAATCTCATCGTTTGCGTCCATTGACTTCTCCCCCCAATATAGCTGTTTGCAGCCACGCGCCAATAATATTTTGTATTGCTTGCAAATTTTCTTCGGTAAACCGTATCGGTTAATGTTATTGTTTCTCCAGTACGGTTCCAAGTTAATGTATCGGTAGTAATTTTAAGGATGTAGTTGTCCGCATTGACAGAAGAAGCCCATGCCAACATACCTTCAGCAACTTCGCCTTGTGAATTATTTTCAGGCAGTATAATTTTTGGTACAGGCGGCGGTGAAATAACTGTTTTGAATGAAAATATTGAATACTGGGAACGCGCACCGCCGTAATTCTCAGGTATGACTGTCCAATAATACCGAGTATCGTTTTCCAAACCATTAATGCTTTGAGCGATTGTATCAATGCCGTTGTATGAATAAAATATACCGCTTTGTAAATCCTGAGTTGTTGAAATTATGAGGTGATACCATTTTGCACGAGTAGCGGGCAGCCATTGAAATTCGATTGAAATAGGTTGATTCAGCGCAAGATTTTCGGGACTAATGAGATGACATGTATCAGGCGGCGGTTCGGCAGTATAGAACGTGAAGAAGGCTGAAGTCTGACCGCCGACTCCTCCATAATTTCGCGGAATCACTCTCCAGTAGTATTTTGTATCATTTGACAATCCTGAGACGATTGAACTGGTGGTGGTTATCATGCTATCTGAATAAACCATACCGGTCTGAAAATTCTGATCGGTTGCAACTTGCAGGTGATACCATCGCGCTCCTACTCCTGCGGTCCATTGAAATGTAAGTGATGTAGGCTGTTCACGCGCGTTATCTGCTGGAGATGAGAGATAGCAGTAGAGCGGTGGTGGTTCAGACGTTGTAAACTTCCAGGGCGCCGACGGCTCGCTTATTCCTGCAATACATCTTGTCCATAATCTCCAATAATAGGACGAGTTATAAAAAAGTGAATAACCGGACGAACGAGATGGAAAAATTGCAAATGTATCCAAGGTTGTAATATACCAGATCCCATTTTCTCCGGAACTATCTCTGCTTACACTTATGGAATACTCAGTTGCCTTCGGTACAGAATTCCATAAAAACTTTAATCCATTTACTTGAATATTTGTATCGCCAAAAACAGGAAATGAAGGAATCGGAGACGGGGCAGGTGGTCCGGATGTGAATTTCCATGCATTGGAAAAAGATGATATTTCCGATGCGTTCTCTGAGCGTACTCTCCAAAAAAAGTTCTGAATTTCTGCCAGTCCCCAAACAAATGCAGACGTGTCATTGACAACAGTCGAATCAAAAACAATTCCAGAAGCAAACTCGGAATCGGTCGAAACCTGTACTCGATATCGACTTGCACCAAATGATCTTCGCCATTTCATGGCTACTTGATGAATAATATTAACTGATTCATAAGGCGGAGATATCGGAAGCGGTGGAAGTAAGGCAAGTGTTGATTGCTCAGATTTATACACCTTCCCATCAGATGCGCCCGCAAGCATATAACCATCGGGTAGTGGTAGGAGCGCTAAGACTGTATCCGACAATAATCCTGTAGAACAAGGCTCCCAAGATTCTCCATGAGTAACGGAATTATAAATACCAAGTCCACTCGTACCAATAAATAATCTTCCGTTCCTATCGGATGTAATAACTGTCCAATCCACCTGAGGCAAAACCTGCCAGGTAGTACTTTGGCCTGGTTCAGGTCTTCCAATACCGGGATAGATAAGCAGTGCTCTCATAATGGTGTTTCGTATACCGAAGAACATATACCCAAACGGGTCAAGAACAAGAGAGTTACTGCTAGAGTATAAACAGTACCCGGTCCATTGTTCTATTTCGACACTTTGAGCGAAATTACTAAAATAAATACATCCATAACTATCAGATGCTGTAAATATACAGTTACCATCTGGTAATCCAATAACATAAGTTGCGCAGTTGGGATTACTCCAATTGACCGGGATTCGATTCCATGAAATGCCGTAATCCTTTGATTGATGTACCAGATTTCCGCAAGTAGTAGCAATGACTCTCTTTGTGGAAAGTATTTTTATATCTGTTATGCGTGCGCTAAGATTTGCTTGTAATGACCAACTGGAACCTGAATTGCCAGAGAGATAGATTTTTCCGGTTGACGATCCTGCAATGATGGTATTGTCCTTATTTCCACATGCAATCGCACAAATATTTAATTCCGGCGGATTGGAACCAATACTTATCCAATTGACTCCATAGTCTGTCGACTGTATAATACCTCCATTTTCAGTCCCCGCATATATCACTCCATTAGAATCTCTTGTAAGTGTTAGGATAGACCCATGAAGAGGGCCGTTTGTTGGAGCCCATGATATGGACTGAGGAAAAACCGTGGTTGTTATCGATAAAACTAATAATATGTATACGAAGAATTTCATTCTTTTAAAAAAAGGGCAATCAGTTGCGGCCTAAGCTACGACGCTGATAACTTTCAAAATGTACTAAACGAAACAAGTTCATGCTGATAACTTTCAATCTTGTACTCAACCTATGCTCGCCATGAATTTCGCACTCAGCTCATTCCGTCAGCTTGTCCCAATGGGTTCCCCCAAAGGGGCAGGCCTTCGGGAAGCGCCTGGTTAGGCAGCCATATAACATGATTGTTTTAACTGTGAATGATCACAGTATAATTGAAAATCCAAATAGTACACCAAAATAGGAATATGTAACATTAGTGCTATTTGTTGGAATTGCTGGGAACATATTATGGTACGGATCAGTATAAGTAAATGATTCGCTACGATAATTTAATTCAACTTTCAGAGCTATATCATTTTTCACTAAATATTTTACGCCCGTTCCCGCATTGATTATATGTGCAATCCATTTATCAAATGTGAATTGATAGACTCCATTAAAAAGTGGAAAAGATATTGAATTACTTATGCCGTATCCACCCTCGACAAACAGAGCAATATTAGAATTTGGAATACGTTTATTATATGAAAGATTGAGAATAAGAGAATGTGCTGGCGGGAGATTCTCTTCTGCCAATAAGCCATATTGAGGTTCAATGGATAAACCATCAAGAAAATAATATCCAATTGAGGTATTAAGGAATACATAAATACCTGACATGGTCGCAGGAGGCATCATTTCAGAGGTGTTCGTAGTACCAAGACCACCGCCAGTTCCAGATAGTGAAAGTTCAACATTTCCTTTTTCAAATTGTGCAGGTGCCAGTGTTATTCCAAGAATGATTGTTAATACCACTAGAATTAGTCTACTCATTTTCTCTCCTATCATTTAGCATTTCTTATATGGCTGCCTAACGGACCGGCGCTAAGCTGCGGCGCTGATAATTTTCAAAATGCACCCAACGAAACAAGTTCATNNCACCCAGCTCATTCCGTCAGCTTGCTTGCCCCTATTCTTTTGGGGAGCGCCTGGTTAGAACGCACGCAGTAGAATATTTAGTATTGAACAATTTTACATTCTTCTTGATTATTTACAATTCTACAGTTTTTAAAATGATAAAAAGCCTTGGTTCTTTTATTGTAACAGAAATACTTTGTCCACCAGCCTTCAATATTTTTTTGTTTATTTGTGCTTTGAGTCCACATTACCATTGAAGAATCACTATTTGCTTTCAATACTAATTCTTCGTCATCTGCTACCACAATAACTCCCTTCTTAATATTACGGGTTAAGCTATTAAATTGTTGATCATAAATAAATCAATATAAACTGAAGCTCGCGTAAAAACATAAACTATTGAACCATTGTTTTCTTTCATATTACACATTAATTTTATATCGGCTTCTTCAAGCTTCCCATATCTCTTAATGGTTTGTTGAATAGGTTCTTTACTACGATCCATGCTGCTGCTTGACGCCTTAATCATCCTCGCGTCTGCGCTGTCAATTCTATTCTCTTGGGTTAAAAGCGATAAAAATGGTTTATACCAATCTTGCTCTTTGAAATGTTCTTTCTGAAAACAGCATGTTTGTTCTTTCCCGTGCTCGGCAAATGAACATAATAGAACACTCGCTATACAAAAAGTAAAGATGAATAAATGTTCCTTCATAATCTTTTTATTCTATCACCTAACAATGTGGTCACGCCATAAGAAATTCGTGCTGACTAACGGATAAGCTCCCGATTAATCAGGATGCATCGAGAGAATACTATTTACTTGACTCTTTCCTTTTTAAAATGGTTAGGCGCTATTTTTCATTTTTGTTCCAATACCTGAAAGAGTTCTTCGAATTCAACCGCATTTTGATTTCCATACTTGTATTGACCAAATCTCATAACATTATCGTGTGTTGCCACAACTAAAAACTGATTAATAGCCATTTCATTATTTTCATTCTCGCCGATATGGTCAAGAATTACTTTTGCCACCTGCGCCCGAATTTCATTGTATGTTTTATTTGGAATTTCAGAGGAATTTGAAGCCCCAAATGTTTTTTGTGTTACACTGCGCCATTTTACCCAAGACTCGTAGAGATACAAACAATATTTTTTTTGGTCAAGAACACTTCGATAGTGCGTAATGGCAATATTAAACGAACTATCCAAATCGTAATTAAGGTGTTGATAATATTTTACGTAATTATCTGCCAATTCAATTTGATAGATAGACCTTTCTTGATATTCTGAGGTTTGAGCAACAAGTGAGTCAAGGATCTTTAGACCTTGTAAATAATCGATTCCCTTAACCTTTTCGTATACTTCGTACTGTTTAGACTTAATATAGTTTTTTTTGTCGATTCTTTTCCAATATTCATCTTCACCGAGTTTGATAAACTTGTCCATAGAAAACTGGCTGGAAATGAAATCTAAATATGCCTTCCTCTGAATTTTATAATCCGTATAATCCTTTTTGAAATCACCGGATTCGAATCCTTTTTTATATAGAATTCGATAATTCCGGATGGTGCGAGATAAATATCTAAGCAGATGCTCCTTTATAATTTTATTTGCAATGAATAACTTTTCGAGTCCTTCGCACTCTTTTATATTAGCAAGTAACAAATCCTTCAGTTTATTTCTTTCGTCAAGGTGGAGATAAAGATTGACGTTTTCCTTTTGCTCATCAATAATGTGGTTAATATAATAGGTACGGTAAACATCTTTAAGATCGATAATTACTTGTTTATCCGATTTTACACTGTCCAACAAATCAGTCTTTGGTGTAGCAGTTAAATTCAGAAGAATGAGAAGAATACAATGTATCATATTGGAGCTCTTTCCTTATCGAATTAGTTCATTCTTTTTCAAGAATGGCGCCTAACGGACCGGCGCCAAGTGGAACATGGCGCCCTGCCTGCGCGCCGGAGGCACTCCGGCAGGCAGGTGATAATTTTCAAGATACCATTTCATTTTAGCAATACAAGTTTCTTTGTATCCATAAATGAACCAGCTTGTAGACGATAAAAATAGATTCCACTTGATATATTTGCGGCATTCCATATCCTTGAGAAATTTCCTGCGGACATTTCTTCATTTACCAGCGTTGTCACTTGTCTTCCTAATATATCATACACTTTCAACGATACAAATGATTTTGTTTTGAGACTAAATCTAATCGTTGTAGTTGGGTTGAACGGATTAGGATAATTCTGGTGCAACTCAAATTTGTTAGGGACCATATTCTCTGTTTGTACGACATTTGTGATGATATTTTGAAAATCTACAAGTACATTGTATTTTCTCAGATATGTTGTCCCGTTAGAAGTCCACGTCACAGAAGGCGAGTAATATGTTTGTTCATCAACCGTTTGCTGTTTTCCTTGGAACACCAAATTGACGGGTATATGAATGGTATCATTCGCTCCGAGAGAATCTTTTGTCCATGACTGTGTACCGATAGGTTTGAAGTACGATGTCGTGGGAAACATCACCACAACATTCCTTGCAGTATTATTTCCATAATTGATATATGAGAGAGTATATTTCAGTGTGTCACTGGTATGGAAATTAATTGTATCAATATTGTTCAGTGAATACGAAGTCATTCGTATGCGGGCATCCAATCGTACACTGTCCATCGGACTGCCAAAGAAGAACGCGGGACTGGCATTCAATTCACATGCGTTCCCTTTGGTATCTTTTATTTTCGCTATGACATCAATAAATCCTTTTGGAATATATGTTGGAATTGAGGTGACATATTCATGTCTACTAATGGAAGATACAGGTAATTCAATTTCATCGCCGGATACTAATAACAACGAAAGTTTTACCGATGTAACACTGCTATCGGAATCGAAGATCACAAGACGAATTCTCCCATTCTGATCAGGTCGGACAACATCGACTGCCTTTCCATCTACAGCGACTTGCAGAAGATTGAATGACGGAAATACAGTTTCATTATTTGAATTACTCGGTATCTGGTACTCACAATCAGCGGTACAGAGGCCGGCTTGGCCTAAAATTGTATACGGATGCACATCACTCAATACCTGCAATGTGCCTACGTTGTTCTTCATATTGTCAAATTTATAGTAAGCAAACCGAATGTCATCATCCGTATAGAGAAATTGCTCCCCCCGTGTGAATGGTTTTATGTTGATTTGGGCTCGATTGTGTGCAAATACTTGTGGAGTAAAAAGGGGCATATTCCAATATGAGTTAAAGACACTTCTATCTTCAATAACTCCGTTGTACTGTTTTATTCCGCCTGAAACAGAACTCCATGCATCGTACATATCATTGTTGCACTTCATGAATACTGAGCCATTTTTCAAATAAGTCATATAGTCAGGAAAATTGACATGTGCATATTGTTCAACCATGATCGTATCTCCAGATTTCAATGCTTCATAAATATATTCTGATGATATTTCCGCTGGCAACGGCGATCTTAATGGCGGCATTATAATTCTCATCTGTTCAAATATAGCTTCGCCTTTCTCGTTTATGGTAAAACCCGGAGTACGCAATATTGGCGGAGGTTCAAAAGTTGAATCATAAGAAATTTGTGCATAACTCGCACCGAGATACATATAAGAGTAAAGATATTTATCATTTTCGGCTTGATTCGTGCCCTGTTTATTAAAAAAGAAATTACCCTTTATAGTAGGAAATCTAAACCCAGTGCCTTCATCTTCCCAACCGCCTTGATCTGATCTCAACGTATTTATTCCAAGGATAATATATTTTTTGCAATCAGAAGGACGTGCCTGACAAGGGTCATCGTAAGAACTAGTTACATGATAACCAAATAAATTGTCTGTTCCGGTGGCAATATTAATATCTTGCCAGGTATGAAGACCAAAAATGGATTTTCTAAGAATGTAATTATCAGAATTTTGAGATACTATTATTGATTTTTTTATAAAAAACAATGAATCGAGCGGAGGGAAGAATAATCGCCACATATTGATTGGAAAATCCCATGCGTATTCATAATTGGAATAATTTTTATATTGTCCGGATCGTTCATCATATACTACTATTTGAAAAGATACATCAACGGTCGTGGAAGAATCAACATTAACCCTATTATTATGAATATCGTAGATGGTATCATTCGCCATATTGATTGTTGCTTCATCATGGCTTACCAAAACATAGGTCAGTCCGGTCGGATTATCAATTATATGGTGGACAAGATAATAATTACGAACGCCGAGAGTATCTTGGTGCAAACTTGCAAGCAAGTCGAGTGAATATCCCTGAGATATAGGGATGATATACTTCGTAGCGCCTTCCTGTAAACTTACTACTTTAATTGTCCCACCCGTCCGATCGACAAGCCATAACATATTCGGTTGTAAATCAAAGGTAATGACGAGAGTAGTTGATTTGATAAAACTAAAAGGGACGATAACGTTGTCTGAGTCTGAAGTCACTTTAATTTTACCAAGGTACGCGAATGGCTCCGTTGAGAGAACCGGTACGGAAGAAGGCACTGTCAAAACTGCCGAAATGGTTGTTTCTTCCCCGGGGGCAAGCGAGAACGATGTTTTATCGAAAGTCATCGTTACTCCCGTCGGTACTCCATCGAAAATGTTTATCTGTGTGTTTTGTGATACGTTTCGGAAATTCTTGACAATTAATTTCACCGTATCCTTCCAAACAGATGACGCTAGATCAACATATCCGAAACTTACAACTCCCGGTTCAACCACCATCCGAGTATTTGCCGCATCCAGAGCATCGACACATCCTTTTCCCTGGGCAAAAACAGATACACTATCTCCTGCTGAATGAGCCGAGTTGATTATTGCCGCTTTTATTTCCTCCGGTGTCCATGAAAGATGTTCCTGCTTGAGTAACGCAGCTACCCCGGTAACATGTGGTGTAGCCATAGAAGTACCGGACCAGCTTGCTGTCTGATTATGCAATATCGTTGAAAGGATATCTACTCCTGGGGCTACAACTTCCGGTTTGATGAAAGAATGAATGGGGTCCGGACCTAAAGAACTGAAATATGCAATACTATTGGTCGAATCGCATGCACCGACTGTCAACGCTGTTTCGCTCGTACCTGGTGATCCGATAGTTCCATATCTACCGTACCCAGAATTACCTGCTGCAATAACGCACAGGACTCCCGACTTAGTAGCATTGGTCACAACACTCTCAAGAGGATCATCGGTGGAGGGTTCTCCTCCCAAACTCATATTGATAATATCCACAGCATCGTCTGTTTCAGGATTGTTGTCTGGGTCAAGACAGTAATCAATCCCGGCGATAACATCAGAAGTCCAGCCTACTCCATTAGCGCCTAACACTTTTACTGCAAGAAATTTAACTCCAGGTGCAACACCACGTAATGTATCACCGCTGTTTGCCCCAATGATGCCAGCTACGTGCATTCCATGTCCATTATCATCCATGGGGTCGTTGTCGTTATTTGCAAAATCATAACCTCCTATAACCCGAAAAGCTGGACCAAAACCACCGCCCAATGCCGGATTGTCATAATCTATTCCTGTGTCGACGTCTCCCACCAATACACCTTTGCCTGTATATCCAAGACTATCCTGAACAATATCAGCTCTAATCTGGTGAACCGATTGTTGGAGTATAGCTTTTACCTCCCTATCCACGCTGACCTGTTTTACCGCAGGCAATGCACGGATGCGGCCTATCATGCCGCGCTTGCATTTCATCGCAATGCCGTTCAGCGCCCGATAATAATCGCGCGTAATTGTGTAACTGTAATCAGATTTAAATTGGGTAGACAATTGCTTACTTATTGTATTTAGAGTTGTTTTAATTGAGGCATGACTTGTCTGTAACGATGCATAGACAGATGTCATGGATGTTTTTTGCAGGGATGACTTCTTATTCTCGTATGCTGCTAAAGGATAGTCTTTGAATGTGACGATGAGGCGTACCACTTCATCAGGGTTTTCCTTCCTGGCTGATACGATTTTCCCATTTACTATTGCTACCGAGCTGGAGCCTTGATTGGGGCTCTCCATTCTCAAATGTTCGCCATTGGAGAGATTTATTTCTTTGTAATACTGGGCAAAAAGGTTTGTCGAGGAAATAAATATAAAGAGAGTTATGACAACGACCCCGATAATGACCTGGCTAGAATTTGGACGGTTCATGATAAACTCCTTAAATGTTATTGAAAGTAGAGTGAATTAGGAATTTATTATTTGTACCAAATATCATAACCGTCTTTCCTTTAAAATAGTATTTGATCATTTATTATAGCGCCCTAACGGACCGGCTCCCGATAAATCGGGATGCGGCGCTGATAAATTTCTAAATACACAAAACGAAACAAGTTCATTGTACCAACTTTCAATTTAACACAAAACCTCTGCGCGCTATGAATTTTGTAGTGAGCTCTCAATATAATGTCTGCGTATCTTTTGTTGCAGACTATCGTCTGCATCATTCACACGCTGTCAGCTTGTGCGTTTTTTGCATCCCTCTGTTTTTGCCAAAGGCATCACTTCGTGACTAGAGGGGAGCGCCTGGTTAGGTTGCAATTGCTTTACTTATTTCATCAGAACAAGTTTTTTCGTTTCTGTAAATTTACCAGCTTGCAACCTATAAAAATAAATTCCACTGGAGAATGTTGATGCATTCCATTGTTTAGAATAACTTCCCGCTGACATTTCTCCAGAGACAATGGTTGCTACTTCTTTTCCTAACAGGTCAAATATTTTCAACGAGATAAATGATTTTGATGGAAGACTAAAGGAGATAGTCGTTGCTGGATTAAAGGGGTTGGGATAATTTTGCATTAAGAAAAAGCTCGTTGGCAAGGCTTTGCCTGCAAATTCTTTGACTGATGTAACACCTCCAGTATTTGTGCGAAATATTGTGCCTCCCATTCCAACCAGTGTTCCTATATTGGCACTAGTAAAAGAGACACTATATAAATCATTCCTTGTTCCGCTTGATTGGTTGATCCAACTTACTCCACCATCGGTAGTACGAAGAATAGTACCGTAATTTCCTACCGCAACTCCTGTATCGGCATCGGTGAAGCAGATACTATTGAGAGTGTACATTGTTCCACTTGTCTGGCTTGTCCAATTTGCGCCTCCATCAATAGTACGAAAAATGCCCTCTCCCACAGCCGTACCTGTATAGGCATCAGTGGAAGAAACTCCTTTGAGATAATATGAATTTCCATTTGGTTGTCTCGTCCAGCTTGTACCACCATTTGTAGTACGAAGGATTATGCCTAAACCAACTGCTATTCCTATGTTGGCATCAGTAAAGCAGACGCCATAGAGGACATTAGTTGTTCCACTTAACTGACTTGTCCAATCTACCCCGCCATTGGTAGTATGAAGAAGGATATAGTCGTAAGACACGTCTTCATTATAATCATTCACATAACCTCCTACTATCGTTCCATTGTTGGCATCGGTGAATGAGACGCCATAAAGTGACATCCATGTTCCGCTAGTCTGTTTCGTCCAATTAGTACCACCATTGGTTGTGCGAAGAATTGTTCCGCCATATCCAACTGCTGTTCCTATATTGGCATCAGTAAATTGCACGCCATAAAGAATAGTCGTTGTTCCACTTAACTGACTCGTCCAAGTTGCCCCACCATTAGTTGTGCAAACAATTGTGCCATTAGTTCCCACTGCCCATCCTTTATTGGCATTAGTGAAGGAAACGCCATAAAGAGAATTTGTTGTACCAATTAACTGATTGGTCCAACTTACACCGCCATTTGTTGTACGGAGAATTGAGCCATCTTCTCCCACAGCCGTTCCTGTCATTGTATCAGTGAAAGAGATTCCCCAGAGCAGACAACCATCCGTTCCGCTTGACTGGCTTGTCCAGCTTATACCACCATTTGTAGTACGAAGAATTACGTCTGGATATCCAACTGCTGTTCCTATGTTGGTATCTGTAAATGAAACATTAAAGAGGTCATTCATTGTTCCGCTTGACTGACTGATCCAATTATTCCCTCCGTCAGTGGTACGAAGAATTATTCCATTGATTCCCACTGCTAAGCCTGTGTTTGCATCAGCAAAGCAAACACTATTGAGAGTGCCCGGTGTTCCATTTGGCTGGTTTATCCAATTTGCGCCTCCATCGGTGGTACGAAGAATGGTGCCCCACTGTCCAACAACCGTACCTCTATAGGCATCTGTGAAGGAAACACTATTTAGTTCACCATCTGTTCCGCTTGACTGTTTCGCCCAACTTGCCCCGCCATCAGTTGTGCAAACAATTGTCCCATTAGTTCCTACTGCCCATCCACTATTGGCATCAGTGAAGTAGACGCTGTAGAGACTATTTGCTATTCCACTTGATTGGTTTACCCAACTCACACCGCCATTAGTAGTACGAAGAATTATTCCACTATAACCTACCACTGTTCCCGTGCTGGCATTAGTAAAGAAGATACTTTTGAGTTCTTGTATCGTTCCGCTTGACTGTTTCGTCCAACTTGCACCACCATTGGTTGTGCAAACAATTGTTCCAATAGCTCCAACTGCCCATCCTCTATTGGCATCAGTGAAATAGACGCTATAGAGAGGGTTGCTTGTCGGTAAGGGATTTTGCCAGAACCAACCCGATTGTGAATATGCGACATGCTGGAATAACAACAGCATATCCAAGCAAATGCATTGAAACCAAAAAGATTTTCTCATAGATAATATTTTCTTTTGATGATCCGACAATTGCAACCTAACGGACCGGCTCCCGATAAATCGGGATGCGGCACTGATAACTTAAAATATACACAAAACGAAACGAGTTCANNGCCATGAATTTCGCACCCAGCTCATTCCGTCAGCTTGAGCGCCTGGTTAGGGCGCAATTATTTTAATAGCATTATTTTTTTTGTCTCTACTGTTAATCCAACCTGCAAGCGATAAAAGTAAACACCGCTTCCGAGACCCTTAGCGTCGAATATTATAGACTTATTTCCCGGTTCCTCAATTTTGTCTACAAGCCTTATCACTTCCCTTCCAAGTATATCAAATATTTGCAAGATCACGTGTGCCTTCTCAGATATTCGATATTGAATGGTTGTATTTGGATTAAAAGGATTTGGAAAGTTCTGACTTAATTCAAAGTGTGTTGGACAATAAGAAACTAATTTATCAACCGAGGTAGTCGATCCTATGCTTCGAAAAACTCCGCGAGCGAAAGTACCAGCAAAAATATATCCACTAGGGCTAATAGCGAGAGCTGATGTATTGTTAATAAATGTTAGTCCTGAGTTGATTGCTTGCCATGTAGAACCATTATTAATACTTCTGCATACCCCACCTCCTGAGATACCTGCAAAAAGATACCCGAGAGAATTCACAGCCATGCTCTGGATAAAATTTCCCGTAAGACCAGAATTACATTCTTCCCAGGTATCACCTCCGTTAGAACTTCGGAAAATACCCCCGCCCCATGTGCCAGCAAAAATATTTGCATTAGGCGTGGTCATCAAGATACGTACGCTATTATTGGCAAGACCATTGTTGGTTTTAATCCAAGTGTTTCCATAGTTTGTGGATCGAATAATGCCAGAGTCTGATCCTGAATATATCCATCCACGAGAATCACATACAACTGAATAGTTTACAACTGTATTCGATAGAATTTGAACCCAAGTGGAACCATTCGTTGTTGATTGGAAAATGCCTCCACCGGATGACGCCAGCATATTTCCAGGACTGTCTAGACAAAATGAATAAATGGGGAGATTTGAAAAATGAAATTCAACTGTGTCCCATGTATGCCCGTCATTTATTGATCTATAGATAGTACTGATTCCACTTGCAAACACTTCATCTCTATCATTGACGATTATTGCATTTATCCAATCGGAAGTAATGGGATCAGAACGATGCCAAGAATTACCATTATCAGCAGTATAGGGTATTCCACCACCTTGAGAAGTTCCTGCAAATAAAACACCATGGGAATTGAATGCAAGACATGAGACGTCAGGATCCATTAATCCTGTACTAGGATGCTTCCATTCATTCCCGTTGTCTGTTGAAAATGCAATATTGCCACCATTGTTAAAAGCTACCCAAATATTCCCCTCTGCATCCACAGCCATAGCAGTGACACCGGAATCCGCTACTTGATTCCACTGCATTCCATCATCGCTGGAACGATAGATACCTGAAGGTGTTCCAACAAAAATAAAACCCATCGAATTCGTAACTACATTAATCGCAGGATATTTAAACGATGTGGATATCCAGGTCTTGCCATCATCAGTAGATAAGAGTACACCGCCTCCATTCATAGACCATAAATTTGTTACACCAGCATATAATTTTCCCTTGTTTCCCTGACAAAGTGATGTGATAAGCTGATATGATATATTGCCCCATAAATCTTGTACTATACCAAGGTATGTTGTATCCCAAGATGCTCCTCCATTAGTTGATCTATAGATACCACCCATTCTAATTGAGTTTAAATTCGATTGAGTCTTTTCAATTATTGTCGAACCCAAAACACCAGCAAGAATGGTTCCAGTATCAGTCATAAGCAAACTGCCAACGGAAGCACCATTTAAAAAAGACCCGACCTTTAGCCAAGAATTCCCATGATCTGTGGATTTAAAAATTGCGGGGCCATAAGCTCCGATAAATATATTATCATTTGGATCGTTTAACAATGCACCTATTCCTCTTGTAAGACCAGAATCTTTTTCAACCCAGGATATTCCATTGTCTGATGAGAAATAAACACCGGAAGTCGTACCAACTATCATTTTCCCATCAGCCTTACCAAACATGCAAACGACATCATAGTAATTAAATTCATTATTTATCCGTGACCAAAATTGACCGCCGTTTGAGGAATGAAATATTCCAGACCCACATGTATAGATTTCATTCCCCACAAATGTGAATGAATGAATATTAAAATATGATCCATCATTGGTGTGTGTCCAATAGTTGGTTTGAGCCACTAAACTAAATTGGAAAGAAAATGATATTAATAAACTAAGAAGATATGAACGGATATAGCGACTTAGCATAGTATCCTCCAATATCCATTTATGGTTTTTATTAATTGCGCCCTAACGGATGGCAACTAAGCTGCGGCAACGATAACCCGCAAGTTGCTGAAAACGAAACAAGTNNCTCATTCCGTCAGCTTGAGTTGCTGGTTAGGCAACTGTGCTTTAACGCTTTTACCAATCACCATAGTAAAAATATTCATGGAATTAAATAATAAGTGACATCAATTGTGTATGGGCCAGGAGGCATGTTTTCCGTCCACACCCAAATCCGAGTTGATTTTCCGTAAACCTTCTGAATCGTCCATCCTTGGATATAACTGGTAACAATTGAGTTCGTTGAATATTCAGCATAATCCCATGAACCTCTTTGTGTATTGTTAAAGAAACGCATGTTCATTTTCGCATTCTTCATCGGAGTAATCTTATAGTTATCAACAAAAATACTTACGAAGAAACGAATCTCTGAATATCCGAGTGTCTCGATTGTGTATTCTCCGACTGATGGGATACCATATTTTACTTCGAATGATTGAATTTTAGAGCTAAGGTCAACAAATTTTGGAGTAACGACACTGTCCAACTGCGAGACTATCCCTTGCGGACGTACTAATTGAGATAGAGTAACAGTGAAATATAATATCACGAAAAGATTTTTAGTGAATAAATGCTGTAACATAATACGATCCTCCTTTTAGCTTTGTACTAAGACCATTGAACCTGAGAAAAACTTTATCGCCAGTCTATCCTGCACAGTTGCCTAACATGTGATTAGATAGACTTAGTCTGTATTTTGTCCGTAATAGCATGATATATAGACTTTGTCTATAGTTTTGCTAAAACATAGACAACCCTTCATGAAAAAAGTAAAATATGGCACCAAAGTTGCTTAATATCATTCGCGAAACATTGTATTAATCGGTTTGTCTTTTTCCATATGAGTCTCCGCCTGCTGGAAATGTCTTACAGCACAAATATCTGTCTTCCTCTGGTTAAAAGCAAGATATCCTGCGTTCTTTAGCTCATATTTTGCACTCAGATGGCCTTGCCCTGGATTCCCGTTTGCACGGGAATGACATAATCCTTTTAGTTCTTTTCCCTTGCGCCCAAAGAAAGCGGCGATAAGTCTATTTTAAAAAATAAGTGTAAGATTCCCGTTTGCACGGGAATGACATATTCTTCGTCTATGCTTTTTTCTGCAAACACAGACTTTCCTTTGGCAATCCTATCTTTGCGGATTGCTTCATTCGCCCGCCCCTTCGGGGCTCCGCTCATCGCAATGACGTATCCTCTTTTAATCTTTTCCTCAGCCGGCGAAATCGATAGAAGTGCTATTCCTACTGGTGGTTGTTCGACTATACGTATCTGTATTTGCATTTGCATATTGAATGGTCATAGATTCCGATCAGACATCAATGTTTTATGACAATGAGATACGCGTTTATGACCGGCCCGCGTGGACGGCGGCCATTTCGATCCAATGGTGCATCTGGTGCAGAAGGGCCGTATTGCGGTTGGAACAAATACGCCACATGCTTTACTGTATCGACAGAAATTGTTTTTGCACCAGTCATAGTGGTAACAGTAGCAACGACACGGTATCGGTCAGGTGAATCTTCGTGAACGATTGTTACATTACTGTCACGGCCAGCCGGAATATATATTAACTTCTCGGATGGATCCCAGCCCAAAGCATCCACACCGTCGCCATTCTTAATCGTTGCGACGATTTTACCTGTGGTCGCATTGAGCACAGCCGACGTTTTACCGCATCCGGTAAAGATCCGGTCTGTCGCACGGTCGTAGGCAATGCCCGTTGGTCCGTCACACGGGTCAATCGACCAAGACGCCAGCACCTTCATCTCTTTGGCATCGAGCACTTGGATGGTGTTCTTCCGTTCGTTGTTGACAAAGAGTTTTCCTTTTCCATCACTCGCAGCACCTTCGGGTGAATTATCTTCCAGTTCGGCCTGTCCGGTTATTGC
The DNA here is from genome assembly GCA_003155495.1 of Ignavibacteriota bacterium. Lineage (GTDB taxonomy): Bacteria > Bacteroidota > Ignavibacteria > UBA10030 > UBA10030 > Fen-1298. Next base: position 97,883 of record PMDB01000076.1, read on the forward strand.
TCCCGTCTCAGGATCGAGAGCCGTTGCCGTGCCGGGCTTGCTATGATTGGTCAAGATAATACGGTTAGTGAAATCATCATACATAATACCATCTAATCCTCCGGCTGGTATCTTGATTTTCTTCACCACTATGAGTGTCTTCAAGTCGAACATCGTCACTGTGGAATCGCCGCGGTTCGTAATAAACCCGTGGTTGGCAGCCGGAACCAATGCAATTCCATGCGTTCCAAGCGTTTCGAGAATATCTCCGATGATGGTGCCTTTGTTTCCATCGAGCACCATCACGTGAGAACCACGAGAGACGAATACCCTACCGGTTCCGGGTTCCGCTGTGAGATAATCGGTACCCCCTTCTCCACCGATGCTGTATTTCTGAACTGTGAATGTTTGTGCTTGCAGAATGCCACTGATACAACTCCCGATGCATAGGGCAGCGAGTAAAAAGAATTTTGTCATATCAATCCTCCGTGATTCATTGTATTTTTTAAGCAAACGTTTATTATTGAATACGAATTCACGAATATCGCTACGTTGATTCCATTTGAGTGAACATCTGTTCGGCAGTATTTCCGAGTTAAAAGGTTGAATTGTTCAGCGACCAATCTGAACGTAATATGATAAGTTTTTTCATCAGATAGAAGATATTTTTAAAAAGGAACGCCACTTGTAGCAACAATCCTTGTTTGACCTAACGCATTGGTGGAACATTCCACTCGCAGAACAGCACTATATGGAAGAAGGAAATGGAGCCCAAGTCCAACGGAAGCAAGCCAAGGAACATCGTCAAACAGGTTAGATCGGAACCATATCTTACCAATGTCTGCAAACAGAGCAGCATATATTCCAAATCTCATCGAATTGAATTGATGGATATTCAGGAAGTTAAAGGTGATAAACCGGGGCGCAATAACCGGAAGGCGTACTTCAGTCGAACCTCCAACGATGTCCTCTCCCTGATAATCACGCTGGTTGTATCCCCGAACACCGAGGCGAGAATTCAAGAAAAGATCATGATACACGGGCACAACGCCTCCTGAAACGAATGATCCAAATCCGCGCAAGGCGAGTGTCAGGAATTTATCCCATATCGTATACCATCGAAAATCGCTCGCATAGGTGAACGTTTTGATAGTCGACTCTCTCCTCCAAATCCATGGTTCATCGTTGTGGCATCGAAATAGAATCCATCTGTCGGGTATTCCCGTACATTGCGTGCATCGTACGTGTACTCTAATCCAAATTCCAAGAATCGATCTGTTCCGTCGGGCGAGACCGTCCTCCCGAGCGAGGTATCAGGTATCTGCCATTGTTGATATCCAATAGTACCGATCAGAGTCTGAAACAACCCGAACCGCTTCCCGAGGGAGAGTGATGCCAGACGGTTAATCTGTTCAAATTCATTGCTGCTGTTTGAAAGATTGTGAGAATCGCGATAAGAGAATGTGGTGCGGAGAAAAATGTCCTGATCTATCAATCGTGGATTCTGATAATTTAAGGATGCAGTCTTGTTGTACCCAGTAATGAATGAAACGGACAGTTTCTCATTACGACCAAGGAAATTCTGATCCGATACACCCAGGCCATAGGATAGAGTACTCATATCCCGGGATCTTAAGTCGAAATTCGGATAAGGAAAGATGTACCACCGTTCTATCACAGTCACCAGGAGATCAGCAAAAGCTGCAGTGTCAGCATGGGTGACTGTAACTTTATTAAAGAGCTCAAGGTTATAAATATGATCCCGATCCTGAATGAGTTTTGCTTCCGATAGAGAATCACCGACATGGAGCGCCATCTCGCGTGTAATCACTTGGGATTGAGTAACCGAATTGCCTTCGATTCGGATGGAACGGATGATAAGGTGAGAGGTACTATCAGATTCGGCTCCAGACGCCTGATGAATGATGAACCCCAAGACAATATAAACACACAATATTTGTGTTCTCACTGGATCGCCTGAGTTATTGGCCGGTGAACTATGTAATAATGTACAGAATGGAACGGATCACCTTCGAGTTAAGTTCCTCTTGATATTATAGAGGAATAACCACCGTTAATCCTATTCTTCTGTCAGTTCTTTCTTATAGCATCGTCTTCGTTTGTGCTGACGTTTTTCGAAAAATTTCCATTGTGCTTGTACTTTTGAATTTGTCTCCAATTCTCTGTTTGTCTCGACTTTTTCAATATGGTTTTTAATAAAGGTTTTATCGACTTCATGCATTAGAATAGCATTCACTCCTTTGTTTTGCAAGTCCGGCCGTACCGCGGTAAGATACAGATCGGCTTTCGTGTTATACTTCAAGGCACGCAGGACATGAATAAATCCAACCGGAAATAAACGACCTCTATTCTTTTGAAAAGCGCGTGACATCGATGGCATGGTGATGCCGAAAGCAACAACAGCATCATGGTTATCCAAGACAATTGGCACATACTCGGGGAGAATGAAACCAAAATATTGTTTTATATACAAATCGATCTGTTTATCCGATAACTCCACGAAGCCATAGAGATCTTTATATGCTTCATTGAGAAGCCGAAATATTTCTTTCCCGTACGGAAGAAGTTCCTTCGCTTTTTTTACTCGGAGAACTTTGAGATTGTTCCGCTTCAGAGCGATATGGGCAATTCTTCGAATCTCTTCATTCACCACGTCAGGCATCTTGACTTCATATTCTATCCAATCGGCATCCTTTACATAACCGGCCTTTTCGATATGTTGAGGATAGTAAGGAAAATTATACAATGCGCCGAGATTGCTTACTTCTTCAAATCCTTCCACAAGTGCTCCTTCACCGTCCATATCGCAGAACCCCAATGGGCCGTGGAGAGAAGTCATCCCGCATGCTTTAGCCCATTGTTCAACTGTATCTAATAATGCCGATGAAACTTCCCTCTCGTCAATAAAATCAAACCAACCAAACCGCGCAGTTTTTGCATTCCATTTTTCGTTGTATCGCTTATTCATAATCCCCGCAATACGGCCGACAATCTTACCATCTTTTTCAGCAATCCAATATTTTGTATCGCAAAATTCAAAGGCGGGATTTTTATCTTTTCGCAATGAATTGACTTCATCGGAATACGGCGGTGGTATCCAGTACTTGTTGTCGCGGTATAAGGAATATTGGAACGATACAAATCGCTTCAGTCCACGAACAGATGTTACTTCTAGTATGTTCAAAATCCGAGAAGTCCTCTCATCAGTGCATTGAAAAGTAAGTAAATCATTACATCACGGCAAACTTTCTTTTCGGTAAACAAAAGAAATAAATCAATTTCAATTACTTTACAAATGAAAGTACACAACATGGATTCTGCATTATAACTTTGTTTGAGGCACATCTCGTAGTGCAAGTAATAACTGATGTGTAATAACTTCCTTAAAAGTTATATGCAAACAATAGCCCGGTTGAAATTTTTTCAGAATTTCTGTAAAAGATTGATATCCTGGCACTGCAATCCGGAATGCTTTCTGCAGTGGAAGAACAACCGAAGGAACTTTGTGCATCGGAATTATCTGCTGCGATGGCTCCGGCAAGATAGCAGTGATAGCCATGACTTGGTGATTTAGCTCCAACACACCTTCAATCATTTTGTAGACAATACGTGTGACTCCAGCTTGTCCGACTTTGAGATTTGCGTTGAAATATGCTATTTTCATTTACTCTTTCACTTAAAAATAACGGTAGTCTCCAATAACAAACCGGGCAGCACAGAATATTAGCACCACCAGGAATAATTTCAAAATTATCGTATTGGTCTGAGATTACTTTGACTCCTTCTCTTCTTTTTCTTCTTTCTTTTCCTTCTTTACTTTTTTCCATTCTTTCTTGATGATTTTTCCATCAGCGCTCAGGATAACTTTTCCAGGTTTCTTTCCAACGGTAACCTTGATATCATAGGTAACTTCAGTGCCCTTTGTCGTCTTTTCACCACCCGCAATTTTTGCCTTGGGCATCTCTGTAGTAACCGCCTTTGCAATTTCAGCAGGAATACCTTCGGCTGTGAGCACCTCTTCAACTTCAACAAGAGTTCCTTCTGGCGTGTAAAGAATGTCTCGCTTAATCGTTCCTTCGACGGTTTCGAATTCGAAGAATGTGTTGCCGTCTTCTGATTCCGTGAGATATGCATTGACTTTCACTTTAGGAAACGCTGCTTCGAAAGCCTTCAATGCTGCTGCGGGAACGTCTTTCTTGGTGATCTTTTTGTCACCGGCAATTGCCTGCGATGTGAGACCTGCAATCAAGAGAATTGCGGGAAGGTAAAAAATTGCTCGTTGGAGATACTTCATAGGACTTTCCTTTCTTAATACTTGATGAAGTGTAACTGTTGTTTATTTAGTGAAATAATACCACAAGTATCAATTCAATCTTAACTAAGGATACAATAATATAATGAAATGAAGATGAAAGGAAATGGAGTTTATTATAAAACTAAGATTCCAGATGACAGCATTCAGAGGAACAAAATATTATTTAATTGTTTCATACAATTTTTCAGTTAGTTCTTTCTTATAGGATCCTCTTCTCTTATGCTGCCGCTTATCGAAAAATTTCCATTGTGCCTGTGCCTTGAGCATCGTTATGCTATAGACCAAGTTATCTGCCCGAAAAGACAGCGCAGTCTCCTTCTGCTGACTCATCCTTTTTTGAAATTTTTCATCTTCTTTTCATCTTTTTTTCGTAACCTTAAAAGACAAACTATGCGTATTCTCCTTATAGAAGATGATCCAAAACTTTCAGGCTCTATTACAAAACATTTACGTGCTGAGAGCTTTGCAGTGGATATTTCTGCCGACGGCAAAAAGGGAGAGGAACTTGCGCATATAAATGAATACGATGTTATTCTGTTAGATATTATGTTGCCTCATCAGGATGGCTGGACAACATGCATAAATTTACGGCAGGCGCACATTCTCACGCCCATTCTTATGCTCACCGCACTGGATGATATAGATGATAAGATTCGCGGATTAGACGGCGGCGCGGACGATTATCTTCCAAAACCTTTCCACATCGGCGAATTGCTGGCACGCATTCGTGCGCTTGCACGTAGGCGAACTGAGGTTCATTCAACAACAATCGAGCATTTCGGACTACGATTAGACATCTCTACCCACCGCGCATTCCGCAATGGCCAGGAAATAGTTCTTTCTTCAAAAGAATTTTCTTTGCTCGAATTATTTATGATGCATCCGGACAAAGTGATCACGCGGGAAACCATCTCCGAACATTTATGGGATATGAACTTCGAACCGCGCAGTAATGTCATCGAATCGTTCATTCGATTCCTACGGCAAAAGATCGACAAAGGATTTGATACATCGCTTATTCAAACAGTTCGCGGCGTCGGTTATAGATTTTCCGATCATGAATGAGATGAAACATTGACAATTACCAGTAAAATAATCCTCGCCTACACCATCGTGTTTGGAATAACTCTCGCGGGATTTGCATTCGCGATCTATCACAGCACCCAATTGTCAGAACTTGCAAAGCTTGATGCGCGTCTGGACAATCATGCAAATAAATTGCAGGAGAGCATCGAGAAAAAAGAAGAAAGAGGAAAAATATTGCTCGTTGGGAAACTGGCGAGTATCCAGACTGAAGGACTTAAGGAAATCCGCTTTCGCTTGGTCGACAAAAACGGAATATTTGTTCTAGGGGATTCATCTCTCATTGGACTTTCCATCCCTCCGTGGCCGCTCAAGGAGCATCTTCCTCCCCGTCGCGAATATGTAACGATGAATGAACACACGTATCGTTCAATGTGGGTTCCCGTCGATGTACGTCATAGCGTCGTGTATGATCTTCAACTTGTTGCTCCGATGACCGAGATGGAAACAAATCTCGAACGTCTTCTATTTCTTTTCTGTATCGTTGCACCGGCGGCTTTGTTCTTAACTGCGCTTGCAGCATTCTTCATAACACGCATTGCTTTTAAATCGATCACATCGATGGTACATACAACCCGTTCGATCACTGCTGCCAAGCTCGACAGCCGCTTGCCTGTTCCGCAAACGAAAGACGAGATTCGTGAATTGGCCGAGACACTGAACGAAATGATGGAACGTATTGATGCAGCATTCCGTACTCAGCGTCAATTTGTCGCTGATGCATCCCATGAGATTCGCACTCCCCTGACGATTATTCGCAGCGAGCTTGAATTTGCAGAACGCAACGCCGGTAAAACTGAAGCGGAAGAAAGCCTGCATATTGCACTGGAAGAATTGGAACGGCTCTCGCGCCTTACCGATGGTCTACTGCTATTGACCCGTCTTGATTCGCCGGGCTTCTCGCTAAAAACACGACCGATCCGGCTCGACGAACTGCTTATCGAATGTGTTCAGAACTTGAAGAATGCAACAGTACAACGAAGTGTTGCAATAGAACTGCATATCGACAATGCAGTCGAGGTTTGCGCCGATCGCGACCGTCTCAAAAGTGTTGTTCTTAATCTGCTCGATAACGCTCTCCACTATTCACCGGAAGGCGGAGTCGTTCATCTTTCATTAACTATTCCATCCGACGATGTTGTCCATATCATCGTAGAAGATTCCGGTCCCGGTATCGCACCGAACGACCTACCGCACATTTTCAAACGATTCTATCGCGCCGATACCGAGCGAGCGCGTGAAAACGGCTCCGGCCTGGAACTCGCGATTGCGGAGCAAGTTGTTCGTTTGCATAACGGGCAGATCACAGTCGAAAGCACTGTTGGTGTTGGAAGCAAATTCATAGTAGAGCTTCCCCTGCAATCTTCACATGCAAATACTCTCATGGCTTCATAGTATTTTTTTGACCGCCTTCTTTTCATCTCAATTTCATCTTGTTTTATTACTTTGATGGATATTGCTTATATCAAAATGCAATCTGTATTCACTGTGCAAATGATTTATTCCGGAGCTATTGGAACATGAAAATATGTCTCACCTTTTTTTCGGCCCTTATTTTTATTTCAGTAAACCTCGTTGCACAAAACCATAATGCAGGAAGCTTGGTCGGAACAGTATTGATCGAATCAACGAAGAAGCCGCTGGAATTTGTTAATGTCGTGGTTTTAAATCAATCAGACAGCACGCTCGTGACAGGAGCTGTGACAGATAATAAGGGCAAGTTTGAAATCGATCATGTTCCCATGGGTACATACTTTATCAGGTACAGTTTGTTGGGATACGAGGAAAAACCATCAGCCAATTTCAAGATTGACGACAAACAAAAGGAAATAGATTTCGGAAAAATCTATTTGAAAGAAGCTTCTTTAAGCATCGGCGGTGTGACTGTAACCTCACAACGGACGACATTCGTTAACACGATCGACCGAAAGGTCTATAATGTTCAACAGGATATTTTAAGCAAGACCGGATCGGCAAGCGATTTACTGCAGAATATTCCATCTGTTCAAGTCGATATTGACGGCACAGTGAGTCTGCGTGGATCAGAAAACGTTTTAATTCTCCTCAATGGTAAACCATCACCGTTGATGGGAAAGAACCGAGCGGAAGTATTACAGCAAATGCCCGCCAACTCCATTGAGAGAATTGAAGTCATCACCAATCCTTCCGCAAAATACAAACCCGATGGAACTTCAGGCATCATCAACATTGTGATGAAAAAGGACGTTGGCACCGGATTGAACGGCACAGCGAGCGCAAACGCCGGCAATCACAAACGCTATAATGCAAACATTAGCCTAAACTATAATCCCGGCACATACAATATCTATGGAAGCTATAGCATTCGTCAGGATGAACGCAACAGCTTCACCACAGACAGGCAAACACAATTCGATTCTACCCTACATTTATCTGGATATCACAACGAAGACGGCAATACGTATGCCCGCCCACTCTCGCATATTGGCTCGCTCGGGTTGGATTACCATTTCGATGCGATGAATACCTTTGGCCTTTCAGGCCATTATCGCTATCGCGGTTTTACACGAACCGGAACATTAACAGAGGCGACGATGGATGCAAATGGCCTCCCAACGCAAACCTATGACCGCCTCCGATACGATCCGGAATATGAAAATGAAGCGGGAGGAAATGTGTACTTCCAGCACGATTTTGACGGTGAAAATCAAAAATTAAGAGCTGAATTCAATATTTCTCAGCAGCCAGAACAGGAAGACAATCACTATACCGATGTATACCGGTTTCCATCGACGCCCTCAACCTATGATAATATGCGCATCTATCAAAATGATAACCAAAAACAACTCACTATCGATTACAGCGACAAGTTAAGCGAGCATTCGACATTCGAAGCCGGTTATGCCGGCGATTTTAACAATAGAGATATGAACTATTTGGGAACATACATCGATCCGATACAACAGCAGCTTGTTACCGATCTTACAAAAATAACACACTTTACCTATGATGAAACGATTCATGCACTTTATGCAACGTATGAGAACTCCATAGGATCTCTTACATTTTTAGGAGGTTTGAGAACGGAACAGTCATTCATCAATGCAAATTTGATATCGAGTGATTCCCTCATCACCAATAATTACTTCGAACTCTATCCCACGCTGCACCTATCATACAAAATCAGTTCACTCTTTGAATTGCAATTGAATTACAGTCGCCGTGCCAACCGGCCGGAAGGGGACGATCTGAATCCATTTCCTGAATATCAAAATCCTCGAAATCTCCGGGCAGGAAATCCACGGCTCCTACCAGAATTTATTCATTCGATGGAATTCGGTTTGCAGTGGCAAAACGATAATATTACCGTTGTGCCGAGTGTTTTTTATCGCAATAAATATAATGGGTTTACTCGTGTCACATCGATCCTGAACGATACAACATTATTGACAACTGAGGAAAACCTTGCCTCAGATCAGTCAACCGGATTTGAGTTGGTTTTTTCTGGAAATATTGGGAATACCTTCTCTGCGAACCTTGGTGCGAATGTATTCTACGAACAAATCGATGCCACCAATCTTGGTTTCAGCGGAACCAAATCAGCCGTTTCATGGAGCGGCAATCTCAACTGTAACCTGAATCTTGCGACAGCTACAATGTTTCAATTGAATACAAACTATCGTTCCTTACGACTGACACCGCAGGGAGAATTCAAACCAAGCTTTGTGATGAATCTTGGTATGCGGCAGGATATCTTTGATGACAAGTTCTCATTCGTCTTGACAGTTTCAGACATTTTAAAAACACTCAATAGAGAAATAAACCTCAACACTCCACTCCTTCTTGAAAACACAATTACGAATCGCGATACTCAAATCATCTATATAGGCCTTACCTATCATTTCGGCAAGCCGGCAAAGAAATCGAAAGAGAAATCATTACAGTACGAAAATGGACTTTAATGGTAAACATTCTCATCGGTATTCGTAGTTACTGTATTCATTTCACCGTACCTAAAGATTATATTTCATATATCACAGGAGAATAAATTTTGGTTGAATGAATAGAACGCTCTTCGTCATATTGATTTTCAAAGCCTGCTTCGGTGCTGCCCAAAGCCAGAGTGTCCAACAACATGACTCGGTTTCGATGAAACCTTTTACCAGCGTTCTTTATTCTGATGGAAGAGATTTCGTTGATTGCATTGCTCTCCGTTTTCATGAAGCGACACACCCCGATGGATCTTCGCTCATATCGGTGGGGATTGTAGCGGGAACGACTGCATCTCTCTTCTTTGCTGATCAATCCATACGGTCATTTGCAGAACGCAGCCATTCGTCTCTGAATGACAATATATTGACAGCGGCAGAAAACTACGGTGATTCGAGGAATGCCATACTGCTATCAGGCTCCATCTATGGCACGGGATTGTTCTTTGGATACCCCGAGATTCGTAAAACAGGCACAATGCTTATGGAATCGCTTCTTTGGACCGGGGTGGTAACGACCATGATTAAAGCTACATTCGGTCGGAGCCGCCCATATATGAATGAAGGGAATGTACGGTTTCATGGGATACAGTTCAATGACCACTATTGGTCGTTTCCTTCCGGACATTCAGCGGTTGCTTTTACTCTTTCGTCTGTCCTTTCAGAACGAATTCACAATACTGCGGCATCCATTGGATTATATTCTCTTGCTGGAATGACCGCCCTTGCTCGTGTGTATCACAATGATCATTGGTTCTCTGACGTTTTTCTCAGCGCTGTAATCGGTACAAGTATCGGAATGGCTGTAGCCAGCGACAATGAAAAAGTATCAAATCTTTCATCGATCCATGTCTTTCTATTGCCTAATGGTTTTGGATTTACACTTGAATTATAATCGCATGTGTATATGTGATACTTCATTCATCCCAGCCTTGATAGAGAGATTGCTTCACTCTTTGATAAGCTATTGCTAGTTGCGAACATTAATATTTCATTGTTTTTATTCATAACGTTGGTTTAAGAATTCATGGTGATAATATGGCAAAAGTCACATTTGAGAAATTGAACAAAGAAACCGATAACGACTTTTACGAGAGCACAAAACAGGAAGCTATTTCCAAGATTACACTACTCAAATGCTCGAACGACAAAGATGCCTTTGTACACATTTCTATTGGGGCGGGTGGTGGTCGCTGGTCGTTTAAAATCATTCATGCTTGCTGTCCTGAATTTCGGGAATTAGTAAGAAGAGTAGTTTATCCGTTAGCTGAATAGGTTTTAACCAATCAACAAAAACTCTCATTATAGGGATTGCAAGATTACGAGACTCAAAAACGGCTTTGCCATTAAAACGGGTGGAAATAGAATCATTCACGTTATCCCAATCAACATTAAGCTCACAACCCTCTTTCTCTATTTAAAATACGATACCATCTTTATTTAAGCGTTTATACATTTTCAAAGTAAACCACTACCTTATATACAGACATTTAAAAATTAAAAACAAAATTTTAGAAATCGATTCGCCAAAGGGAATGAAAAAAAATATCCTGAAAAATTCTGGCGAAACCACTTTCTCAATAGGATTTCACATGACCGGTCGCCCATATACAAGCATTTAAAAAATTAAAACAAAATTTTAGAAATCAATCCTCTCGACCTGTTTGGATCCCCGTCGTCTCTCGAAGCAGAAGCTACTCCTGAAACTCCTGTAAGGCTTAAAAGCAGGTCCCATCTGGCGTTTTTTTGGTATAAGAATAAGGTCACGCGATCATCGCAACTGGCGATAGTCCTTTTCCTGAAGGCTTTTAGGGACTTTAAAAGGAACAAGCCTCACATATTTCTCACTAAACAAAAGGAGTACTCTTCATGAAGATCAAAGTTCTAAAATTCGGCGAAACAGCAACAGAAGTGGATGCTGCTTCAGGAGCAACAGTGGCAGATGTTATTAAACAAACGGGATTGGGTGAACATGGCTACACACGCACCCTCAACGGCCAGATTGTATTTGATTCAACTCTGGTAAAAGACGGTGATGTCGTGACATTGGCGCCCAAGGTTGAAGGCGGAAACAATTGAATTCAGAAAGGCGGACTCGAATGGGTTCGCCTTTTTCTTTTCAAGGAGCATACCTATATGGAACAATTAATCTGGAATATATTAAACAAGAAATGGCCAAACGCAGATTTCAATGTCGTACCTGCAGAAGATGGACAGTTAAAAACATTTCCCGATGATGAGGTCAGCGTCGTTTATCCGGTTCTATCAAAAGATTTTCATTACGAAACGATTGCTGGTATTCGGACTAAACATAGTTCTGAAATCTTCAAATGTGATAAGGCGTATAATCACGAACACGAAGGTTTGATATTGGCGAGGCTTATCGGATCAACAATCTACTTCCTGTTCTCGGCAAACGATGAACTTGAAGCTATTGTCAATGCATCGCTGCAAGTCTTGATACCAAAAGCAAAAGAATTCGCTGAGAAATCGCAATTAAAACAGTTCAAGAATGCGGTATCATCAGCAATTGAATCACGAGTCCGGGAATACAAAGACAGAATCAAAGAGAATGAAGAAGAATCACAAAATCTGGAGCAACAGCTTCTAAACCTTCACCGACAGATCGATACGGACACACAGGCATTCAATGCTCTGGACGGTACTAAGGGACAATGGAAAAAGAAAGCAGTAAAAGAGTTTGAGTATCTTCATCGTCTCACTGATAGTCTGTATAAATCGATACGAGTCGATGGCGAGAAGCTTATAGCCACAACATCGGATGTTTCCATCAATTATGATGGTTCTTCTTTTGATATAGGTGAGTTCGAAGTAAAGATCAATCTGCCAACAGGTGATTTGGACATTCAAAATCTTACTCACGCAATCGACAGCTATCAACATCCTCATATCTCAGATGGAAAGCCGTGCCTTGGCAATATAGGCAGTGGTGTCATTCGTATGCTTGCGGAGTTTGAGCTCTTCGGTGCATTACAAATCATTCACAAATTCCTGCATAGTTATAATTCGGACTCCCCTTATCTAAAAATCGAACATTGGGATCCTGATTATGTAGATGATAATCAGAGAAATTACGAATCATGCCGGGATGATAATTCCAGATATGCCTGTGTCGAATGTGGCGGAGAAGACGGTAATTGTCCATTTTATGACGAGGCATACGAATCATGTTTGGAGAACTCATCACTGGATGAATGCACCAATTGCGAATACCAGTGTCATTCGGGAAGACAAAGAATTCAACGTCAACAAACGGAGGTACAAGCAGCATGAGTAAACCAAAAATATATCTGTCCATTGAGGCATATCAGAAGATGCGCCTCTGGGTAGAGATGGCAAAAGGTGAGATCAGCTGGCTCGGGAGTGTTTCTGAAATCAGAGATCAAGACAATCGTTTTGAAGCATTTCTAATCGAAGATATTCATCTCCTGAAGCAAACCTGTAGCAGTGTTAATACGGCATTAGATGATCAATCAGTTGGACAATTTCTGACCGAGATGGTGATGAAGAATCAGGATACATCCAAGATCAAAGCATGGATCCATTCACACGCGTCTATGAAATGTTTCTGGTCTAATATCGACGAGGAGTGCATTTCTAATCTTGCCAATTCCAGTTATGTCATCTCAATTGTCACGAACAAAGATGGCGATATCCTGGCAAGGGTAGATATATTCAAACCATTTCACGTCACGGTTAACGAAGCAGTGGTCGATATCTATTATCCGGCAGATGAACATTTGAGGAAGCTTTGCAAGAAAGAGTTCAAAGATAAGGTCACAGAATCAGTGTTTATCCCAGCAGGTCCGGTGACACAGTCCTTTCCAGGTTCAACAGATATTGATCGTAGAATCGAAGAATTGGAAGAACGAGTAAGCAGCGGTCGAATCTCTATGGAAGAATATCAGCAGGAAATCACCGAGCTCGGACCTTACTTCGAATAATCAATAAAGGAGCAACAAAGCAATGGACGAAACAAAATATCATCGACAGTTAGACATACTTGATCCTAAACTAATGGATGTTCCGATTGTTGTTATCGGAGCAGGTGCTACCGGAAGCTTCACTGCACTGTCATTAGCAAAGATGGGGGTCAGGAATATCACAGTGTATGATTTTGATACTGTGGAAGAACATAACCTGCCGAATCAGTTCTACCGGCAAGGCGATATTGGAAAGCCGAAGGTCGAAGCGTTACGGGAAATCATCGAACAATTTGAAGGGATTCAGATCACCACAAAGAACGAAAAGTATCGAGGACAGCGACTTACTGGAATCGTCATCACCTGTGTAGATTCGATGGACGCACGGCTGAATATCTGGAAGTTTGTGAAGAATAATCCTGATGTAAAGTTGTATATCGACAGCCGGATGGGAGCTGAGGTAATGCGCGTTTATTCGGTAAATCCATCGGATAAATTCCATTGTAATTCGTATGAAGAGAATCTCTACCCGTCTTCCGAAGCCCTTCAAGAACGATGTACGGCAAAGACGATTATGTATACGGTTCTCTCCCTTGCTTCCCTTCTTGCCAATCAGGTTAAGAAGTTTCTCGTGGGTGAACACACCTCAAACGTGAGATGATCTTCGATATGAAGACTGTAACGCTGCTTGCCTGAACGGAGGCGTTATGAAAAACTGGAGAGTAGAATGCGAAGAGCAGATTATGGTGGTGAGCCAGTATGTTGTAGCGGCAAGAAGCAAAGCAGAAGCCCGGCAGACTGTGCTAAAGCAGCGTCGTGAAATGATCATCGATAAACCAAAAGAGTTCGAGGAGAGTGTCGAGGTGAAGAAAATCACATCTATCAAACCATTTTCCCTAAATGAAGGTGGACAATGAAATTCAAAGTTGTTGTGGATGAAACGGTTTGGGCTGTGAAAACATATATTTTTGAAGCAGAATCAGAGGAAGCAATACGAATGGATATACACGATGGCAATCTTGAAGGTATGGTAGAGCTGATCGAGACATTTTCTGAAAACAGTACCATTACAAATATCCGTTCGATAAAACCATTTACAGAATAACTTAAGCCGCCGATAGTCAACACTTTGACCTGACGCGGCTTTCTGTTTACAAGGGAATAGTATGCTATCATTTAACGAGGTATTAGCACTTCTTAGAAAAGGAAAATCCGTAGAACTCAAGTTCCATCTCAATAGCCTGCTTTTCTCTCGTCATACGTTAACACTTGTGGATGGAAAAATCGAGGATGAAAGTGGTGTAGATGGTTCAACTTCTGTCTACACGATTGAGTCCTACAAGCGTTCTTTCCATGGCAGAGCATTCAAAGCAAAGGCCGTCGAACTATCAGAAGTAATCACGTTATAGCAAAAAGGAGTATCAATGATCGCAAGAATAATCATTCGAATCGTAATAATCATTGTAAGCAGAGGAAGGATCAGAGGATGAAAACAGATATTGCATCGATTCTAAATTTCGCCGAGCAAATTATAAAAGTCGCCAAGATCGTCTTAGAACAGGAAAAGAAACCGAAAGGAGGAAAGAAAAAAGACGTCAAAAGAATCCCAATGGCTCGCCGAACTGTATGAAATGATGGAGCTTCACAGATGTGCCGTTCCAAAACGACTATGTAAGGGCTATTTGTTCGAGTTTGTTTATTGCTCGGACAAGATGAGGTCAGAAAGCGGCGATGAGAGTTGCCGCTTTTTTATCCTTCGAATATCCTCATAGGATTAATCCTATTCAAAACTCCGTCATTAGAGGATTCTTTTTAATTCAAAATAATAGTTCTTTGTATCATAGCAGTGAGAATGTAAAAACGTTCTTTTCTTTTTATACGGAATACCTGACGTTCTTCACGCCTTAAAAGAAATAGGACAATAACTTAAACTTAAGGAGATCAACATGAAACACATCAAAAACACAGCAGTCTGGGCTTTGATCGCAGCAGGGTTTGTTGGCCTTATCTTTGCCAGCTATCTTACAGAAAAACCGAAACTCAGTGAAGTGAAAGAAATTGGTGATGTTTTGCCGGTTTTATTTACTTGAGACTCCAGCAGCTTGGCGGCCAGTCCCGAGCATCTTCACGATCAAATATAATCTCGTTTATCATAATACGAGGATTCAAATGAACATCCCACAAATTCCTCATGATCCCAAATCTTTATTCATAATTGTTGCGTCGACTATCGGATTTGCTGCTGGGATATACCTTCTGTGGGACTATTTGAGCTTTACCTTAATGGCGGACGAAACACAAGGACAAATAGTGGCAACTGACGATCATTACTACACCATTCTATATAATGTTGAAGGTCAGACGTTCCGAATCAAGGAGCGTATTCCAAAATGGGGAATGCGCCACGGATGGACAGTTTCTATTCTGTATGATCCGTTATCTCCAGACAATGCACGCGTTAGCAATTATAATTGGTTTTATCCATTCATCTGGATTGCTCTACCTTTATTGTTCCTCCTTTCTGTTCTATATCCCAAAATCCTTGGACGTGGAACGGATGAGGAAACATGAGTCAGGGCAGGTCCAAACCCACCGCTCTTTTAGACTATAGATATAATCAAGCTCAATCGGCATCGATGTCCATTCTTGCTTAGAAATTGTGCTATTTTTTAAATCATACCAGCCCGGGGTCTTTTTTTGAATTATTGCGAAATGGGGTTTTTGGAGTCGGATTCAGCCCGGGGTCCTTTTCATTTCTTTATGGCTGAAACAATTTGCGGTCTGAGAACTATCTCCCACTGTCTTCAAAATCCAAAAGCTCCTTCGTCTTATCAGGTGGTTCTTCTTTCATTATTCGTCCGTATGCTGGCGGTATCGGAAGCGGTTTTTTCTGTATATCTAATTTTCGTGCTAAGTCTTCGATTTCGATGAGTTTCTTTTTCATAGTTTTTTCCTTTCAGGGAGGGTGGGTGTGGTGAGAGTCGATTCCCAGGAGTTGGTGTGGATATTTCATATGTTTGATCAGATGTGTTTTTTTCAACGCTCAACCCCCCTAACCACTTTATATTCGTATGTAAAGATTTATATAAAATCACCCTAACCCACTCTAACCCTCAAGATAACCATTGATAATATTGGACGGGATGAGGGTAGAGTCAAACAAGTTCACTCTACCCCCACCTTAACCCCATTATCCTATTGCATAGCTCTTTACATTTTTGGATTTTTTGAATACATAACCATTTTTCATTAAAGCATAACCAAGATTTCTGACAACAATATTGTCAACTCGAAACTCTGCTCTTAAGGAACGAATCCGATCAGCGATTTTCGTTGCAGTCAGCCATTCTTTTTCCTGACCAATTATCGGCTTAGGCAAAAATTCTAGGAGAAGTTCTTCCTCGTGTCCACAGATTGTAAAATTTTTATTTCTTTCGTTAATCTCTGCAATTTCCGCTTGATCAAACCACCATCGCTCTCCATTTTTATACAAAGTGTAGGCTTGTGCCAATACCTTGTCTATATCTGGAATAGAATCAAAATCAAAAGACTCACATTCGAAGGTCAAGAATCGTCTTGAGCCCGTCGGATCATTTAGAAATTCTGTTTGATTAATTGAACCAACAAACGATGCTCTTCGTATAAGGTTTTGTGACAACCGGTCATATGGTCTCCGTACCTTGATACTCTGTAGTGTCATCATAGATTTCAGTGCACCTATTTCCGCTTTACGTAAAGTTTCGAGCTCGTCAAGATTTATTAAGATACACTCCGAAAGATAGCCCAGGGCATCTTTGTTAGTTGGATCAATGTTACCAATATATTGATACTTGGATAACTCGGATGGAACAAGCCTGTTTAACCAACGACTTTTTCCAATCCCTTGTGGACCTACAAGAATAATTGCTGTTTGATTGATCGCATTCGGTTCGATAGCACAAGCAACCATCCCAATGAGCCAACGTTCAAGGTTATTTCGAAATTCATTTGAATGAAGTCTATTTAATAGGGTTACAGATTTTGCTAATATACCGATGTGATCTGTTGTTCCATCCCAAGAGGGTGCTTTTTCAAGGTAAGAGACAATCGGGTCATACTCTTCTACAAAATTAGAATCAAGTAGCCGATTGAGTGCATCTATTCCTATCGGCAATTTCTGTAAAACTAATTCTCGTTGAAGAGAGTTTAACTCTCTATTTTCTAATTGGCCATATGTATTCCCTGTTTTTTCACATAACTCAGTATATGTTGTTACGGAGTTTCGACGAAGGTTGTATTTCGCCATAAGATAAGCTTCAACTCTTTGAAGTAAAATGCTGTTATCATCTCCATTATTTGGAAGTTCTCCATAGCCAACTTGGGCAAGCTTTTTCGCTGCTTCTTTGAAATCGCCATTTGATTCAAGAAATGTATAAAGTGCAAATTTATTATAGGCTTTTTCGCTATCGAGTGGAGATGCATTAGAAGTGAACACATAAAATAAATTCTTTTCTTTCAGAAAACTTGCGCTCATGCCTTCTTTTTTTCCCGGCCTCCTCCAATATTCCTGGATACAGTTTTCGGATAAATAGGTCCACCCATGGGATTCGAGTAATTGTTTGTGATCTGCTTTTTCGTTATAGACGTCACCCGGAAGATTTCCCTTTGAATTGCTTTTCTTGCCTGCAACGATAGCTCTTGGTTCTATATACTGATTGAGCGCACGAGCACACGATAGAAGCACTTCACGTTCATCGGGAGTTATTGTCGGTATCGCCAGCAAACTTCCATTGCATAGAGAATATCCTGTTGATGGATAACAAATAAAATATCCACCCTCCCCTCGTGTTTCGATAAAAGTGAGAGATTTAATGTCGGGATCTTTTATGACTTCAATTTCTGTTGCTGCTCTTTTCGCAAGCTTTTGATTCCCCTCTACATCATCCAGACAACGATATACTATGTGATATCCATTATTGATCGTCGTTTGTTTAACGAGTCTATCAATAAGCCCAGGGCGTTGAGCATTGACAAGATCTTGCCACCGATCAAACAACGGCACTGAATCAAGATTATGTTTTTCATCGAAATCTATGAGTTCAAGATTATCGGAAACGGATCCGCAAATAATTGCAATCGAATAGTCGTTACTTCCCCACCATTTAGATATTTCGTTTATCGATGCGCGATTGCTTTGAAATGATTTCCAGGCGTATAATGCTGGTTTTTTCTCTTTATTGGTTGGAATGACAGATAATCCACCATTCATATATTGAATGGCTGTTGCGGTCATACTTTGAGGTAATGCTAATATTCTTTGCTGTTGTATCGAATTAGTACCGAGCTCTTGCTCAGTTAACCCTTCTCTGTTGGTGATCATAATAGTTATAGTTTTTTTGGTAAATAATATTTTTCAAAATCTTAAGAGCACTTCCGTAGTGCAGTGGATTTATTACGGCATTCATATTATAATAGTCTTCCACAAGCTGTTTCAGCTTGCCTGTCTGTTCAAAGCAGAATGTTGTCCTCGTGCCATCGGTCATATGCGAAGCCAATCGCACACCAGTGGCACAGATGTATCCTGCTAAATTTAGATCGTAGGTTTCGTAATACATTTTTTATTCCTTGTGATGAATGAAGGGCATAATTATTCTCATATTAATTTGTGAAGCTTTTGATTGGGACATCCGAAAATCATTCGGATCTTTAGGGGTTCGTTGGCATAGCCTCCATAGCCTGCCAACATTATTAATATACGAAATTGCCCAATCAAGTACAAGTGGGATCTTAAAATAATGGACAAGGATAGCACAGTTGAACATCTAAATAAAAATCTCTACCTTATTATAACATCAATATATGATAATCTATAACAGCCTATACTAAACCTTACCAAATCGTAACATATAAACAGAAAATTTGGTGTTTAGTGGATTAGTGTAGAAGAAAAAAGTATCGGTTTCGACTTAAAATGGACGGGTAGATGGCGAAACTGGCAGACGCGCTAGCCTTAGGAGCTAGTGGAGTAATCCATGGGGGTTCAACTCCCCCTCTACCCACAGAGGTTTTGCGGGATGGGAAAACCCATGTGGGTTTTCAGCCGAACGCTGATGCGCTTATAACGCAGAGTCCCGCCGTGCCCACGAATCATATAATATAAACTTAAGGAAGTTGAGCGTGGAAGTAACTATTCAATCGTTGTCAGATGTCTCACGCGAAGTGGAAATCACCGCCACAACAGAAGACCTTGCACCTCATTTTGACAAAGCATATCTAGAGTATCGAAAGAAAATCGAAATTCGCGGGTTCCGAAAAGGAAAAGCTCCATTAGACATCGTAAAAAAACTTTATGGTGATTTAATTGAAAACGATTCTCTGAATGAAGTCGCTACCGAGATGTACCGCAAAGCTGTAAAAGAAAAAGAGTTGAAACCCATCGGTGAACCAGTACTCGTCGACATGGATTATAAACGCGGCGAAAGTTTTCGATGCAAGATTCAATATGATATCCGTCCGACCATAGAGGTGAAACAATACAAAGGTATTGCAGTAGAGAAAAGTGTGCATACCATAACCGATGATGAGATTGAAAAAGAGATCATTCGTCTGCAGCGGATTAATGCTACGATGGAAGAAGTGGAAGCTGTCACCGATTCGGAGCATATTGTCACTGCGACCCTTCAGGACTTAGACGACAGTGGTACTCCTGTAATCGGAAAGAAGAGTGATGATGTTCGTTTTTATCTCGCCGACGAACAGCTGGAGCAACCATTTAAAGATGCGTTAAGAGAAGCGCGAAAAGACGGTAATTATCGCGTGCAATTTGAACATAAGCACAGTGAGCACGCGCACACCGTCAACACACAAATCATAGTCACGAAGATTCAAAAAGTCACGCTCTCACCGCTGGACGATGCATTTGTCGCTAAGGTCACAAAAGATAAGTTCGTCACTATCGATTCATTACGTGCAGGAATTCGGAAAGATATCATTGCCTATTGGAAGGAAAAAACCGAGCGGCAGGTGATCAACTCGATAACATCTGAAATTATCCGACTTCATGAATTTCAGGTGCCGGAATCGCTTATACGGAGTGTGCTTGAAGGATTGTTGGAAGAAATGAAGAATGAATATCCCAACAAACGATTACCGGATGAATTTAACATCGAGAAATTTAACGAAGAGAACCGCGCGTATGCCGTCTACCAGGCAAAGTGGGCATTATTGCGCGAAGAGTTGATCAAAGCGGAGGATATCACCGTTTCCGATGAAGACCTTGAAAACTTGGCAGAAACGGAATCTGCCAAAATTAAAATTCCGAAGGATCGTCTTATCAGCTATTACAAATCTTCCGAACAGATCAAAGATCGCCTTATCGGCGATAAGTTATTGAAAATTCTTGTGGATTCGGCAAAAATAAAGGAAGTCCCTGAAAAAGTGTAAGAAAAAAGGAAAAATCATTATGGCATATCCTGAAATCTATAATCAACTCGTTCCCATTGTCGTAGAACAAACCGGTCGTGGCGAGCGATCATTCGACATTTTCTCGCGTTTGTTGAAAGAACGGATTGTATTCCTCGGCACACCTATCGACGATACCGTCGCCAGTCTTACTATTGCCCAGTTATTATTCCTCGAATCGGATGACCCGGATAAGGATATTCACCTCTATATTAACAGCCCGGGTGGAAGTGTGTCTGCTGGGCTTGCCATTTATGACACGATGCAGTATATTCGTCCAGATGTTTCCACCATCTGTATGGGTATGGCGGCTAGTATGGCAGCTGTGCTGCTGGCAGGTGGAATGAAAGGAAAGCGTACAGCACTTCCTAATGCGCGGGTGATGATTCACCAGCCATGGGGCGGTGTGCAAGGTACGGCGTCTGATATCAGTATTCAAGCAGAAGAGATTCTCAAAACCAAAAAGCGAATTAATGAGATTCTTTCTATGCATACCGGACGTTCGCATGATCAAGTTGAAAAAGACACGGATCGAGATTATTACCTCGCCGCCGATGAAGCAAAAGAGTACGGATTGATTGATAATATTCTCTTGAAGCGAATCGGTGAAGTAAAGAAAGAGAAATAATCGTTCACAAATTACCGGTAATTAATAAAAGCCGAAAACGATATGACACAGAAACCTAGGCAAGGCGAAAAAATTGCATGCTCTTTCTGCGGACGCACGCCGGAAGAAGTCAACAGTATCATCGCAGGACCGGATGTATATATTTGCGACCTCTGCGTTGGGAGTTCCGTTGACATCATCAAGAACAATATGGCGGCAATTAATGCGCGGCGGTTTGGCTTCCGTCGTTCACTGACACCTGTTGACATTAAGAAGTCTCTTGATGAATTTGTCGTTGGACAAGAGCATGCCAAGCGCACACTTGCCGTAGCGGTGTACAATCATTACAAACGCATCGATGCAAGCGATCAAATGGCAAATCTCGATGAAGTGGAAATCGAGAAGAGCAACATCCTCCTCGTTGGGCCAACAGGAACCGGTAAAACATTACTGGCACAAACACTTGCGCGAATTCTTGATGTACCTTTTGCCATTGCCGACGCAACGACATTAACAGAAGCCGGCTACGTCGGTGACGATGTAGAAACGATCCTCGTCTATCTTCTTCAGAACGCCGATTATAATGTTGAGAAAGCTGAACGAGGTATTGTTTATATTGATGAGATTGACAAAATTGCTCGCAAGGGCGACAGTGCTTCGATTACGCGTGATGTTTCCGGCGAAGGTGTACAGCAAGCACTGCTGAAAATCCTCGAGGGTACCATCGCCGGTGTTCCGCCGAAAGGCGGGCGCAAACATCCCGAGCAAAATCTCATTAACGTCAACACAAAGAACATCCTCTTCATTTGTGGCGGTGCATTCGATGGATTGGAGAAAATTATCGAGCGGCGTGTGAGTCAAAATCCAGTTGGGTTTGGAGCTGATCTCAAGGGAAAGAAGAGCAAGTCCCGTGAAAAGTTTTTACAGCAAGTAGAGCCGGATGATTTGCTCAAGTACGGATTGATTCCGGAATTTATCGGCCGGTTGCCTGTTACTGCGACACTTGATCCGCTTGACGAGACTGCGCTCTTGAACATCCTGACACAGCCGCGCAATGCAATCGTAAAGCAATATCAAAAACTCTTTTCATTGGAAGGTGTAGAATTGGAACTTGAGGAGAGTGCACTCAAATCAGTTGTCGATAAAGCAATGGAACGAGGCACAGGTGCTCGCGCCCTCCGGTCTATTATCGAAGCGGTGATGCTTGATGTGATGTATCATCTACCCTCACGAAGCAATGTTTCGAAGTGCATCATCACTAAAGATACCATCCTCAAAGCGAAAGATCCGATTTACCTTTACGAGGAACGAAAATCGGCATAAAGCAGTTTTAATAATTTACTGTCAGATATAATATCAACGCCTGTCAGTTTCTCTCTGGCGGACGTTTTTTTAGGCGGTATAATCCATCGTATACACCGTTTTGCATTGGAGAACAACGACAAACATATTGTTATAGACGGCAGGAAGTATATTTGTACCGGAATTCGATGAACTAGACTACTTCTGTTCTTGAATTCACATCAGCTTTCATTTCAAACATCTTGAAGTGGCCTATCCCCCATTTGTTCAATCTGAATTTCATTGCTGTGTTCAGGCAACCCAAACCATATTTCATACTCCGAACAAAATTAATAGAAGATGCTTCTGGAAAATATTTTGCCGGACACGTGATCTCACCCACACGGAATCCTGCATACAGGATCTGTGAAAGCATCTGATTATCGAAAACAAAATCATTTGAATTGCTATCCAAGGAAATTGTTTCTAAGACTTTCCGAGTAAAAGCTCGGTAGCCCGTGTGGTATTCCGACAGCTTTTCACCCATCATAATATTTTGAATGAGCGTTAATAAACGATTATTTACATACTTATATATTGGCATTCCTCCCTGAATGGCTTTTCCTCCAAGGATACGAGAGCCAAGCACAACATCATATTCCCCCGACAGAAGAAGGAATACCATTGCGGGAATCAGTTTTGGTGTGTACTGATAATCTGGGTGAAGCATGACAACGATATCTGCACCACCTTCAAGAGCTGCCAGGTAACAGGACTTTTGATTTCCCCCATAACCAAGATTCCTTGCATGGACGAGCGTACGGAGATTAAGGCTCTTCGCAACTGCTACCGTGTGGTCGAGACTTGCATCATCAACAAGAATAACTTCGTCAACAATGTCGAAAGGTATTTCGCGATACGTGGTTACTAAAGTCTTTTCCGCATTATATGCCGGAAGAACGACAACTACTTTTTTATTTCGTACCATTGATCTAGAGACCTTTCATTGACTTATTTATGCTTGTTCAATTCCAAAAACAATCAATTTATTGATAAACGCCTCTGTTATTGCTTTGTTTAGTGACTTTAATATCTTGAAGTTGAGGCGCTTTCACTTTTATCTCAAATCTATATCCTTCAAGAGTTCCCATTGGTTGCCAAGAGAAACTCATTTGCCAGCAGTGAAGATCGCGCGTAACGCTGACAGATGGGATATAATGTTGCTTCCGAACAAAATCGTACGAACCGCTGGTAGAGACCTGCCACTTCTCCGTAAGATTGAAAGAAAGGCTTGCATTCA
>PMDB01000076.1:121849-146188 GCA_003155495.1 Ignavibacteriota bacterium
TCGCCTTTGAATGATGTGGATAAACTGAGCGAGAACGATGTCAAATCACCAAACTTGCCTTGTTCTTTTAATAGGAATTTATTGACTCTATCACCGGCGCCTCCGCGAGCTGCTGGATCAAAGACATAAAGGTTGTAAGCCGCATTTCCTGAAATACCAAGATATTGTCCTATATCTGTACGAAAGCTAATATTCACAGGACTGAAGTTCATTGAGTCGGCAACAAAGTTATAGCTTGTACTTGCACCGATATTGATTAACTGGATTTTATTTTCTGTTTTGGCGCTGTCATTTTTTTGTATCTTCATCTCAAAATTGTTACCGACACTAAACGATCCATCCATCGAATACTTCTGCATGTTATCGCCGTAAATTTGTTTGTTGTAGAAGAGACCGAACGATGGTGTCACAGTATGACGAATCGCTGACACACCAAAAATATTCGGCTGGAAAAGTCCGTAAAAACGTGTACTCGTTTGGACACCGGTGCTCAAATTTCCTCGAACGTTTTTTGTTCGCTGAGTGGCATAAATAAGAAGACTATCTGTAGAATCTCGAAAAGGGGTTTCCGTCTCTGTCCATGAATGCACATCGCTCAAGGAAAACGACGGAGATACTGTAAAATGTCCAAATTTAGGAGATAGAGAAAGTGAGAAATTCTGGTTGAGTGTTTGAGTTTTTGTTTGTTTAAAATTACTCACAATTTCTAAACTGTCCGATGAGATTTGTGTTTTTACCGTATCCTTATCTGTAACTTTTGACTGATTATTGCTCGCATTCGCATTATAGCTGAAGCCCAGCATCTCAATGAAGCTCGGCTCAGATCCTGTAGTTGAGGAAAGTCCTCGTGACTTGATTGTTTTGCGAAAAGGAAAAATTTGTCCCTGCGAAAAGGAAAGAGACGGCAGATTTTCGTTTGTTTCACCGGTAATAAGATTTTGATCACGATAAGCATTAATGGATAACGATCGGTTTGATGCCTCCCAGCTTTTCCAATACGTAGCATTTGAAACAACATTTTGCTGGAGAATATCGCTTAAGTTGGTACTAAAGTTCTTGAAGTAATTACTGCTCATAAATGTAAAATTAATATCCAGATGCGACGATGGGCTGATTTGTTGACCATGAGTAATGTTGAGATAGTATTGCCGTATTTTATTGTAATTGGGATCGGTCACTTCTCCTTCTGGAGTACTAGTAAACCGGGCTGTAATGCTGCCTCCAAAGTTGTAGCGCAGCGCATAGCGTATGTTCGTTAGGTTCTGCCATCGGCCACGCGAATAGATATCGAACATTGTCGCGATATCCCAATAATCGCTTATTGCCAAAAAATACCCAATATGGCTCAAGTACCATCCATACCGGGCATCTTCACCGTATGCAGGAGTGATAATACCGGATGTACGTCCGCCATGGGCAGGAAAGACACCGAATGGCAGCGCAAAAATCGGCACACCGGCAACGAAAAAAAACACCGGCTCTGCCACAACCTTGTCGCGCACAAATACTTTCATTTTTGGACTTTCAAAATAGAAATGCGGATCCTTGTCGTCGCACGTCGTATAGGTGCCATCAGCAATGCAGAGAACATCGGGTTCTACTTTCTTGATCTGCGTACCGACATAGTAGCCATTGTCCATCTGCGTGGTGCCGATCTTAATCTTTCCTCTCCGTGTCCGAAAATTGTACCTCACTTGATCACCGTGATATTCACTGCCGCCATCGCGCATAATAGGTTTGCCGATGATGGAATCCGCTTTTACCGTATCGGCTGCGCCGTACGCAACGAGCGTCGCATCATCCCAATTGACATTCACTCGCTCAGATTTCAAACCGATGGTTTGGTACTGCAATTCACTTTTACCATAGAGATACATGTACCGCGTACGGAGAGAATAGATAATGGAATCCTTCGCAGTATAATTCACAAGCGTATCGATGCTTGTGTTTGGTGTACGCTTCGTTGTGTCATTCTGAGAGACCGGCGCTTTCATAGTATCTGCTTTTACCGGTTGCGCTGTTCCGAAGCCGATCCCGAAAGTAGAAACAAGGAAACAAGATAGAAGAAACCGTGTCATCGTGAACACAAGATAAATAAATATAGAGAGAAGTGCATTGGACGATGAACAATTGAGAATATGTTTATCACCACATCCCTAATTGCACGCACAAGAGTGCACCGAAGAGACGCTTTTCGAAATTCAGACTCGTATACGTATAAAGACCAATTCCTGCAAATCGTGTCGGACGCCAAAACCATTGCGCTTCGAGCGGCAGACTCACACTTGTATGTGTAACTATTGACGCAGGTGTTTCATACGCAGCGCGCACCAAACCAATACCAGCACCGATGGAAGCATAAGTTTGTTCTGACTGCCACAGAGGTCCATACAAAACACCATAATCGGAAAATTTGTAGTTTACCGATGTCGGATCTATTTTTTGAACGGTGGGATTTTTATTCGTCACACCGATCATCCGTGCACTGATCAAGCTGTGCTCAAACTGATAACAGTACACCATACCTGCATTCATTGAAAATGTACTGCCGACCAGCGAAGGGCCTGCTCCAAGACATACCCACCACGGATAATTTTGATGCTCGAGTTGAGACTTGAGATACGAGACAGGGGAGACAAGAATGAGAAATCCTGCCAGCCATTTCAGATATCGTGATAACTTCATACAATTCCTTCTTTATAGCATTCCATTCCGTTTCCGAAGAAACCACTCTAGTGCAAATACAAAGATGACGAACGCAAGCATCCACCGAGAATTCCAGATTTCGATTTCCGCCGACTTACTGACATCCCGTGGTGTGAAATTAGGTAAACTGGTAACATCGCGCAGAAGTAAACTCAAGTCGTTGTTTTCGTAGTATCGCCCTCCTGTCTGCGCAGCGATCTGTTGTAGGAGCGGCTTGTTCATACGTGTTTCAAGGTACTCCGCATTAAAACCGCCGACAGAGAATGTTCCTTGGTCCTCGCCGATGTGTGTGCCATTTACTTTCACCGTTGCTACAAATTTATATTCTCCCTCCGATAACCGATCATACACTCCTTGATACTGACCGCTGCCGAGTGGATTCAGTACCAACGGACTCATTTCGTTTCCATGGTGTACGCGTACTTCGATCTGAGCATCATCCAACGGCTGAAAGCTGTCGTCATATACTTGGGCAGTAAATTCCACAGCATCCTGCGTTGTAAAAATATGCTTAGACGACTGAACGACAATTCGCCGCGCGTCTTCTTGCGTTGTCAGCCACCGAATGGCATTGCCGAGAAAGCTCTCAAGTACTTTTTCCGTTCCGCTTCCCGAACTGGACAGCATATTCCAGCGCCACAACCCATAGCCAAGCACAGAAACAGATTTCTTCTTATTTACATTTCTTGCAACAATAAAAGGATCATTCAGCGGCGCCGATTGAAATCGAACCGTGGCAAGAATCTCTGACTCAACTTTTGCTCGGAATATTCCCTTCGGTTGGAAGACAGGAGGCAGCTTGGACCACACATCAAGCGAATTTGCGGCATTATCAATTTTCAAGATCGGGTTATTCCGCTGTGCTTCCGGAACATTGGCAAAGACTTGAAGTTCATTACCGTCAATATTTTCCGCATTGAACGGTAACACCGGGTCTAATGTGCGCAACTTGTCGAAATTCATTGTCCTGCTCAGCACAGTCAGCAAAGGCTTCTCAGCGTCCGACACCGCTTGGGAACTTTGTGAACTGCTGCGTGAAGTTGGGAAACCGACAAGGACCAAACAATCAGCTTCAGCAAATCCTTGTGCAGTCAGTTCACCCTCATAGAACCGTCCATTTTCCCGTTCGATGAAAGTTTTGACTTCAATATTCTTGTCATTTGTCAACATATTTTGGATACAAGCCACATCCTGGCTTGGTGAACCTGCGATGAGTGTCACATGCAGTTTACTTTTTAAGACTTTTGTGAAGAAGCTCATGTGATTATTTTGCAGTGCAAGTTCACCAGGGAGTTGAGAAATTTCTGTTTCAAATTTCTGCGTTCCCTCTTTCTCGGGAATGAATGAGAGAGGAATAAGATAATCCCGTGTACCATGTTCCAACATTAACGATTTCTCGTCAATTATTGTTGTTCCCTCACGAAGAGACACTTGTACACGCTCGCCACCGAAGCCCGTACTATGTACCATCACATTTACAGGTACTTTAGTGCCAACATAGGTAATCTCATTTGTTAACACTTTACGAATGAGAATGTCCTTTTGCTCGCTCGTATCGCCCACACCGATCGTGAACACCGGTACACCCAATTCTTCTGCTTCGTGCAACGGATTTATTCCGACGGTTGAGTTACCATCCGTGATCAGCACGATAGCTTGAAGATTGGAGGAAGGAGATATTCGTTTGATCGACTTTAACGCTTCGGCAATATCGGTCGCCTCACCGTTCAGTGTTAATGAATCTTCAGCGATTGTGCTTAGGTTTCGAACTTTTTCGTCGAAGAGTGAATAATCAACTTTTCCGACTTTACCGATCTGCTGCCATACCGAAGAACGAAGAATCGATTTAAGCGTCTCATCCCTTCGCCCCGCTTTATCTTTAATTACCATACTCTGGGAATTATCCACAAACACCGCAATAATGGGTTGATCAACTGAGTGCGTAATAAGTGAGAGCAGCGGTTCACCGATAAGCAGAAACAGAAAAAACAATCCTAAACTACGAAGAGAAATAAGAGCGATCCGTTTTATAGAAGAAACAGGCGGCACGGTGATGTGATAAACAGCCATTGCCATTGCAATGGAACACACACCGGCGAGTACTAGGAGAACAACACGGAATGAAAGAGAGAAGTGCAGCTCTGGCATCGGTGATGTTTACTTGATGAGTAACATTTTTATCGAAAGGATTGCATCCGGTGATTTGAGACGAGTAAAATAGACGCCAGATGCAACATAGCGTCCTTGTTCATCCGTTGCATCCCATGATTTAGTCTCTTCAGTGTGAATCCACCCATGAAAGATTGTTTTTATATGTTGGCCAAGCAGATTGAACACAGACACGTCAACATCTGTTGGTTTAGGCACAGCCAAGGAAATGATAGTAGTGCTGTTAAATGGATTGGGGTAGTTCTGAGAGAGTACATATTTTTTTGGCGCAAGCCTGCCATAGTATTGTGCTGCAGCATACGCATCTACAAATCCATATCCATAATAGTTATTGGGATAAGTCGTTGTTTGAAAGGTCCCATCGTTAATATGTCTGGCTGTGCATAATAATGCATCACGGATCTGCATGTTTGTAAGTTCCGGATGTGCAGAGAGAATAAGTGCTGCAGCGCCCGCAACCAACGGTGTTGAACATGAAGTACCCTGAACATAAGAATAACCTGTTGTGGTAGACCCTTTTGCCCAATATACCGCCATCCCCTGAGCAACAACCTCGGGTTTAATCCGGCCATCGGCAGTGGGACCGGTACTACTGAATGCAGCAAGTTCACCGATCGATGATGTCGCACCAACAGCAATAATACTATCGGCATCGGCAGGAGAATTGATAGTTGTATCCGTAGCATTTCCATCATTCCCCATTGCCGTTACTACTAGCACTCCTTTTCGTGCCGCGATCATTGCAGCTTGGGCAACTTTTGTCGTTCTTCCATTCATATCGCTTGTCGTATAGTACGGTAACGGCGCAAAAAGTGAGTCTTCAAATTGTTTGTATCCCAATGAAGAAGATGTAATATCAGCACCAAGGCGCTCCGCCCATTCGAGACCTGCTACGTATGTATCCTCTTCGCTGGGGAAATCAACCGACCCCCCGCTGCTGTCCATCTCTGTTTTTGCAAGAAGAAACGAAGCGCCATATGCCGCACCAATGAGTTGACCAGGAGCAAATCCACCGACAGCAGAAAGTGTGCCTGCGCCGTGGTTGCCCTGATCCGGACTTGTCGTGTCTTCCCATGGTTGTTTAGAAACATCAACGATGTTATGAATAAAGTCATATGTTGCAATTACTTGAATGTTTTTTAATGCCACATGTGTCCGATAATTGTTGAATCCATCGTCCAGCATGCCGATGAGAACACCAGTACCATTCACACCAATGGCATGAAGGTCAACCACTTTCATATTCGTCAACTGTGTTGCCGATGGTCCATAATCTAACTCTCGATTGCTGGAAGTTTTCGTAAGCAGTGGCAGTGGAATGGACGATGGCAGTGGTCGGGAGCGTTTAAATTGTGCTACCGGTTCTGATTCAGCAACCATTGGTAAAGTTTTCAATTCTTGGAGTTGTTGCGGTGTTGCTTCCACCGAAATAGCATTAAGCCATCGCGATATAGTCCGAATCTTGACTCCTGTTTGTTTTATCTGAGCAAGAACAGTTTCCGAGACGGGAAGATCAAGTTGGTCAATGAGACGATCTGGAGGAAGTACTTTCGCGCGTCGTTTGAGTGCACGTTCTGAGATACCAAGCAAGGCAGGATTGATTGGTTGAAGAGTCGTTGTGGCTTTGTCACGGAAAAACACCCACATATGCTGGAGAGAAGCAGGCCGCGCGCTCGCAACCTCTGACAGCATTATCATCACACAGAGTAGTATCTGCGTTTGCTTTTTCATCTCTGTCTTCACGTTGTTTCGCAATCAACACTTCAGTTATGACTTCACGTCGTGAACTAATTTTTCAACAATCTGGATCGCTGAAACACTTTCTGCTTCAGCATTGAAGCTTGTCACAAGACGGTGACGCAATACCGGTCCGGCTATTGCTTTCACATCGTCGATGTCCGGGGTGAAGCGCCCGCGGAGAATTGCGCGTGCTTTTGCGCCAAGAACGAGATATTGTGATGCCCGTGGACCTGCTCCCCACCGAATCCAATTCTTGATATAGACCGGTGCATTTGATGAAGATGGACGTGTCGAATCTGCCAGCCTTACAGAATACTCTATGACATTATCTGCCACAGGCACACCGCGTACAAGATTTTGAAATTCAACAATATCATGAGCGGAAAGAATGTGTTTGACCGAAGCGTCATATTTGCTCGTTGTGGATTTGACAATTTGAACTTCTTCCGCAAACGACGGATAGTCGAGCCAAAGATTCAGCATGAAACGATCAAGCTGTGCTTCGGGTAATGGATACGTTCCTTCCTGTTCAATAGGATTTTGCGTGGCAAGAACGAAGAATGGTTCATCGAGCAAATAGGTTTCGCCGGCAATTGTCACGTGATGTTCCTGCATTGCTTCTAACAATGCCGCTTGCGTTTTCGGCGGCGTTCGGTTGATTTCNNTTCGCTCTGGTAGATACATTCTCTTCGATAATTTCCGTTCCGGTAATATCGCTCGGCATCAAATCTGGAGTAAATTGGATGCGGTTGAATTTCAAATCCAGTGCTTGCGCCAGTGTTTTAATCAGGAGCGTCTTTGCTAATCCCGGCACACCAATGAGCAAACAATGTCCGCGTGAGAGCAGCGTAATAAAGAGATATTCAATGACAATATCCTGACCTACGATCACATGAGCGATTTCTGATCGCAGGTCTTTATATGTCTGCGCGAGTTGGTTTACAAATTCGACATCGCCTATTGGTTTTGTGTTTTTCGCCACATGCGTACCTGTGATAAGTGTTGTGTGCACCGCCGATCAAAGGCGGATATCGACGTATATAGTCTTTTTCAGTTCATCAAGCCATTCCGCGTTGAGCTTATTACGTTTCATGTAGAGTGCAAGCTGCTCAATGCGTTTATAATCATCTTGAATATTGATAGCATGAGGTGGCGTTCGTTTACGCATCCAAATAATGTGAAATCCATAGGATGCTCCAACCACGGTCCGCTGTGGTTCGCTAATTTCCCCCGCTTTCATATCCTTGATTTGTCCGGCAAAATCCGGTTGCAACTGATCCACAGTTAAATTACCTAAATCGCCACCGACTGATTTTGTATCTTCATCTTCTGAATACTTGCTTGCAAGTTCAGCACATGATTCACCTTTCAGTACCCGTTCCCGAAGAGCCCGTAATGTATCTACAGCTGCAGAGTCGCTTGCAGGTCCTTTATCGATCTTCATGAGAATATGCCGTGCATGCACGGATTCTCCTCGCCTGCCGATTAATTGAATGATGTGAAATCCAAATTGTGTCTTGACAATTCCAGAGATGTCGCCTTCTTTCAATCCGAAGACAGTCTCTTCAAATTCTCGCACAAATACTCCGCGCTTTTCCCATCCCAAATCGCCGCCGCTGGCTGCAGATCCAGGATCTGTTGAATACCGTTTTGCAAAATCAGCAAAATCACCGCCGGCATGAATACTGTCAAGAACTGACTGCATCAATTGCCGTGTTTTTGCTTCCACCGCTGTATCGGGTTTGGGTACAATATAAATATGACTCAACTCGAATTCTTCCGGAACCTGCGGCAAACTATCTCTGAAAGATATAAAGAAGTCCTCCACCTCGCGCCGTGTGACAGAGATCGAGGCTTCCTGCTGCTGGCGAACTTTCTGCACCAGAATCTGATTCTTGATTTCCGTCCTGTATTCACGTTTGATGCGGCTTATGGATTTGCCGTACATTTGTTCTACTCTCTGCTCAGAACCAACCTGCCGGACAAAATTTGCGATCTGCTGGTCGAGTGCGTGTGTGATTTCATCATCCGTCACTTCGATGCTGTCGATCAATGCTTGAGCAAGAATGAGTTTCTCTGAGATCAATCCATCAAGTACTTGAGTACGCAATCCTTTTTGATTCGGATCGATGCGGTTTTGCATCGCAAGAAATGATACTCGCTCGTTCAACTCTGACTCTGTGATGATTTCCTTGTCCACAACAGCCACAATACGGTCGATCAAGGTCTGAGCCGATAGTGTTACTGGAATTAGGAGAATTGTCAGCAACAAAAAAATTTGAACATACTTCATATTTTTCCCTATTCTTCGATTTTCGGCTTTCCGGAATCGGATGTCGAGTTAACGAACACTTCAATTGCATGTTTTGCACGAAGATTCTGAATGAGTTGATCAAACAATTTTCGTCGCCGCTCAACGGTCAATCTTCCGCGGATTTCCTGCTCCACCATCTGTACTTCTGCAGTCTGTCCTTGTTTGACAAATTTCCAGACAACCAGAATGTAATAACCGTTGTCCGTATTAATAGGAAAGGAGAGTTCACGGATTGCCACTTTCGTCGCGACGCGCCATAGTTCTGCTGGCATAAACGTTGCTTGCGTTTGGTACGATGAATCTACGCGCATCAGTATAGAAGATTCTTGCTGAATGACAGCGGAACTCCACGGTGTTCCTTTTAAAACAAGATTGCGAAATTCCGTAGCGGCATCTCGATTCTTGAAGAGTACGTAGCTGACCAATGCGATATCGTGCATCAAATCGAATTCCTTAATGTGTGCATCGTAGTACTGTCGGATATCCTGTGAAGAGAAGATTGATAGTTGCTGAGAATAGACCTCTTTATCCAGAAGCGCATTGATGGTAAGCTGGCGTCGGACATCTTCTACTTTCTGATTCATTTCATCCGAGCGATCCAACCCGCGTTCTACTGCCTCGCGATAAAGCGATTCCTCTGTGAACCACCGTTGAATGTACTGCTGAATTTGTGCTGGCGATGGCTCGTATGAGGTATCGATATGCGCACGGATTTCTTCTAGCGCCAACGTTTTATTATCAAGACGGGCAACAGGTGTCTTACCTGATTCCGTTTTGGAACAACCGGCTGCCAGAACAACAAAAAGCGCCGTGAGAAGAAATTTACTGGGATTCAACCCGTTTCCTCTTGAACGCTTCTGGTAGAGCTTCTTTATTGATAGTCACGGGGTACTTTTTCTTGAGCGCTTCAACCCATTCTTTTTCACGCTGCTTTGATGCTACTTCTTGATATGTACTTGCAACTTCCGGCATTGCTTCCTCGAACGTTTTCACATGTGCGCTGTCCTTGCCCAATGCTTTAATGATAGACCAACCTTTTTCAAATTTAAACGGTGCAGTTATGCTGTCGATTGCCATCGTTGAAGCCTTCAATGACAAATCATTGAATGTGAATGGTTGGAATCCCCACACGCCTTTCTTTTCTTGATACCCGGAACGATTGGTATATTCTTGTGCGACATCCAAAAAGTCCTTACCGGATTTTACTTTCTTGTATGCTGCTTTCACCACACTATCTGTTTTTGTATAGATCTCGGCAAAGTTGACGCGTTCCGACCAGCGGTAATTTTCCATGTGCGCATTGTAATATTCCCTCAACAACGAATCATTCACCACAGCCTTTTTCCATACTTCATCCTGTTCGATACGATAGAGGAGCGTTCCCTCTTCATATTCCTGCAGAAGTTGAGCGAGCACAGGATATCTTTCTGCAGCATGTCGTGCATGTTGTTCGAGCGCCACGACATCGACAAGCTTAGTCACGAGCACCCAAACATTTGCGGGAGTTAAACGATAGCTTTTGTATTCGTTTGTTGTTGTTACTTTATCAGCAAAATCTTTTACTTTAAATGGGCGGCCCGTGCAATTGATTACCGTTGTTTTCAACATTTCAGCTGTGAGGGTATCTTTCAAATTTTCGCTATCGGCCGTCTTCGTGGTGTCAAGTTTGGAAATCAACATATTCACGACTGTAGAATCGATGAGAACACGGTATTGAATTTTCAAATTCTCTACGTAATTTTTATACTCATACTGATAACGTATTTGTTCGTACTGACTCTTAATGTCCTTCTGCATTTCCGCAAATGATGGCAATCCTTTTTTTTCTGTGAGTTGGAAAATATGATAACCATAATTGAACCTCATCGGTTCTGATATAGAATCGATTTGCAGATCGTAGAGTACATTTGCAACTTCTGGCGGAATCCGACCGCGTTCATAGAATCCCATGTCGCCATTGTTCGCTCCACTTCGTGGATCTTGACTGTATTTTTTCACCATTTCTTTAAAGCTAACACCGCTT
This sequence comes from Ignavibacteriota bacterium, assembly GCA_003155495.1. Taxonomy (GTDB): domain Bacteria; phylum Bacteroidota; class Ignavibacteria; order UBA10030; family UBA10030; genus Fen-1298. The sequence goes on from PMDB01000076.1 coordinate 132,802, forward strand.
TTTAATCGCTTGTATATCATCCATGCAGTATCACGAACTGCAACAGTATCGCTTGATGACTCGTTAAACCGAAGGAGGATGTGGCTTATACGGACAGATCCTGAATTCGGCTGCCGAGCCGTTACTTTTACTACATGATACCCATATTGAGTGCGTATAGGTCTTTTAGTATACTCTCCAGGTTTCAGTAAAAAACATGCATCACCGAACTCCGGTACCATCTTATCGCTTGTAAAGAAACCGAGATCGCCGTAGTTCGACTTCGCTTTTGGATCTTCAGAATACCGAGCTGCGAGTGAATCAAAGGGAGTAGAAGGGATTTGATCAATAGCATTCATTGCGCGTATATATGCCATAAGAGTATCTTCAGGTGTTGCATTTTTCTGAAGATGGAAGATTATGTGGCTTGCACGGATCTCTTCCTTTTTTCTGTCATAAAATTTTTGAACGCCCGGTTCAACAACCTCTTTTTCAATCATATAAGACTGAGCAACAGAAGTATTATAGGAATCCATCTCGCTGAGAATAGCAGAATCTTTTTCCAGTCCCTGTGCACGTGCTTCTTTGACTTTAAGCTTAAATTTTACTAGCAGGTCAAGAAATTTTTGCCGGTCTTCAAACGATATGGCAGCGCTTGTATCCCAGCCGCCGTTGTTTTTAACAAAGCTGTCTTCAAAGCTGCGGAGAGTGATTTTTTCATCACCAATAGTAGCAAGAATGGGATTGGATGCTCCACAACCTATGAAAAGAATAACTATGAAAAGGGAAACTCCGGGAATAAATATGCGTGTCATAGTTCTTTTTACCTTTGATTTTGATTTTGAGATGATAGGTGCAATGCCTTAAGTAAGTAAAAAAGTAATCAAAAATGGCTCAGTAAGCAAGAAATTGTACGGGTAAAGCAAGAAGTAGAAAGCCCTCCTCGCGAAGGGCTTATCTCTCTCTTGATAGTCTCACCACTGCAACTACGTATCACTTTCTAGTTTTGAATCCTTACTTTTTGCTTAATTCTACAATCTCCTTCTTCCGTTTCAAAATCTGGTTTGCCTTCCCCGGTTCTAGGATAAACCATTGCGATGAATGAGAAGATTGAACAAAATATTTATTCGTCGTTTTGTTAAACGAGAATCGAATCTGTACACCGGCATACATAACCGCCGCTATGATCTTCGGCGATAGAGTGCTGTCAATAAAGTCATCTGCTTGAAGATTGGAAAGTGAGGATAGGACACCATCTATCACCGATTGTTGTACCTTATCTTTTCCGATAAGCCATGTGCTGTCTTTAAATGCCATAGAAAATGTCGTGTCACCATATTGGTACTGCACTTCTTTTATGCTTTCCTTCGGCGCAGTGAAAATCGTCTTATCACGCCAATCTTTTAACGGACGGCTAAACATATAGCTATGTGCTCCTTCGATAAGGAGCACATCATTAGAATTAAGTTTGCGCGCGTACGATTCTGTGTAACTTGCCGCCATTTTACCAAGAACAAATGATGTCTGCTCAATCCCTTTTTCATACACCTTCACCTCTGTTCCTGTTTGATCAACTTGAAAGACGGAATGCTTTTCCGGTTTGCTGGAGACCGTGCCTTTAACCTCAAGGTTTTTTATCTGATGAATGATTTGACCGATATTTGTTTGATTTGCTTTATAATTGATCGGTTGAGCGATATACCAATCAGTTCCACGTTTCTCTACTACAAGAGAAAATGTTTGTGTTTTTATTTCTATTTTGTCTACCGAAACTGAATCGATACGAGATAAGAAACCTGTACTCGCCGAACTTGCACTTCGTTCTCCAGGTTTTTGGAGAACAAGAAAGGCAACGATCAACAAAACAATGAACAATCCAATTAGAATGTATGTATTCTTCTTCATAGCTCTTTACCTTCTACATTCTCTTACTCTAGAGTTGGCTTTCTAACGATCGCTTCAACGATATGCGCCGTCTCCATCGCAGCAAACCATAACCAATAACAAGGAATGGCGGCAAAAGCAGGGCGCCATACTTCAGAAGCTTCTTGGTTCCATCAGAGACCTGTTCCAATGGAGGTTGAGCAATGTCTTTAGATCGGATAGTAATCAAACCAGCGTCATCAGCAAGGAAATCTACAATGTTTATAAAGAACGTCAGATTACCGCGATTACCGGCGAAATCGTCTTTCATAAAATCGCCATCACCCACAACGATAATACGCGTATCAGGACTTTTAGTCGTGTGTGGTACCAGAGATTTTCCTTCAAAGAAGCTTTTAAAGGAACCACTCACCACCGCAGCCATCGGAATATCGGATTCTGCCAGTTCTTCTGGTGTATAGCGATGAAACGGATCAAGCATAACAAATCCACTTTGCCGTCCGCTATGTTTAGAAGAGCGAACTAAGACTTCTGCTTTCAATCCTTTGTTTGCTGCCAGAGTTGTATCGAGCGAGCTTACAAAGTAGAAAATTAATCCCTGCAAATCTTTTACAATCGGATTTGACCGGTCGACATTGAGAGCATTAGGAAGATAAGGAAATGGAATTTGGCTTCGCATCTGAAATTGACCCTGATTCTGCATCACGGTTATACTGGCACATTGTGCATCTCGCACTAAATCACCGTTGATGCGGATACCATAATTTTCAAGCATGTCTTCCAATCCAAGATCCACCGACTGTGCAACCTTATATTGGGCACTAAGATCGACATTCATTTTGTTAAGCAGGAATGCCACTTTTCCACCGCGCATGAGGTATTGATCGATTTGATATTTCGATGTATCGGAAAATTTTGTTTGAGGCGCTATGATAAGTAATGCCGCCAGCTCTTGCGGAATCTCAGCAGTATTTGAACTCAGATCGACTGGCACTGTTTCATATTGTGCATTAATCTCTTGACTCGCGTGCTGCATGCTGGTCATCGCTGTTTCCTGATGACCGGTGGTGTAACCGATCCGCTTTTTTGTTCGAGATGTTAACCGTTTGATCGCTGCACTGATATCATACTCCAAGGAGCCCAGATTTTGTATCACCGGTAAAACTTCTTTCTTGTCCTCATACATCATTACAAGACCGAGAAATGCGCGTTTCACCTCAAATTTATCCTCCTTCACTATTTGCACTTCAACCGGAGGAATCCCTGCTTGCTGCGCCTCGCGTTCATTCTTCTCGCCTTCGGGATTGATGAACTCATAATGCAGATTACCCTTCGAGTAAGCCTTATAGTCATTGAGAATATCCAGAACAGCACGGCGATTGTTGTTATATGGTGCCGGCATATCTTCCGTGAAGTATGCTTTCACTGTTATACGATCATCAAGATTGCGCACCAAGTTTTTACTTGCATCGGAAAGCGTGTACACCCCTGCTTTCGTCAAGTCGAGACGGCCGAAGATGCGCACAGAAATGAAGTTCACCAGAATCAGAATTCCGAGAACTAATAGGACTCGGAGAAGTGTTTGATTTTTTTTAGTATTCATAGCAGTCGGAAATCATTTTTCATTAATACATTTGACATTCTCACTTCGGATATCGGCATTACCACTTACGCCGTCCCAGCGAGATAACCGAGAGATACAATGAGAATCCAAGAACAGAAAGAAAATACACGACATCCCGCGTATCGATCACACCTCGTGCGATGCTGGAGAAATGGAAATCAATGCCGAGGTATTCGACGACACTAATCATAAACTCCGGAATAAAGATGAGCACTTTATCCATCAAAAAGAGTGCAAACATGAGCAGCAAGCCAACGATAAATGCAACGATTTGATTTTCCGTTAAACTCGATGCCATCAACCCGACCGCTATATAGACACCCGCCATTAACAGCAAACCAATATAACCACCAAGAACCGGGCCATTATCAATATCGCCAAGAAATGCGATCGTAATATAATAGATAAGCGTAGGTAAGAGCGCCAGAGCGATGAGCATCCAAGCGGCAAAAAACTTACCAGCAACAATTTCCCAGTCGTGGAGCGGCTTTGTAGTTAATAGTTCGATAGTACCCGCTTTCTTTTCCTCGGCCAGCAATCGCATAGTAATTGCCGGCACAACAAACAGAAACACCAACGGTATCCATTCGAACATCAATCGGAGTGAAGCAACATTAATCAGAAACATACTGCTCGTATACACCCAGCCGACAATAGCAAGAAATACTACGATGACGACATATGCTACTGCTGAATTGAAATAAGAACGCAATTCTTTCCGAAATATCGTTCCTGTATTGCTCAAGCTTGGTAACGCTTTAATATAATTCTCTATTTTCATATTTGATTACTCATGATTATTTTGATTCGGCTATTCAGTAGTTGTCAACTTGCGGAACACTTCTTCCAAACTCGTCGCTTTGCGCGACATTTCCAACAACACCCATCCTTCGGATACTGCGCGTCGGAAAATTTCTTCCCGAATATCGCTTCCCTTGACGGCATGAATGGAGAACTTGTGCAGGCCGCCCTCCTGTCCGCCATACTCTACCGTCTCAACCTGCGAAATTTCTTTGAATTTCGGATATATATCCGTCATCGCGTTAACAATTTTGGTTGCCGGCAATTTCAATTCCAGCGAAATTTTTTCCGAGCCACGGAAATCTTGCCGTAATTGATCTAGTGTTCCATCGGCAACAATTCCTCCGTCATTGATGATGATGACGCGGTCGCAAGTTGCCTGAACCTCTGTGAGAATATGTGTGGAAAGCACGACGGTCTTTGCGCGGCCAAGCTGGCGGATGAGGTTGCGGATTTCGACTATTTGATTTGGATCGAGGCCGCTGGTCGGTTCATCGAGAATCAAAACTTCGGGATCATGAATCATCGCTTGTGCAAGACCCGCTCGCTGGCGAAATCCTTTCGATAATTCACCGATATCTTTATGTCGAACTCCAGCAATGCCGCAGACATCGATCATCTCTTTTAGACGGCTTTTTAACAATGCACCTTTCAGTCCATGCAAACGCGCAGAGTATTCAAGGTATTCTAAAACGTTCATGTCAAGATAGAGCGGATTCATTTCCGGCAGATAGCCGATTTTTTTTCGCACTTCAAATGAATGCTCGGCGATATCGAATCCTTCTACTTCCACCGAGCCTGAAGTCGGCGGCATGTAGCAGGTGATAATCTTCATCGTGGTGGTCTTCCCAGCGCCATTCGGGCCGAGGAAACCGAGAATTTCACCGGTCTTGACATCGAACGAGATGTTGTTGACTGCTTTTTCGGTGTCATAATATTTCGTTAGGTTTCGTACTGCTATTGCCATAGGTGTCTTCTATGTAATGGTTCAGAAAATATCGGTACTTTGGAGCGGAACAAGTTTATGAAAAATGAGGCATATATTCAAGAACTTTGTTTCGATTTTTATGTTTCCGTCATGTGGTACAACATCAGTTCGAATGAATTCAAATAGACGGAGAGGGTTATCAAAATGTTCCAAAAGTAATTGGAGTATTTGATTTTTTAGTATGACAACCATGAATAATCGAACGCATCAATGATACTCTATAAATGGGAGAAGAAATCAATGTAAATAATATTATTTATTCAATTTATTGAGTGTTCTTGGCATTATCTTATTCCGAGATTTCCTGTTCTGAGGGTATCTATTCTTCGTTTTTATTATTCACTCCAAAGAACCTATTCAATTTGATCCTGATCCCGTATCTGTACGCGCCGTATTTTTCCACTGATGGTTTTCGGCAGATCAGTGACAAACTCCACAATCCGAGGATACTTATAAGGGGCTGTTACTTTCTTCACATGCTCCTGCAACTCTTTTGCTAATTCATCGCTTGGATGATAATTCTTTGAAGGAACAATTGTCGCCTTCACGATTTGCCCGCGCTCGGGATCCGGAACAGCAGTGATGGCACATTCCAGAACTGCCGGATGTTCCAGCAGAGCGCTCTCGACTTCAAAAGGACCGATACGATATCCGGAACTTTTAATGATATCATCTGCTCTGCCAACAAACCAGTAATACCCGTCTTCATCACGCCACGCCGTATCACCTGTATAATAAATTCCGTTCTGCCAGACTTTTTTTGTAAGTTCATCGTCACGGAAATACCCGTTGAACATTCCCACAGGTTTTCTATTATCTGTATGGATAACAATCTGACCGATCTCACCTACTTCACACACTTTACCGTCCGGACCGAGAATATCAATATCATATCCCGGAGATGGTTTTCCCATAGAACCCGGTTTTGGTTCCATCCATGGATACGTTGCGACTGCGACAGTACATTCCGTCTGGCCAAAACCTTCCATCAATTTGATTCCCGTTGCATCGAAAAATTGTTTATACACCTCGGGATTGAGGGGCTCACCAGCTACTACACAATACTTCAAATGATGGAAATTGTATTTCGTCAAATCTTCTTTGATTAAAAACCTATAGATGGTCGGCGGAGCACAAAATGAAGTTATTGAATACTTTTCAATCACATGCAAGAGGTTCTTGGGATGGAATTTATCATAATCGTACGTCATAACCGCGCACCCGGACAACCATTGGCCATAAATTTTTCCCCACGCCGATTTTGCCCAGCCGGTATCAGCAATAGTAAAATGTATTCCGTTATCCTTCACGTTCTGCCAGTACTTCGCCGTAAGAATATGTCCGAGTGGATACGCAAAGTTGTGGTTTACCATTTTGGGCATGCCGGTCGTCCCCGAGGTGAAATACAGAAGCATGATATCGTCGTTACGCGCCGCATTATTGCCTTGAGGCTTTATAAATATATCCGACGCCTTTTCCATTTCTTTTGTAAAGTTCAACCACCCGGCGCGCGTTGGGCCGATCAATGCTTTGTGCATCAAGGTCGGCGATTTCGCTTCCGCTTCTTCAACATGTTGAACCACTTCCGGGTCCGGCACACAGACGATCATCTTTACATCCGCGGTATTATTTCGATACACAATATCTTTCGTGCTGAGAAGATGTGTTGCGGGAATCGTGATTGCCCCGATTTTGTTTAAAGCCAGTGTGCAGAACCAATATTCGTAGCGCCGCTTTAGAATAAGCATCACCGGATCTCCCTTACCTATACCGATGGAGGTGAAGAAGTTCGCCACCTTGTCGCTGTAATATTTCATTTGTCCGAATGTAAATTTCGCTTCGCCCGCTTTGTCATCGCACCATACCATAGCAATCTTATCCGGCTCGGTACGGGCATACTCATCCACGACATCAAAGGCAAAATTAAAATTTTCGGGTATTCGAATTTTAAAGTTTTCGATAAAATCCTGATAGGAATCAAATGTTGTCTTCGTAAGGAAGTTCTCAAGCATAATTCATCTCTGATTTGATTGTTATAAAACAATTGCGAGCATTTTCACGGTTTTGTTGTTGAGGGCTTTCATGGCATGAGTATAGGCCGAATCATAATAGATTGAATCTCCTTCGTTTAAAATAATCTCATGGCCATCGATGATTATTTTCATCGTTCCTTCAATAATGTAATTAAACTCTTGGCCTGGATGCGAATTATATTCCACCGGTGCATTCTCTTTATTCAGTCCAATTTTGACTATAAACGGTTCGGCTTTTTTATTTATAAAATTATATGCCAGGTGTTCATACCTGTACTGCTTTCTTCGTTCAACGATTAATCCTTTGTCTTTTCGCACAACGCAATATATATGAAGCCGCGGATTCTCTCCGCTGAACAGCGCAGAAAGCTCAATACCGAATTTGTGTGCAACCTTATACAGAAATCCGATGGGGATATCGACCGTGCCGCTTTCGTAATTCAAGAACAGTTCGCTGGTAATCCCGAGATCCTTTGCCAGAGTCTCGGCCGATGTCCCGGATATTTCTCTCAATTCTTTGATCCGTTCTGCAATAAGCTGTATTTGTTCTGTCATAGTAGTGCCCTCGAAGAAAACCTAAAACGGAATTATTTTTAACAAACTATCTTGATTATATGAATAAAATCAATTTATGCGGCATGTGTTTCTGCTACGGGATTAAGAATTAGTGCCAATTCTTCTTCTTCAATCCGAGGCGATCACTGGATTATATTTTATTTCATTCCCCGTTTCTTTTTCTCGATGGCGGTCGGTATTTTCTGGATTTCTCTTACTCAAAAACATAATTATCTACTCTTTTTTCTATTCTTCTCCTAAGTCGCCCTTCTTTTACCCTTTCATCGCCGCATCCAGCACGCGCTGATTTTTCAATCCTTCTTCGCCGGGAATAGGTGATGTAGTATTATTCAGGATGCATTTCGAAAAAAGGGTTACTTCCTTTTCATAAAGATTCGGAACGACGATTGTTTCTTCACGTGATTCGATGATCTTATCATTTTCGCCGAGCATAACTTTCAGTAAAAGTGTATTGCCACTCCACGAAAAATTTTCTGCGGAGAGAATGCCTTTTTCACCGATGACCTCGATATATGTCCGTCGTATAGGCGCAACATAAGAGCAGAATATACCTGCCGTTGTTCCCCCTGAGAACTTCAGTGCAAGCTGTGCTGTGGATTTGGTTGTTACTGCGGACGGTGCCGGATCAAGCTGACTTTTTACCGATATCACTTCGTCGTCAAGTAAAAAACGAGTGGTATCAAGACAGTGCACGCCGATATCAAAGATCGGCCCGCCGCCTGCGATGTTCCGATCAACCAGCCAGGGCCGGTGTGAAAGTCGTCCATCGTAAATAAACTCTGACTTGATGAACGTGAGCTTACCGATGAGCCCCGACTGAATCAATTCCTTCATCCGAATGACGAGCGGCGAGAGACGCACCATATGCGCTACCATAAACTTTACATTATTTTTTTTGCATACCTCAATCATCGTTTCTGCTTCTGCCGCATTCATGGCCATCGGTTTTTCTACCAAAACATGCTTGCCCGCTTGAGCGGCGGTCAGCGTCTCCGGAGCGTGTAGTGAATTTGCAGAAACGATAAACACTGCATCCACATCCGGATGCCGAACTAGCGCTTCAGCCGAATCAAAGGCGAGTGAAGCATTGAATATCCGGGCTTTTTCCTTTGCTGCAGCAAGCGAACGCTTTTGAATTGCCACCAGCTCCGAATTGGGAGATTCTCGAATCGCCGGTGCAATAGTGCGTTCTGCAAACGCACCAAAGCCAATAATACTATAACGAACCGCTTTTTTCATCCAAAATTCCCTTCTCTCATCAATTCCACTGTAATAATAAACAAGATTTTGCTTCCATGCAAAGTGGGACGTGAGATGAGGGGGCAATCAGTAATTTTCGTATGATTGACAGACAATGAATTCATTTTAAGAATCAGCAGCGAGCAAACCCTTGAATCCTTTATAATGGTTGCTTACATTAACGCAGATACTTTTCTTTGCCTACAATAAGTCGAACGAACTCTCAGGAGAACATATGAAAACCACATTTTGTTTTCTTTTCTGTATACTCGCATTCATTATAGAAGGATGCACGCCGTTAACACTCCGACCGGCAGATTTTTCATGGCCGATTGAAATAGTGGCGGCGCCAGACAGCAGTGGAAGTATCCAGGTACCACGGTATGAAATTGCCTTTAATAGTAAGCCGCTTTTTTTTGAAGAGTTGCAGGATTCCACTCATGTCTCCCAATATACGCTGCATGTCGTACGCGACCAGAACGGGTACTACTTCATGACTGCGAAGAATTTCAAGAGCGTGTACGTCTTTGTTCAAGGAGAAGGAACGCTAAAGCTCAAAAAGAAGATCACAGTATCCGAAAAAGGTCTCGAAGCTCCTGCATTCAACCAGAAAGGATTATTCATTCAACTGGTCAATGAACAGAAAGAGAATGAACCATCTATTCTCTTATCCAACGATGGAATTCAAGAAGGAGAAAAGAAATGAAAACGATACTACAAATCTTTGTTCTTTTCCTTATCAGTGCCTGCTTCTTAAACGCGAGACAAATATCTGACCGATTGATTGTCAACAAATTTGAAGAATCAGTAAAGGAATTACATCTCTTCACCGATTCCGCGAAAACCGTGCAGGATTGTGTTGAGATCAACGCGATGGCAGACGAACTCGAAGTGAAATACAAAGAAAAGAAAGACCTTCTTGATCGTGCTCTCTATCCGGATGATTTTCATAAAACTTTTGAAAAGCTCAGAGATAAATTAGCGATACGCCGGAACGATCTCGGCATCATCGAAACACAATATATTCGCATCACTGAGTTGGAGAAGCATGTCCATGGACTTTCGGATAAAGTTGATAGTCTCAGCCAGGAAAACGAAAAGCTCATGAACGATATGAAAAGGCTGTCCATCACTGCCGCTGCCAACAAAGCTCATTTTGACTCATTGCAAACGGTCATCAGTAAACTCCAGCAAAATTTGAAGGAGAGAGATCAATTAGTCTTTTCTCTTGTCGATAGTCTCTTTCTGCAATACGACAAGAATATTTCAGATATGACGGATATAGAAAAACAGTCTATTTATGGAAAACTCGAACGACGCAATGTATTTACCGGTATTAAAAAATCAATTGAGGACAATCTGAAGTTTCTTCAGTCAACCAATCTCACTCCGAATGATTATGCTGAAATTGCTCGTCAGAACAATCAGTTCACGAGCCAGTGGAAAGGTGTTAGTCCAAAGTTGGCAGACCTTTATTTGTCTAGCAAAAAGAAAAAGGACGAAGTGGCGCGGATAGATTCACTCCTGACAGTATGGTCAAAGGAGGTTGATCGAAGCAACTGGACGTCACTCGATACATTATTGAGCCGGAACGGAATTGTTCTCAAGCCATTCAGCAATGGCGATGAATTCACATCACATTTTACTGAATATATTGATACCCTTGTTAGAAACACAAATCAGGAACCTGAAGATATTCGTGCAAAACGATTTAATACCTTCAACGATGCTATTTGGAAAAGCAATCTTAAGCCGATATGGCTGCCGGTTTTAGTGGAATCAGGCAAATTAACGGTGGACCAGAAAAATAAGATTGAAAAAGCTGTCGATTCTTGGCACTCCGCTGTCACCCCAACTTCGCCAATAGTGTATGCCGTAATTATTATCCTCATTCTCACCATTATCTTGGGGCTTGCAATGCGTTTTCGTAAGAAACCAACCGCACAAGAATAGCCGTACGTTCTATTGGCTTCGCTGAATCTTGCACGTCCATCCCTTTTCCGAGGGATGGACTTTTTTATACTATCACACATTGAATCTCTCTCGGATAACTTGTAGATTTGGCGTGACTAGAGTATACATCGTGAAGCGTCCGAACGAAGCATTTGTATCGGCTTGATTTGAAAGACTTTAGGAAATTCCAGATGAAGCGCCAGAGATTCTTTTCACATCAGCCATTGCACCTGCTGCAACGTATCACTAGCCGGCGCAATGCCATGCTGCTTCTGCGAATGTTTATTTCGCTTATTGTCATCCTTGTCCTGTATTCCTTTGTGTTTCATTATCTCATGCACTCCGAAGGACATGAACACAGTATTGTCACGGGATTGTATTGGACACTCTCGACCATGACAACATTGGGACTGGGTGATATCACGTTTGTCAGTGATGAGGGAAGATTCTTTACCATCATCGTGGTAAGCACGGGAATATTGTTTCTGCTTGTGTTGTTACCCTTTACAATCTTTCAACTCTTTCAATCATCAGCAAGAATTCCACGAGAGTTGCCTAAAGGGACACACGGTCATGTTGTGTTGACGGAATATAATCCGTTGACGAGTGCACTCGTTGAGAGATTGGAGTGGTACAATCAGCCGTATGCTGTGTTGGTTTCCGATCTTGAAGAAGCAATACAACTTCGGGAGCAGGGAATTAAAACTGTTGCAGGAAAACTCGATGATCCTAATACATTTAAAGAAATCCGAGTTGAGCATGCCGCGTTTCTCGTCGCTACCGGCTCCGATATAACCAATACTTCACTTGTATACACCGTCCGGCGCGTTTCGGAAAATATTCCTATCATTGCATCAGCAAGCGGTTGACCGGCAGTACGCATTTGGGAACGAGCTGGCTGCACGCATGTATTGGCGTTAGATGAAATGATGGGGCAATCGCTCACACGCAGAATTATTGCCGGCGATGCAATGGCACATATTATTGGCCAGATCGACGACATGGTGATTGCCGAAGCGGCCGCAGCCGGAAAAACGCCGCTAGTCGGCAAAACGATTGCACAGACCCTCACAACGCATCTTATTGATGCATCCGTCGCTGGTCTCTGGGAGGACGGAAAGTTTTCACTTCCAGAAGCGACTACAGTCATTACCAAGAAAAGCATTTTGGTTATAGCCGGATTACAAAATCATATCGATCGGTACAACGAGCTCTTCTGCATTTATAATATTAACAGTGCTCCCATCCTCATTGTTGGAGGTGGCAGTGTAGGACGCTCTCTTGGTCAAGTATTAAGAGAGCGCGAGATTGATTTCCGAATCATCGAAAAATCTCGAGCTTTGATTTTAGATGACAGGCAGTACATTCATGGCGAAGCGATAGACACTCAGGTCTTGGAACGGGCAGGGTTTTTCGACGCACCCGCCGTTGCGGTAACAACACACAGTGATTCAATCAATATCTACATTACGACCTATCTTCGTTATCTTCGGAAAGACATTCAAATTATCAGCCGCGCAACATTGGATCGAAATATTCAAACGCTGCATTCTGCCGGCTGCGACTTTGTTGTCTCACATGCATCTCTTGGCGCAAATAATATCTTCAACCTCTCGAAGCGCGGAAATATTCTCATGATTGCCGAGGGCGTCGATGTTTTCCGTGTGAAAACTCCCGAGGCATTGGCCGGCAAGACAATCAAATATGCTTCCATTCGTGAAGAATGCGGCTGCAATGTCATAGGAATAAGCACGAACGGATCGCTCATGATCAATCCCTATCCCGAAGTAACGCTCCCCCAAGAAGGCGAAATGGTGCTCATTGGCTCTGTAGAATCGGAAGAAAAGTTTTTTAAACGATATAGACCCGTAACAGTTGAGCAATAATTAATAGTGGCAATTGAATACCTGCTTCTTGTCGGATCTCTTCTCATTCTTATCAGTGTCGCCATAACAAAATTAGCAGACGACCTTGGTGTGCCTCCACTACTCTTATTTCTTGCTATCGGGATGCTTGCAGGTTCTGAAGAACCGGGAGGGATTTATTTTGAAGATGCAGCATGAGCACAATCAATAGATGTCATTGCACTTCTCTTTACTATTTTCCCAGAGGGAATTGCAGATTGGAAGATTAATCTTCCGCCGCGTTAATCTGCACCTAACCTTTTTCAAGAATAAAGGCTGCATCAAGTTCAAACAATAATTCATCCCTGCATACATCCGCCAAGACACATACGGAAGGCAAATTAGAAATACCCATTTGTTCGATGATTTCCTGATAAAATGGAAAATCTTCTTTGCGTTTGATAAA
>PMDB01000027.1 GCA_003155495.1 Ignavibacteriota bacterium
AAAAACATCCCATGCATTCATAATAGAGTGTATGGACTTCATCCAAATCTCTGATGAATGTGTTTTCTTCCCGGTATTTGTCGTACACACAAGCCTTTTTTACGCAGTTATGACATCGCGCACAGTCTTCGCGCCAGTCCACAATTCCGCATTTCCCAATGCGGGGAAGTCTGGGCAGAACATGGCTAGTTTTAATATGATATTTTTCAGGCATACTTAACTATTTATAATCCAGCTTGAGAAATAATTTCATCTATAATATCTTCTTTCCCGCCCGAAATGATATGGATGCCGCTCAGCCCTTTCAGTTCCTTTATTTTATTGATCGTTTCAACACAGATTGCGATGCCTCTTTTCTTTTGTTCGGCGGGGCCGCCGGCATCTTTCATACTATGTATGTGCGACTCGGGTATGTAAAAATCGGTGTGTTTTTTCAGGAGACTGATCGCCTCGTCATAACTTTCAAGCGGATAAATTCCTGCAATAAATGCGGCCTTCTCAGTCAGACCTTCCCGATATGCCGCGTTTAACCATTCATGAAATTCGGTAGTATTGAAGACACCCTGAGTCTGTATGAACTTTGCCCCGGCTCTAATTTTTTTAGCCAATCGCATGATGTTAAGTTCAAGGGGCCTTAAATAAGGATTTGCGACTGCACCGACAAGCATAGAAAACTTTCCGCCGATTTTTGAGCCGTTGAGAAGGACCCCTTCATTGTTCATCCTTGTTACAATGCCTATCAGTTGAATAGAGTCGACATCGTATACATTGGCCGATTGCGGAATTTCCGTTATGCTTTGATGGTATCCCGAAAGGCATAATAAATTTTTAATACCTAGTGATGCGGCGCCTAATATATCGGATTGAAGAGCGATCCTGTTACGGTCACGGGTAACAATTTGGTATACCGGCTCAATTCCTGCCTGTTTTAATTTTACCGCCGATGCCAATCCTGATATAATAGGGCCATACGGATTGTCTGCTACATTTACTGCCAGCGCACCTGAAAATTGTGATTTATTGACAGGGTCGGAATCAATATTCGTGCCGGCAAGATATTCGGCAGTAATAATGAAATCCCCTTCTTCAATTTTTTTTGTTAGTAAACTGTCCATTGAATTGTCTTAGAATGTTTCGGTTACTTTTTCCTGTTCATTTATTATTTGCCGGATGCAACTTGCTAATTCATTTATACTATTTTCGGTTTTGTTTTTATTGTCGATTTGAATAAACGAGACGCTATCGCTACCCATGCCTGTTTCATTTAAAAGGCCGTTTATTGCGTCTATTCGTTTACGTGCGCGGAGGTTGCCTTGAAGAAACTTGCATTCACCTGTCATACAGCCGGCAAGTATTGCGGTGTCGGATCCTGTCTCGATAGATTTTAAAATATATTCAGTGGCGATTTTCCCGGAACATGGCACACTGATGGTATTTAATTCAAATTCACCCAATTGCAAACTTATTTGATTTATTTCTTCGGGAGAAATTGAGTTTGAACAATGAAAGAGAGAAATTTTTATTGACGGATTTTTCATTTAAATCATACTATTAACTGATTATTCTTTGCGTTTAAATAATCCCTTTGAAAATATTACTTTAATAGTCATCCACTCATCAATTTCATGATCGCTGGTTTGTCCAACCTGTGGCTGTATCTGTTTTTAAGATTTCACGATTCGCTCGTATCCACATACTACAGCACTTGATACTGTTCAATTTTTACAAATTGGGATCTCCAATTAGGATTTCTAAAGTAGGGAACTTGATACTCGGTCGTTGTTCCGCCTATCAATCCCTTAAAACGATCGATGAGGTTTTACTTATCTATCGCTTGCATAATAAATTATTTAATGAGCTTCACTTCCTTATTAATAATTAAGGTTTATTCGAACAAGTTGCAAGTGTAAAATTAAAAAAGTTTAAAAATTAATAAATAGGGAGCGTATTTCTTTTCTAATGGAGATTGTTAATTTAAAACCATTCATGATTTTTTCAAAGAAAATATCAAGATACTCGGTATATCCAAATTGCAGTTGGATCTTAGAGCTGTTGAGACAATTTTTTCGGAATTCGATATCACACTATGTTGTTTTATTCATCACAGTCACCAACTTGGACGAACGTCCCTGAGTTTTCATTTTCTTTTCATCATTTTTTCGTACCATTCATGAAAGCGAACTGTGTATATCCTTTTCATTGAAACCGATATCTTTTATTCCATAATCACATCATAAGGAGTAACAATCATGCAATTATTAACACGGCGGTTTATACTGCATGTTCTTTTTCTGGCACTCTGCATGTACGGATTTTCCAAAACGGGGAGTGCACAATCAAAATCCCACCAGAGTTCAAGTGCCGGCGGATATCATCTCATAAAGAAATTAAACCTCGGCGGCAGCGGAGGATGGGATTATCTCTATGTCGATAGCGGGGCTCGGCGATTGTATGTTTCCCGGTCTTCACATGTAGTTGTGGTTGATGTGGATTCTGGAAAGGTCATTGGTGATATTCCGAATACGAATGGTGTACATGGAATTGCCGTTGCTTCCGAAATCGGACGCGGATTTACCAGTAATGGGCGAGATTCATCTGTTACGATCTTCGACCTCAAGACTTTACAGCCGATTGGTTCGGTAAAGGTCGAAAAGAATCCCGATGCGATTTTATATGATCCCGCAACACACCGAGTGTTTGCATTCAACCGGGGCAGTTCATCAGTCTCAGCCATCGAAGCAACGACTGGAAGCATTGCAGGAACGATTGCACTAGGTGGACATCCGGAATTCGCAGTTTCAGACGACAATGGAATGGTCTATATCAATCTGGACGATAAAAGCGAAGTCATTGCTCTTGATTCACGAAAACTTGAAGTCAAATCACGGTGGTCTTTGTCACCGGGTGAAAGTCCGTCTGGACTTGCCATTGACCGACGACATCAAAGATTGTTTTCTGTATGTGAAAACAAGAACATGATAGTATTGAACGCCGACAAGGGCAGCGTTATATCTTCCATTCCCATAGGCGAAGGAACTGATGCGACGGTATTTGATCCTGAAACTCAACTCGCGTTTAGTTCCAATGGCGAGGGCACACTGACCGTCGTTCACGAAGATTCCGCAGATAAATTCAGCGTCATCGAGACTGTTCCAACGCAACGCGGTGCTCGAACGATGGCTATCGATGCAAAAACTCACAACATATTTCTCGCGACAGCTCAGTTTGGTCCTCCGCCAGAACCAACGCCGGAACGACCGCACCCGCGGCCAAGCATCATTCCTGACACTTTTGTTATTCTTGTATTCGGGAAATAATTTAGTATACTCCATCAAGTATTATTTTGATTTGTCATGAAAACGAAAATCCGTAACGGTGGAAAAGGCGTTCTTGCGTGTATGCTTCTGTTGTTTGGAACCGTACTCTTGCAAGCGCAGCAAATATTCACACTTGATGACTGTTTAGCGATTGCCCGTAAAAATAGTCTTACACTGCGTGTTTCTGCAATCAATATCCGGTCAACAGAATTTGCGCAAGATGAATTAAAAACAACTGCCTTACCACACCTCAAATTTGGAGCCGGCGTACTTTATGCCCCCTCGAGCAAGAACTTTGGATATGATCCGGCACTCAGCAACGGCGGGCAGCTTGCGGGACAAGTGATTCTGCAGCAACCACTCTACGATGCAGGAATCCGCCGACTAAAATCAGCAAAACTTGATCTGGAATTATCGCATCTCTCCCATGAGCATCATTTCAATGAGCGTGATATCGTCTTTAGTGTCAAGAAAGCATTCATCGAACTTCTCTTTGCGCAGGAAGCAACCTCATTGCAACAATCCAATGCTGGGCAGCTTACAGAGTATCTTGATCTCACAAACCGGATGTATCACGGCGGTAATGGTTCGTATACTGATGTTTTGAAAACCAGCGTACAACTTGCTTCAGCCCGCATCGCTGTCGAGAGCGCAAAGGAATCACAGGACATTGCAAAATTTGCTCTCACACAAGTGATGGGAATTCCGGCTGATACTGCATTGATCGCGTCCGGAACGCTTGAAAATCTGTCGATTACAACCATCGACAGCCTCGGTATAGTCGTGTCAGATTCAAGTTTCACGAATCTCGAACTTCAGATGGCTCAGATTGAAATCGAAAAAGGTCTTGTTGATGTCGAGCTTTCTCAATCCGAGCGTCTGCCTTTTATTCTGTTGAACGCCGATGCCGGACTTCTCACATCGTTCGACAACCTCCATCTTCCCATCGACGATCGTGCCTCGATGATTGGTGCCTCCATTGGTCTCTCTATCGAATTTCCCCTCCTGACGTGGGGAGCAATTGACCTGCGTACCGAACAACGCAGACTGGCTGTTGAAGTTCAGCAGGATCAGAAGGAACTGCTTCGACGGTCGATTCTCACAGAACAGCAGAAAACACTCCTTCAACTTCATACCGCAGTGAGCAGATTTGATGCGTTAAAACAAAATGTTCGCACTGCAGAGGATAATTATTCTCTTACAAAATCAAAATATGCTGCAGGCGGGTCGCTTGCGCTCGAGGTACTTTCTGCACAACAACTGCTGGTCGATACCCGAACAGCGTTATTGCAAACAGAGTCAGACATCCGTTTGCTTCTTGCACACTTGGAACAAATCTCGGTACACTAATGAAAAACACTTTTCTCGTTCTCTCTTTTATTTCCGTTACCCTTCTCATCCAATCATGTAAAAAGACATTACAAGATGATGAGGAAGGGCACCCGCCAAAAGCGACGGTTGTAGTCAGTGCAGATCGCGTAAGGACAGGTGATGTTGCCGTTACCGTTGATGCGACAGGCAGAACTGATGCATCGCGCAAAGAAAAAGTACTTGCCCCGGCTGCCGGATGGATCGCTTCTATTAAGGCTCTTGAAGGGACATCATTCACGAGCGGTGAGGTAATGATAATCATTCGTCCGAAAGAAGCGGAAGCAGCAATTGCCGGTGCTGAAGCTTTATTACGCAATGCGCAAACGGAGACGCAGAAAGCTGAAGCACAGCGTACATTAACACTCGCTCGAGCATCGCAAAATGGAATTGAAGTAAGAGCAAAGTTCAACTGCATCGTCGCCACACGCAGCGTTATGGAGGGAGAGCTAGTAGCTGAGAATGCAGAACTATTCACGCTCATAGACCTTTCCACTGTTAATTTTATAGCAGATGTTCCTTTGCAAATGCTTAACAAGATTCGCATTCATCAACAAGCGTCGGTACGATTAGAGTCGCTGCAGAAGAAAGACTATCAAGCGACAGTCGAAGCGATCAATCCACAGACCGACGTGCAAAGCCAAACCGTGAAAGTCCGGTTGCAATTCTCGGCGTTACCTTCATCTGGACGATTTGCTTTGAAAACCGATATCATGGGAACTGTCCGTATTATCATAGCAGTACATCGGCAGGCGTTGATCGTTCCGCGGACCGCATTGCTTCGTGATGATGAGAATGAAATATACTCTATAGTACTCGTCAACTCTGATTCATTAGCACACATTGTACCTGTCACGGTAGGCGTGCTCACTGATTCAACAGCTGAGATCACGAGCGGTGCGACGAAAGGAATGACAATCATTACACGAGGTAATTATGCGCTCCCCGATTCCACACGTGTCAATATTGAACAGCAGAGAGACTGATGAAGTTGTTCGATCTTGTCCGCCGTCAGTCGCATGCCTTGTTCTTCACTGTTGCTGTCTTCACAGCATCCGGTCTAGCATTGATGCTGCATCTTCCCGTATCTCTTTTTCCCAATATTACTTTTCCGCGTATCGTCATTCTTGCCGACAATGGTGAACAACCTCCGGAGCGGATGATGGTGGAAGTAACACGCCCGCTGGAAGAAGTCGCAAGCTCGGTACCTGGCGTTCAAGTCATTCGATCCATCACTGGTCGTGGTGCAACCGAGATTTCTCTCGGACTCGATTGGGGAACCAATGTACAACAGACTCTTCAACTGTTGCAGGGACGGATTGCCAACGCGCGCAATCAACTCCCGGCATCTGCATCCATCCAAGCGGAGCAAATGACCGTTTCGGTCTTTCCTGTACAAGGATATAGTCTCACTTCGGAAACCATTGATCAGGTTAGTTTGCGTGATATTGCCTTATATCAAATTCGCCCCGCACTCCTGCGCGCCAAAGGTGTCGCGCGTGTAGAAGTTGTCGGCGGCGACACACGCGAATTCCGGATAACCGTTTCACCCGAAAAGCTCACGGCGTATCATCTTGATATCCGTCAGGTGTCCGATGCAATTCGCAAAACGAATATTCTTTCGTCACCTGGACTCGTGACCAACAATTATCAACTCTACCTGTCGCTTGTCTCAGGCCAGCTTCATACGTTCGATGAAATCCGTTCTGTTGTCGTTGCAGTACAAAACGGCGCGCCAATTCGCATCGCCGACCTTGCTGAAGTTACACCAGCCGTCGCTGATCGTTACATTCGCACAACGGCGCATGGACGAGAAGCGGTACTCATCAATATTCTTAAGCAGCCAACTGGCAGCACAGTCCAGATCGCTCAGGATGTGAACGCTGTCGTGTCAAATTTAAAACTTCCCGGTGGCGTACGTTTTGAGAATTTTTACGACCAGGGAGATTTCATTAACAGTTCCATCCGGAGTACACGTGACAGTATTTTGATCGGCGTTGTATTGGCGATGTTTATCATCGCTCTCTTCCTTCGAAACTGGCGCATAACGATCGTGATGATGTTCGTTGTTCCTGCTACCATTGCATCGACCTTCGTCTGTCTTTCAGTGGTTGGCTTAACAATCAATATTATGACGCTCGGAGGAATCGCAGCAGCAGTCGGATTAATTATTGATGATTCTATCGTCATTGTCGAAAATATATTCAGACAATCCGCCCATGCTCGCAGTACTCAACAAACACCATCGGAAATCATTAGTGTTTCCATTCACAATTTGATGCCTGCAATCATCGGTTCGACAGCAAGCACCATCGTCATTCATATTCCGCTTGCATTCTTGGGCGGTGTTACTGGGGCATTCTTCGCGTCGCTTTCCATTACCATGGTTTTTGCAATGTTGATCTCATTTCTCTTCTCCATCACACTCGTACCGCTGCTCGCATTGTTTGTTTTACGCGACAAAGATATCGAACTAGAAATTGAACGGGAAGAACACGCCACTGTCTTCAGCGAGTGGTACGGTCGTGTGCTACGCCGACTGTTGAAGGCACGTTTCGCAGCAATTCCTGTTACCTTCGCAATTCTCGGCGCTACGTGGTTACTCTATAATCACATTGGCAGCAGTTTTATGCCTGATATGGATGAGGGATCCTTCGTCTTAGATTATGCCTCACCACCTGGAACCTCGTTGGAAGAAACTGATCGCATCCTTAAGCATGTAGAGAATATCCTGATGGAAATCCCAGAAGTAGCGTCATATTCCCGGCGAACGGGAACGCAGTTGGGTTTCTTCCTGACGGAACCAAACACCGGTGATTTTTTAATAAAGCTGAAGCAGAAGCGTTCGCGCAATATTAACGAAGTGATTGCCGAACTACGGCACAGGACGGAAGCATCTGAACCGGCATTGCGTATTGAGTTTGGACAATTGATGATGGATGTTATCGGTGATCTAACAAATAATCCATCACCTGTAGAGATCAAACTCTTCAGTGACAATCCTGTCTTGCTTCGAGCCACGTCAACACAAGTGGCAAACATTATTGAAACCATTCCCGGTGTTGTTGATGTATTTGATGGCGTTGTCATTGCCGGATCATCATTGATCATTCACGTCGATCCATTTCGTGCAGCACGCGCAGGGATGACTCTAGAAGATGTAAGCACACAATTAGAAACGATGATGCGGGGAACTGCCGAGACCAACATCCAAAAAGGAGAAAAGTTGATGAACATTCGCGTCCGGTTCCCTGAATCCTATAGAACAGATGTTGATCGAATTGACGGCACGCGCCTCGTGAATGCTACTGGTACATTCGTACCGCTCCGAAGTATTGCTTCAATAGAACGGACCGCGGGTCAAGCAGAATTGCATCGCGAAGGATTGCGACAAATGTTAGCGGTGACAGCGCGTCTCGAAGGACGCGACCTCGGCAGAACGATAGACGATATTAAAGCGGCTCTCGCTGCAAAACTTATACTTCCCCAAGGGATGATACTAGAATACGGTGGCGTGTACCAAACACAACAGGAATCATTTCGCGGTTTACTCTTAGTGGCAATGGCTGCGGTGCTGTTGGTTTTTCTTGTGCTGCTTATTGAGTTTGGTGAATTTGCCGTACCGTTTTCCATCTTTATTGTCAATCTTCTTTCACTCAGTGGTGTCTTTGGAGCATTATGGATTACCGGCATATCATTCAATATCTCCAGTTTCGTAGGCATCATTATGATCATCGGTATTGTTGCAGAAAATGCCATATTTGTTATGCATCGGGTGCACGAATTACGCTTGCAAGGTTTCACACTTGATGATGCATTAGTTCAAGCCGGACAAATGCGTGCCCGTCCAATTTTGATGACGACACTTGCCGCTGTGTTAGCATTGCTGCCACTCTCGCTTGGCATCGGTGCAGGTGCACAAATGCAGCAACCGCTCGCTATTGCCGTCATCGGCGGATTTTCAGTTTCAAGCTTTTTTCTCTTTTTTGGCTTGCCAGTAATCTATCGCTTGCTTGTCCGCGAGCCGAAGTAAACTGTGCTAGAAGTAGATTGTTTTTCAGGGACAAATAAGATAATGCCCCTAAAACAATATTGCATAGAATCATAAGCGCGATATTTCCTTGTGACGATCGTCGCCGCTCGTACATTACACACACTCTCCTGCCGATGGGAACAAAATTCTCTCCAAAAACGTTGATTGATATATGAAGGCTCTTGTTGTAGTCATTATGTTCCTTTTTCTTCTCTATCTTTCCAACAGTATTGCATTCACACAGGCGAAACAAACAATGAGCGGGACAGTCAAGAACGGTGAAACCGGTGAGGCTCTTATCGGCGCCGCAGTTGTCGTAAAAGAATTGTCAGGTGTGGGAGTTGTTTCCAATGCGTACGGTTTTTATTCTCTTACGCTTTCCCGGGGAACATACACAATACTGGTGCAGTATCTCGGATTTAAAACCGCGTCCGATACCATTGTGCTCGACCGTGATCGAATAGAAAATTTTAATCTTTTTTCTCAGCCCATTAAAATAGGAGAAGTAGTGGTGTCAGGCGAGAGGACAAATGCAAATGTTACCTCAACAGAGGTGAGTGCCAAAAAACTTGAAATAGATGAAATAAAATCTATCCCTGTGTTATTAGGAGAAAAGGATATTCTTAAAACGATTCAACTGCTTCCTGGAATACAATCGGCAGGCGAAGGGGGAACGGGATTCTATGCACGCGGCGGCGGTATTGACCAAAACCTTATTGTCCTGGATGAAGCACCGGTTTATAATTCGTCACATCTGCTGGGATTTCTATCTGTGTTTAATTCGGATGCGATCAAAGATGTGAAAGTCATCACCGGCGGTATTCCTGCTGAATACGGCGGCCGACTTTCTTCCGTATTGGATATTCGGACCAATGATGGAAACGACAAAGAATTCGGCGGCACAGGCGGCATCGGTCTTTTAGCCTCTCGACTTACATTGGAAGGTCCTATTGTAAGGGATGAAGGCTCTTTTATCGTGTCCGGAAGAAGAACCTATGCCGATCTCTTCTTGAAACTTTCGAAGGATACACTAATCAACCGTGCAAGTCTATACTTCTACGATCTTAATGCGAAAGCAAATTACTCTCTTGGCCAAAAAGACCGAATGTTCATCTCAGGATACTTTGGAAGAGATAATTTTAATTATCCCGGTACATTCGGCTTTAACTGGGGAAACACCACAGGGACTCTTCGATGGAATCATATTTTTGGAGATCATCTCTTCTCCAATACATCCTTCATTATCAGTGACTATGGATACAGCAACGTGGTAGGTTCTGGGACGAGCGAATTCCAGATTACATCCGGCATTCGGGATCTAAATTTCAAAATGGATTTTCAATATTTCACAAATTCTCAAAGCACGATAAAATTTGGAGTCAATTCTGTCTATCATACATTTCTTCCTGGGACGGTCACTGCAGGATCAACCAGCTTTACCAATAGTTTGACGATTGAAAACAGATATGCCTTAGAAAGTTCAGCCTACTTTTCACATGAACTCGATATCGTAAGCGGAATCAAAATTAATTACGGATTGAGATATTCTCTCTTCAGTTTATTGGGCCCGGGTCATATTTATTCCTACGATGAAAGCGGGTCCGTTGTCGACACCGCGACATATCGATCACGCGACTTCATTAAAACATACTCGAATCTTGAGCCGCGCATCTCTGCTAATGTTCTCTTGAACGAAACAAGTTCTATCAAAGCTTCCTACACGCGAACGACACAGTATCTTCATCTTTTGTCGAATTCCACAACGTCGAATCCGAGTGACCTGTGGGTTCCAAGCAGCAACAACGTCAAACCTCAACTCGCCGATCAGTACGATGTAGGGTATTTTAGAAATTTTAATGATAACCAGTTTGAAGCCTCCTTTGAACTCTACTATAAAAACATGCAGAACCTGATCGACTATAAAAATGGAGCGGATTTTCTGCTGAATCAAAATGTAGAAGCGCTTCTTCTGTATGGAAGAGGATGGAGTTATGGGGCGGAATTGCTTGTGAGAAAGAAGTTTGGTCAGGTTACAGGATGGGTGGGATATACATTATCCAAGACGGAAGAACAATTTGATCAGATTAATAATGGACAGGCATTTCCAGCCCGGCAGGACAGAACGCATGATGTTTCGGTCGTGGTGATCTATGACTATAATAGTGTATGGAATTTTTCAGCTTCATGGGTGTACAATACAGGGAATGCAGTGACATTTCCGAGCGGCGGGTACAGGTTGGAGGCTGAGAATCGATGGATTCCATTGTACACCGAGAGAAATGGATATCGAATGCCTGCATATCATCGTCTGGATTTATCCGCCACATGGAAACTTGGGCCGAGGTCTAATTTGAATTTCTCATTATATAACGCGTACGACAGAATGAATGCCTATTCCATCAACTTTAGACAGGATCCTAATAATCTCAGCAAAGCGCAGGCAGTGCAAACAACATTTTTCCCGATTATACCATCGGTAACGTACAATTTCAATTTTTAACGGTTGAGAAATTTTATGAATACGAAAAGAAATTATTTACTTCGAATAATATTTGTACTGACATTTTTTTCCATTATTTGGTTTTTATCCGGATGTCAGCAGGTCGTTTCCATTGATCTGAACACAGCGAATCCACGCATTGTAGTCGAAGGCAACATCAAAGATCAGCCCGGCCCATATTCAGTTGTGTTAAGTACGACAGGGAGCTACTTCGATACAACCTTGGCCACGCCTCCCATCTCTCATGCACAAGTGTCCATAACAGACGACCTTGGGAATCGCGACACATTGAAAGAAGTGATCAGCGGTACCTATCAATCGTCCACATTGATTGGTGCCTCCGGAAGAACCTATACGCTATCTGTGAAAACTGATGGAAAGGAATACATGGCGACATCTTCAATGCCTACAAAAGTCTTTATTGATTCTCTTTATGCACTCTCAAGGCATGGGTTAGACGGGGAATCAGGGTATGATATTTATGTGATATTTAAGGATCCACCGGAGTTGGGCAACTATTACCGAATTAATGCACGTTCCAGCGCAGTGATTCCTGCCGATTCAATTGATGGGCGGCGGTATCGCCTCTTCACTGATAAACTCACAAACGGCAATGTGATGACAGAAAGAATCCGTGCCGGAAGAAACGTGAATGTTGGTGATACGATTACCATAGAATTACGTTCGATTGATAAGGCAACCTATGATTATTTCCACACGCTCAGCGATATTCTCTCCTCCGACCGGAGTCCCACTTCGCTGTCACCGGCAAACCCGAATTCAAACATCAGCGGTGATGCGTTAGGATACTTTGCGGCATATACAATCGACTCGAAACAGATTGTCCTGCGGTAGGAGATCTTTCCTCACAAATATTACATTTGATCGATATGAGCGGCGATATATCGTCTATCTCGTTCGATTGCCTACGTAACACTTATTCGAATAAACCGGGCTTTTTCAAAGAGTCCTTAGAAAACCACAAATTTTATAATTTGATTTTAAGATTTTCAACAACACTCTTTACTCCCATTACTTGCAAGCATTCAATTTTAAGATTATTTTTTTCCCATATATTTTTTACTTCACCGTCCAAAACAACATCACCGTTTTTTACGCTAATTTTGACCGTACCGTTTATCAGCGGGAATTGATTTTCTACAATCTCATTTAAAATGCTTTTAATATTTTCGTCGCTCCTTGCTTTCCGTGATGACATTACAGTTATTTCATTTTCAACTCCCTTTACACCATCCTGAGATGAAGAGACAGTTGTCGCCATTAGTTTTTCCTTAAAGTAGCTTACGGTTCCACTTAATAACACCAACCCATTAGAAACAGTCACCGTTATTTTATCCGGTTCCATAATAATTGAGTTATCTCTTATTGCCCTTACAATATTTGCGTTAACTATATCATCGGGCAACGTCGGTGTATTAACAACCACTAAATCTTTGATTTCAGTTATTCCCGGTATTTTGGATACTATTTCATAGATGTCCAACCTATCGTATAATGCATCAACTTCACCGCTTATTGATACTTTCCCTTTTTCGTCGACACTTACATATAATTTATGCATAGAATAAGGATTCAAAGCAGCCTCGACTCTTGATTTTAAATCCCCTATATCGCCTTGTGCATTTGTACTTCTCACCATTCCAAGAAGTAGTCCTGAAGTTATAGTGATGAGAAACACTATATTCTTTAGTGATTTCATTATGTCACCCTTTTATTGTGGATAATTTTAGTTAGTTGTACTATTCATAAATCTTATTTATTATAACAAAATATATTTATTGCAGGTTCCGACGAAGTTTTAATATGAATAGCATAAATAATCGGTGTTAAAATCATAAATTACTAATCATTGATACATACATAGAGGCCAAAAACCCGATCCGCACAACGGATCAAGGTCTCATTTCGATTCGATAAATCGAAGCGGACACACTCGGGATGACAATTAAAAATTGGAAAGTAACTCAATTTATTGGCACCTTTTTGTTGTCTCATACGTTGTACAAATAGTAGAGTTTGATTGGATAAATGAGAGGCTGAAATTTTAACTACTGATTTTCTACAGTCTAAAAGAAAAAGGAGAAATATAATGAAATACGTACTGATTGCCTTACTAGCATGCTGGACGACATTGCTTTATGCAGACGATTGGCCTCGAGAGGTACTGAGTTCCGAAGGCACAATCACGATGTACCAGCCTCAGATCGAATCGTACTCTGGAAATTCTCTGAAAGCACGTGCCGCAGTTTCAATCATCCTAGAGGGGAAGGATGAGCCGATCTTCGGAGCTATCTGGGTGGATTGCAGAGTCATGACCGATCGCCCGACACGGACGGTGAAACTCGAAGAAATGGAAGTGCGAAGGATTAGATTCCCTTCAGGAACAGATGCGGACACGGCAAAGATCGCCGCAGCATTGGAAGAGATGATACCGCGTTTTGATCTCACTTTTTCTCTCGACCTGCTTCTGGTAAGTGTTGAGACGGCTCAGAAAGAGAGGGAAACCGCTCATGAACTTGAATTGATTCCACCCAAGATCATTGTGATGGATCATCCTGCTGTACTCGTCCGGATTGACGGTGATCCAATTCTTAGTGATAATAAAGGAACGTCACTAAAGCGCGTTATCAATACACCGTATTTTTTGGTTCAGGATCTTACCGGCAATAATTTCTATCTTCACGGAGGAGATTTTTGGTTCCGTGCAGAGATGATCAAGGGACCATGGCATCAAACAGACACTCCCCCGCAATCTGTTCTCGATCTTTTCGAACAAACAAAATCTGACGAAGGATCGGATGAAGATTCGACGACAAACGATATTGTGTCGAAAACTGGAAAAGTGCCGGAGATTTTAGTAAACACAGGACCGGCTGAATTGATCGCTACCGACGGTCCTATACAGCTTGCACCAATTCAGGGAACCGGACTTCTTTATGCGAGCAATACTCCAAGCCGGGTATTTCTTGAAATTGATACTCAGCAATACTTTATTCTCATCTCCGGACGATGGTACACCGCAAAGAAATTGACAGACCCTTGGACGTTCGTTGCATCTGATAAACTTCCTGGTGATTTCAAAAAAATTCCTCCCGGATCAGAGCGTGATGATGTACTCGCGAATGTCGCCGGGACAGTGCCGGCAAAAGAAGCTGTCTTTGATGCACAGATTCCTCAAATGGCAGAGGTGGACCGCTCGCAAACGACGACTCAAGTCGCATACGACGGAGATCCGCAGTTTGAACCAATTGAAAACACAGGAATGGATTATGCCGTAAATACATCGACAGCAGTCATTCGTGTCAATGGACGGTATTACGACTGTGATCAAGGAGTATGGTTTGAAAGTGCGACTCCCTATGGTCCATGGGAGGTCTGCATCAGCGTCCCTGAAGTTATTTATGCAATTCCACCGCGATATCCTGTTTACAATGTCCGCTATGTTCGTGTATATACCTATACTCCCGATGTCGTTTATGTTGGATATACTTCTGGTTACACCGGATGTTATGTCTATGGCAGAACGGTTGTGTATGGAACGGGATACAATTATCATCCGTGGCATAAGCATGCATATTATGCACGGCCGTGGACGTGGGGATTCAATGTTCACTACGATCCGTGGGCAGGTTGGTCTTTCGGAGCAGGTTGGGGGCAGCCGCATGGATGGCTTGCACACCAATCAAGAGTTGAGCGAGCAGGATGGTGGGGTCCGGCAGAAAGCCATCCGGTTTACCGTCCAGCTACAAAACCGGTATATCGTGAAGAGTACCATCCGGTTCGCCAGGTAACAGCGGCCGCACCGGTTGGAAGAACGTCGAATGATGTAAGACGTGCTTCCGGTACACAGCGCGCTCCAACTCTCTACGATCTTAGAGGATCCGGCATACGACGACCGTTAGTGAGTGAAACACCAAGTCCTGTAAGGGAAGCAACAAGGGCAACGCTACCGCAAACTCCATCCGAAGCTCGCCCGTTGCCGCCCCCTATTCCACAGCCTGAACCGTCAAGAACAGCAAGAGCAGTCACGAGAGTAACGCCGCCGCAAACTCCGTCCGAAACTCGTCCAATAACCAAGTCGGTAATTCCTACAGTTCCACAAACTGAGATGCGTGCGATTTCAAGGCCCATACCACGAATCGTGACGCGACCTTCATCAAAAGAGAATAATGTTTATGCAGCTCCGGACGGCAACATCTTGCGCAGTACTCCCCAAGGCTGGCAGCAACGCGATCAAAATACATGGAAAAAAGCACCTGAGGCACCAGCGAAACAAGCAATAGTCCATGACAGCGAAGTACGCCAGCGAGCAGCAGAACGTACTTCAAGTCCAAGGACACCACCGCCGCCGCCTCCTCGGACTGCACAGAAAGGCAACACGGGAAAAGATGAAAGAAGGCGATGATTCATTCCTAATTTGGATTGGCAAATTCGTGTATTACATGGTATGAGAACCATCGAAGACAAGCAAATGGAAGAAAAATAGTTATTATAATGAATAATTATAGAACTATGGGGATAATTCAAGCATTCTCGTATAATAATACGCTGTGAGTGGAATATCCGGAACTTGCGCATTCTCCAATATGTTTAATAAAGCAGATCAAATTCACATTAAGAACCTGCTGAGGGAATGAGAAAGGGCCAAAGAACATACAGTTGATAAAAGAATAAATCCCACATAACACATTATTGAGGTTATCTATGAAACTCTTTTTTTTATGTGCAATTTTTATCGTCTGTATGCCGAGCGTTCAAGCTCAAGAATTTGCATTTCAGCCTTCTTTGCGGGATCAGTTGTTGTATGCCTCATTGGATACACCCATTGATTCTCTTTCACAACCCCCAAAACGTAAATTGATCCCAACGAATGCAAGCTTTATGGAAAGGTATCTATGGGATGAAGACGGCCTTTTTAGAAAAATAGGTTTTGCTTCTCCACTGACGCCGGAAGTACGCAGGAGTGAACTCAGTCTTCGGCGCAATATGCTTACCGCTCATCTCATAGGCGGGTTCGTGACTCTTGGAAGCATGATAACAACATGCTATTACGGTCAGAAGATGATTGACGACGGCGGCAAATTGAGAAGTAATCGCAGCAACCATCAACTCTTTGTAACGATAACAATCGCATCATATTCAGCGACCGGATTGCTCGCGGTACTTTCGCCGCCTCCCATGATTCGCCGTGATGAAATCAGCACAACGACGATTCACAAAACACTAGCGTGGGTTCACTTTCTCGGAATGGTCGTAACTCCCATAATCGGTGCATCGATCCATCGTCATGCTACGACATCCCAGATCGCACACTTCCATCAGGCGTCCGCATATATCACAACAGCAGCGCTGGCGGCATCATTAATAGTAATAACATTTTAAGAGGAGCACGATGAAAATAAGAATAGTATCTTTCTTTGGATGGATGTTTCTGGCACTATCTTGTGACGCCGCCCAGGCAAAATCGGTCGAGTGTATCAAGAATGAGACATCGGTGACGTACTTGCTCTCACATCCTCTCCATCATATGGAAAGTACAAGCAAAGAAATAAACTGCCGCATTGAAATCGACCCTGCAAAGAAAGAAATCAAAACTGTATCGGCACAAATAGATGTCATGACTTTCAACAGCGGTAATTCAAACCGCGACTCGCATGCAATGGAAGTGATCGATGCAATCACATATCCTGATGTAACATTTTCAAGCGCTTTCATTGTTCAGAATGGTGACAGTCTCAACGTGACGGGAAAACTCACATTTCATGGTGTGACAAAAGACATCATCATAGCAGCGGTAACAAAATGGTCACAAAACAGACTTGAAGTGAACGGTTCCTTTGATCTCAGCTTAACTGATTTTAAAGTCGAGCGGCCCTCCCTCTTGGGACTCAAGTGTGATGATACATTAAAATTTTCATTGGCTGTAGTTTTCAAACTGGAGTAAACAGATATTCACGTATTACAGTGAGAATATCCTTTTCGGAACTGTAGGTAACCGCAGGATCTCTTTCGGACATGCAATGCATAGTGGTTCGAACTAGCCCATAGTCATTTCGAAAACCCTGATTAAAAGAATTGTGACTGCAGGAAATAGTGTGCCCCCGCTACATATATTTTAGAATAATCTTGACTGGAATGACTAGTTGGGATTTTTTTTAAACGACAACGAAAGAATTTTGTCGTGAAACCTTGTTTTGAAGAAGCGATGGCAATTCCCCGACATTCCCCTCCAAAAAATAGTGGCCTCTTAAGGATACGCATTTAGTATAATTATTTGATTTGCCTAGAGACATTTGCATCTCTTCGTGTTTTTTTATATCCTGAATAAACAATTATTTCAGGAATTTTGCATTGTCAAACAAATTACTCTCTCATATTTTTCGATTCACACTCTCATTGGCTTTCTTTCTCGATGCGATAAATGTAGACGCCCTCTTCACGTCGCATAGTATGATACGCGAAGAATATGAAGGACAATGTTCAGAGATATATAGTTCTCACAATGATAAACAAGTCATACTCCATGCCCGTTTCGGTACTACAGGTAACAGAACTTTTCAACCTGCCAACAATTCAACTCGGCGTATCTACCTTATCGACGAAGATAGTGTATCCCTTGCAGCCCAGCCAGCACATACTGAAGAGGCTGCCCTAGTGCTTTGCAGGAGCATAAGAATAAGACATACAGCCCCACATGCGCCACTTTTCGATTTTTATTCTCTCTGCAAGCTCCAAATCTGATCACTCTCCTTCTTCATTTTTTTCACAGATAACTCTGTCAAAAAACGCCTAAAGATCAGCATTTTTTTGATTCTTAAGTACTACAGGAACTCATCTACACATTGCATTTTGAAGATATTATTTCATGGCGAACATTAAAAATCAACAGAAGAAATATAGACAGACATCTTTCATAACAGCGATATATTTCATTATTTTTGCTTGTTGTCTATTCTCTTCATCGAAGCTGTATGGACAAGAAAAAGAATATTATTTCTTCCGTCCATACGACTACGGGTCAGAAGCACTTTTTAACCCTATCTCGGTCTTTGTTAATGGCGGTTGTGATACGTATCAGCAACTCAACCGGCCAAGTACCTTTGAGGCGATCCCATGGAAAAAAGGTGCAACAAGTGTCTGGCGCAGCGTTACGTCTCCTCTTCCTGTCATTAGTGATTTTGGCTGGAACCGATTTCTGAGTCAAGAAATATTCCCTGCCAGTGTCGACGTGAACCGCGCCCAATGGATTCCAAATTATATGCTCCATGGAATTGGCGGTGGAATGGTCTCGCGTAAAGTCGCTGAATGGTATGATTCCAATGGTTATCCTCTACCATATATGTTGGGTGCAATCACTGTAATGGCAAGCGAATTCCTCAACGAGACGGTGGAAAACGGTAACAATATCTATCCAAATGAAGATTGTATCCCTGACTTCCTGATCTTTCAACCTCTTGGAATTCTGCTCTTTAGTTCCGACAAAATATCAGAATTCTTTTCTTCCGAGCTAAATCTGAACGACTGGTCTCAGCCTGTTTCAATTTCGTTCGCCCCGCTTGCTTTCCGAAACGCAGGTCAGAATTTTGTCATGAAATATGCGTTGACACAATCGAGATCAACAAGCGTATTCTTCCATTTTGGTAACTTTGCAATTCTCGGGCTGTCCTTCAAAAGAAACACAGAAGATGCCATTTCTATCGGTGCCGGATTGGCATCGATAGGCGTAAAAAGTTTGCCGGTACAGAATGGAGTCCCTTCAAATACAGTAGAATCAGGACCGATGGCAGGAATATACTATGATCGAAATAACTCTCTTCTTGCGTCTATGGTATATTCCGCATCGAGGAATTGCCGGTTTCGGTTGAATATATATCCTGGTGTAATTTCATCTTCTTACTTCTCACCCGGATTCTTTATAACCGTGGCTGATCCTAGAATATTCATAGCAGGAATAACAATGAAAATTCTTCCGTTGGGTGTGAGCACATATGTTCCAGTAAGGTAATGCGAATTAAAATATACTTTATGCGTGACTTATGAGTGTGTACGATGATGATGATGTTTAATTGACTTTCAAATTTTCATGTGCAGTCTGAACAAAATTAATATTACAATAAAAGGAGAAGTATCATGTTTGGAAATATTGGTGGCCCAGAATTATTCCTCATCTTGTTGATTGTCATTGTCTTCTTTGGTCCTAAGAAGCTTCCAGAAATAATGAAAGGACTTGGCCAGGGTATTCGAGAGTTCCGGAAGGCAGCACGCGATGTACAAGAAGAAATCCAAAAAGAAGTGAAACAGCTCGACGACAAGTCTGAGAAGAAATGATTACGTATTCGGCAATTGCTAGGTGCATTATACGATAGAGTATCTGTGTCCATCTATTACCGACTATTCTTTTACGGTGATGGGGAAGGTTCCAATAATTAGACGAAAGAAGTACAATGAGAAAATTGAGACCTTTTATTGCTATCAATGTCATTCTTGCTTCTCTGTTTGTCGGAGCGATTGTATATGTGACGATCCGTTTTGGGCCGGAGCTGACTAGGTTTGTCAGTGATCCTCATAAATTTAGAGAATACGTATTATCATTCGGTCCCTGGAGCGCTATAATATTCATGCTTTTCCAGGTACTTCAAGTGGTGATAGCAGTCATACCTGGAGAACCGGTACAGATCGCTGGTGGATATATCTTCGGAACTGTCTTGGGGACAGTCTATTCTACAATTGGCATCACGATCGGGTATATCATTGTATTTACAGGTGTAAAACTTTTTGGTTATCCTCTTGTTAAAAAATTGGTTTCCAAGAAGGAGCTTGAGAAATTCAGCATTTTAATGAATAGCTCAAAACTCGAAACAACAATATTTCTCTTGTTCATCATACCCGGCATCCCTAAGGATATTCTTGTGTATATCGCCGGACTCACTCCGATCAAGCCTACTCTGTTCTTCATCATCATAACTTTTGCACGCACTCCCGCTATGCTTGGGTCTTCCTTTATCGGTGCGGAGATACAATCGGACCAATACATCATCGCCGTCATCGTTTCTGTTATCGCAAGTATTTTATTTGTCCTCGGATACATCTATAAACAGAGAATTATTGATTTTCTTCATATGCAATTCAGCAAGGAGAAAGCTAATCACAAATGAATAGAAATAATTCGATTCATCTAGGATTGCCCCAATTCCGGAATAATATGCATGTCCAAAAATTTGAACACAATCTTTTTATCATTTATATCGTGACAGTAGAAGTACATTGTTTTTTTTGCATAAAAATTACTTTAACCAGCGGGAAGGAGTATCAACGTCGGCTTGAGTTCGGTTAGATCCCCTCCCCCGCTGCAAAAATGAAATAGGGCTGTCTCAGATCGAGACAACCCTATTCAAATGCAAGATATCTCAAAAAGATTGTGATTTATTGTAAGAGAATCATTTTCCGAGTCTGAATACTGTTTTGACTTTGTAAGCGGTAGAAATAGATGCCGCTGGAAAGTCCTTGCGCATTGAATGTTGCATGATAACTTCCAGCATTTTGGAATCCATTGACTAATGTGCGCACTTCTTGGCCAAGAAGATTATACACTTTCAACTCTACAATACCAGATTGATTCAATGCATAGTTAATCGTTGTTGATGGATTGAATGGATTCGGGAAATTTTGCTCGAGCATGAATTTTGTTGGCTGAAGGGTTGAAGTCTGGGTCACACCTGTCACTTCATCGATCGACAGATCGACGTTGGCGTTTACAGGATCTCCTGTGGTACTGTAGGAAACAGTAGCAGATTTTGATGCCGTCTCAGTATTATATCCCAGCTTATCGACCGTCACGGTATAGGTACCGGGAGCCAGGCCTTCTATACTGTAATTCCCATTCTCATCCGTGATTGCATACCCTGAGACCACACCATTCCGATTTGCATAGACAAGAGCGCCTGCTACTGAGGCGGAACCCGATAAAAGACGAACAGCGCCAGAAATACTGGTGTATCCGTTCATAGAAGAAGGAATCTGGTGCACATAAATATCGATACCATCTATAGTGTTCCCACTAATGTCCACTTTAGCCGCTTTCTTCCATCTTGTACTTGCGGTATCAGTTGAATAGAAAGCTGGAGAATAATTACCGAGTGGCACTGCAAACACAAAGTACGATCCTGGTAATAATGAATCAACTGAAAATGCACCAAGTGAATCTGTATCAACGACGTACGAGCGAAAACAATTAAAGTTGTCTTTCGAGGTCCATCGATCTCGATATGCAATTATGCGGGAAGGGACACCGATACCTTGTGCTGAATCGAGCACGCTTCCTGTGATTGTTCCAAGAGCAACCGACGGAAGCGGCGCAAGAATAAAGTTGACTCCTGAGCTGTCATGTCGTAGTGCTAACAGATTTGCCGATAGCAGATCAGATTGATTAAAATAAAATTCCGTTGCATATCCTCGAGCTTTAGCGAAGGCGATGTATGACCCCTGAGGAATTTGAAGCGAATATTTGCCGAGCGAGTCGACTTTGGCGCTGTAGACATGATTCGATTTTCCATCGAGCATGAAATCGCCCCACCAAGCATTCAAATTGAAATATTCTCGATAATCATCAACGGTAGTTTTACTATTCAACGCAAATCCGGATTGTACATAGAAGATATCCGCAGCTTTTATTGGAAGACGATTCGTATCGGTTACAACGCCTGATACAGTAATCTTCGGCAATCTGACAACACCACCTTGAAGTTTAAAATTGACGGCGAGTGTGACAGAAGGAGAATCAGGAATAATAATCTTATCTGCATCGCTAGGGTTGTACCAACCATCGTACCATTGGCTTAGATATCGAGGCGTAGGCGAGATTGCATGTACCTTATACACACCGGGATCAACATGCGAAATCCGATAATATCCATTATCATCTGTCTTAGCGGAGTATGCATAACATCCATTATTGAGTGAAGGATACAAAGGAACAGGATCTGTGGATAGAGCTTGCAGTACTTCGATAATAATATTAGAAATGCCGGTATTTAATGTATCCGTCACACGTCCTTGTACAATCCCATTGCCGCCGGTTACTGTCACCATAAATGATTGATAGGCAATATCTCTTTTATTCGATCTCGCTATCAGGGTTATTGTATACCATCCTTTCGCTGCCGGGATCCAATTAACAACACCTGATAACGAATCAATAGTCAGACCATGAGGATTGTGTTTATCTGTAAAATATCGGATAATCTCAGTGGAGTCTGCAGTGATAGCTTGAGTCGTATAGGAATAAGCAACACCCCGTTGACCATAAAGAGGTGGTTGAGAGATAAACTTGATTTTATTCCGAAAAGGTGGTGCTGGTGTATTTTGCGATAGAAGGGACTGAGTAAAAATCAGTGCGATGGTTAATACGGTTATTGCAAAAAACCAGTATTTATTTTTCACTTTTCTCGCTCCTTATCAAAGGTATTCTATGATGAGAATGGATTATTTCACAAAAAACGATGCAATACATATGCCACAGAGAAAACCAGGAAAACTATTCGAAATGGGGAACTCTCTTTTTTTGCTCGTGCAAGATATGCACCACACTGCATTTCTTGCGTATCAGAAACGGATGGCAACTGTAAGAGTTGTTCCTCGTGGCTTGGATAGGTTTGATTCAAATGAGAGGGGCAAATCATGTTGGGCTTGGAACACATCAATTTCCGATGCAACGTACACGACCGCAAATGCAACAAACGAAATAATTTCTGCTTTATAATATCGGTTGTAAATATCATACTTCTCATTAAATTCCGACGAATGAGTTGCAGATAAATAATTTTGCCGGGCAGAACTCCGTAAAAATTCAAAAGCAATTCCAGCGCCTAATGTTGTAATGCCGGCTCCAAGGAAAAAGGTTCCTGCCGTCTTTCTGTCTTGGTGTAATTGTTCCCATCCGGGAAAAAGAATTGTCCGATAGGTGATGACAGGGCGCTCGATCAACACCGGGCCTCTGACAGTATCTTTCTCAGATTTCTTTAATGAAAGGAAGTGTTGCCGGGTTTCTTTAAATATGACGAGAATCTTGGGTGAGGTATAAACAGGGTCAAGATCGCAGTCGGGTGCAAGCTTAAACATTGACATGAAATGCTCTTTTGCCAGTTCCGATTTTCCCTGGGCGATCAAAGAGAAGGCAATGTACTTATGAACAGCTATGCGAACAGAATCGTTTAACACAGAATGTTCAAGAAGATGCCGGGCATTCAATTCTGCAGTTCTATATGAACCGGTATTGTATAGAGTCTCAATTGTCTGCAGGGTCGAATGCGTAGAATCCTCCTGCGCACATGCACCATGCGCGGACACAGCGAAGAGAATGGAAACAAATATTACTTTCTGTATCATCGCTGTTTCTCAAAAAATATACACAGGGAGATTGTATCTTTGGATTTGATTTCCACTTCGCGGAGTACATCGACGAAGGAAGAATTTTTAAATCGCACTTGGTGTTTCCCCGGTGACAGCACGATTGGTCTCTCCAGGGGCGTTGTGTCTTTATATTGTTCATCGATGTATACTTCCGCCCAGGGAGTTGCAATACAATTAAGGAACCCTGCGCTCTTAATAAAATTCCCCGCAACATGGAGTTCCCTATTCTTCTTCACCGTAATGGTCTGATGAATCGGACCAAACGATGGGTGCATGAATGTCACGGTATGTTTTCCTGTGGAAAAAGTTAAAGGTCTACTGAGAGGAGTTTCCCCGAAGAAAACATTGTCAACATATACCTTTGCCCACGGAGTACTGGTCAGAAGAACGGTACCGGAATCCATCGATAGCGGTATGGATGTTGTGGTTGAAATTTCCCGTTGTTTGAGCACTCGGGATTGCTGTAAAGGCTCAGGTTGAACAGGAGAAGAAATGCCAAGTTTTCTCTGAACCTCCCCATTCGTGTTCATACGTGCTGCAGTTGTATCCGACAATACTGCCCGCAGAGTTAGTCCAGAAGTTCGGTAATTTGAAGAATGATTAACTGTAGCTAGAAAAAAAGCAAAAACTCCAAGGAGCACCGCTGCTCCGCTTAAAAGCCCTATTCGACGATTTCTTCTTGGTGCTGTAAGTGGAGCAGAAATGAATATGCTCGATCCGTCTTGATCCAGTGCGTAGAGTGCCTCCCTCGATGTCGCGAACCTGTTTTTCTTCTTTGGCGCCAAGAGAAGTTTTAGAAATTTCACAAAATCAGGAGATGATTTCTCCACAAGATAATCAAGCATTTCCACTTTAAAAGAAAGTATTTTCTTGGCACACTCCGCATACGATGTTCCTTCGAAGAGGCGGTCGCCAGTCACAACTTCGACCAGGGTTGCACCCAGAGAAAAGAGATCTGTTCTTTGGTCGATCTCTTCGTGGCAAACTTGCTCCGGAGACATATATGCTGGCGTTCCGAGCACCATTCCCTGCGCCGTTATTGTTGGAACAGACGCAAGATATGCCAATCCAAAATCAGTAACCTTTATTGTTCCGTCTATCATCACAAGAATATTCCCGGGTTTGATATCACGATGAATGATTCCCCGGTCGTGTGCAACCACAAGTCCGCGGAGGGTATGCAATGCAACTTTTCTTGCATATTTCAGCGAACGAGTTGTCCCTGTGACGATGAGATTCTTGAGTGAAGTACCGTCGACAAATTCCAACACAATTGCCGGCGATCCTTCGTATTCGATTAACTCGTAGACCTGTACAATATGCTCGGAGCGAAGTGCAGCACAAGCCTGTGCTTCCCGCACAAAACGCTGATAAAGATCATGATCAGCGGCAAGGTGCTTGTGGAGCACCTTTAACAGGATACGTCGTTGCAGCACCGTATCAAATGCACGATAGACGCTGGTAAAACTGCTCTCGCTGATCTTCTCTTCAATGGTAAACGGCATTAATCTTTATTCCATTCTTTCAAACGGTACTGAAGCCAGCGCAAGGAAACACCCAACTTCTCTGCTGTCCGTCTTCGATTTCCATCCATCTCGTCCAATGCTGTTTCAATGATCTGACGTTCAATCTCTTCGAGCGTCACCGAATTCGGAAGAATGGAGTTTCGTTGAGTAAAATCGAGCACAAGATCGGCAGGCGTCAATTGTGTCCCCTTACAGAGAACTACCGCACGCTCAATGACATTTTGAAACTCCCGTACGTTCCCCTTCCACGGATTTGCAAGCAGCATGTGCATCGCATCCGGATGGATGCTGTCGATGGATCGTTTATACATTTGCGCTGTGCGTTGGAGGAAATGTTTTGCCAGGAGAGGAATATCATCTTTGCGTTCGCGCAACGGCGGGAGATGAATACTAACGACATTCAAACGGAAATAGAGATCTTCGCGCATTGTCCCATTCTTCACTTCGCTTTTCAGATCCTTGTTGGTTGCAGCAATAATGCGAATATCTGCAGATCGAGTTACCGTGTCTCCAATACGACGGTACTCTTTTTCCTGAAGCAATCGAAGAAGTTTCGATTGAAGAGCAAATGGCAGATCAGCGATTTCGTCCAGGAAGAGAGTGCCTCCATCAGCAACTTCGACCAATCCTTTTTTGGCCGCATTCGCACCAGTAAATGCTCCGCGAACATAACCAAATAATTCACTTTCAATCAACGATTCGGGAATAGCAGAGCAATTCACAGCCACAAATGCAAGTCCCTTGCGCAATCCATTCTCGTGGATAGCGCGCGCAACAAGTTCTTTCCCTGTTCCACTTTCTCCCGTAATGAGGATAGCCACGTCAATGTCCAACACACGTTGTACAATTTCCAACGCCCTTTTCCAAGTATCACTTTTACCGATAATGTTTGTGAATAAATGCGTAACGTCGGCTTCGTTTTTCAACCGTTCATTTTGATTTCGAAGCTCGGTATAACGTTTCGCATTCTCGATGGCAATACCAGCAAGATCGCCGAAGATGGTCAGGAATTTCAATGATTCGTCGTTAAATTCTTTCAGCATAGTGCTGCTGTCCAAATACACCGCACCAAACGTCCGCTCTCCCGTCCGAAGCGGGACACAAATGATGGACAATATTTTCTGGGCAATGATACTTACAGACGATTCAAATCGCTCGTCGTTTGGTGCATCAAAAGTCAGCACTGCTTCACCGGTATTGAGAACATTGGTCACCACGGAAGAGGAAGCGGCATATTCATTGCTCGTTCTTTGTGAAGAAAAGTTTTTCATCGTTACAACGTCATATCCGTTCTCTTTATTTGGATCAGCAAGAATAACAAACCCACGTTCGGCAGAGAGATGTGTCATGGCGATCTCAAGTACACGTTCGAGCAGATTTTCCGGTTCCAAGATGGAGTTGATAGATCGTGCAATCTCATAGAGGGTATTAAAGTTGTCTTGATGTATCTGTTCCATAATCATTGTACCACAAACGGTGCTTCTTTTGAACGTGAGTAATTGCCAAATTCGTCAACGATAGAAATAGCCCATACATAATCACCGGCCGACAAAGTCAATCTGCTGCTATCAGCTGGAAACTGGAGTTGCAGAGAAGAAGAACGCACTTGTGTAGATGTCCACACCACGTTTTGTTGACCTGGTACATCACGTGAGAGTGTGAGTGTGTATGTATAATTGAATGTTACATCCGGCGGTAACCATTGGAACAGCGGCGTAGGACCGCTGGTATCCTTTTGTGAAGTGGTCGGGTTGATATTTGGATAGGTGGGTGTCGCTGAATTTTCGATGATCCTCGACACATAAAATGGAGTACTGAGATTGACGGCGTTGCTTCGATCTCTCGAACGAATTCTTAACGGTTTGTTGACAAGCCATTGGATGGTATTCGTCGGTATATCGTATTTATCAATGGTGATTTGAAATTGTTTGGTTAACGGAATATAATCCATCGGAATCGAAAGAAGGGTATCAACAGTGAACCAAACGGAGTCCACATCCAGCCAGCCGTTCGGATCACTGACGGATGCAGTAACATCGACAAAATATTGCGGACTCGGATAGTACTGATCGATTTTTCTTGTGAGAATATTTTGAGCTAGAACATATGGCGCACCGTTTAATTCAAATACAACTTCCTTCGTTGTAAGGTTTTGAAGAACAACCTGCTGTGTATCGGGAACAAAATTCTCTTTGGCGCATACCAGTGTTTGCTTACCCATCGTGAGGTTTTTGAAAGAATAATTTCCATCTGCATCGCTTGAAACACTCACCCCGTCTTGCAATGAGGAGATGCTTGCTGAAACGATACCACTGTTCTGATTCAGCAGGAGAACTCGGCCTTTCACTGGAGCTGTGTTTGCGTACTGAGGCGAGCTTGGGTCCAGCGGATTGTCCCGAGGAGCATCCTTGCAACCAGAGATCAGCATCAGCGCAAATAATAAAGATGTAGCTGTTAATTGCCTCATAACAATATAATATACTTTATTTTATCGAAACTTTACAAGATAGAGAATAAAGCTGTCATCGGAGTAGTTTCGGAAGGTATCTCGGTTTAAACTCTGTAACCTTTCAAAGGTTCCCCGACTACAAGTACGCAACGTTCTTTGAGGGTCATAATTGTTTTTAAGTATTGAATTTTGTCAGTTGCTTCGAATATCTTGTTCTCAAACACTCCTTTGAGTTAATGTTCACAGATCATCTTCAAATTCATTCTAAAAAGTCCATGTCTCATTTTCCATCCAACACTTCCCTTATTACTTTCAGAACTTGCATGAGATCATACGGTTTATAGAGAAAATGTTGTATCCCCGCTTTTAGAAATTCCGACTTCATTTCCGGATCAAGAAACCCTGTCGCTAGGATCATGTGTTCATTCGGTTTGATTGTTTTAATCCTCTGACACACCTCCAGGCCAGTCATATTGGGCAATCCAAGATCGGTAAGCACAAGTGCAATATCGTTTTTTCTCTCTTGATAGATCTTTAATGCCGTCAGTCCATCACCGGCAGAAAGAACGTTGTATCCCTTTTCAACAAGCACCATCCGCAAAGACATCATAAGCATCTCCTCATCCTCTACAACCAGCAACGTTTCTGTTCCGCCCGGAATTTCTTCCAATGTTTCTTCATCTTTTACACTGATTGGTTCTGCGACTTGTGATGCAGGTAAATACAAGCGGAAGGTCGTTCCCTTGCCAAGCTCGCTTTCCACATCGATAAATCCCTTATGAGTATGAACTACTCCGAACACCACAGATAATCCCAATCCGGTTCCTTTTCCTATTCCCTTCGTTGTAAAAAAAGGCTCGAAGATACGCATTTGAGTCTCTTCGGTCATTCCTTCACCCGTATCACTCACTTCAATGCAGACATAACTGCTCGCAGCAGCGTCTGGATGTTGATGACGCAGACTTGTGACTGATACCATGCGAGTATTGATGGTAAGTACACCGCCGCTCGGCATTGCATCGCGTGCATTCACACAGAGGTTCAGCAGCGCTTGATTTAACTGTGAACGATCTGCATTAATGCATGGCATTCCTTTTTCGAAATTTTGAGAATAGGTAAGAACCTTAGGAAATGTTTCAAAGATCATGGTCATAATTTCCATGACAACATCATTCACATTCACTGCTTCAAATGCAGTTTCCGTTTTTCTTGCAAAGGTTAATATCTGCTGGACAAGTGTTTTGCCGCGCTGTACCGCTTTCGTGATCGTTTCAATTGCAAGGTCTAATTTTTTGGCGTCACCTTTGGATCTTTCAATGCTTGTGTTGTATGCCAGTATGATTCCTAGAATATTGTTGAAATCATGCGCAATTCCTCCGGCGAGAGTTCCTAATCCTTCCAACTTTTGCATTTGCCGCAGTTGCTCTTCTAAAAGCTTCTGCCCTGTGATGTCGCGAGCTGTGGACAGCGCACCGGAGATTTTTCCAGTCGGATCTTTCAATACCCGGCACCACCAAGCAAGTAGTCGTTTTTCTCCATCTTTACGACGCTGCCAACTCTCCAAGTAGATTACACTATCATCGCCTTTGAAGAGAGGTTGAATAATTTTATACGTATCTTGTTCACCCTCAAAGTAGAATAAAGCTTCTTTGCCGATTACATCATTACCGAAGAAATCAATGCCTGACCGATTCGCCCAGGTGTATACCTTGTCATTGTTCACCTCCATAATGATATCTGGAACGGCGGAGAGAATTGCTTCTTGGCGCATTGATAATGTGCGCAGCTCTTCTTCTATCCGCTTACGTTCGGTAATGTCGAACAGGATTCCCTGAGTACCAGTGATCTTTCCGTCAGAGTTAACAACTGGTATTTTTATGGCGTGAATAAACTGCTTGCTGCCTTCGGCATTCGTGTATTCTTCATCCAACTCAATGGATTTGCCGGTTTGCATGATCAATCTATGATGTCCCTCGCCTTCAGCGGAATACTTGATTGCAAGCCCCGTTGTGTCCTGTTTCGCTGCATCGCATGCGGCAACTTCCTGAGGTGTTTTGCCCAGAAACTCTTCCGGTCTCATTTTTTTTAGCCTACAGAACCATGTGCTAACAAAATCATAGCGGCCTTCATAGTCTTTGCGAAAAACTCCGGCGGGCAGTTGCTCCACGAGCGAATGATAAAGCGCTTGCGATTCCTGCAACTTCTCCTCAGCTCGCTTGCGCTCGGTGATATCACGGATGATACCAGTAAAAAAA
Organism: Ignavibacteriota bacterium; assembly: GCA_003155495.1. Lineage (GTDB taxonomy): Bacteria > Bacteroidota > Ignavibacteria > UBA10030 > UBA10030 > Fen-1298. The sequence continues at coordinate 29,878 of PMDB01000027.1, forward strand.
CGACCCGCCTTCGTCTCCCAGATTGACAACGAAAGTTCTAAAGGAAATACACTCCCATCCTTTCGTAATCCTTCTAAATCAACAGTCTTACCGACAACGGTTTGATCTCCTCCAGATTGAAGTCTCTTCATTCCGTTGGGATGTCTGGCGTGGTGGTAAAGCGGCATTATGGAGGTGAGCGATTGCCCAATTGCTTCCGTATAACTGTAACCGAAAATTCGCTCAGCACTACGATTCCATCCAATGATAATCTCGCTGCTGTCGGCAGTGACAATAGCATCAGTAGCAGATTGCAGAACTGACCGATATCTCGTCTCGCTCTCCCGCAGCGCTTCCTCTGCTCGCTTGCGGTCGGTGATATCGCGAGTGGCTACCATCCGCATAGACTTGCCTTGGTAGATGAACTGCTTCGCGAACGCTTCGAGTATTATTCTTGTACCATCTGCTCGAAGAGCGGGAGTCTCAAAGCGTCCCTCTATCCCTGACGCAATGCGTTCACGGATGCGGTCGAGCATTTCGGCCGATGTAAATTCAAGCAGGGATTTGCCAATGGCATGTTCACGCGCGTATCCGAACATTTGGCACATGGCATCATTCACTTCAATAATTATTCCCTTGTCGAGGATGGTAATCCCCTCAACCGTCGCTCCCCATAACTCGCGGAATCTGGATTCACTTTCCCGCAAAGCCTCTTCCGTCTTCTTGCGCTCGGTGATATCTACTACAATACCGTTAAAGCGAACTACATTGCCATTCGCATCTCGCGAAGGACTTCCGCGGGACATTAACCATCGTACTGCACCATCGTGGCCGATTACACGCCACTCTGCATCTAATTCTTTCCCTTCGCGCGCCGCTTCTTGTACCTTCTTTTCTGTTTTCTCGCGATCCTCTGGATGAATTGTCTCCCGCCATAATTCATATGATGGCACACAGCTATGCGGCTCGAGACCATACAACTTCCATAATTCATCCGACCAAATATTTTCGTTTGTGAGTAGGTCCCATTCCCAAGTACCGGAATTTGCGGACTCCAAAGCCAGGTGAAGACGATCGCTACTTTTCTGCAACGCTTCCTCTGCTCGTTTGCGGTCAGTGATTTCTCTTCCTTCACCCATAATGGACTCGGGTCTTCCGTTCTCATCACGGATGAGGCTGAACCTGTTTTCCGACCAATACGTTGTACCATCTTTACGATAGAATTCAAGTTCTAAAGTACGCAAAATAAAATAGGTTGGGTCTGCCATCACTTTTTGCATCTCCTCCGAAAAGGCATCCATTGCCAATTGGAATGAGGCGGGTGCGAACTGTTGATCAAGAGGTAATTGCTGGAGTTCTTTCAGAGTATATCCCCGCAATTTTTCAACGGATGGACTAATGTATGTCGTTTTTAAATTCATATCCATGAGCCATATCGTGTCTTTCATATGGTCTGCCAGCAAACGGTACCGTGTTTCGCTTTGCTTGAGCAGCACTTCTGACCGTTTGCGGTCAGTGATGTCATTCATAGTAAGGTACCCAGCGATTATTTCTCCTTTATTATTATAAATCGGGTTTGCACTGACTAACTCCCAACGCCCCGTTCCATCCTTTCTGACAATGAACCGTTCTTCGTTTGATATTTTCTGTCCGGTTATCGCACGTGCCAACGGTAAATCTCTCACATCACCAATATTCCCCTGAACATCATAGTCCATATAGGAAGGCTTAAAATTCATGAGTGATGTGCCGATATATGACGGCTCATCCTTCACTCCAAGAAATTCTCTGCAAGCCGGATTGATAATTCGTACTACAGCATCGGGCATGCTTACCAGAACCATTGGAATCGGAGATTGTTCAAATGTTTGTTCGAGCAATATTTTTATCGTTGACAATTCCATCTCCGCCTGCTTACGCTCGGTAATATCGTAGAACGTGCTGATCAAGTATTTCTTATCTTGCATCATGAAGATTTGACCCGATACTACGCCTTTGCGAATAGTGCCGGATTTATGATTCAGATCTGCTTCAAAATTTTGGACAAATCCATTTTGCTTGAGCAATGATAAAAAGCGATCACGATCATAAGGATCTGTCCACATGTTCAAATCACCTGTTGTTTTGCCCAATGCTTCTTCCCGACTGTAACCAGTCATTAGTGAGAAATTATCGTTTACCTCGAGCGTCTTTCCATCAGGTAGTGAAGTGAGAATCATTGATCCAGGTGCTACCTTGAATATGACTGAAAATTTTTCCTCGCTTTCACGCAGCGCTTTTTCTGCCCGTTTGCGCTCGGTGATATCCTCAACAAATCCTTCGTAATGGCTGGGCTTTCCCTCTTGATCACGGACTATGCGCAAATACAGCATTCCATTCCAAATAGTACCATCCCTACGACGATAGTTATTTTCTATACTAGTCATGCCGCCGGTTTTCAGCATGGCAGTTGCTACTGAGTTTCGTCGCGACGGTTCAGCATAGACCTGCTCAGAGATATTGGTAATACTGTTGACTGCTTCTTCGGGAGAATCATACCCCAATAACCTGGCGAGAGCTGGATTTATATCAATAAACCTGCCATCGATTGTGGAATGGAAAATACCTAAGGCAGCATTGGTATAAAGATCATGATATTTTTCTTCGCTTTCCTGCAGTGCATCTTCCGCATGTCTGCTTGCTGATTCGGCGAGCCTGCGCTCAGTGATATCCTCTACTACCCCATCATAGTAAAGTGTCTTTCCTTGGGAATCGCGGATCGCGCGAGCACTCTCTCGTACAATGACGAGTGATCCATCCTGACGAATCCAAGCTGATTCAAAATTATCGACTTCGCCTTCCATTTCAATATTCCTAAGAAATACTTTACGTTGAGACGATTGTGCGAAACCAACTTTTGAAAGATTCCTTTCAGCAAGCTGCTCTAAAGATGAATAGCCAAGCATTTTCACTAACGCTCGATTTGCTAAAAGTATTTTTCCGGCGGGAGTAGTTCGATATAGACCGACCGCGACATTTTCATAGAGCGAGCGGAACCGGAGCTCGCTTTCGCTTAATGCTTTCGCCGCCTGTTTACGCTCCTGTATCAGATTCCACTCGTGCAATGAACGCTCTATTGTGTGAGGCATTGCTTTAAAAGATTCAGTAGTCTTCACTACATAATCGAGCGCTCCTGCTTTCATCGCTTTGACGGCAATTTTCTCATCTCCAGAACTGATCATTACCACAATCGGGAACGATCCGGCTTCCGGAGGAGATGTCAACACCTCGAGAGCTTTTCCATCCGGGAGATACATGTCTATCAAAACTATGTCCGGCAATGATTTCGCAATGGCGCTGCGATACTCCTGCAATGAACCTGCAACCTTCACCACGGCATTCGGGTCGGCGGATTGAATAGTATGGCGCATAACTGCAACATGAGTCGGTTCATCCTCAACGAGAAGAATGTATGGCAAATGTGATTTTTCTGGTGAGGATGCTTTTGGTTTTATTGTTGCTTTCTTATGTTGTGCCATAAAATCGCTCCTACTCTATCGTAAACTGCACAGCTAACTTCGGTTGAAAAGAACATGCTACGCGCGTAACATTTTCAGTCTTCCAGCTCCTCGAAGGGTATCTCGGGCCAAATTGAGAGACATTCCGAAGGTTACCTGAAAGGGAAAGGGAATTTTTATGAATAGTTTGGCGCGAAATGAAATTGGATGTTTGTTCGATGAAACTTGCTTTTGTGTGCATCCTCTTACTTCCAATCTCTTTCTTGGTGTGCAGAGTTACTCCACGAATGTAGAAGTGTAACGACTCTTATAATGAGAATCAAGATGTTGAGCGAGAACATCGATAGACGATCGAATAAATTTCCGCTGCTTTGAAACTGGCCTGATTGTTGGTTGTGAAGTTCCCCTGAAGTGTAACAAAGGCATATCCATGTTGTGGAATGAAATCGGAGGTAAAGTGTGCTTTGTTCAAGGGGCAAGACATGATCGAGTTCTCACTACCGACCTCTCTAGAACCCTCGTTATCTCTGAATTTATATATTGCAGCTTACTTGGCAGGAATTATATCCTATCCAAAGTACTTGTTTGAAATGCGAAAAAGTCTCAGAGCTACGAAAGAAAATCTCCAACGCTCTCCCAAGCACCGAGGATTCCGCAAACCTACACGACGCTTATTCAGTGAAAAGCAACGCGCACTTTCAGGTGAAGCCCATAACTTCGCACCGATTCCTGTGGGATCACCGACGATCACGCCAGGTCCAAAACCACGCTCTTGAGCGATGAACTCGTGAACGGCGAGGAACAAATATAGTGCGATGCCTGCATAATATAATGGTCCTTTGTATACTTCCTCTTTTTATTATTGCAGCGATTCAAGTGCGTACCCATCCCGACATGTCGGGACGGGTACGAGATGATATTTCCACATTTTAAAAACCCCACAACAGCCAACTTTTTTTTGCCTTATCCACAAGCATTTTCAACCCGGCTGAGCTTTCTTTTAAATTAATAAAAGTAGAATCGAAAGTCTGCCCCAGCGATTTATCCGTTAGCAGCCTTCCGAGTGTTCCTTTTCCTGATTGTACACTGCCAGTAATCTTAGACAAATTGCTTGTGATATTGGAAGTATTATCAATAGATGTTTTTAATGATATCAGAATATCGTCCATATTAATCGGCTGGATTGTTTGGACAATATCGTTGTTTTCTATTTCCATTTTTCCACCTGTTCCGGGATTTATTATTATAATTTTATTCCCCATAAGTCCTTCTGATCCAATACTTGCAACCGCATCCTTTTTGATAAACTTTCGAGTATTTTCATCAACGAGTATTTCTACTCTCACGGACGTATCACTCACCAAATTAATATTTTCTACGGTCCCCACATTTATTCCTGAAAGCCGTACATTATTTCCCGCTTGAAGCCCGGCAACGTCTCTAAATACCCCGCTGAGGTGAAAGGTACCTCTGAACAACTGCTGTTTCTCACCGATGAAATATATTCCTACAATGAATAAGGCTATTCCAAAGGAAATAAATATTCCCAGTTTGATTTTATGGCTTGTGTCTTTTTTCATTTGATCTGCTCTTCTAATATGTCTGATGTATTATTCAAAAAACGATCGTATCCATGCATCTGCCGAATTCTTGAGATCGGTATACGACCCTTCTGCGGCGCACATTCCATCTTTCATTACGATAATTCGATTTGCCGTAAGCTTGGCACATTCAATATCATGTGTAATGACAATGGAAGAAGTATTGTATTTCTTTTGTACTTCCAGGATGAGATTGCTTATTTCTTTTGACGTTATAGGATCCAGACCCGTTGTAGGTTCATCATACAGCATGATCTCAGGTTTTAGAATCAACGTTCGCGCTAAGCCCAGCCTTTTCCGCATACCGCCGGAAAGCTCTGAAGGTTTCAGATCAATTGTTTCAGAAAGGCCTACATTTTCCAATGCTTCTTCTACCCGCGAGTTCATTTCTTCTTTCGACATTGAACGTGCCTGTCTTCTCAGAGGAAACTCAAGATTTTCTCTCACTGTCATGGAATCATAAAGAGCAGCGCTTTGAAAAAGAAAACCTATCCTTTTGTGTATTTCCATGAGCTCATTCTCCTTGAGTTCTGAAATATTCTGCCCAAGTATAACAAGCGTGCCTTCATCAAGATCGACCAATCCCACAATACATTTTATGAGCACTGATTTACCGGTTCCGGATTGCCCGAGTATGANNCTGACGGTCATGGAATCATAGAGGGCGCTGCTCTGAAAGAGGAAACCTATCCTTTTCCGTATTTCCATCAGCTCCTTTTCCTTGAGTTCGGCGGTATTGCGTCCGAATATGAGGAGCTTTCCCTCGTCAGGATCGAGCAGTCCCACGATGCATTTGATGAGGACCGATTTGCCGGTTCCGGATTGCCCGAGTATGACGAGGTTTTCTCCTTTATGAATCACCAAATTAATATCCCGCAATACATGATTATTCCCAAAAGATTTCTTTAAATGTTCCATTTCAACGGCAACAGGAGCGCTTTGCTTATTCTTATATTCGGTTCTCATGGAAGTTGTTTGAGCTGTCATTGTTCTCATTTCTCGTTTTAGTTTTGAAACAAACTTGTAATTTGTACTGCTACCATATCTATGAGAAATACCATTAACGATGCGAATACCACGGCTGAGTTGGCCGCTTTCCCAACTCCTTCAGTCCCCTTATTTGAATTATATCCTTTATAGCATCCTATAATCCCGATGGCAAACCCGAAAAAGAAGGTTTTGATAACAGCCGGGAACAAGTCTCCAAATTTGAGGACTTGAAATACCTGTGAGCTAAATAAGTGAGCACTCGTAGTTCCTTTGAGGTTAACGCCGACAAATGATCCCATCATGCCAATTGCATCGGCAAAAATCACCAGGAGCGGAAGCATCAATGTTGCAGAAAGCACTCTCGTCACAACGAGGTATTTAAACGGATTGGTACCTGATACCTGCATCGCATCAATTTGCTCCGTTACATTCATAGATGCCAGCTCTGCCCCGATTCCCGATCCGACTTTTCCGGCAAAGATGAGCGCAGTTATCGCGGGTCCCATTTCCCGTATGATTGAAATTGCTACCATGGCAGGCAACCACGATTCCGCTCCGAAGTTTGCCAATGTGGGCCTTGACTCAATCGTAAGCACAAGTCCCACGATAAAAGCTGTTATACCTACTAAAGGAAGGGACTTGTAACCGATCAGAAAAGCTTGTTTCATCAGTTCATTAAACTCATATGGCGGCTTAAATACTTCTTTGAAAAAGCGAAAAGTAAAAAATGTAAGGGAAGATACTTCTAAGAAAAATCTTCTAAAGACAGAATCAGAAGGAATCTCAGAAAACTCTTCCGGGATGGTTGCTGCTTCCTGGTTTATATTTTGTGATTGTTGCAAAACTATTTTTTCCATGTTAGCGATGTCTTTCACATATTTAAAATTATCCATCCGACGGACATCTGTTTTCCTATAAGCCGCCTTTATCCAAAACCTCAACTGTGTTCTTGATTGACGATTCCAGGGTTCATCTTTTCATTTTTCTTCTCTCTTTTAGCCGCCTTTTTTTCTTTCATGGTTTTTGCCGGTTCTTTCTTAGAACTCTTTTTACTGTTTTGACTTTTGCTCATGATATTTTTCCTTTCAATTTAGATATAGATCCTTGCTTAATAAAATAGTCTTATTTATTCCTGCATCGATACTGTATTCTTATTGATATATGATATGCAGAAGTATGCTATTGCACAATAGGGCAAAGAGATGAAAAAAGGATTAATCCTTTTAGGCTAATATTCATTCTTCACCGAAGAGAAAAGATACAGGATAAGGGGCTCTTTCAGAATTCGAAGCAGCCAAAAATCATCATGGGATGGAGAAGAAAATCAATACAACCTACGTATTTTCTTCATGAGTATATTTGACAATCTGCAGGCGGGTATGCAAAGCTAATTTTTCCATGATGTTATGTATATGGCTTTTCGCTGTGTGGACAGCAATATGAAGTGTCCTGGCAATTTCTATATTACTGAGACCATCGGCGACCAGTTTTAAAATTTCACTTTCACGTTTCGTCATTTTCACAGCATTGGCTAATTTTCTCCTTCCCTTTTTGAGCGCGTTCTCAATAACATGAGAAAAAAGTGAATCGAGCAGCTGTGGCGGAAGAACTTTTATTCCAGCGGCAACAGACCGAATTGATTCGAGAAATTCCTTTGTCGATGCGTCTTTCAAGATGAACCCTGAAGCACCGACTTTAATAAAGTCGATGATTTCTAACTGGGAAGGCATAAGACTCATCCCAATCAATTGGATACCAGGAAAATCATTCCTCATTTTCTCCAATATATGTTTACGTTCGTTGTTCATCAGACCTAAATCCAAAAGAATCATATGAGGTTTTGCTCTATGGATAATCGCCAGAATATCTTTCTCGTTCTCTAATGTTGCAACGACTCTCATATCCTTTTCTCTATCGATAAGAGATACGAGACCGTCGCGTAAAAGGCGATTATCTTCAATGATGAGAATTCTATGTTTATTTTTCCCCATCGAATAGGTTTGCTTACGTTTTTCCGCGCCTCTCTTGTTATTTCGTCAACTCGATTAACGCAACCTGATATTTTCGATCTGATTCCAGTATGTTGACTACCTCTAAACCTTCTAGTCGAACATGGAATACGCGTTTATTTTTGTTCATCACGTGTAATTCGCAAGTTTGTTTTTCGGGAGAGCTAAAAACAGTTTTAAGAAAAGAATTGTAAATATCCCTTTCAGTGAGCGGAATATACGTAATAAAATGTTTGCCAATTAATTTACTTCGATCAATTCCGAACATATTACTGGCGCTTATATTTACTTCCTTAATGATACTATCCGGATCCAGAGTAAAGTAAGGGATCGGTGAAAAATCAAAGAGGTTGACATATTTATTTCTCGATACTTCCAATTCTTCTTGCGCTATTCTTAGTTCTTGGTTTTGATGTTCCAGTTCAATTTGATGAACTTGGAGCAACTGTGCCAATCTTTGAAGATCTTTCATTAATTTGACAGTTGGCTTTTCAGGTTTTGCTTTGATATTATTCTTCGTTTTTTTATTCATAGTTTTTTTTGATTTATTTTTTGCACGTTTCATTTTTGTTACCTCTTTATTTTATATTTTGGATTTGGATTGCAAGAAGAATGAGTTTAGATTCTTTATCTCCTTGAAATATCTCGCGGGCATTTAATATTAATTTCTTTCTACCTGCTTTTATAGAATTGTATTCGACTTCATAATCCTCAAAATAATTGTGTTGAGGAAGTATTTGCTCAAGAAGCTCCCGCAGTTTAGGGATATCCCATGTATTATCCTCAAGTTGGTATATGAACTTACCGACAGTTTTTTCGCTGGTAGTCTTAAATGCTTTATAAAAAGACATGTTCGCTGAAAGAACTTTCAAATCCTTATCAAGAATAAGAAGCGAATCTCTCACCGTATCAACAATATTATCGGCATACTCGCGCGCAAGCTGGACAACCTGGTTTAACTTATTGAGCTCTTCGTGAACAATTTTCATTTTATTAATGTCTGAAAACGTAATGACCACGCCGTCAATAACATTGTTTGTTGTCCGATATGGTAATATCCGCATTTGATACCAGAGACCATCGTTGGTTTGTACCTCAACTTCTTTATACGCAAGGGTTCTTAAAACTTCCTTTGCATCTTCAATTAACTTTTCATATTGAAGATTTGTTGCGATATGGTTTATGGGCCTTCCAATGTCGGAAGAAATGAGATTCACTACCTTTGTTGCATGAAACGTAAATCTTTTAATAAATAAATTATTATCGAGAAAGATGGTTGGGACATCACTGCTTTCCAGCAGGTTTTTCATGTCATTATTGATAGTCGATAATTCATCATTCTTATTTTGCAGCTCGGTGTTTACCGTAATGAGTTCCTCGTTGAGCGACTGTAATTCTTCTTTCGAAGTTTCCATTTCTTCATTTGAACTTTGCATCTCCTCGTTGGTTGATTGCATCTCTTCGTTGGTCGATTTAAGTTCCTCATTGGAAGTTTCCAATTCTTCAATGGTTGACCGTAAATTTTCTTTCGTAGATTTTAATTCGTGCTCAAGTTCTCTAATAATTTTTCCCGATTTCTTTTCATAATGGATTGTTTTAGAAGCCGGCACTTTTTTTTGCGGGAGGACTTCCTCAAAAATGATCAGCAAGGAACCCAGCATTTCTCTCGGTTCTTTGATCGGTTTCACCGTAATATTTATGAGCTGGGTGCTTCCGTTCGTTCTTACTTTTATTCCTTCAGCAGTTAATGGTTTCTTGCTTGATAATACTTTTCTCATCAATGCCGGAAGTTCCTGTCGTAATCCTTCGCGCGCCATTTCAAAAATGTTCATCTTCGCTTCGCCGTGTGTCAGCTCCAGGTATTTGCCGGTTCTTCCATGAATATACAGTATTTCTCCGTGTTCGGTTATGATCACGCAATTTGGAGAGTAACTTTGCAGGATGACTTTTTCTGCCAGCGGAGCAATGTTTTTTACTTCGTTTCTTTTCATAATTGTCTCATAAGTTTTTCCTATTGGCCGCGATACCGGGAATTCTATCAAGGGATGCGCCGAGTATATGGAATCTCTTCTTTTGTAAATTTTCCATTTATTATCGACAATTGAAAACAAATCAACAAACTCGCCGATAGTTTCCGATGAACCGAGAAAAAGTATTCCGTTCGATACAAGACTATAATGGAGCAGGGGGATTATTCTTTTTTGTAATTCGGTACTTAAATAAATTAAAAGATTGCGGCAGGATATGAGATCGAGTTTGGTAAATGGAGGATCTTTAATAATGCTTTGCGGTGCAAAGACCAACATTTCTCTAATTTCTTTTCGAATATGAAAAATATTTCCTTCGGACGTAAAGAAACGGTTCAAACGTTCTTTACCCACATCGGATGCAATTCCTGAAAATGAACCCATGCGGGCTTTTTCAATTGCAGTACTATCAATATCTGTGGCAAATATTTGCACGTTGAAATTTTTCTTCGCTTCATTCATGCATTCTCGTAATAGAATTGCAACGGAGTATGCTTCTTCACCGGTATAACATCCGGGCACCCAAATTCTTATCTGATCATTCTCCGGTTTACTTTTTACTAACTCAAATAGGAACTTTTTCAATTTCTCGAAAGATTCGGGATCTCTGAAAAAATTTGTCACTCCAATGAGAAGTTCNNAATTGAGCAATATTCATTCTTCTTTCTATGCGCCGGTAGATCGTATTTCGTTTGTACAATGAAAAGTCGTGACTCGTGTGCGTTCGGAGAAGTATAAATATTTTTTGAATTGTATCAGGGATTTTATCATCGTTCATTTCTTTATCTGATAAAACGCCTTTAACTTTTTGAAAGGCATATCTTATCAACTGATCGGGCATTTCTTCGGGCGGAAGAATGTAATCGGCTAATCCGGTTTTAATGGCGCTGGTTGGCATACCGTCAAATTTTGCCGATTTTGGGTCCTGAACCATGACCATTCCTAATTCACTCTTCACTGCTTTTAAGCCCGCAGTACCATCAGAAGCCATACCGGAGAGGATAATGCAAACAGCTTTTTCGCCTACATCTGCAGAGAGGGATTTGAAAAAATAATCGATAGGAAGCCGAAATCCATGTGCCTCAAGAGGTTCTATGAGTTGGATTGTCCCGTGAAGAATCGCTAAATCCCTATTCGCCGGTGCAACATACACATGATTAGGTTCAACGAGCATTCCGTCTTCAGCTTGAAATAATTTCATCTTCGTAGATTTTTGAATGAGTTCAGGCATAATACTTATATGATTTGGATCTAAATGCGACACTACGATAAAAGCCATGCCGGAACTCTCGGTCATATTTTGGAAAAATCTTTCGAGAGCATCTAAGCCCCCTGCAGATGCGCCGATGCCGACTACATAAAACAAATTATTTGAGGTTGATATTTCAGCGGTTCTTTTCTTTTTGGGGATCGGAGATTGTTTACGAAATATTTTCTTCTTCATATCTCCTCTCATATAAATACATTACGCTACTTCAGAAAATCTTTTGGATAAGAATGATTCAAGATAGGTAGAAATATAATATTGCACAATAAAGGAAAGAAATGGAAAAGGAGTCACTACTTGTCGGCATCAGATTTTTCGTTCTTCTGGGTCTTTGACACAGCAGCCATAATCCCTAATCCAACTATGATGATAACACCTATGCTAATCCAAATTGGTGAAGCGCCCAATGTATAAGCTGCCCAAGCTAATCCACCGGCTACAAATGCAGTTCCTATTAAATATTTTGCAAAATTAGACATAAGAATTGTCCTTTTATTGTTGACCCGTTTTAAAATCGCCGGAATATCTGCGAATATAAATTTTGCTTCATATCTCTCTTGACACGAATACCCATCCGTTAACAAAGTAGTACAAACTCTTAGAATAGATTTTGGTGTTTTGTCTCTATACCTTAATAAATTATAGAAACATCTGTAAAACAATAAGCCAAAGGGATGAAAAAAGAATTAATCCTTTTAAGACGACCAAACCACACATTGATGATAGGAAGAATTGATTGTGAACTACCAATTATGTAGGAGCATTCGAAGTAGAACATTTAACAGCAACAATCATTTATTCTACTTGAACTGAAAATAAATCAATGCAACGGCAGCAACGCTCATCAGTATGAGCGTCGTAGATCCGAGAACATTTGACCATCTCTTGTTGGTAAATTCCCCCATTACTTTTTTGTTGTTACAAATGTGCATAATGATGGCAATCATGACCGGCGCTGTTAAGCCATACAAGACAGCGGTGTAAATAAGCGCCTGTATTGGGCTTATGCCGAGAAACTCCAGAGCCAGTCCAACAATGAGCGACACGATAAGTGTGATGTAAAACCCTTTGGCTTCGTGAAATTTTTTATCTAACCCTTCCTTCCAATGAAAAGTCTCAGCTAAAATGTATGAAAGTGAGCCAGCCAAAACGGGTATAGCTAAAAATCCTGTGCCAATGACACCGACGGCAAAGAGTAAATACGTAAGTTTACCTGTCAATGGTTCTAATGCTTTTGCGGCCTGTCCTACTGTATCTATGTGTCTGATACCCGCTTTATACAATACAGCGCCCGTTGTAAGGATTATAAAAAACATAACAAGGTTCGAAAATAACATTCCGAAATCGATGTCCATTTTCATGTCGTTTAAAATTCGTTTATTGATGATGATTTTTTTATAGCTATGGGAAATGTCTTCCGCTTCCATAGTGGCTTGCCAGAAAAACAGGTAAGGAGATATAGTGGTACCGAGAATGGCAACAAGTATCTCGAAAAAAGCTTTATTGAAATGAATAGTTGGGATAAAAGTACTTTTCATAACTTCCATCCAATCTGCATGAACCAGGAACGGAACGACGACATACAATAATAACGATAGGCAAAGCCATTTTAATAGAGCAGCAAGTTTTTGATAAGGAAATTTGATAATACAGAAAATAAGTAAAACGGTAAAAACTATGCTGAAAACAAACGATGGAATTTGAGGTATCAATAAGTTTGCAACGGCTCCCATTCCCTGTATGTCTGCGCCTATATTGAGTGTAATAGCCGGGAAACTGAACACCGCCATAAGATAGAGAATACTTTTTGGATATTTCTTTTTTAGTGTTGCTGTCAATCCTTCTTGAGTTACCACTCCGATTCGCGCACACATCTCCTGCACGGCAGCCATGAGAGGGAAAGTGAGAAGGGCAGTCCAAAGAGTTGCAAAACCAAAACCAGCGCCTGCCTGTGAATACGTTGCAATCCCCGAAGGATCATCATCGCTTGCGCCTGTAATAACCCCAGGACCAAGAATGCGCCAGGTTTTTTTAATTCTTGCTGAAAGTGTAGATCTATTCAATATCGTTAAATAACTTTGACAAATTTGATACGGATAGAAAATTGGACATCCCGCGCAATTACAAGGGGACTAAACGAGAAGTCCGGTTTTTGCAGCACCTCCCGTCACCTTTCTCTGGTGAGCCCTCGTTAGGGAACAACATCCGGAATCTGAGAAAACCGATGACTCGTCCACCCGCAATTCGGATGTTCGGTACGGATACATCGAACGCAACCATAACGAGACGCCCTACCAAAAGAAGCATGACCAAGATAGTCGTCATGTAGACGAATGCCTGCGCGATCTGACTGTTCCTCTCTTCCTTGCTGAGACGCGAACTGATGCCAAGAAGAAGGACAGCCGTCTTAACGGGATTGATGATCGCGATTAACGTTACGAGCGAAAAGATATCCGATGAATGCCCCCGCACCGACACCGATGGCGATGGCTTTATAGGGATGCTCGTGTGTGGCTTCGTCGAACGCCTTAGTGCGTTCTAACGTATTCTTGCGAACACTTTCATAAATATCTTTGCTGCGTTCTAGTGTGGCAGCAAGGCGCTTGCGGGCTTCCCCGACTTTTGCTTCGGCCACATCAGTGGTAGCAGTCATCAAGTTGCGCGCATCCTCAGCGAGTGTGTCTATAGCGTCACTGACTGCATGTTTTTGCTTGTTCATACTTTCCTCTGCTTTCTATTTGTTTGTGATTTTGTTATACCATAGAGTGAATTAATTACGTCAGATCGTTTTGACAGTTCAGTTGGATAATTGAGTTCACCGCTCTTGGCGGTGTCCAAAGGCTTTGACCCAAGTGAACCGATATTGCCTACTTGGACTATTGTTATCCCGCATACCAAGTATCTCCTTCTCTATTAATAAAAATATCAAATTCGCCGTATCAACACAGCCAAGTTCAGCTGCAAATGATTCCAGTTTTTCTGCTTATGGTTCCAGTACGACCACATTTCGAAATCAATTTTTTGTCCCGTCTAAATTTCGTCCGCGAATGACTCTCACCAAGATGACCACTATGGCGATCACCAGAAGAACGTGAATGAAACCACCCATGGTGTAGGAAGAGACTAACCCCAGGAGCCACAATATGACTAGAATAACAGCGATAGTAACTAACATGACAAGTATCCTTTCTTTCTTGGTTTAGTGTTACGCAGGTGAGGACCAAGGCACAACCCCGCTGATGTTAAGGTGGATGGTATACTAGCTTGCCGATCCTCCAACTTGATTAACTAGATAATCTTCTATACCCATTTGCTCGATCTGTGCTCGTTGTATATCTGCCCAATCGACGTGACCTTCTTCCATTTTCAGTATCTTGGTGAGCAGGTCAACAGTTCCTTGATCATCAACTGTACGAGCAAGTTTGATTGCTTCATTATAAGAGCGCACAGCATCAAGTTCATCTTTGTCGTCGTTGTTGATCATTTCCGATACAGTCTTGCCGATCTTTATCGGGTTCAGTTTGGAAACCGTGGGTGTACCCTCAAAAAATATTATTCGTTCGATAAGCCACTCGGCATGGTGCATTTCATCCATTGCTTGTTTTCTGATATCCATGTGAAGCTTGTTATAACCCCAGTTCTCGCACATTTCAGAATGCACCATATACTGATTGATGGCGGTAAGTTCATCAGCCAATAGCTGATCAAGCACCGTGAGTAATTTTTTATTGCCTTTCATAGGTGTTCACCTTTTATTGTTTGTCCAGAATCTATTAGAATAATTTTAGCGGTTTTTTTACTTTTCTTCGTTATTTATGCTAATCATTATCTTTGAACAAATCCTTCATTATTTTTCCTATTCCATCCATATCATGATTGAAATTCGTCTTGAACTCTTCCCATTTACTTTGTCCCTCATCCTTGTAATCTTCCAACTTCTTCTTCAGGTCGCGATTTTTCTGTTCCAGCACTTCAACTTCCTTGTTGTACTTCGCTTTGTCCTCAGGACCGGCTTCTTTTATCTTTTCTTTGAATGTATCAATCCTCTTTTCATTAGCGTCGATTTTTTGTTCAGAGTCACGCTTGAATGTTTGCCATTCTGCAAGATATTCAGTTCGGGCATTTTCAACTTTTTGTTCTGGCGTTTTCCCGCAGCCCATTAAGAATGTTCCTGCGATAAACCCGATACCAGCGAATATGAAAATTTTATTTCCCATGCTTCTCCTTTTTGATTGGTTAAAAAGTTTATTGATATAGATCGTTAAAATGGCCTGCGTAAATATTGTTGTCGCTTTCTTTTTTATCGTTCTTGTTTCCTTTGTTCCTTTGGGCTCTCATTGGTCTTGGGTTGCGAAGGTCGCGGTTCAACATTTTCATTACGTGGAGTTACATTCTGTGGTTGCTTTTCATTTCCCCTACTGTTGGATGGATTAACAACCCGGGGCTGAGGTGATTGACCCTTATTGGGTGGATTGACAGAACGGGATGGTTGTGCCTTCCTTTTCTTAATGGATGGAATAACATTATGTTGTTGCACCGGTCGGTTCTCATTATTGTTGTTCTTTACTGGATTGATTTGGGAGGGCTGTACCGGTTGTTTCTTTTGAATAGCAGGATTGATATTGGATGGCCGTACCGGTTGTTCCTTTTGAATATTCTTATTAGCAGGATTGACATTCGGGTTCGGATTTACTGTATTTCTTTCCGACGGCCGTTTTACATCTTTCAAATTGACTACTTTGGACGGCACCGGTCTCTGGCCGTTATCACCGTTCATTTGTACTTGCGGCCTGTATATCTGCAGCTGGCCATTTTTCAGATTCTGCCCCGGTCTTTCGTTATCATGAATAACTACCGGTTGGATTGTTCGACCTGTAATCTTTTGCACATCGGTTCTATCGGGTCCAGAAACGTATGTCGAGTGACGGTTTTGATCAGTGTAAGTTCGATTTATTATCGAAGAATTCTTTATGATTGTACCGTTATTAGTTCGATTGATATAATATTGATTGATGTTGGTCCTTGAAAAATCTCTGTCTCTAACGAATCTCCAGCGATCATTTGGCACTGTGTATCCACTACCGAAAGAAACACTAAGGCTGATTCCAGGTCTCATCGGTGACCAGCCATAATAACCATCCGCTCTTCTCCAATTGACCCACGAAGGACCCCATTCATTATCAGGAACCCAAAACCAACCATAAGAATCATCGTAATCCCAACGGCCATAATGGAAAGGCGCCCATCCCCATCTATAACCGGACACCCATGTCCAGCCATAATCGGTCCAGATCCAATGCCCATTGCTGGAATAGGGGGCGAAATCCGGTCCGGCTGATGGGATCCATACATATCCGTAACCGGGATAATCGACCCACTGACCGTAAGGACTTAATTCATCGTAAAAAACCCCGAAACTCACGCCGCCTTGCTGTGCAGATGCTTCTTGCGGTATTATCCATGCAACTGTATTCAATACTGCGAACAGGGCAAAGATCTTTAAAGATCTCATTGTTGCGTCCTTTCACTATTATGTCATTAACAGATAAATAATTCCTTGGTTTTCTGCGCTTCTACTGAAACCATTCTAACATTCTTTTCCCTTGTTCTGCTACCAACCTGCAATAGCTCTATCAACGTTCTTCATCATGACCCGAGCATAAGATTACACCGTAAGTGATCCGGTCGGCTCTTATGTACTCGCCGTTTTTGTGGCGAGCAAGTGAAAAGGCAGCATCATTTTGGAATAGATGTAAGACCCATTCTCAAACTGTCTTTGATCCGCGCAACAAACCCACCAGCCCCAGAACAGTCACGACAACGCCGCCCACTAACATCCATATCGACTTATCAGTGGCTGAGCCGGTGAAAAATCGAGAAATGTCAGAGCTGGATGAGTCATATGCACTGATGCCAAAGATCAGAAGAAGAATGCCACCAGCAAGAACTGCGAGTGAAACTGCTTTGGTCATACATAACCCCTTGTTTTGATTTTCCTTACTTTACCCCACGAAATAGTCACACAGGTTTTCGTCCACTAATGACGTTGACCAAGATGACCACAATGGCGATCACCAGAAGAACGTGAATGAAACCACCCATGGTATAAGAAGTGACTAACCCGATGAGCCACAATATGACTAGAATAACAGCGATGGTATATAACATAACAAGTATCCTTTCTTTTTTGGTTTAGTTTTTCAACGCAGGGGCGAACCATGACGCAACCCTACTGTTGTTGAGGTTGACGACATTTTAGCTTGCCGCACCTCCAAAACGAACATCACAATGTTTTTGTGAATTGAACATACTTCATGATTTTTTTTGTACAGAGCATTGGACAACCCTTTCCTTTTGTATTTTCGTATCAGGTCGCCAATGATTTCTTCCTGCCAAGCAGGAGAATAGCACCACCGATGGCCATCATTCCGATTCCGATGTACGGTTGCCAGTCTACCATGTGTTGGTTATCCTCTATTATCTCGAGTTCCTCTATGTCCACAACCTTCTCTTCAGTGACATCGATGAAGCCTGCGTATAGGGTCCTTAATAGATCTATAGTGAATATAATGATGCCAGCTATTTTCATGTTCATCCAATCCTCTTATTTACCGTTCAGAAGCGATAATTCTCTGCTTTGTCAATTCTGACATTACAAGCTTGATGATTTCAGGACGGACTTCTTGCACGGAATTCGGTTCAGGAGTTTTGCTCGTTGCACTCCATATCATTTGCCCTTCGTTCCTGGTCGCCCATACATCTATAGTGCGAATGTCGACTTTTTGAGAATCGACGTAACCAGCGTGGTCAATGTCTCGATAATATGTTACGAATCTCTCCCTGCGGCGATCATATCTCATGCCCTGTTCTGTCGTCACATACCCCTGCGTGTACTGAGCGTTCGTTTCCGAAGGAAGCCGGCGGGTAACCAGGACTCCATCGAAGTTATTTGATCCCACGATCTGTGTAATCTGGTTTGTATCCGGAACTGCATCCGGAAACAATCGGTACGAAGGCGTCACTGCTACGCCATGTTTTGCGAGCTCAGCGCTGAAGGCATCTTCCCACATACGGCGCTGCACCGAATTCTTGATAACGGAGATGACAAGCATCTTATTCAAAGAAGGAGGTTGAAATGAAGAATCGCTCCATATGTCGACAAGTTCGGATGATGCGCAACCAGCCATCAGGACGAGAAAGCAACAGAGCACTCCTCCAATGGCGAACGATCTGTTTTTTTTCATCATGGTTCCTCTTTTACCAATTCGTGAGAATGATTTTAAGAGCTTTTTCGTGTGCTGCTTTTCTCTTTGCGTCATATGCCTTCATGATTTCATTGAGCGCGGAAGCGGCGAACTTAAAGAGTATCTGCCATGATTAATCTCGCGCTTGGTACTTGCAAAAGGATCACTGCATCAGCCGGCAGTGATCCATCAGTGTGCTGTGACTACTCAATTGTCATCCGGTTCTTTATATTGTTCACACCTTTTATATCTCCGACGAGTTTTGTGACCAGGTCCTTTTCGGCAACATTCTTGGCCTTGCCGCTCAGCGTGACCACACCATGTTTCGTCTCGACTTTGGTATTGGCGACGCTGGTCGAGCGATGAACCCACAACGCCATCTTCACCTGGGCTGTGATAGAAGCGTCATCGATCTTTTCAATCACAGTTCGGTGCGTCTTTGGCGCTTGTTCTGACACTGTCATCTCGTTTTTCACGTCTTTAACCCCATCAATATCTTTTGCATATTCGGCAGTCAATTCTTTTTGTGCCTGACTGGTGGCATGCCCCCGCAGGGTCACGATGGCGTCCTTGACGTCAATCTCGGTATTGTCAGCACTCACGCTCCTATGAAATAAGAGTGCGGCTTTCACTTTCTCCTCGAGCCACGCATCGGAGTTTGCGGTAGGAGGTGCACCTTTGATTTCCAGTCTGTTGTCGACGCTTACAACTCCTGGCAGGGCTGCCAATGTTTCCTTGGCCAATGACATGTGAAATTCTTCGGAGACAACACCCGTCAAGGTAACGGCACCATCCTTTGACTCAATTTTAATATCATCGCCCTTGAGATAGGTCTGGAACACATACGAATTTCTGGCTGATGATACGATACGGTCATCCGTTTTGGATGCATGGAGAGGGACGATGATCAGCAACAGCGCGGCTACAGTCATCGTGAGAATGCCACGATACATTGTATTCATAATAAATTCTCCTCTTGTAGTTTTTGTTTATTTATTATATTTTGTCATTTTTTTATTAAAGAGCATTGGAGAGCTCTCTCTTGTTGTTTCATATCAGGTCGTCCTTGATTTCTTTCTATCAAGAACGAGGACAACACCACCAATCACCATCATTCCGATTCCTAAATACGGTTGCCAGTGTACATTGTGTTCGTTATTCTTTGTTATCTCGAGTTTCCCCAAGTCCACAACCTTCTCTTGAGTGACGTAGGTGAAACCTGTATAGAGAGTCATTAACAGACCTACGATGAGGAGGAGGATGCCGGCTGCTTTCATGATTTTGATCCTTTCTTGATGTGCATGTTCAATATCGTCTTATGGAATTCGGCTTTCTCACCATAACAATCATTTGAGTCATAATTAAAGAATAAAACCACTGAAGAATAATAAAAGTGATGCAACCGCGAGAAAAAGATACAAGACAAGAGAACCACCGGAAATGAGTCGCGATCTATTAACCACGAAGCAAGGATTTGTTTTTTTCATTGACACATTACCCATAGGTTGTCACTTGATACATATTGATCGACTTATAAATTCAGATGCTTCATACAAATTATTTTCTTTTCCTTGACGATAACTTTAATTTCATCGGTTATTTTTATTCATTTTTTTTGCTCAAAGTTTTATGCAACTTTATCAACTTGCTGTTGGCCTATTTAAACTGTTCAACGATAATTATATATACATCCACACGATATCTAGTTTCCTCTTTGGCAATTCCGTATTTTTTTCTTAAGCCTTTCTGCTAACTCTTTATACTTATCGGCAATCGCTGCAAACTCATCGTTCAATAATTCCCTTCATGGTTCACCGTTTTTCCTCACGCTACTTCCATTGCCATTCAATCCGATCCCAATTCAAAGCTTCGCGATCATTTTGCGTAGTTCTTCCTTGGTCTTCCCGAGTTTCTGCTGAAGTCTTCCTAGCAGTTCTTCCTCTTTGCCCTCTTTAAAGAGCAAATCATCGTCTGTCAGGTTGGCAAATTGTTGTTTGANNCCTTTCATGCTGAGCGTGTTCATTTGATTCCTCTTTATGTTTATGAAAGGCCGCTTTGGTCACGCCTAGCGACCGTGCGTTATCATCCTATTCACAACAACTTTAAAAAGAACTAGCAGGTTAGTCAGCGCTTTCTTATTCACGCTGTTGTGCGAGGAATCCCTGGACAACAAGCAACAGGCACAATGCAATAACTGCAAGTAGGATGTTGTCCAGAGATATTTTTTCTCTCGTTATAGTGTTCCTTAAGTTAATCACCAGCATTCTAATTCATCGTCTTCTCGTTTTCCATTCACAGACTATTTCTCAACATAGAATTCAATGCGTCGATTTTCTGCACGACCTGCATCCGTTTCGTTTGAAGCTACAGGTTCATTGAGGCCTCTCCCGACAGTTCTCATACGGTTCGATGCGATACCATGTTCAACGAGCCATTTTTTTACTGACTGTGCCCGTTTCAATGAAAGCGCCTGATTATATTTCTGACTTCCTACATTGTCCGTATGCCCGGTGATCACGACCGCTACTTCGGGATTCGCAACCATCGCGTTGTAGGCCCTCCGGAGTATTATTTCCGAATCTTCCGTGAGTGTCGCTTTATTGAACTCAAAATTGACACCCCTAAGAACGACGGTTTTGCCTTTAGTAAGAATGAAAACAGTGTCGTTACTCTTCTGTTGTGCCAACCGCAATGCTTCTGCATCGGCTAATTCCTTTGCCCGCCTCGCATCAGCATCGGTCATACCCTTTACACGCGACGCCTCTGCCACCGCGTTGGTCGAATCCTTAATACGCCGTGCCTCTGCATCGGTCGCTTCCTTTACACGCCGCGCCTCTGCATCGGTCGCTTCCTTTACACGCCGTGCCTCTGCATCGGTCGCTTCCTTTACACGCCGCGCCTCTGCATCGGCATCGGCCTGCTGTTTCATCCGGAGTGCTTCCGCCTCGGCCACGTCTTCTTTAGTTTTTCCTATCGTAAAGGCAATTCCGATAGAAAAACCATAGAATCCATCCTGTTTCCCGCTGGTAAGAGAATTGAGGTTAGCATTCGAACGTTTGACTAAATCGTCGGATACGTATAGAGTATATCCGCCATTAATCAACAGCAAGACTCCGTTGGATATTCTAGTTTGAATACCGGCACCGAATGGAATCATCGGTAAGAAATCAGAGCCGGTAATGTTGAGGGCTTTCGATAAACCGAAACCACCATAGAGGTACGGATTCAAATTCGTCAAAGAAAAAGGGCTGAAGAGTAATCGAAGATCGGCTATGAAGTTTTCTGCCCTATACACGCCAGGAGCCTCGAGTTCAGTATAGCCCAAGCCAACTTGGCCAATGAACATGGGCATAATATCACCCTGGAAGAATGCACGATACTGCATCATCCATCTGTCACCCGAGCTGTTATCTCCGTGGGCGCCGCCCGCTGATAAACCCCATGCGAGCCCGGATTCCTTAAATTGTGCTTGGACGTGGCTGAACACGCCGAACGCTACGACCAATAATGTACACAAGATGAAACGTTTCATGAGAAGTCTCCTTATTTGGTTAATATTATTTAGTTATTACTGCGTTTTAAAGTATACTGTTTTTGTTGGCTCAACTTTTAGAGCCAAAAGACTTATGGTCCGCGAATAACTCTCAGTATGATAGCCATAATAGCAATCACCAGAAGAATGTTTTTGTTGTAAAAGTTTTCATAAAGCTCTTTCGTTAACGAGCAAATAATGGTCGTCTCACGAATAAGATCAGACACTCACTTTTTTTTGAGTATGTCTTTTCGTCGATGCCCTCGTTGCATCTACTGGTTTTCCGTTCGACTTCACCTTTTTGCTCGGTGACTTTTGAGATCTCATCAGCTTGCCATTTGATTTTTTCAATTGCTCGACGATTTTTTTGAACTCACGAACTTGTCGCTTGGCTTCCTCTTTGGCAATACCGTAATTCTCTTGAAGCGTCCCTACAAGCTGTTCGTGCTTCCCCGCTGTGGCAGCAAGCTCGTCGTTCATTAATTTCCCCCAATGATGCGACGCTTTTCCTCTTCGTTGCTTCCACTGTCCTTCAACTCGATCCCAGTTCATTGTGCAAGTTCCTTTCCCTTCAAGTGTTCATCAGTAATGATTCCCTTCAATCGACGAATGGATGAAAACCTCCCCTGAACCGTGAACAAGTATACCGATGACTGCATTGAGAAGTAATAGCCCGAAAGGATGATAAAGTAGTTAATCCCTTTTAAGAGAGGGTCGATGTCCATAACTTCTCGCTAATACCTTTCAGTTCATCGATGATCGCCCCAACGTAAAAGATGTTCATCTTGTTCTCTTTATTCATAAACCCTGAGATGATCACACGCAGCCCTTGGTTGAAATCAAGGGCGGAAGTTTCTCGCCGCAGAAATCAATGATTGGGACTTGAGCCCGTCGGTCGTATTCGTGAAACTTGAAACCGTATCCCCGACAATCTCGCGGTAGGGGAGAAGCATATGGAGTTTGTTTGCACGTTCATTTAATTGCCTCGCCTGCATCTCCATCTTTCTCACCCTGGGTGAAATCAGACTCACCTGCTGCCGCAGAAAATTGTTTTCTGCCGCGAGTGTACTCACCGAACGAGATCCAAGAGCATTACCAGAGGATTGATTTAGTTTCATGACACCAAAGGAAATAACGGACCCTATGAGAATCCCGCTAATGACGTACTTTGTTATAACCCACTTCGCCTCTACGAATGTGAGTAATTCACTCGAGTGAGAATAAAGTTTCACTGTGCCATCCATTGTCCATTACACGAACGCGCCCTCTTCGAACTACTGCTGAGTTCATAGCGAGGACAGTTATATGATACAAGAGTATATCCGCTGAAGTCTGAAGCCGGACTCGTTACACCGTTGCTGCCGCTGCCAAGTTTCATGTCCACCTGCGATCTCGATGGTGTGAGTACGACAGAACATCGGAACAATCGATTTCGAAATCTCATAGCATACTCGATGAAAGTTGTGTGATAGCGAATTGACAAGCTTCTTTATTCTTTCAGTCGTATTACTTTGTAATTTTTAGAATTAGTGAGTTGCGTGAATGCCCAATCATTTTTCAGAATTACATACCTCCTACTTAAGTACGAGACAACGAAACCATATATGCGTAAAAAACAGATGCATGCTTTACCAATAAGAACTATTTAATAAGAATAAACTTCCTCGTCGAGACGAAGGACCCCGCTTCCAAACGGTAGAAATACACACCAGATGAAAGACTAAGTACTCCTTCGTTGGGATTGAATTGCACAGTGTAGCTGCCGGCTTCCTGNNTTGAATGGATTCGGATAGTTCTGGAAGAGCATGAATTCTTGTGGTGTTAAACCATTCTCGACGGCGGTCCCCGTTGTCGGACTGTTGACGGTATTGGCGATTAATGTAACTGCGGTCTGTGCCAGCGCTCTGCCATTCAGCGTTGCGCCAGTATTCATCGCAATCTGTGTTTGACACAATATGTTTCCCTTCATGGCAGCCGTCGTTCCAATAGTAACTTCGCCGGCGACCTGCCAGAAGATGTTGGAAGCCAGAGCGCCGCCGCTTAGAGTAACATGGGCATTGTTGGCCACGGTTAGATTTATCCCTATCTGGAAGATCCAGACATCGGTTGCGCTGCCCGAGATAGTGACACCAGCAGCATCTATTTGGACCCCAGTCCCCCACTTGTAAAGACCATGAGTGATGGTCTTCCCGGTAATATTTCCGGCACCCAGCTCAGTAGAATCAGGCAACGTTCGTCCCGCGGCGTCGGTGTACGCTGTCTGCATGTCGCTCACAGCCGTAGTCATTTTAGTTGGAGTTGGGTCAGTATAGTCAGACGCATATATTTTTCCGGTTATTAAAGATGATGTCGAATACGTACCTGAGGAATGCAATATTAATCCAAATCCAGTTATGCCAGTAGCGTGAATTGGACTAACTCCGATATCACCAGTAATTGATGTGACTCCCGTGGTTGTGATTCCTGTTTTTGCCAGAATCACAAAATCGCCGGCTGTTCTAAGGTTTACTGGTGTCGGGCCAGCAGCAAATGCGGAAACCATCATCAATGCTATCAATGGCATCGCTCCGAGGAAACGCGTCCATCGGTTTAACATACCTGTTGCATAAAAAGTCTTCATAAAAACCTCTATAGAGTTAGCGAAAATGAATTCATCTGCTAACGACTTCAGTCGGGGACGATATCGATGATGACTGTTCTATTATAGAATCGTTCCTCCGGGAAGTAATTTTCAAACGGTGCATATTGGAGATTTTCTCCAAACCCAAACGTTTCAAATGTGATCCCGCGCTTATCACTGTTCGATATTGCGTGTTCAATGATATTCTGCGCATCCTGGGCTCGTTCGATGGATAAGTTGTTGTTATACTCTTCCTCTCCTACGATATCCGTATGACCGTGGATAATAACGATACCGCTATCCGGGATGAGTGGTGTGACAATATCAGTGAGAAACTTTTCGTAGCTCGCTATGGTTTTCGATTTGTCGAAATCAAATAGAATACTGAACCGCACTGCCTCTTTTAAAGGTTCGTCTCTGCGGACGAGGTGGATCGAATTTTCCTTCCTCACAAATTTCCCGCGTTTCGTTTCTCCAAGCATCACGACCTTGTAGTCGCCTTGGGAACGATCACCCAGGATGGTGTTCCCTGAAATGTTTTCATGCTCTCGTGTGGATGGTCCAAAACGTTGAACCTTTCCTTGTTCATCCGTGATTTCCAACGACCACGATGCAAGAACTTCTTTTGCCCCAAACACATCGAAAAGAACTTGGCTGTCAAGAGGGTCTTCCACCACTGCAACGATTTGCACCGGTTTCAGCATGTAGTGGGGACCACCCCCAACTTGAATCATCATCTCAGGCGAATTGCTCTCGATATCAACCCGACGATCTCCAGCCCGGAGAAGAGCAAGTTCTTTTGTACCACCGGGCGTTTCAGATGGAATTCTCGGTTTATCTCGTCCTTCAGTTGTTATCCTCGAATCTTCAATTCCAAATACCTCCACAAGATATCGCTTGATCGTTTCCGCTCTTGCTTTACCGTGCTCCGGTCCTTTCTCTGACGCTCCACTTAACGATATGACCGTTCCGGGATTTCTTTTCATACGATCACCGAGGATATTCAAGATGTTATAATACACGGTCATCTGTCGAAGTGATCGACCGGTCATGTTTATCGGTTGAACTTCCTGCAATTGTTCTTCCTTGAAGCTTGCCGCCTGGTCTTTCGTCAATGCTACATAACGATTCGGTATCTCAGTCGATCCTGCCTCAAAAAACACATAATTGCGAAGCGGGAACGTTTCCCTTACCCTGCGCTTAGCGGGTACAGCCTTTGGCGCGCGAACTGAAAACTGGACATCACGCTCGACGACCGCGGGCTCGCTTCGAGAAATAACCGCCCCGCTTCCGAACTTGATCCCAACACCTACGCGCAAAGTCGACACTGCCCAGCTTTTCGAAGAGCGCGGTTCTTGACCAAAATAAGGTTGGTACGAGATAAATGGTGAAAGATTGACTTGGCTCCTATCGTTCGGAGACACGAGCGCAATATCGTAACCAATACCGATTTGTCCTGAGAAGACTGTTTCTCTCATATCATTAAACTCGGCTTTAGAGGCGAAATTTGATCCCTGCGTATACACAAATGTTTTCTCATCGCTCGTGGATGATTTTGGAAGATTAAGAGCCCAATTGAAACCGATTCGGGGACCCCCAAAAATGTAAAAGCCGTCTGAGAATGGAGCAAACCGTACGCTCGGCTCGATGGAAATATAGCTGATCGTCGTCGATAAGGTCGACATCTCACCGCATGGACAGGGAGTCTCATTGAACGATCCACGCCGGTCATCATATCCCACTTGCAGTATTCCACCCCAGACAGGATTAGGGCGATATTCCAGCAAGGCGGCTAGATACCAACCAGCTCCAAAACCCTTATGAAAAGCAGACGGAGTCGTTAACGCGGAGTTCAACATTTGAGTTGTTCCGCTATAAAAGTTCAAATTTACGGCTCCAGCTCCACCGAACCACCACGTTGGCTGTTCTCTTCGAGTCTCCTGCGCAAAAATTGTTGCATAGGCGCAAACCAGTATCAAAGAACTGAAGATAATTCTTTTAAGCCAAAGGTTCGTAAACTTCCGGCTTCGGATTATCGCGCGATATTGATACATAAGTATCTCCTTTTATTAAGATTAGTTTTGTATTTCACATGTAGCTTAAAAGTATACAGGTGTACCGATGATTGACCTCAATGTCCTTCATCTTCTTCATCATCTTCATTAACATCATGTTCACCTCCGACATTCTCACCAAAAACCAACCCGCCAGACAGATGTCTGACGGGCAGACTTCATACCTTATGCCTTATCGCTTATCAACAGTATTGGCATCCAATGTTACTGCAGCAATTCGTGTCAACGCTCTACCGTGCAATGTCGCACCGGTAGTTAGTGTGATTGATTGATCAGCCAGGATATTTCCATAAAAGATAGAGTTCGTTCCAAGTGTTGCTGAAGAGCCGACCGACCAATAGATGTTTTTCCATTGTGCACCACCGGCCAGAACAATACTGGTGCCGGCATCCGTGATGAGTGTGGATCCCATCTTGAATATCCAGACAGCATTCGCGTTGCCTCCGGCGTCAAGAGTTAAAATCGCGTTCGACCCCGTTCCTGATATCCCACTCGATGACGAGTTAACATAGAGGCCAGGGGCAAGGGTCAAACCACCCAGTTGTCCTGGCAATGAGATGGCATTTAATGACCTTCCTTGAGCGTCGTTATAAGCAGTAGTCAAATCGGTTTTTGCTGTACCTACTAAAGGATCAGCGGTCGTATAAAGTGTTCCAGTCACATTTCCCGCAAGAAGCCCAGTAATTGTGGCTGTAGGAAACGATCCGACATCACCATAAATATGAGTAGTAACACCGGTGTTGGTGACTCCAGAGCCAGCCAGAATAGCAAAGTTACCTGCAGACCCAAGATCTACGCCAGCCGGGCCAGTTGGAGTTGAGTTAAAGTTCGCTACTAATGTTGTGTTTCCACTTATGGTAAATGTATAACTTGCATTTGTAGATACGGCAATTCCATTCTTTGTCCAGTTAGTAAATGTATATCCGGAATTTGCCGTTGCGGTGACCGTTACCGAAGAGCCTGAATTAAATGGGCCGCTTCCGCTTGTCGTTCCACCCGCTAATGGAATTGATGATAGGGTTACCGTATACTGTGTTGGTGGTACAGCACTAAAGTTCGCTACGAGCGTTCTATTTCCACTTATAGGAAACTGATAACTTATGCTCGACGTTAACACAATTCCGTTCTCTGTCCAGTTCGTAAATGTATATCCGGCATTTGCCGTTGCGGTGACCGTTACCGAAGA
>PMDB01000029.1 GCA_003155495.1 Ignavibacteriota bacterium
AAGGAGAGGCCGCTATGGCAGGAGTGGATTTAGGATCAAGTGGCGCGAAGAAGAAGGGGAAGCAGCACAAGACCAAGAAGCGCCTGAACGTACGGATCGATATGACACCGATGGTGGACGTGGCAATGTTGTTGTTGACATTCTTCATGCTCACAACGGTCTTCAATAAACCGCAAACGATGGAACTGAACTTACCGCCGGATAGCAAAGTCCAGGTGGAAGTTGCTGCCACGACATTACTCACAGTTCGAGTTGCGCCGAATATGGAGATCTATTGGAACATGGGAAATGAGCCAACTGCGCTGAAGAAGATCACATTTAGAGAATTACGCCCTCTGCTTATTGAAAAACTTCGTGGTATTCCAAAACTCATTACGCTTGTTCAGATCGATCGTGATGCAAAATATAACGATATGGTTGATATCATCGATGAGTTGAATCTTGCCAATATCACGCGCTTCAGTATCGCGCCGTTGAAAGACGCGGATAAGAAACTGATAGCAAAGGTAGCGGGATAGGAGATGATATGACACAAACAATAGCAGTAACACAAAAATACGGCGCAATAGAACTCAAGGCAGTTGCCCAAAAATATATGATGATTGGTGTTGTGGCGGCCTCCATTCTGAGTTTTTCTTTCATTGGTTCGTATTATCTCATCGGATGGTTAACAGAAGAAGAAGAACCTGTTCATATGGTCCGCATCATGAAATACTCGGATCTTGGACCACCTCCATCGTTGACCAGTCAAGCGGCGCCTGCCGTTGCAGTGGCAGGAGCGGCAGTGAAGCCAAGTGTTGGTGTTCCGGTCCCTGTACCTGATGCAGAGGTAAGCCCTGAACAAACAATTGCATCGCAAACAGAGTTGAGCCAGCAAGCAGCACCAGCATTGGATGCCGGTGGTGGTGGAACAAGCGGGGCAGAACTGAAGATTGAAGATGAAGGACCTCCTCCGGATTTTG
The DNA here is from genome assembly GCA_003155495.1 of Ignavibacteriota bacterium. Taxonomy (GTDB): domain Bacteria; phylum Bacteroidota; class Ignavibacteria; order UBA10030; family UBA10030; genus Fen-1298. The sequence goes on from PMDB01000029.1 coordinate 963, forward strand.
TTCCGTATGAAAAAGAGCCCACGGTTGTTAAACGTATTGAACCGAAGTATCCGGATCTTGCCTTGCGTGCCGGGTTGGAAGGCAACGTGTTTGTGAAAGTGTGGGTGGACAAAGAAGGAAAAGTACGTAAGGTCGTTCTTCTCAAGAGCGATGCCCCAATTTTCGAAGAGGCTGCAATCGCAGCAGCGCAGCAATGGGTCTTCACACCGGCAGTGATGCAGAAAGGACCCGTATCGGTATGGGTTTCCATTCCATTCCGGTTTAGACTAACAGGAAACAAATAATCATTAAACAACGTCGAAGCTGATGAGCGTAGGGAAACAGAACACACAGATGTGCACTGTTACTGAGACTTATCAGCTTCGCACGTTTTAGAATCAGGAAATTCATGGTGCTGAAACTCTCCAACATCTCGATATACCTCGGTTACTCGGTCTCTGCGGTTACCTTTGTGTTTGGAATCATTACTGTGAGCGGTCTTGCATTCCAATATATACCGATTGAAATGCGAATGATGTTCGGTATCGTTCTGATACTTTGGGGAGTGTACCGGTTTGTCCTTACCAAAACGCGGGTTTGCCGGCAACATGAAGAAGAAGAAGAATGAAACGGTTTTTTTTCTCCATACTTCTCATTCTTTTGACGGTCGTTGGCGGGTGTAAGAAAAAAGACGAGACAGTCACATCCGGACATCGTCTTCTTCTGACAGCCGATCCCTACGTGCCTCTCATGCAGCAGGAAGCGGATCAGTTCATGAGCATCTATCCGGAAGTGAAGATGGAGGTGCGCAGTGCTTCAACTCGCGAGGCAGTTGTCCTTTTACTGAATGACAGTGTCCATTCGATTGTGATCGACCGACAATTCAATGAAGAAGAACAGCAGGTTGTTCAACAGGCTGCCATCAGAATCGTTGAAAATAAAATTGCTGAAGATGGCATTGCTATTATCGTTCACAAGCAAAATCCAATCTCAAGCATCCGCACCGAATCTGTCCGGAGTATTGTGACGAATACGGTGAAGGATTGGAGCCAGATTACCGAAGCTCATTGGTCCGGCGACATCGATTTTGTTTTAACAAGCAAGAACTCCGGAATGTACGAACTACTTCAGAAAAGAATTTTTTCAGTATCGAAACCGTTGGAACCAACGACCGTTATGCAAAATCAAAGCGAGGTGGTAAAATATGTATCTGCGCATCCACAGTCGGTTGGATGTGTTGCCGCATCGCTTGTGAATGATGAGATGGATCAAATAAAAGTGATTCCGGTTCTTACAAAATCACCAGAGGGGACTGAGAAGAAGTATGTACCGCGGCAGCAAGATATTTACAACACCCTTTACCCGTTCCATTATTCTTTGTATCTTTACAATGCAGAAGCAAAGACGTCTGTTGGAGTAGGTTTCGGCGCACTGGTACTTTCAAATGTTGGGCAAAAAATTATTCAAAGGGCGGGTTTAGTTCCCGCTTCAATTCCATATCGCACTATTCAGCTACATGCGGAGTGAAACATCAATGAAACGTATACTATCAATTGTCATACTTATTCTCGTCAGCGCCGCGGCATCACTTTTTAGTCAGCCGCAACTTGATAAAGCTAAGGAACTGGTAAAACAAAAAAAGTTCACCGAAGCGATTACGGTATGTCAGACCTATCTCCAATCCAACCAGAAAGATGAAAATGCATGGTTGCTTCTTGCAAAAGCTCTTCAACAAGCCGGTATGCTTGATTCTGCAGAAAACGCTGCAAAGAAGGTTGTACAGTTAAATGACGAAATGCTAGAAGGATATACGGTCCTTGCACAAGTGCAACTAGAAAAAAAGAATGTTCAAGGTGCCTATGCGACTGCAAAAGCCGGGTTGAAAATGATAGGGAAGAAACAGCCAAAGTATCCACCGTTGCTTGTGGTACTTGGACAAACTCTTCTTGCGACCGACTCCGCAGACGCGGCTTTAGTTGCTGCTTCAGAAGCAAAAGAGTTAGATTCAAGGAATGCAACCGCATACGAAGTCATTGGAGATGCGTATGTGAAGCAGAAGGTTGCACCTATGGCGATTAATAGTTATGAAAATTCATTGGAAATTGATTCTGTGCAGCCGCGGGTTCTCTATAAGCTTGCAAACACATATAAAGGTGAAAGGCAATATACAGAAGCAGCAAAAATATATAGCAAGATACTTACTTTAGATCCGACAAATGATGCTGCCCGCCTTGAGCTTGGTCAATTGTTTTTCCGAGCCAAACAATGGAGAAATTGCGCGGCTACAATGAAAGAATATATTGATAAACAGAAGAATCCTCCGCGGGATGTTCAATTGATGTATATGGAAGCGCTTTTAAATGCTCGATTATTTAAAGACGCTCTTCCCGTTGGCCAAAAGTTCTTAAAGACTGAACCCAACTCACCTCTTGCAAATAGAGTTGTTGCTACCGGATATGTAGATCAAAAGCAATATAACAAGGCAATTGAAGCATATAAAGCGTTAGCATCTTTCGATACAATGAAATTTGATGATTACCGGTGGTTGGGTTATGCGTACAAGCAAGTAAAGAATGATTCGCTCGCAGTCGCGTCGTGGCAAGAAGCGCTGATCGATACAATGCAACCAGCTGCAATACGCTCCTATTTATGTGGAGAAATCGGTTCAATAATGATGACTCACAGAGATTTTGAAGGTGCAGCCATATACTTTCAACAACGGTTGGAGCTTGATTCTACTGCAATTGGGGCACTGATTAATTATGCACTTTGTATGATGCAATTGGAAAGATTTGATCATGCAGTTGCTGCTTTAAAGAAAGCAATTACTCAAAATCCAAATTATCCGCCCGCGTATGTCAATCTTGGTTTTTGCTATGTTCAAATGAAAGAGTTTGTTGATGGCCGCAAGGAATTCGAGGCAGCTATTAAAGTTGCTGATACCGCAGTATCGAAGTACAGGGTTGAATTGGCTGATTCCTATCGCATGATCGGACTAACGATCATGGTGGATAAAAAACAAACACCAGAAGAGTCTCAGAAGAAATGGGAAGAGGCAATTACTATTTTAAAAAAATCAATTACATACAAAGAAGATGTAGCTCAAACACATCTCTTGCTTGGTCAGAGTTACCAGAATTCTAATAAAAAAGAAGATGCCATAAGAGAATATAAACGAACACTGAAGCTGGATCCAAAGAATAAAGAAGCCCCAAAGGGGCTCGAAGTACTTGAAGGGCCAAAGTGATTTTTGGATGCCCTGAGGTTTTTATACCGAAAAATTTTTAATAAGTTCACATTTCTTCCACACAGTTCGAAATGAAAGGAACCGCGATGAAGAATAAAATCATCCTTTTCTTACTTGCTGCTATAGTCACACTTCCCAGCTGCTCAAAAAATGCGGCCATAGAGATCAAAGAATGGGCGCAATTTCAGGATCAGTTTTTTAAAGTTTCATTTAACTATCCTAAAGATTGGGTTGTCGTTACTGAGCCGGCAAAAGTTGTCGTTTCCTCGTCTGCTGAAGCAGCAGAGAAATTTTTTGATCGTGATTCGCGAAAACCTGATGGCGTCCAGGTTATTATTGCTTCAGAACGCAGTGACTCCTTGCAGGATTATGTAAAGTATGTGAGTGATTTCAAAGCTACCAAGGAATCAGAAGGTTATAAAGTAACAGAAATGGAAGATGCTAAGATTAACGGACTTGATGCAAAAAAAGTCAGTTATTCTGGTGTCATCGATGAGAAAACTAAAATCAAAGCGATTTATGTTGCGACCTTGAAAGATTCCACGATATACTATGTTCAATACGCAGCTTTCAATAATCTTTTTGAGCCCTGTAAACCTGTATTCGATTCTGTCTTGGTGTCGCTGATACTGCCTCAGAAAATTGTTATTCCAAAGGGTATCAATCCCGCAATTCCTCTTGCACAAGTAGAGAAGTACTCAGATAACTACATTCAACTAGAGTATCCTGCGAATTTTGGCCCGAATGAATTGTCAAAAAAGGGAGATATGATTTCGGGAGTAAGATTTGCCGGAAATAGGGATGGCATGCGGAATGATTGCGATATCAATATTGATATACGTCAAGCTAAAAAACTGACATTAGAGAAAGTCGTAGAACAAAATCCAAGAGCAGTTATGGCGATTTCCCAAGGGAAAACTACTATTGGTGGCGAAAAAGCTGTTTTTTTCAACGAAAAGCCTCAAAGTGGTATTGAACGTAGAACATATTTCGTGGTTAAGAATGATAAATTTTTTAGGGTTATGCTTACCTATTATACTCCGATGAAGAAAGACTTCTTACCCGCATTTGAAAAAGTCATTGCTTCCATCCGCTTAAAATAGTATTATTACACCCATCTTTTGAAAAGCCGGGACCGTCTAGCGATCCCGGCTTCCTTTTGTTGAATTCGGAAATTTGAATTTTGGAGCCTGATAGTACTAGTCCTACGCTCGCCCATTCGGGAGTGAAGGAATATGCCACAAGTCGTCCACGTGTTTTAGGGTGGCTACGGAGTGCTGCAATTCTCGATGGTGACTGGGGTACCAGCGTGGCATACGTGATGGGACTTGGGTTTGCTCTCGCGGGCTATTCAAGTTTTTGGCACCTCTGCTTCATGCTGGCTCTCACAAGCCTTGTCGCTGTCAATTACATTACCATTTGTCGCCTTTATCCCCATGGTGGCGGAGTCTATAGCTCCGTGTACCACCGTTCTCAACTATTAGCTGTCATAGGCGCATTACTTTTGGCAGCAGACTATGTTGTTACGATGGCTTTATCTGTGCTCGATGCCTGCCATTACCTTAATCTCGGGTATCCGGCATTATGGGCGATTATTATCATAGGCGTGGTTGGTGCGATAAACTGGTTTGGGCCGAAACACTCTGGTGGCCTGGCACTCATAATTTCCGCGTTTACACTTGCTACTTTAGCGACGATAATATTTTCATCCGCTGGAATCGCAGTTCAGCAGGCAACAATTATTCGGCCAGAAGGCGGATTGTTCCACAACTGGGGCATATTCGTCGGATTTATTCTAAGTTTATCTGGCATTGAAGCGATTTCGAATATGACAGGTTTGATGAAAGACCCAGCCCGAGATTCTCGTCGTGCCATTTTATCCGTTCTTGCAAAAGTTATTCTTGCAAACGTGTTTCTTGGTCTGGCAATGCATGCTATACAAGGACTATCTCCGGGTGACCATAAAGAAGATATGCTGCGCTTTCTGGGTGAACATTATGTTGGCCCATGGTTTGGTTGGTTTGTTGCTTTCTCTCTTGGTACTTTGCTTATTTCTGCGGGTAATACGGCGCTCAATGATCTCATTTCTATACAATTCCTGATGGCGGTGGATAAGGAACTTCCCTTATCACTTCGGAAACTCAACCGTCACGGCGTCCCGTTCATTCCTCTTATCATTACAACCATACTTCCAATTTTAGTTCTTTTAGTGATCCAGGATGTGGAAACACTTTCGCATCTGTATGCCATCGGATTAGTGGGAGCCATGATCATCAATCTTGGTTCTACCGCAACCGATAAATCGGTCAGCATGAAACCATACGTTAAGATCTTGATGCTCGTGTCAGCTGTCGTGCTTTTCTTTATCGAGGCATCTATAGCCATCAAAAAACATGAAGCAACCATTTTTGCGGGTCTCATTCTCCTGCTTGGCCTCGCTGCACGCCAGGTTGTAAAGTGGAAACTTGCTTCCAAACCGATTTTAACCGAGACAATACCGGCACCGCTTGCACCGACACGCAAACGTCGCCGTACTTCCATTCCTTCCACAAAATATCTTCTTGCGATAAAAGATGTGAATGATCGTTTGCTAAAGTTCGCCCTCGATGAAGCAAAACAGCGCGGAGCACTATTGTTTATTCTGCGTGTCAAAGAAATTGTTGTCGGTACATTACCGGAACGAATAGAAATGAAAGTGAATGGTACTGAAGAGCATATTGATAAAATATGTTCAGCTTCCGGCATTGATTATCAGGTTATTTCGATTCCAAGTTATGAGGTCGGGTATACAATTGCAGAACAGGCGGCAACCTTTGGAGTTGATCGAGTGATTATGGGAGCCACGAAACGAAGTGTGTTAGAGAATATGTTAAGAGGAAGCGTGATGCGTTCGCTCAGTGCCTTGTTGCCGGAAGATGTACAACTGGTTATCTTTGGCGGATAAGTTCGTTTATTTCATATTTTCTTTTCTCTTCGCTAAAACAAATCAGAAATAATGACAGCATCAACCTCAATCAACGGCACGGCAGAAACTTCCGCTGGAGTATCGCGTCGCCTAGGTTTAAAGTCAGCGATTATGATTGGTATCGGAATTGTGATTGGATCTGGAATATTTCTTATGCCGGCAAACATTGCTGCAGCAGTTCAAGTGCAGGGTGTGATGATGTGTGTCTGGAAGCTTGCCGGATTGCTTACACTTGTGTTTATCTATGGTATCTTTGCTGGTTGGATTTCCTTTGTACTTGATGCCGATGCGGTTTTATTATTCGTACAAAGATACCTTCCGCCCACCTCGCGTTTCATGTACCTGGATGCCTGTGGATACCGATTATATTCATTTTTGCGGCCCCGTGATTACTCGTGAACGCACTTATTGTACAAACGGCCGATTCTTTCTTAGGCATCCTATTGGTTCTTGTAGGAATTCCTTTCTATCTTTATTGGAAACAACAAATGAACCGTGCGGCTCTTTCGGGAAAGCAGTCCTAATGCATACCGTCCTTCTATGGGTTGGATTTAATGTCTTCATCCTCTTTCTTCTCATTGTGGATTTAATGGTATTTAACCGCAAACCTCATGAGATCAGCATTCGAGAATCCTTGTTGTGGAGCGGAATATGGATTTTTATTTCACTTCTTTTTAATGTCGGGGTATTTCTCTGGTACGGTCATGAAGCAGCATTGCAGTTCTTCACCGGATACATCATCGAGAAATCTCTCAGTGTTGATAATCTTTTTGTCTTTCTCCTCTTGTTTTCGTATTTCAAAGTACCAGCAAAGTACCAGCATAAAGTTCTGTTCTGGGGAATTTTAGGCGCTCTGGTGATGCGAGGTTTATTGATTTTTTTAGGCGCCGCGCTTGTTGCACGTTTTCATTGGGTACTCTATCTTTTTGGATTGTTTCTCGTCGTTACCGGAATTAAAATGGCGTTTCAGAACAAGGAAAAAGAAGTGCACCCAGAGCGGAATATTGTTCTTCGGTTTTTTAAAAAATTCTTTCCGGTTACTGTAGGATATCATGCAGAAAATTTTTTTATAAAGACCGGCGGGAAACATTATGGTACACTTCTGCTTGTCGTGCTCATTGTCATAGAAACAACAGACCTTCTTTTTGCCGTAGATTCTATCCCTGCAATATTTGCCATTACGCAGGATTCATTTATCATCTATACATCCAATGTGTTTGCTATTCTCGGATTGAGATCTCTCTATTTTGCCTTAGCAGGAATGATGGATTTATTCTACTACCTCAGGCATGGATTGTCGGTTGTGCTCGTTTTTGTAGGGTTAAAGATGCTGCTGATGGGATATATACCAATTTCAATTGGATTAGCGTTGGGGGTGGTCGGTGCGGTGCTTTTGATTGCAATTATGGCGTCAATCAATAGGTCAAAACGGTTGAAGAAAAAAAATACTTTGCATCACTAATCATGGTGCGATCATCAGACAAAGAATGATTTCTTCGTTGATCGCAGAGATTTAAAAAAAAGGCATGCAGGTTTATTACTGCATGCCTTTTGTGTCTTATTCCAGAATGTTCATTCGCAAGAAATGAAATGCATCCCTTACACCTTGGAAACGTTCACTGCTTGGAGCCCCTTCGGTCCCTCCTGGACTTCAAATTGCACTTTGTCACCGTCGTTCAGGGTCTTGTACCCTTCGCCAACGATCGACTTAAAATGCACGAATACATCTTCGCCGCTTGCGCGGGAAACGAATCCAAACCCCTTAGCACTGTTGAACCATTTGACTGTTCCTTGTTCCATGGAACAAATCCTTTCATATAAGATGTTCCCCGACCAACCGTCGGGATGGTGTACGCCGCAACTACCGGTTCTTGCGAAAAAAATCAGCGAACAGAGATACCTATTGGTAGATGTTCGTTGATAGCTTCTTACACTTGGGATGCAGAGCTTAGCCCCATCTAAGATTATCGAAGCAAATTCTCCTATGTAAAACTACAGGGAATTCTCACAATAAAGCAAGCACGGTGTACTGTTACTTGGCGCTATTAAAGTACAATTTGTTAAGATAACTTCCAAATGGAAAAATCGGTCCTGCAGAGTCTCATACTCTGTTTATTACTGTGATTTTACTGACTGGTATTATGCGCTTGTCTTTTATATTGTCAAGGGTCTTCATTTTTCTAAGAAAAAAGAGAAAATTCAAGCTGTGATCATGTGGTTTGTAATGGTAAGAATAACTTTTACCCAGCATTTGAAACAACAATTTATTGTTTGGAATGAATCGAAGCAAACCTGAAAAATGAATAAAAGGGGATGCGTACCTTTGTAAATTAGAGTTCACAGTGCACAATATCCTTATGATTTTTATGCGATGAGTTAGACTCACTTGCAAAGCACTATCTGACACAGGAAATTTTTTGATCTATTTACATTTCTGGTTTATAACGCGATCGTTGTTCAATTGGTTATCATCTCTTTTTTCGTTTTAAATAAAAGAAATTCTATAATTCCGCACGCGAAGTCGTCATTTTTACAAATAAGCATAAAGGTTTTTTAACCATTATGTATGTGGGATGTAAAAGTGAAATTCAGTTGTACATATTTCTATATCGAAGCCGGTTGATCAAAAATTTTTGGTGTACACAGTGTTCATAATAATGCACAGAGCAGTCCTTTAGCCAGTATTTTTGTGCTTTATGCTTACCGTCCATCGCTATCGCAGTTGAAGTTGATTGTGATACAAAAAACAGGTACTTGACATCCTAAATTCTCTTTCTTTTCAATATAAATGACAAGTAAGGAATGTTTCTCTTACAAGAGATTATTGGTATATTATGCACCGAACTCCGGCAATCAGCTTCTCAAAAAGATTGGGATGAAGTAATGCAGTTGGTTTCGTTTTTTTCGATATTCTGCTATGACAATTTGTAATATCGATTGGTCTCGGACTAGTCTAAAAGGACGGACTTATGAAAAAAGAATTCATCCATAAAAATTTTTTACTTGATACAAAAACCGCATCGAAGTTGTATCATACCTATGCGGAATCGCTTCCCATCATTGATTATCATTGTCATATTTCACCAAAAGAAGTTGCACAAGATTTTAAGTTTGAGAACATGACGCAAATATGGCTCGCAGGGGACCACTACAAGTGGCGTGCAATGCGTACTTG
>PMDB01000036.1 GCA_003155495.1 Ignavibacteriota bacterium
GTTGGCCGTTTGTGATGATCACCTCACCAACGGATAAACTGCTCATGATCGGTGGTTCACAAATCGTCAAGGATACGGCAGATGTTCGAGTCAAAGTTTGGGATGACAAAGGCGTTGCTTCGGCGACCATGCAGATCGACGGTGGACTGGCAGTGCCGATGGATCGCATCGGTGAGACACAAATGTGGAGCGCGCGCTTTGACGCGACCAAAGTTTCCGACGGCGACCACAGGGTCTCGGTGAATGTGACTGGCGCGGGCGGCAATACAGACCAAGACGTGATTACCGTAACAGTCAATCATTCGGGAAGCGTCCCGCAAGTGAAGCGGCCTTTCGGCCCGGAGGGTAACTCTGTCGGCTCTTATACCGAAAAGGGATTGCTCGGCACTCACACTACGAAGTCCGGGTTACCTGAAAAGGTCGGCAAGGTTGGAAAGCACGGAGATAAAGCTGACAAAGGCGAGCCTGGCAAAGTGAATTAGCCGGTCATCGTCATAATATAAAATGCCGCTATGGGAACGTCTCATACTTTGTCATCAACGACACCGTTAAGAGGGTCGCGAGGATGAAATGGCGCGTTGGCGAATGATGGCGGTGCCGAGAAGAATGAATTCATTGAGCAAGAAATCACGATATGGTATTCCAGGAAAATGATAATATGACGAATACAGATGACAGACAACACCGCTCGATCCTGCAAAGAATTGCACGTCGGGTGATGATAGAAAGAGGACTTCTTCCGGATTTTTCTGTTCAGGCGATTGCCGAGCTTGATGGAATCCATGGGGCTGTCACAAATGATGAAAAATCGGCGCGTGATTTCAAGAATCTTGCATGGTGCTCTATAGATAACGATGATTCGCGCGATCTGGATCAGCTTACCGTTGCCGAAGCCATGCCTGGGGGTGCAGTAAAGATCCTTGTCGCCATTGCGGATGTTGAAGCTGTCGTCAAGAAACAGTCAGCAATTGACGATCATGCAAACCACAACACGACCTCGGTCTATACCGCTGCACAGATATTTCCGATGCTGCCCGAGAAGCTCTCGACCGATCTCACATCTCTCAACTATGAATCAGACCGCCTTGCTATTGTCATTGAAATGGGTATCGGCGGGGATGGGTCGCTTCAAAGTTCGGATATATATCGAGCGACGGTTCGCAATCGTGCAAAGCTTGCCTACAACAGTGTTGCAGGTTGGCTGGAAGGGAACGAGCCGATGCCGCAGGTGATCGGCACAGTCAACGGTCTCGACGAAAATCTCCGACTTCAGTATCGCACAGCGCAAAAGTTGAAATCCCTCCGGCATCAGCATGGTGCGCTTGATCTCGAAACAATAGAAGCNNTGCCAAAGATATCATAGAGGACTTTATGATCACGGCAAACGGTGTGACGGCACGGTACCTCGCAGCCAAAAAGGTACCTTCGATTCGGCGCATTGTTCGGACACCAAAACGCTGGGATCGAATCGTCGAGATTGCCTTAGAGCAGGGTTTCACACTTCCTAAAGTGCCCGATTCAAAAGCATTGGATGAATTCTTGATATCTGCAAAATCCACCGATCCTCTCCGCTTTCCCGATCTTTCTCTCAGTATCATCAAGCTCTTAGGTGCTGGTGAATATGTCGTCGAACTTCCGGGAGGGAGTTCTGCCGGACACTTCGGTCTTGCGGTCAAAGATTATGCTCACTCCACAGCACCGAACCGCCGATATCCCGATTTGATCACGCAGCGGTTATTAATAGCAGCGATGGCGGAAGGTTCCATACCCTATACGACGGATGAATTGGTGGAACTTACAAAACACTGTACAGAAAATGAGGATGCGGCGAAAAAGGTTGAACGGCAGGTTGGAAAATCCGCAGCGGCTATGGTATTGGAGTCAAAGATAAATCAACGATTCGATGCCATCGTCACCGGCGCATCTGCGAAAGGGACGTGGGTCCGTCTTCTGCATCCGCCCATTGAAGGAAGACTGGTGAGTGGTTTTGAAGGTTTAGATGTTGGTCATAGATGCCGCGTACAGTTACTACATACAGATGTGGAACGGGGATATATTGATTTTAAAAAGGTAGAATAAGAGGTAAAGTCCACAACGGTACAGTGATTCAGCAGATTGAAGAAACAAGCATAGCAAGATGTACAATGGCAACACTTGCATAAGAGAGCGAACACAATTTACAACCACCAGTTGACCTGCTTAGAGAAATCGAAAGATTGTGTGAAGATTTGAGTCCAGAGCGTGACCGGCATCTGCGTATGATGGCAGACTTCGTCCAACCGATGTCAATGTATCATGGTCAATAAAAGGATTAATTACTTTCTCATACATTTGGGCGATTGTTGTGTTTTACAGTTATTTGTACTATGTGAGGCAATTATGATGATCGCCGAAGAGACGATATGTTGAAATCAAAATTCATTAAATGTATTCTGCTTTGTGTTATCGGGATACTTAGCACCCATGCACAATCGAAAACTTCGACACTCATTCAGTCTACAGACGAAGATGAGAGGATCGATATCTCTGTCGACAAGTCGGTCTACTTTCCTGGTGACACTGTTATATTTATCATTCAACGAAACGATAATTCCGCGACAGCGGGAATCATTACTCCGATACTACGTATCGAAGGAACAACGCTCAAATCAATTGGACGACTTAGGTACGCTGCTGTCATTCCTCTAACTGCAACACCAGGATTATTCCCCATCGGGCTTAGAGTAACGGACTCTGAGGGGCGACGATTTCGATATGAAACAGATTGTGTTGTAGCGGTGGAAGAATACCAAGACGTTGAACAACTCAGTAGATACATCAGTATTATTCCTGCAGCAGGCGGCAATAATATCCGGACGGCAGTTACACTGAATCGAGAGCAAGTTCGAAATCTTATGGTGCGGTTTCACCGCGATAGCATCCGGATTCGTATGGGACCCCAGTTCGTTAGAATAACAACGACGATACTGTTACGAGACGGCATAGCAGCTCCATCGTACGAACGACGTGTCGTCACATATCGAAGTCATGGCGATTCATACAAAGATCGCGCAATGTTCATTCAATATCGCGCTGCCTATGGTGCGTTCGCCAACATCCGTCCGGAAGAACTTGAACAAGTGATCGTGCCGGTAGATTCACTGCCTGATTGGGCAATTCTTGGTATCCACATCGAACCCGATTACACCATCAAAATCGGCGCAGTGGATCGTTCTAACATTATAACACAATATTATCGAGTGAAAGGCCCGACAGTCGAAATAGGGCTTTCACTCGCAATCCCCAAAGTGTTCTACGATACACGAACCGATGATCCAATTCAATATGGAAACTCCAGTGCGATGGTACGGTTCTATTTTATTGATTCAAAAACAGGAAATCGATTTCCTGTCAGCGCGGGGATAGGAGTGTTTGGCGTAAATTCACCGGTTGATGTTGGGACCGGTCGAGGCGGTTTTGCCTTATCGATGTTTCTGGATTTGGCAGAAATGGTACGAATAGTCAATATCGGTTTTGATAAAAAAATAAATATTGGCCTGGAAATGGACCCATTTTTGTCCATTGGGAAAAAAGCACGATTGATACTTGCCGCGCAGGCAGGTTTTTCATTTTGAGGAATATTAACAATTAAATAGGCACAGAAAATAATTTTATTGTGTTTCACGGTCCAGTAAAAGCCAGTTGTTGGCTCAACCAAATGTGATGTATACGATGTTTATTAAGGAGATGTTAAATGGAAAATGTTGGGTTATTGAGCCCCTATAAACTTGGCACCATCGATCTAAAAAATAGAATCGTTATGGCACCTATGACTCGCTCTCGTGCAATGAGTAACATCCCAAACGATTTAATGGCTGAATTCTATGGACAGCGTGCTGCTGCAGGACTCATCATCACCGAAGGGACGTCTCCTTCGCCGAACGGTCTCGGTTATAGCCGTATCCCAGGTATCTTTAACGGAGTACAAGTGGAAGGTTGGAAGAAAATCACAAATGCTGTGCATTCTAAAGATGGAAAAATATTCGTTCAGCTTATGCATACCGGGCGCATCAGTCATCATGCGAACATGCCAGAAGATGCAATAATTATTGCACCCTCTGCTGTTCAACCAACCGGACAAATGTGGACAGATACTCTGGGATTGCAGGATTATCCAGTCCCAAGAGCAATGAGTATAGAAGAAATAAAACATACCAAACAAGAATATGTTTCCGCTGCGTCGAACGCGATTAAAGCGGGATTTGACGGTGTAGAACTGCATGGTGCTAATGGATACCTCTTAGAGCAATTTTTGTCTCCCGTCAGTAATAAAAGAAATGATAACTACGGGGGAAGCGTTGAAAACCGTTGCCGTTTCCTGTTAGAAGTAATAGGAGGTGCAGTTGAAGCAATTGGAAAGGAGAGGATCGGTATACGCTTATCTCCTTACGGTGTAGCAAGCGATATGCCTCTCTATCCTGAAATAGATAACACATATAAATATCTTTCTGAACGGCTCAATCGCATGGAGATACTATATATCCATATCGTAGACCATAGCAGTATGGGAGCGCCGGAAGTGCCTATTGAAATCAAAAAAGCTATCCGAAAAAGATTTCAAGGTACAATTATTCTTAGTGGTGGATATACAAAGGAACGTGCTGAAAATGATTTACAAGGTGGACTTGCGAATCTTATCGCTTTCGGTAAACCATTTATTAATAATCCTGACCTTGTTGAACGATTCATTCATGACTGGCCGCTCTCAAAAGAACTTGATATGAAAACATTTTATTCTCCGGGTGAAAAGGGATATACAGACTATCCCATGTATGCCAGATGATCTCCTCAAACAATTTAATTTCTATGAAGGTCCAGTGAAACAACAAATCAATAGACAAATCCTCTTAGTCAAGAGGCCCGTCGGACTACCGGATGAGAGTTGTTTCAAGTTGGTTGCATCCGCAGTGCCTGAACCTACGAACGGACAGGTATTACTGCGGACACGATTTCTTTCCGTTGATCCCTACATGAGAGGCAGGATGAATGATCGAAAATCCTATGTGGCGCCCTTTCAGCTCAACGAAGTTCTGAACGGAGGGATTGTCGGAGAGGTCATTGAGTCGAAGTCAAAAAACTTTGTCAAAGGGGATTTTGTAGTCGGAAATCTCGGTTGGCAGGATTACTCCATATCCGGCGAGAAAGAAGTGCGGAAGATAAATTCTGAAATTGCTCCAGTGAGTACAGCGCTGGGAGTGTTGGGAATGCCCGGGCTTACCGCGTATTTTGGATTGTTGGATATTGGACAGCCAAAGCAGGGTGAAACAGTCGTTGTCTCTGGCGCGGCTGGCGCGGTAGGAACTATTGTTGGACAGATCGCCAAGATATATGGTTGTCGTGTTGTCGGTATTGCCGGGTCTGACAAGAAAACCAAGTACTTGATTGATGAACTGGGATTTGACACCGCAATAAATTATAGAACCATTCCTCATCTGCGGAAAGCATTGAAGGAAGCTTGTCCGGATGGCGTTGACATTTACTTTGATAATGTCGGCGGTGACATCTCAGATACGGTCCTTTCTTTGATAAACAATCACGCCCGCATTCCCTTGTGTGGTCAAATTTCCTTATACAACGAGACACAAATTCCGACAGGTCCACGAATCCAGCCGCGCTTACTAACGTATAGCGCCCTCATGAAGGGCTTCATAGTACATAATTACACAGATCGGTTTGACGAGGGGATACGCCAATTGGCGGACTGGCTGAAGGAAAAAAAATTGACATATGCCGAGAACGTAATTGAGGGATTGGAAAATGCACCGAAGGCCTTCATTGGACTGTTTGCGGGAGAAAATCTTGGAAAGCAGCTTGTGAAAGTTAGTTAACGAACAGTAAAAAGGCATACAATGGGAATACACGTACGCGAAAACGAACAGAACCTGCTGCCGCCGGCTGATTTGGCGGCAGAAATCCAGAGATTGCAAGAAGAGCTATTACATGAACGTGACCGGAACCTGCGCACACTTGCAGACTTCAAGAATTATCGTCGCCGCATTGAACGTGACGGCAACAAGATTGCTGAGGAAGGTAAACGGGGAATGATACTTCCCCTGTTAGACATCATCGACGATATGGAAAAAGCACTGCAGAGCGCTAACGATACGAAGCAACCCTTTGTGCAAGGTGTTAAAATCATCTATCAAAAACTTCTTGCGTTGTTGGAGACGTATGGAGTTCTTCCTTTCGAAAGTGTTGGTATGCTATTTGACCATAATTTACATGAAGCTGTGGCGATGGCGAAACATAAAGATAGTGAACCGGGAACCGTTGTTGATGAGCTGCGTCGCGGTTATCTCTGGAACAATGAATTACTGCGTCCTGCGCAAGTACGAGTTGCCGGAGAACGTACAGAGACAAACTAAGTCAGAAGCGGAGTGGGGGATGTTGTCGGGTTTTGAGTGAAGAAGGAAGAGTTATTCATGGCTGAGCAAAATAAATCTTTTCATGGAATACAATTCCTCGTTATCGCGGCAGCGCTCATGATTATACTCTATGGTATTTATCTAGCACAGTCGGTTGTTGCATTGTTGCTTCTCTCTGTTTTCCTCGCTCTCATCGGAACACCGCCGGTGCTCTGGTTAAAACGAAAACACGTTCCTCCTTTTGTAGCGGTGATTATTGTCATGGCAGGAATGATTGCTCTTCTTCTGATTATCGGTGGAGTATTAGGGGTCTCCCTCAGCACCTTTTCCGATGCGTTGCCTTTCTATCAGAAACGCCTGCACGAGCAAATCTTAGCGCTCAGGACGTTCTTGGCAGGTAAGGGTCTCGTAATCACTGAAAAGGCCTTGTTTGAGTACTTTGATCCGGTGGCGGTGATGAGCCTCACTGCCGGTTTCCTCAAAGCGATGGGTTTAATGCCCAACATCCTGTTGGTCCTGCTCACGGTAACCTTCATTCTTCTTGAAGCCTCAAGCTTCCCTCACAAGCTCCGTTCTATACTCGGTGATCCTGAACGTGTCTTTCCCCAGTACACGAAGTTTGTTGATGATATCAGGCGTTATATGGTCATCAAGACGATCATCAGTCTGATCGCAGGGGGTATAATAGGATCATGGTTATTCATCCTCGGTGTGGATTATCCTGTTCTCTGGGGTTTCCTGGCTTTTATGCTTCACTATGTACCCAACATGGGTATAATATTAGCTGCCATTCCTGCGGTACTACTGGCGTTCCTTCAACTCGGAATGGGACCTGCCGCGCTTGTCGCTGCCGGTTATCTTGCCGTTGGCTTCACATTCGGAAACGTGGTTGAGCCGCGGCTTATGGGTCGAAAACTTGGGCTGTCTACCCTGGTCGTCTTTCTCTCCCTGCTTTTTTGGGGAAGCCTGCTCGGTCTGATCGGCGTGATTCTCTGCGTACCCCTTACGATGAGCATGAAATTTGCCTTTGAGAGCAGTAAAGGCACGCGATGGATAGCGGTCTTGCTTGGATCGGAAAAGTCTAATGAGAGTATTCCACCGGTGTTGGAAAAAGGAATCCATTCCGACACTTGAAAACTGTAACAATTATTATGCGGCATAATATTTACAATCTCATGAGTTTTAATAAATACGAGATCGGAATCATGAAAACTTATCGGCGCAGATTCATTATCCTTGCTTTTTGGGGTATCTGTTTGGCTCTACAGGTGTATCCTCAATCGTTTTCAAGTGATTCTTCATTTCATCCTTACCACGTTAATTATTGGGTAACAGGGACTATCATCGGCGTTGGAATGTCCGCAAATTACCTGGGAGTAGGACTGGTATTTCACAAAATAGAGTTATCTCGATTAGAAATACAGGCATTGAACAAAAGTACTATAAACAGTATCGATAGCTGGGCCTTCAAGCAAGACCCCTCTCAAATGGAGTCCTTCGCCAAATATTCAGATTATTTCCTTGCGTCTACAGTTGTTCTTCCGGTTTTCCTCATGTTTGATAAACAGATCAAGCGGGATTGGGTTGATGTGCTGCTTATGTATGTGGAAACCATGTCTATCACGCCTAATATTTATGAATGGACTCCTCTCGGGGTTAATTTTCAAAATAGAATCCGGCCTATCGCATACTATGATCAACTTCCTTATGACCAGAGAAACTCAGCCAATAACCGGAATTCATTCTACAGCGGCCATACCGCCGTTGTCGCGGCATCTACTTTCTTTATGGTGAAAGTATACTGTGATTATAATCCTGGAATAGGAGACAATAAATATCTTTTATACGGTGCAGCGACAATTTTTCCTCTTATTGAGGGATATTGTAGAGTGAAAGCGATTGCACATTTTCCTTCCGATGTATTGGTCGGCTTAGGAGTAGGGGCATTATGCGGCATAATTATTCCCGAACTTCATCGTTTCAAAGACAAAAACATCTCATTAGGATTGTATTCTTCATCCTTAGCAACAGGGATAGCCATCAAATGGCAGCCGGATTTTTTGAAATAGAAATGTATGAATCAGGGAACACAAATTGAATTATAAGATGGAAATGGCTTGATCGATAATGAGAATCTTTAGAGAGATCACAACACCAATCCTCACTGTATCAATAGAAACAAGTTGATTGGAATGTGAGAATATGGAACCAATCTTTTTCATAAAAGGACTGATTATTGGATTTGCGATGGCGGTTCCTATAGGACCGATCGGGATAATGTGCATTCGCAAGACACTGGCTGAGGGGCACTCACGCGGTCTGATTATCGGCCTTGGGGCTGCAACCGCAGATTCGTTATACGGCACTATCGCTGCGTTCGGTCTCACATTCATCTCGGATGTGATCGCCACCCAGCACTTTTGGGTGAGTCTGCTTGGAGGAGGGTTACTCTTGTTCCTTGGAATAAGAACATTTCGTGCTAAGCGCAAGGATCCTATAATTCCCTACGACAAAAAGGGATTGTTGGGTTCGTACATCTCCGCCTTTCTCCTCGCACTTACCAATCCAATGACCATATTTGCCTTTGTTGCAGTGTTCGCTGCCTTTGGGCTGGGGCATAGGCTTGTTTTCATTTCATCGTGCATTCTTGTCCTCGGAGTGTTTACGGGATCGTGTCTATGGTTTTTGACTCTAAGTTACGTTGCTACGATTTTCAAAAAAAAACTGGACGCAGGTGGACTTAGATGGGTCAATAGGATTTCCGGCGCATTGATCATTTTATCCGGGGTTGTTGCTCTCGTGAGTTTAATATGACCTTTTTAACCATCAATCTTTCTCTCAGCACACTTTTAAGAAAAGGCCGCGCATTGCGATCGTGTCAATGAAAGCAAGGTGATAGAACACATGCAGAATGAACATCCACCAACTAATGGACGAAAGCTGTCACCGCTGAAGATAGCGTCGTACGTGGGTTTTACTGTAGGAGCGATAGTGCTTGTCTGCATGTTGGTTCTCCTGCTTTTTCCTAATCCACTTGTGAACAAGTTTATCAAGCCCAGGATTACAAAGGCATTTGCTGAGGCATATCCCGCGTACTCGATACGTATTGCCGAAATGAATTACAGCATCTTAAAAAACCGCTTTGGATTTGACTCCATTGCACTGCATGCAGTCGATGGTACATTCTCAAGCAAAATGGGTTCGTTCTCCGTGAGAGGAATCAAGTGGATACATCTTCTCTGGGGAGGAACACTTGGGCCGAAGGACTTTGTCAACGTAGACCTCGATGTTCGAGCCATCGAGCTTAACCTCCAGCAGTCGCACTATAAATTTCGGTGCAAACGGCTGCATGTATCTGTGCCAAATTCAGAGATGGTTGCTGAATCACTAGAGGTTCATCCGTTGGCAGGCGACGATGAGTTCTTTAACGGAAGTACATTCAGAAGAACACGATTGAGCTTTGTGACTCCGCAATGCAGCGTGACGGGTTTGGGATGTCTCGAACTGCTGCAAGGGAAGAAGTACCGTGCCCGTTTCGTTCAAATCCACAATGCATTCCTCGATATCCTGGTTAACAAGGACAAACCCGATAGCAGAGAC
Source organism: Ignavibacteriota bacterium (assembly GCA_003155495.1). GTDB lineage: Bacteria > Bacteroidota > Ignavibacteria > UBA10030 > UBA10030 > Fen-1298. The sequence continues at coordinate 10,005 of PMDB01000036.1, forward strand.
TCTTCGGGGCCCTTTATGCCGAACGAGATTCTATCTTCGATAAAGAAAACCCTGCAGGTCGATAGCCTGAGTATCATGAACGGACGACTGATGTATGGTGAGAGATTTGTATTCGGTTCGAAGCCGGCTTTCGTAACGTTTGATAGCATGCAGGTGTTGGCAAAAGGAATTGCCAATCATGTTGATCGGGACGCCGTTTTAGTTATTCACGCACAAGGGATTTTCGAAAACGCCGGGACGATGAAAGTGCATATGATAATTCCTGTCGCATCGCCGGATTTTTCGTTCCATTACTCTGGTTCGCTGAGCAAAATGGATCTCAGCCCGCTCAATTCAATGCTTGAGATATCCGATCAAATGCGAATTAAGACAGGTGTCCTTCAGGAGGCAACATTCGATGTCAATGTTGTTTCGGGACACGCCACCGGCACCTTGAGGGGTGTCTACAATGACTTGACCCTTGCAGCCATTGACAAACAAACGGGAAGTGAAAAGGGCTTTTCCAATGGTTTCATTTCGTTCATTGCCAACAACTTTAAGATCCGCAAGACCAATGTTCCGGATAAATCGGGTTCGATGAAGATCGGTAAGGTGAACTATACACGGGTGGGAGATGATCCATTCATCCAGTATGAGTGGTTCGCACTTCGAATTGCAGTGCGGGATATTGTTGGATTTTAAGTGAAATGGCTGCACATGTTGTGCATGCATATCATCGCATTGCGGTAAACAATGGGAATTGATATATGAAAATAAAAACTCTCACCTCAAAACTGCTACGCAAGATAGGCACCTACGGTTGCACTGCTATGGAAGTTCAATGAGCACCGCGAATTTTAATAAGCCAAGCCGGCTTGATCAAAAGACTCGCAGGATCTGGGCGATACTTTATCTCGCAGTAAAAAAGTTTTTGCGGATAGATGGGGCACAGTGGGCGGGAGCGTTCGCCTTCAATGCGTTCTTCTCGCTGTTTCCTTTGATGGTATTGCTTGTCACAATTGCCTCGTACTTTGTTGACCAGGATAGAGCCGGGAAAGAGGTCGTTGCCTACATAGAAAGATACGTCCCCATTAGTGGAGAGATGCAACATCACATTTTTAACGCAATTGCCGGTGTTGTCAAGGCGCGCAAGCATGTGGGCGCGATCGCGTTTCTTATATTGGTCTGGGTCGCCCTCAAATGTTTTACCACACTCATCTGCGCGACAAACCGCGCATGGGGCATATCAGATTACAATTGGTGGCGACTGCCTCTAAAAAGTCTGGTGCTTCTCGGCATCACTGTGGGTGCTGTCCTCCTTGGTATGGCTGGGCCAACATTTTTGAGGATGTCGAAGATTTGGCTCTTTACAGAGAGTAATTTCCATTCCTGGGTCTATGACTTGGGGAGCTTTTTCATCCCGTTGTTGTTGGTGTTCTTCGGTCTGAGTCTGTTTTACCGGCTCGCTCCGCGCCGACCCACGCGGTTTAACGAAGTTTGGATAGCGGCACTGTGTGCAACTGCTCTCTTGCAGGCCGTCGAAAGTCCATTCATAATCTATCTGAAAGACTTTACCACATTAAATGTGGTCTTCGGAGTGATTGGTGGGATCATGGCATTGTTGCTATGGATTTATGTTTCCGGGTACATTTTTATTTTTGGTGCCTGCTTGTGCGCTGCGCAGGCCGAAGGGTGATCACCGCCGAAAAATACAACTGTGGTGCGAGTGAACGAAAAGGATGGATCATGAAAACAAAAATCAAAGACTCTTACTCAGAATTTACTTCGAAAAATAGGTGTCTACTGAGGCACTGTCAACTATTTGTCGGGGTCGGCCATCTCGATAATTCGTTACTTGACAATGGAGCGCATGATTGTAGCTGGCGTCATGGATGCTCCGACTTAAACTCGAAAGGGATACGCATTTGAAACTGGTGCGCAATCATCATAATGGAGTGCATCATGCTTTTTTACTCTTCGGCACACTTTCATGGAAGCATGCTGTCGTTTGTTTTTTAGTGTGTACGACAATTATTGTGACCACTTTGGTCGCAGTGGGAATCCATTCCATCTGTTATGATCGAACCAATTTGCCTGACCTGCAGGCATTCAATCGGTTTGATATTCCCATCATCGGTCATATCTACGATGTCAATAGCCGGCCGCTCATTGCGATGGCCTCAGAATGCCGTCAGATCATCAGGTATGAGGATATTCCGCCCATTGTTCGCGACGCGATTATCGCCGCAGAGGACAAGAACTTCTTCTCACATAACGGAGTTGACTACTCCGGATTTACTCGGGCATTGTGTAAAATCAGAATCAAGAATTTGATGGGGTGTCTTACACAGATGGGACAACGAGACGAGGTCAATAGTGCGGATATCTTCCCGCAGGGAGGATCGACTATTACCCAACAACTCGTGCGTGGATATTTTCTCAAAACCATGATGGCTCAAGAAAACAACGATCAGCTTCGGCACAACCAAGCATTGGCTCGTGCGTTATCGTACGTACTCGGTGCGCGAACGGTCAACATGATGTTTCGGAAACTGGAAGAGATACGGATATCTTTGTGGCTTGAAGAAGAGATGCAGGCACGTTTCGGTTCGAAACGTCGCGCTAAGGAAGAAATTTTAGCCAGATACGCAAGTTTGATTTATCTGGGAAACGGGCAGTACGGATTTGCGAGGGGAGCAGAATACTATTTTGGCCGTCCTCTCGCCACGTTTACCGCAGAAGATGCGGACAAAGCAGCGTTGTTGGCAGGCGCCGTGAAGTCGGCTCGCTACTATAGGCCCAATGCGAGCCAGTTCCAGAGAGTCTTGCAGCGCAGAAATCAAGTACTGGCACTGATGGCAGCGAGAGGGTTTATTTCTCCGGTTCAGGCTATAGGGGCTGGGCAGCGCCCAATTGAGACGGTCATGCAGCGCAAGGACAAGACGATCGCGGTTTCTGCGGTTGTTGATAATGTCCTGGAAGAACTCAAAGGTCTCCGAGCCGATCTCAATGAAAACGATCTGCTGCAAGGACATATCCAAATTTACTCGACGGTGGACACCCGGATGCAGGAAATCTCGAACCAAGCCTTGGAGCATGGCTTATTGATGTATGAGAATCGTCACTCTGGCGCCAAAGGATTGATCCAGGGCTCAGTAGTTGTGCTTAGAAACTCCGATGCGAGTATCCTCGCCGAGACTGGCGGCCGCCAGTTTTACAAAGGCCGCTCCAGCGTTTACAGTGACTTCAACCGCGTGACAAATTCATTACGACAACCTGGATCCACTATGAAACCCATTGTCTATCTCGCCGCTTTTCAGACAGGGATATTTAATCTTGAATCCATGGTGCCCGATGTACCCATCATTGTTTCGATGGATGAATGGCAGAATGCGAAATGGATTTCAAACTGCGATGGCAAATTCAAGGGTATAATCACACTCCGAATGGCGCTGGCGCAATCCAGAAACGCCGCTGTGATTTGGGTCGCTGAGCAGATCGGCATTGCCAGCATCCTAAAGACTGCACGCACTCTGGGGATACAGACGCTGTTGCACTCTTATGTTTCGACGGCCTTGGGGGCGTCCGAAATGAATTTGTTGGAGCTGGCAAATGCGTATCGCACGATCGCTTCAGGCACTCTCACGCAACCGTATGTGATCCGGAAAATTGTTTTTGATTCAGGCGAAGTGATAGCCGAGAGCAGACACGAGTCGTCTCCGGTCGATGTCGGGGGCGACGCACTTTCGCTCATTCAGGAAGGTCTGCGCGGTGTTGTGCGCATGCCAAGTGGTACGGCTCATGATCTGGACTCACGCGGTCTCCCGTTCGCTGTGATGGGAAAGACGGGAACAACGAACGAGTTTAGAGATGCACTTTTCGTAGGCTCCACGTACGGTACTGAAGGAATCACTGTGGCTGTCCGTGTAGGTTTTGACGACAACTGTACATTAGGAGCAAAAGAAACCGGCGGCAGGATTGCGCTCCCAATATTCAGAGAGATTATGCTGAACGCATACAACGAGAAACTTATAGAACCCGCGCCGAGGTTCCCGGTTGAGATGGAGCAAAGAATCAACGATCACATGAATGACGTTTCCGTGAGAATCAAAACGCTCACCCAGGAAGTACTCCATAAGATGGATACCTGGTGATGCGCTGCCGCGGCTGAATTTCATTGTTATTTTAGCAGGTTACTATTTTCGAGATAGGTTCTAGTCTTTTCTTAAAAGAAACGATATACTAACATTTTACTTCACGGTTATTTCTGGAATAATGAATTATTGCACGCTGCGCAAGTACGAATTACCGGATGATAAATATCCTGTGTCAATGCTTCCAAGAATGAGTACCATATGGAAAGATTATGAACTATAAAGATTATTACAAGGATTTAGGGGTTGGTAAGAATGCAACGGCTGCAGAAATAAAGAAAGCGTATCGAGCGCTTGCCAACAAATATCATCCTGACAAAACGAAAGGGGATAAAATTGCCGAGGAGAAGTTTAAGGATATCAACGAAGCCAACGAAGTTCTCAGCGATCCGGTGAAACGAAAAAAATACGATCAATTTGGTGCAGATTGGAAGCAGTACGAGGCAGCCGGAGCACAGCCGGGCGGATTCGATTGGTCGAAGTACGCAAGCGGCCGCGGCGGACAAACACGCCGGACGAGCGCGAATGAATCCGATTCGACGTTTACCGATGAAGGCGTCGGTGATCTCTTTGAGATGCTATTTGGACAACACAGCGGCCAGAAACGAGGAAGACGAAGCGTTGTCCTCAAGGGCGAGGATCTTGAAGCAGAGACGACACTCTCGCTTGAAGAAGCCTATCATGGTTCGACCCGGTTTCTTAAGATCAACGACCAAACAATCAAGATTATAATAAAGCCGGGGATCATGGATCAGCATGTGTTAAGATTGGAAGGTAAGGGGGGGCGTGGGTTGAACGGCGGACCAAACGGTGATCTTTACATCACAATCAAAGTCGTAGCGCATCCGGAATTTCAGCGTAAAGGAAATGATCTCTACTGCGATAGACCGGTCGATTTGTATACAGCCATACTCGGCGGCAAGGCGCGGATCAAAACCTTGAAGGATACAGTCAATGTAGATATTCCCAAAGAAACGCCCAACGGCAAGATGCTGAGACTCCTTGGTCTCGGTATGCCGGTCTATGGCACAAAAAACGAATTCGGGAACCTGTATATAACTATTGTAATTCAATTACCCGACCATCTCGGTGAGCAAGAAATCGAATTGTTCAGGAAATTATCGGAACTACGGAAATAAACTCCGTTCGCATTCCGAACAGTTTCATTCTACTGTCAAGCGATACTACCACACAGCAGCGACATTCTAAAACTTATCCATGCTCATTGAAGTGAGGATGACTCAGAAACCTGCATAGTTGTTCCTGCACAAGACTATCAATGACTTCGTAATAGGTTTGGGCATTTCTTGCATCTTATTTTTAGAATAAGTATCTTTTTTAGGTCTTTAATGTAATCCGAGCAGAGAAGAGTAGAGAGGCCTGGAATCAATAATATAGAGATTGGAGTGCTGAAACACCTAATCTCAGCGTTTTAGCTGCGCCATAGAAATAAAGAGATACTGTGCGATGAAAAAAATTAAAATACTGGTCATTGAAGATAATCGAGTTTTGCGCGATGGCATCACTGCTATGCTCAATGAACAGGCGGATATGCGTGTCGTGGCTACTATAGGAAGCGGTAACAATATTCTGCTGAAAGCAAGCCTGGTAAAACCCCATGTGATTCTTATAGACATGGGCCTGAGAAATTTCAAAGAGATATCTGTTATAGAATCGATAAAGGAAAAAATACCGGAGGCGAAAGTAATCGGAATGGGATTTGTCCCAACACAATCGGACATTGTTGAGTTTGTTGAGGCAGGGGCATCGGGTTTCATTCTGAAAGTTGCGACAGTAAAGGAATTTATCGGAACCATTCGATCTGTAGCGCAAGGAATAAAAGTCCTCCCCCCATCTCTGGCCGGTTCCCTTTTTACTCATGTGATTGAGCATGCTGTAAAGAAGGGAAAAATCACCAATATCGTGCGAATGACGAAACGCGAACGTGAAATTATTGTGCTGATTGCCGACGGCCTGAGCAACAAGGAAATTGCCCAGAAGCTCAACATCGCTACCCACACGGTGAAAAGCCATGTCCATAACATCATGGAAAAATTAGCGCTTCATAGCCGCCTGCAAATAGCAAAGTATACACGTGATGAGAATAATTGATTTTTATTGCGGAATATGACAATTCCAATAAGATATTTTACTTCTTCGTATCCTTAAAAAAGTCCCAAGACAACAAACATTCCCCCCGTTTTATATAGTTTTTTCCTTATGAGAATGCTTACATTCTTCACTCCGGGCATTTCTTTTTATCCTTCTGATCAAGATAATTCGTTCACGTTCAATCCGCCAAGTTTTATTTAGACTCCTCTAAAAAGAATTAATCCCTTTTTCATCCTTTCGGGCTATTCCCGATGGACAAAATAATTGGTATGATTTTACCCCTCACTTAAAGAGGATTACCTCTTTTCGGAAATAGATATGGGGTTTTGAGGAAAATACTTTTGTAATGATCGTACCGGATTATAAAAAAAAGGGTAAGCTATGATGAATCATAGAATATTTGAACAGACAGCTCTTCCCCATATGACTATTCTACGCTCTTATGCATTGCATCTGACATTAAATTCCGATCATGCGAAAGATCTCCTGCAAGAAACGTACATCAAAGCATATAGATTCTGGGATAATTTCGAAACAGGAACAAATGTCAAGGCATGGTTATTTTGTATCATGAAGAATTCATACATAAACCTCTATAGAAAAGAAATAAAAGAACCGAAAAAAGTCCAATACGAAGAATGTAACTTGCCGCATAACACTCTTCAAGAAACATCGTTCGATCAAAAACATCTTCTAGAAAAGCATTACGACGAAATATTCGGTGACGAGGTTACGACTTCCCTCGGATCGCTAAAAGATTCTTTCAAGAACATTCTCATTCTCAGTGACGTTGAGGGACTCAGCTATAAAGAAATCGCGAATACTATTGGCTGTCCCATAGGCACCGTACGTTCTCGTTTATATAGGGGTAGATGTCAATTAAGGAAAAAACTCTTTAATTATGCCAGGAAAAACAGATATATCCTCCAGGAGCCTTGAATAAGCCGCTTCCGCGTAAACACATGTTGAGCCAAAACCGCTGAAATTCATTCCCAAAAGGGATTAATCCCTTTTTCATCCTTTTGGGCTATTACTTATCAACGCAGTCATCGATATACTTGTTCATCATTCAGGAGTGTTTTTTATTCCTTCATTGACCGAAGGGAACCTTTGCTGGTGGATACTTGAAAGGAAGGGAACTTACACAATGAGCTGGACTGGAATTGAAGGACAGTGGAAGCAACGAGAAGGAGAAGCGTTGCACAATTGGGGGGGAGGGAAGAACGACGAGCCTGCGGCAATCGCAGGGAAGCACGAACAGCTTGTGGAAAATCTTCAAGAAAAATACGGTATTGCCAAAAAAGGAAACCACATTGATGAACTCTTTGAAGATAAAATTGCGCAATCAATCGAATCGCTACCGAGTAATTTCAGGAGTGTCGTTTTACTCAGTGATGTTGAGCAACTGAGGTATGCTGAAATTGCAAAAACACTTGCTTGTCCAGTCGGTACTGTATGCTCCCGGCTGCACAGGGGCCGAAAAATAGTACAACAAAAGCTTTCAAATTTTTCTGCAGACGATGGTTCTCTTGGAAGGAAGTTCGAAGACTCTGAAGGTCTGCAAAAAGAAAGTTTCAAGTAAAGATTGCATACACTTGCTTTTTGACTATGATATGTTTTCAATACCTTGGATAAAATCACTGGATGGAAGATATTCAATATGAATAACGACAGGAAATCAAAAAACGAACTGATTGGAGAGTTGGAATCTGCCTGTCAGAAAACGTATGAAAGAGTAGCGCAGCTAAAAGGACATTGGCAGATAGAAGAGAATGGAGCAGAACGTTGCCAACCTATGGATTGTGTGCATGATTCTGAGCTCCGCTACCGACGGCTCTTCGAAGCTGCCCAGGACGGTATTCTGATTCTCGATGCAGACACGGGCGCAATTACCGATGCGAATCCGTTCATCAGGGATATTCTCGGATATTCACCACAGGACTTGATAGGGAAACGATTGTGGGAGATCGGTGCATTCTTTGACATCGTAGCCAGTAAAGCCGCGTTTGAAGAATTACAGCAGAAGGAGTATATACGCTACGAGAATCTCCCGTTACAAACGAAAGACGGGCAGTTGCGTGAAGTGGAATTCGTTAGCAATGTCTATCTTGTCGATTTAAAAAAAGTTATTCAGTGCAATATCCGTAACATCACCAAGCGTAAAGAAGCAGAAAGGGCTCTCAGCGAATCTGAGGAACGTTACCGGCGACTCTTCGAAACCGCTCAAGACGGCATCTTGCTTCTCGATGCTGAATCCGGCGCAATTACCGATGCGAACCCTTTTCTCATAAAAATGCTGGGATATGCACCGGAGGACTTGATTGGAAAACGGTTGTGGGAAGTCAGTGCCTTTACCGACAGGGTAGCGAGTAAGTCTGCTTTTGAAGAACTGCAGAAGAAGGGATATATCCGTTATGAAAATCTGCCGCTTGAGACCAAAGATGGACAAAGTCGAGAGGTGGAGTTTGTAAGCAATGTCTACCTTGTCAACGACAAAAAAGTCATTCAGTGCAATATACGCGATATCACGCAAAGGAAATGGCTGGAAGACGACAGGCAGAAGCTGTTAAGCATACTTCAGGAGGCGTTCGCTCACATCAGGGAACTGAAAGGATTGCTGCCGATTTGTTCCTATTGCAAAAAAATTCGCAACGACAAAGGCTATTGGCAAATACTCGAAGGGTTTATTATTGAACACTCCGATGCAACGTTTACACACGGGATATGTGAAGATTGTGCGAAGATATATTTTCCCAAACTTTGAATTAGCTCATCACGAAAAACCTACCAGTACTTAGAAGATATGTCATTATAGGAGTAACTTAACAGGAGAGACGCCGAAAGAATCCGGTTATAAAGTTGTTCATTCGCTTGTGATCGATAATGTAATGGGAGGGAGGGGTGGAAGCAACGAAAGAAAAAACATTTCACTTATGCCAAATGAGAACGGATATATCCATATAAGGCATTGAGTTTAAGGTTTTTGTGTAAGCACAAGTTCAACTAAAAAATTTAACATCCATTCCCAAAAGAATTAATCCCTTTTTCATCCTTTCGACCTATTCCCAATTAAAATAATTGTGGGTACTCTTATATCCATAAGCAGAGGAGTCTTCAATCTTCGAAGTATAGGAAGGAAAGAGCTTATAGTAAGAGTGAGGTAAAGATAGAATGCTTTCCCGCCGAAGAAATAATAAAAATTCTGAATTCCGAGACAAATATATAAAAAGATTCTTTCATGAAAGGAAGAAAGATATAGCATAATTGATTATTGCGATATGTTTTCATTGCGTTGAATAAGAGTATCAGGTGGAGGGTCTTCAATATGAAAAACGGCAGGAAAATGGAGCGTGAATTGATTGCAGAGTTGGAATCTGCATATCAAAAAGTGTATGAACTGGAAGCGTTGCTCAAGGAACATAGGCATAGAGAAGGAAATAAAACAGAATATCCCCAGACTATAGGTGACGTGCGTGATTCCGAGATCCGCTACCGGCGGCTCTTCGAAGCTGCCCAGGACGGTATTCTGATTCTCGACGCAGACTCTGGCGCAATCACCGATGCGAATCCGTTCATCGGGGAAATTCTCGGATATTCACCGCACGACTTGATAGGAAAAAGATTGTGGGAAATCGGTGCATTCTTTGACATCGTAGCCAGCAAAGCCGCATTTGAAGAATTACTGCGGAAGGAGTATATACGCTACGAGAATCTACCGTTACAGACCAAAGACGGGCAGTTGCGTGAAGTAGAATTCATCAGCAATGTCTATCTTGTCGATTTAAAGAAAGTTATTCAGTGCAATATCCGTAACATCACCAAACGTAAAGAAGCAGAAAGGGCTCTGAAGGAATCTGAGATTCGTTACCGAAGACTCTTCGAAGCAGCCCAAGACGGCATCCTGATCCTTGATGCGGATACAGGACAAATAACCGACGTCAATCCATTTTTACAGAAAATGTTGGGATATTCGCACTCAGAGATTATTAGCAAGACACTTTGGGAAATCGGTCTCTTTAAAGACATTTTTGCCAACCTGGCAAAATTTGTAGAGTTACAAAGTAAAGAGTACATGCGTTACGAAGACCTTCCACTTGAAACCAAAGAAGGAAATAAGAAACAAGTGGAATTCGTGAGTAACGTCTACTTTGTCGATGGAAAAAAAGTTATCCAATGCAATATTCGGGATATTACAGAACGCAAGCGTGTGGAAGAAGATATGAATCTCTTCTTTAATGTTGCGCTCGATATGCTATGCATTGCAGATTTCAGTGGTTATTTTGTTCGGTTGAGTCCAACATGGACTAAAACCCTGGGATGGACGGAAGAGGAACTCAAAGCAAATCCATTTATTGAATTTGTCCATCCGGACGATCGGGAAGCAACGTTGAAAGCCACATCCCGTCTTTCAGACGGAATCGAAGTCATTGGTTTTAATAATCGATATCGATGTAAAGATGGAAGCTATAAGTGGCTTTCGTGGAATTCATTTGGTGNNATCTTCAAGAGAGCGAGGAACGCTATCGGCGTCTTGTGGAGTTTTCTCCGGATGCCATTATGGTACACAGCTGCGGTAAGTATGTGTATGTCAATCCTGCTGCCGTTAGACTTCTCGGCGCACACGATGCATCGGAACTGTTAGGCAAGCCGGTCCTCGATATCGTTCACCCGGATTTTAGAGAATCTGTGCGTCGTCGGGTGACAACAGGAATCATTGAAAATAAGAATCTGCCGTTAATGGAGGAAAAATTACTGCGATTGGATGGAGTGACCATCGATGTTGAAGTAGCCGCTCTACCGATTGAGTATGATGGAATACCCGCCATGCAGGATGTTGTACGCGATATAACGGAACAAAAGAAACTCCAACAGGAACTGCTCCAATCGCAGAAAATGCAGAGTATTGGCACACTTGCAGGCGGTATTGCCCATGACTTTAATAATATACTCGGTATTATTCTCGGATACACATCGTTAATCAAGAAGAATAAATTAAATGTTCAGAAGCTGTCTGAGAGCATTGCGGCTATTAATCTCGCTGTCCAACGAGGTGCGGCACTTGTCCGTCAGATTATGACGTTTGCGCGGAAAACAGACGCTTCGTTCGAACCGTTAAATCTTGAAGATCTCATACAAGAGCTTTTTTCCATGCTCCAACAAACTTTCCCCAAGATTATCACCTTCAAAAAAATCTTTCCAAAGGACATTCCATTCATCCTTGCTGATCGTACACAGATCCATCAATCGCTGTTAAACCTTTGTGTAAATGCTCGAGATGCTATGCCCCATGGTGGATCTATTATCATCAAAGTAGAGAAGCAAACCGGAGAACAATTGAAAGTACAATTCCCAACTGCTGATCAAGATTCATATATCTGCATCAGTGTGACTGATTCAGGAGAGGGTATGAATGAAACAACGCGCGGCAGAGTATTTGAGCCATTCTTTACAACAAAGGCGAAAGGAAAAGGAACAGGCCTAGGTTTGTCTGTTGTCTATGGTGTTGTGCAATCACATCATGGCTTCATCAACGTGGAGAGTGAATTGGGATATGGAACTACCTTCCGACTTTACTTCCCGATTCCGAATATAAACGAGAAGCCGGTCGATTCTCGACAGGTTAAATCTTTTGAAATTGGCGGCACAGAAACGATTTTACTTGTGGAGGATGAAGAACTTCTTATCGAGATGGTGAGTTTCTTGCTTGAATCCAAAGGGTACAAAGTATTTGTTGCGCAAGATGGTGCAGAGGCGATTGAAGTGTACAAAAAACACATACAGGAGATCGCCCTTGTGCTCACCGATATGGGGCTCCCTACGATGACAGGGATGGAAGAGTTTAAGAAGCTCAAAGAGATTGATCCGAATGTCAAGGTAATTTTGGCCAGTGGATATTTTGAGCCGGACATGAAAGCTGATCTCCTAAAAGCTGGAGCGAAGGGTTTTCTCCAAAAGCCATATATGTCGGATGTAATTCTGCAGACTCTCCGGGAAGTGTTAGATAAAAAAAGTATATAAGAATATTCGGTGCAATACCCATCTGTGTGGTGAGGGAATGGGTTTGTAGCCGCGATCGGTGATCGCGGGATTCAGAGAGCTTAGTTTGTCCACCCAATAAGATGGCGGATAGGGCGACCTCGGCTGCAGATAATCATAGGCATAGATGAATAGTCTTGATAAAACTCTCCATGATCTTTATCTGTCTTCTTGAAGGATTTACGATAGGATCCATACTCGAGATACCGAGGGGCACACATAGGAGTTCTCTGTGTCCGGCTTATTCTCACTTATGGCAATCGTTATGGAGTTATTATCCGGCTTAGGATCTTCTAAAAAGGATTAATCCCTTTTTCATCAACACCGGGCATTCCTTTTTGTCCTTCTGATCAAAACAGATCGATCGCGTTCAATGTGCTAGATTATATTTAAACTCTTCTAAAGGGATTAACTACTTTATCATCCTTTCGGGCTATTACTTCTCAATGCAGTCATCGGTATACTTGTTCACGGTTCAGGGGAGGTTTATCATCCATTCGTCGATTGAAGGAAATCATTACAGATAAGCACTTGAAAGGGAAGGAACTTACGCAATGAACTGGGATCGAGTTGAAGGACAGTGGAAGCAACGAAGAGGAAAAGCGGTGCACCATTGGGGAAAATTAATGAACGACGAGCTTGCTGCCACAGCGGGGAAGCACGAACAGCTTGTAGGGACGCTTCAAGAGAATTACGGTATTGCCAAAGAGGAAGCCAAGCGACAAGTTCATGAGTTCAAAAAAATCGTCGAGCAATTGAAAAAGTCCAATGCCAATCTTATAAGATCACAAAAATCAAAAAAGAAGAAGTCGAACGAAATATCGATGAAAGCAAAAATATCATCGAGGAGACGACAACCATCATGAGCAGATGCGCAATTCTAATTATAAAAAAAACTTTATTCATCCGTTAACAACTTATAGAGGGACACATGAATACTCCATCAACAAATCCAATAACTGCTTTGATCCGATTGGCGCATTTTTTCCGAATGATTCGGGAATCCGTCAGCGTCTCGCTTTCAGCAGGACTGACCGCCGCTTTACTCTTCGTCATTTTGATTGGCGGCTGTAAAGAAGAGACTCCAGGAATCGTAAACGTCTGTATCACGCCCACGGTGATTCGCACATCCCCCGTTAATGGTGGGACGGATGTGAGCCTCAACAAGACAAGTGCTGCCACATCGGGAACAAGAGTCGCCGGTGTCAAGATTATCACGGCAACATTCAGCACACCGATGGACCCGAATTCAATTACGACTACAACGTTTATCGTACAGCAAGGCGCTACCCTTATTTCGGGAACGGTTTCGTACTCCGACACGACTGCACTTTTTGTAGTGCCGAACGGTCTAGATCCAAATCTCACCTATACTTGCACAATTACAACCGGGGCCAAGAACGTGGCAGGTACTGCACTTGCAAGAAACTATGTATGGAGCTTCACAACTGTTATTCCGTATACAGTAACGTTATCATCAAATCCGACGGCAGGCGGAACGACAAGCGGAGGCGGCCCATTTAATTCGGGTTCTTCAGTAACAGTCACCGCAACGGCAAATGCCGGATATACATTTGCAAATTGGACAGAGAACGGAACTGCCGTATCGACAAATGCAAGTTATACGTTTACCATAAGTGGAAATAGAACACTCATAGCGAACTTTAGTGTTGTACCACCACCACAGTATACAGTAACGTTATCATCAAATCCGGCGGTAGGCGGAACGACAAGCGGAGGCGGCCCATTTAATTCGGGTTCTTCGGTAACGGTCACCGCAACGG
>PMDB01000108.1 GCA_003155495.1 Ignavibacteriota bacterium
CCGTGACGACCGGCCATCTTGTCACCTACTTGAAGCTTGCGCTTCTTCGCGACATAGACCTTAGCAAGCTGCACAATACCTGGTGCCAATTCGTCGCCAAGTTGTATTTTATTTTTTTCGTGGCGATAGAGTTCTTCTATCTCGCTCATCTTCTGGCGAAAATTTTCAAAGATACGGATTATGGTATTCTGCTTACGCTTATCATCGATCCACTCTTGATTATAATCAAGCTTGTCGAGATCTTCTATTTTTTGGAAGGTATCCTCTTTAAACATGACACCGGCACGAATAGTAATTTCGCCATCTGTATTCCGAATGCCAACAGATTTTTCACCTTCGAGCACCTGGTCCAGCTTGCGTCCAAGTTTATCGTGCAAATCTTTTATTTCTTTCCGGCGCAGGCGATCGAGTGATTCCAGTTTTTTCTTGTCTTCCTTCTTACTCTCCGTATCCTTCTTCTTACGGCTGAAGAGTTTTGTTGATATGACAATGCCTTTCATACCCGGAGGCGCTTTCAGAGAAGCATCTTTTACATCGCCGGCTTTTTCTCCGAAAATAGCTTTTAACAGTTTCTCTTCCGGTGTAGGATCGGTTTCACCTTTTGGTGTGATCTTACCGATAAGAATATCGCCTTCATTCACTTCTGCACCAATACGGACAACTCCGTTTTCATCAAGATCTTTCGTTGCTTCTTCACTGACATTCGGAATTTCCCGCGTGAGTTCTTCTTCACCGCGCTTCGTATCCCGTACCTGTAATTCAAACTCTTCAATGTGTACAGACGTAAAGACATCTTCCGACACAATACGTTCACTAACAATGATGGCGTCTTCGAAGTTATATCCGCGCCATGGCATAAACGCTACCAAGATATTTCTACCAAGCGCAAGTTCTCCACCATCAGTCGCGCAACCATCAACCAGTACATCATTTTTCTTAAAACGTTGACCTTCTTTAACAACTGGTTTTTGATTGATGCATGTATCTTGATTTGTGCGGAGGAATTTTGTAAGCTTATATTCTACCCGACGTTTGTCGTCGAAACTGATAATCGCCTCAGTGCTGTTCTCGTCAATATCGTATAATACAACAACGCTGTCGCCGTTAACAGATTCAACCAAGCCGTTGCGCTCGGCAACAATGATCGTACGAGAATCACGTGCGATAGTTTCTTCCAACCCAGTACCAACAACGGGCGCTTCAGGTTGTAACAACGGAACAGCTTGGCGCTGCATATTTGATCCCATCAAAGCACGGTTAGCGTCATCATGCTCAAGGAAAGGAATCAATGCTGCTGCTGCACTTACAATCTGGTTCGGTGCGACGTCCATATATTGAATCTTATCAGGTTCTGTGACCGGATAGTCGCTTTGGAATCTTGCCTTTATTTTTTCTTCAAGGAAACGACCGCGTTCGTCCAGAACAGTGTTTGCCTGCGCGATAGTTACTTCGTCTTCGCGCTCTGCTGTCAGGAATTCAATTTCTTCAACAACCTTGCCATTCTTCACTTTCCGATATGGAGTTTCGATAAAACCAAAATCATTAATACGTGCATGGATGCAAAGCGAAGAAATCAATCCGATGTTCGGACCTTCAGGCGTCTCAATCGGACAAAGTCGGCCATAATGTGTATAATGAACATCTCGTACTTCAAAGCCTGCTCGTTCGCGTGTTAAACCACCAGGTCCGAGTGCAGAAACACGCCGTTTGTGCGTCATCTCTGCCAATGGATTTGTCTGATCGAGAAATTGTGAAAGCTGGTTCGTTCCGAAGAACGCATTGATAACGCTGGTGATTGTTCGCGCATTCACCAAATCCTGCGGTGTGATTGTTTCAGCATCACGCAAATTCATCCGTTCACGAATAGTACGCGTCATCCGAGATAAACCAATGTTGAATTGCTGGGCAAGCTGTTCGCCAACCGTTCGAACACGACGATTCCCAAGATGATCAATGTCATCGACTGCTCGCTTACCTTGCTGCATATCTATTAAGTATTTGATGATAGCGATAATATCATCTTTCGTCAGCGTTGTTACATTTTCAGGGATATTCAGATTGAGTTTAATGTTCATCCTGTGCCGACCGACATCGCCAAGGTCATAGCGTTTTGGATTGAAGAATAATCGGTCGATGAGGTTCTTTGCCGTGTCTAAATCCGGCGCTTCACCGGAACGCAATTGCGTATAAATTGCTTCAAGCGCATCTTCAGAAGAACGCGCAGCATCCTTTAAAATTGTATTTGCAATGACGGAGCTGGAGGATGCTTCATCAGTTTTTAACAATCGAAGCTTCTTAATATTTGCTTTTCTGAGATGCTTGATATGTTCTTCAGTAAGCTTTGTATCTTTATTAATAAAGACTTCACCTGTTTTTTTATCGAACACATCGCTGCACACTTTCCGGTCGATGTATTCTTTTAAATCAACCTTTGCAGTATCGATCTCTTCCACGAGTCCGAACAAATCAAGAATATCATCATCCGATGAATAACCAAGCGCACGCAACAATGTCGTGACTGGGAATTTTTTCTTCCTGTCGATATAAGCGTACATGACATTGTTGATGTCGGTAGCAAATTCCACCCATGACCCGCGGAATGGAATAATGCGCGCAGAATACATCATGGTGCCGTTCGGATGCACCGATTCACCGAAGAACACACCTGGCGAACGATGCAACTGGCTCACGACTACACGTTCAGCACCATTGATGATGAACGTACCGCGATGCGTCATTGCAGGAAGATTACCAAGATAGACTTCCTGTTCGATTGTATCGACAAATTCTTTTCCGCCTTCTTTTTTGGCAGAGAGCCGGAGCTGCGCTTTCAATGGAACAGCAAATGTCAAACCGCGTTCCTGACATTCGACGACTGAATACTTCGGCTTTTCGACGTAGTACTCAGCGAATTCGAGAAGAAAATTCTCCCGTGCATCGCTGATCGGAAAATTCATTTCAAAAACTTGCTGCAAGCCGAGCTTCCTCCTGCGATGCGGAAGCGTATCAGCTTGAAGAAAGTTGTTAAACGAGTCGATCTGGACGTTCAGAAGATCTGGCGTTTCGATGACCGATGGGATTCGTGCAAACAACACACGTTCTTGGGAACCATTGGATTGGTTTTTCAAAGGAACCACTCCTTGTTGATAGTAAGATTTTTAAATTCAACCTTGATGGTTGATACATCGATTTCAAATGAAAACAAACTTCCACAAAATGGCTGTCAAGGGCTCGTCCCTAGATGGCATAAGCCGATAGTTCCAGAGCCTCATAAAAAGGCGAGCCATCGGCTTAGCGATCTATGCATCCACGGCAATCTGAACAAGATTTTCACTTGGAAAGTTCACGATGGATTTACTACTTGATTTATTTGAGCTCGACTGTAGCGCCTGCTTCTTCGAGTTCCTTCTTCAACTTTTCAGCATCGTCTTTTGAGAGGCTTTCCTTCACGGTCTTTGGTGCACCATCAACAAGATCTTTAGCTTCTTTCAAACCGAGACCAGTTGCTGCACGTACAACCTTGATGACGTTGATTTTCTGTGCGCCTGTACTTTTTAATTCAACGTTGAACTCGGTCTGTTCTTCCGCGACAGCAGCTGGGGCAGCTGCGCCGGCCTGCATCATTGCACCCATCATCATCGGGGCAGCGGCTGTAACACCAAACTTCTCTTCGAGTGCTTTCTTTAATTCCACTGCTTCAAGCAGAGTAAGTTTTTCAATCTTTTCAACAATTTCAGCGACGACTGACATAGTAATTCTCCTTTAAATAATAGTTTTCAAATTCTAAATTAAGCAGCCTTCTTCTTCTCGATCGCATCGAGAACATAGACGAGATCACGAGCAACTGCATTGACCGCGCCAACGATACCAGAAGCAGGTGCTTGTAAGCTTCCGAGAATAGCAGCGATCATATCCTTTCGCGATGGCATGTTCGCAAGTTCATTTAACCTTGTGGCATCGTAGACATGTTTTTCGATGACAGCGGCTTTAAGCTTGAACTTCCCTATTTTCTCAGAATACTTCTTGATAATCTTCGCCGGTGTCGAAGGATCGTCGTATGAAAATGCGATACCGGTCGGACCAACGAGCTTATCATAAACACGATCATATCCGGTAAGTTGTTGAAGAGCTTTTCGTGCGAGTGTGTTTTTCACTACGTTATACTCAACTCCAGATTTCCGAAATTCACGACGCAGTTCTGTTTCCTCTGCGACCGTGAGTTTGGAAAAATCTGCAAAGTACATCGCAACAGCTCGCGCAGCTTTTTCAGCAACTTCGGCGATGATCGCCTCTTTCTCACTGCGTTTCATGGTTTCCCTTTATACGTTAGTTCTTGTTGTTGAATGAGAAGCCTCCGCGTTCAACGGAGCATCCAACAGTTTATGAGAACGTGAGTGCGTAATTTCTATTTCAATGCATCCCGGTTTCAGCGCGGTCGATGTGCACACCAGGCCCCATTGTTGTGGAGATGGCGATACTCTTAACATACTGGCCTTTTGCCGTTGCGGGTTTTAAACGCATAATAGTATTGAGAAATGACTGAATGTTCTCAATCAATTTTTCTTTTTCAAATCCTGCCTTGCCAACTGTTGCATGGACAATACCTGCCTTCTCAACGCGAAATTCGATTTTACCGGCTTTTACTTCCTTCACCGCTTTCGCTACATCCGGTGTTACCGTTCCGCTCTTTGGATTCGGCATTAAACCGCGAGGACCGAGAATTTTACCGAGCTTCCCAAGATCGCCCATAACATCTGGTGTGGCAATAATCACATCGACATCCGCCCAACCTTGTTGGATCTTTTCCAGATACTCTTTGTAACCGACATAATCTGCACCTGCAGCCTTGGCTTCATCATCCTTTGGCGGTTTGGCAATGACGAGTACACGAACCTCTTTTCCAATACCGTGCGGCAATGCTACTGTTCCTCGAAGTGCTTGATCTGCTTTCTTCGGGTCGAGACCAAGTCGAACAGCGATATCAACCGCTTCGGCAAACTTTGCGGAAGCAGATTGTTTAACTAACTCCACCGCATCTGTGATTGTATAGTTTTTCGGCTGAATTTTTTTTGCAACGGCTTTGAATCTTTTACTATGCTGTTTCATGTATTCACTCCATCACGAATAATCTTATTCTTCAACCGTTATACCCATACTGCGGGCAGTGCCGGCCACCATACTCATTGCCGATTCGATGTTTGCTGCATTCAAATCCGGCATCTTCAATTCAGCAATTTCGCGAACCTGCTTCTTTGTTACCTTCCCAACTTTATTACGGTTCGGTTCACCGGAACCCTTTTCCAACTTTGCAGCTTTCACCAACAATGTCGCCGCAGGCGGTGTTTTCGTGATAAATAAAAATGATTTATCACTGAACACAGTTATGACCACTGGAATGATGAGTCCCTGTTGATCTTTCGTTCTGGCGTTAAACTGCTTGCAGAATTCCATAATGTTGACGCCCTTTTGACCGAGCGCGGGACCCACCGGCGGTGCAGGATTTGCTTGACCGGCAGGAATTTGCAATTTGATAAAACCCGTTACCTTTTTTGCCATGTTACATGCCTTACGTTATGAATTACAAAATACTCCGATTACTTCTCTATCTCTACTTGTGAAAAATCAAGTTCTACCGGTGTCTTGCGCCCAAAGATACTGACCATCACTTTTACTTTGAGTTTTTCAAAATTTACTCCTTGGACGAATCCGTTGAAATTATTAAACGGTCCATCTGTCACTTTCACTGCTTCACCGACATGGAATGGAATATCGACAATCTGAGTCTCTTCCTTTTGTTCCATCTTTCCGATGAGACGACGCACCTCATCCGGCTGTAACGCGGCCGGATTATTCTTGTCGGGTACAAATCCCATCACCGACGGGGCTTCAAGAATAACGTGGTTCGTTTCTTTATCCAAAATTGCCTCAACAAGGATGTACCCCGGGAAAAAATTCTTCACTTTCGACTTCTTTTTTCCATCCTTAATTTCAAACACTTTTTCCGAAGGAATTAATACATTCGAAATTTTTTCCTGCAATCCTATCCGTGCAATCTCCGAGTCCAAGTATGTCTTGACCTTGGCTTCGTGTCCCGAATACGTCCGAACTACATACCAGCGCTTATCCAACGTTCATCCATCCCTTCGAGATTAAAGAATTGCTCTGAGAATGTTGCTTATTCCTGTATCTACTGCCCAACAAAAAACGGCTATGATTAATGTAACAATGATGACAATTTTAGTCTGCTCCATGAGTTCCTCACGTGAGGGCCAAGTCACCTTGTCCATCTCTTTTACAACATCGCTAAAGAAGTTTAAAATTTTTTCTTTCATCGCTCAATATTTTCTTTCTTGTTTTGAGTGATTATGCACGTCAGGAGGGAGTCGAACCCCCAACCTGCGGTTTTGGAGACCGCTGCTCTGCCAATTGAG
>PMDB01000070.1 GCA_003155495.1 Ignavibacteriota bacterium
GCACACAATATGGGGGCAGGTCACACCTTAAGTGCTTTTTCTAAAAGGTGTTTTTCCTCTTTATCCGTTAATAGGATTTTTTGTGCTGAGTACATACTGGTTATAGTTAAGAGGAAAATACAGTGTGATCCAATATTGAAGCTGTGAACTATGACTTATGAATGCAAGATAAGTGTTTTCTACTCATTCCGCAATTTGATGATATGGTATTCCATCCCCCGATAAAACGATTCATAATAATTTAGAAAAAAGCATATTATGGGTCAAAGGAGCTATGCAAAATGGGCAAAAACCGATACACAGTTGAAACTATAGTAGCAAAACTGCTAGAAGCAGACGTATTGATTGCAAAAGGACAAACATTGAAGAGGTTGTTCTACAATTGGGTATAAGCGATGCAACGTATTACAGGTGGCCTGCAAGTAGATCAAGCCAAACGATATAAGGAATTTGAAGAAGAGGACCAACGCTCTTACGAAAGGTCATAGCCGATCCGACGTCTGATATACAAATGTTGCAGGAGGTGTTGTCAAAAAAGCTTTAAAGTCTGCTCTTCGCCGGGAGTTGATCCAGGAAGTGCGGGCTCTGAGGGTGATGAGATAGTCACTGTCAACGCATCGCAGCGTCAGCGTAGCAGATCCGCAATTACCTCTTCGATAACGTTTGCGAGAGTTAGCAGCGACACGAGTAGCCTATGTTTATTGCCGGCTTCATGTGCTTCTGAGACGGGAAGGTTGGCAGATTAGCCACAAACGAGTCTATCGTGAATATGGATTTCCGAAAAGGATCAAGGTCGACAATGGACCGGAATTTATCTCGAAGGATTTAGATCGGTGGGCGTACTGGAATCATGTTGAATTGGATTTTAGTCGTCCGGGCAGACCATCGGACAATGTACTGGAGGAAGCATTCAACTCTCGTTTTAGACAAGAGTGTTTAAATCAGCATTGGTTCCTGTCGCTGGAAGATGCAAAAGAGAAACTTTCTGCCTGGCGAAACGAATACAATACCCAGAGACCGCACAGCTCTCTAGGTTATAGAACTCCGTTGGAAGGTAGGATTAAAACAAGCAATGTTGAAACGGTTGCAGCATACAATCACAAAAAACTTACATTGAATCTGGACCCGCGATGGCGGCAAGTACCAAATCACAAAAAAAACTCACATTGAATTTGGACCAGCGGTGGGGGCAATTACCTAACGGATAAAAGCAGGCATACACCTAATACTCTACTGCAAAAATTCTCAAGAGATATTTGCCATACTCTTGATTTCTATATAAGACTGTCCACATCTAAAATAATTCTCCATCCCTGAGGAGCGCCAATTAAACGGCACTCAAAAATTCCTTTATGTCAAATCCTATTTTCTATATCTCGATAAATAAATCCTTCTGAAGTCGATGAAATTTAAAAACTAAAATATGATTATTCCCTTATTTCTTCAATACGTTTTGACCCTAAGACGCGAATTGTTTCCTTCGCTCGGTTAACTCGTCAGCCATCTGGATCGTCATCTTTTTATTGATTTGGTAAGCCGTCAATAAAAGAGTGCAGATTGCAAACATTATACCGACAACAATACCGCTGCATACGCGGAAACCCTCAATCGCTTGAGGTGCATCAGGCATCTGTGTATCATAACTGAATAAGGCGGCCATGATCCAAAGGAATGAAGAAGAGCCAAGCGCCAAACCGCCTTTTAAAGCAAAACCAATGGTCGCAAAAACGATTCCCGTAAAGCGGCGTCCCGTTTTCCACTCGGAATAATCCGCCACATCCGCATATATCGCCCAAATTAATGGAACAGTTGGAGCATACGCTATCGCGATAAGAATTGTCAGCACGACCATACCTGTAACATTTGTGGGACCAAGCATATAGAAAGCAAGTGTTCCGATGCTCGCAAGACCGAACCCGCCGATCGCAACCGCCTTTTTACCAAATTTCTTAGCAAGAGGTGGTGAGAGGATGATGACAATCATGGTGACGCCGGTTCCGATCATGTTGATAATACTATTAGCAACATCGGCAACATTCGAACTTGTAAGGTTTGTCTTATCTCCATGAACGATGTAACCGAGCCATTCAAGAATACCACCAGGTGTAGGAGCACCGGGAGCGAGTGCAGGTGCAGTCAAACCCAAGCTTTGTACCCAATCATATAGCGCAGCTTTGTCAGCAAAATGATGATAATAATTATAAAGCGCAGCACCTCTGAACGCGAGAATCGCAAAATGCACAAGGGTCATGAAAAACATTACTTTCCATGGATTGTTCTTCAGCAAATTGATAAAATCTTCTTTCGGTGAAGATTTTTGAGAGGGCGGGGGTTTAATACGTTCTTTTGATGTAAAGAAGGTAATCAGGAATAGAAAGAAGCAAACAACAGCCCAAATAATCATCGTCATTTGCCAGCCGTACTGCTTGTCATGCCCAACTGCAAATTTGGCAATTAATGGCAAAGTGAGACCACCTACAATAAATTGTGCTGCATTCACTGCAATGAACCGGTAGGAATTAAGCTTAGCACGTTCATTGACATCGCCGGTCATAACTCCACCAAGTGCTGAGTATGGCATATTGTTCATGGAATAAATGCTCATCAGTAGAATATTGGTGATGGCAGCATATATAATCATCGAAGTCATGCCCCAGCCTTTGGGCGTCGTATATGCCAGCACCATCACGATACACCATGGCAGTGCTGTAAATAGAACCCATGGACGGAATTTCCCCCAGCGTGTGTTTGTACGGTCGGCAAGTACACCAACAATCGGATCGGCGAATGCGTCCCATAACCGAGCAACTAAAAGAATCGTTGCTGCAGCACTAGCAGTAATACCAAAGACATCCGTATAAAAATTCGTCTGGAAAAGTATCATCGTCATGAAGACGAAATTAGCAGCAGCATCAGCAGCGCTGTAACCCGCTTTTTCGACGAAAGTAAGTTTTTGTGAATTTGGCTGCAAAATATACCTCGATTTTTTGTGTGGAATTACATACCTATATTATATGTCTCTTTCTGCCGGGAGGCAGGAAAATCAACTTGGCCGTATTGATTTCTTATAACAACAATGTAAACACTTCGCACTATCTTTGAAGCACTTATCTTTATTTAATCATAATTTTTACAGAGAACTCGGGAAAAAAGTTTTATTTTAAAAATAAATCATTCTTTCCTCTTTATATATATTTTACTGCACTACACATTTAAGTGAACCACTTCACATTATCTCTCTATTTACCAAGATTCTTTTAAGACACTGATTCTTGTTTCACCATAGTGTTTACAGGCGATTTTAACGCCTGATGAGATTTTACGAATAAATCAGTCACATAAGATTTTAATTGTTGAGAGTCGATTTTTATCTTGCCTGTTTGCTTCTGAAGTTCTTTAATATATTGTATTACTAGTTGTGTCAATACTGCACCTGGCCTGGGATAAGCAGCTACAATATAATGAGGGCCTTTGGTTAATTCTCCCGCTTCTTTTTCCATTTCAGCTCTGAGATTGTCCGGTGTTATCAGAGAATTGGCATACTGGAAGACGACTTTGTCCATCGCTTTATATACTTCTTTGCTCTCTTTTACCAAACCGTAATAATCAAGAAGCTGTGCAAAAACATAATTTGATGTCGTATAGACATCTTGTCCCTGTTCCGATTCTACAGCTTCTCCATTCTCCGTCCGGCACATTGCCCAGCCCATTGTTGTACGGTTGTTTTTATAAATTGTCTTGAGAATTTTCTTGGCTCTATCATCAGATATGAAGGGCTCTTCTCCTATTGCAATCATATACCATAAGGCATCTAATTGATTGGTCCAGACATCTGTATTTGTTTTTTTTGTAACTGTGTCATAGCAGGTGACGTAATACTGCAATTTCGTCCCCTTTTTGTTCTTCTTTTCTCTCCACAATTTTTCAAAAGCCGCAGAAGCTTTTTCAAAGCTCGCTTCGTATTGCTTTTTTGCAGTCTCATCTTTCATCATACCGGCCATTATCATCATTGCCTGGCAGCCGGCCATGAAGGTAGTCGCATCATAGCTGTCTACTCCGAATAAAGTTAAATTATCAAATGTATTTTTAACTTCATGTGGATTACCCTCGGGGATGCCGTCTCCGTCTAAATCATGCTTTTGTAAAAAATCAAATCCAAATTTAAGTGTCTGCCAATTCTTTTTTAAAAATTCCGTATCACCCATGAATTTTACATTGCGCAGAACTCTCATTGCCAGCTTGGGGAAAAGATCTACCCAGTAATTATCATTGTACCATGCATAATCACTGACATTACGCAAAGCATGGCCTTTCGGCAAAGCGCCTAAATCATGCGAAACGCTCCCTTTAACTTTGACAGCATCTCTTATCTGAATTAACGACCTGTCTTTGTATTCCTCCGGATGCTCCAGAAAATGCTTTCTTGCTTCAACAAAGGATGAGTGATAATGGTAATAACGGTCGGTCAGATCTTCCGCAAGAATCGAGTTTATAAATCCCTGACAAAGTCCTTTTTCAATATCGGGAAAGAGTACCAGTAGGACCATCGAATACCAATCAACATCCGAGGGATCAATATAAGCGTAATCAAAACATTCCAGAAACCTGGCAGCATCATTACCATTCTCGTCTTCAATCCAGACTGCAGCATTTGATATAGGGAAACTGAATTCGTTGAGAATCAACCTTGTCAATCTCAAAGCGCCATTCTTATCATTTTTATAGGAAGGACTTTTCAGTATATATTCAAATATCCTGTTTTGAATTGCTGTTGTACGGTTGAGCCATTGGGAATAATTATCTAAGGCAATTTTTGCCATATCCATGGCTCTGGTTTCCTCGTTCTTGAAACTCTTTACATATTTACGTTCAAAAGTTTTTCCGTCCATATATCTTTGTTGTGGGAAGTCTAAAACAACTGCAAGAGGTATTTTTATCGTCGCTTTTGGTGTTAATGTAAAAGTAAGACTAATTGCTGATCCATAATCTTGATTTAGAATAGGCTTTCTCTTTTCATAAAAACTTCCGTTATCATTCAATAACAAATCCTGTTTAAGCCTGTTTAAGCAGAAGTAAGGCTGTGTATCTATTTCTACACCACTTATTTCGGGCACAGCAATAACCATCCTATCCGCGCATTCCTTGCTTCCCATGACCACTCCACTCATACCTGCAGATTTAAAACCCGCGTGTACTTGGCCTTTCACCGGTGCTGAACATACATAAACTGTGTCCTGATCTGTTGGCTTCAATTCCTTTTCCTGAAGATTTACTAAGGACGGTTTGGGAATTACGAGAGTAATGTGTTGATGTTGGTTCGAAGTATTTTTTACTTCATATTCCTCTACACCGACAGGCATCAGAGCCTGGACATTTCCGGACAAGAAAGGAGAAATCAATCTTCTGATTACGTGCACTTTCCCCAATTTATATGCCATTTCCGCGGAAGGCGTAGCAATAGAAATGGATGTCTGCTTTTCAGAAGTTACAGGATGATAATAATTTTTCAAAGCTGGCACATCATCGGGACCTTCAGCTGCCTTGGGATCTTTTGTCGTGAGCATAAATGTTTTATCACTCACGCGGATAAACGGCGCAGAGGCAAGTTGAATCGCATTCTGATTTATCAAGATTAATCTGCCGGCGTCATTCAGTCTATTATAGAGACCATCAGGGGATATGCCTATCGAACAGGTAGGAGCACCTTGAAGGGCGATGGTATGAGGGAATTGAAGAGTTTTTGACATTCCCTGAAAATGAACCGTCATTTTATTCTTAACATATATATCAGAGATTTGTTTACCTGAAATTGTATATATGTCATTTGTTTTTAAATTATAAGATTTTGCCATAATATTTTTCTTCAATATTTAATATCCTAATTCTTGAGCAGAAATTTACCGAATCTACCGGTAGATTATTTATTAATCACAACAATTTATAACACTTCACTCAGACACGAATGTTTGTGTTATACAAAGCAGCTTCTCATTCTCTGTATCTTAGCAATAAGATAAATCAAGTGATTGACTTTTCTTTGCTAACGGTTTTTTCACAGCGGCCTCTTTCTGAACACCAAGGTTTATGGGCAGCTTGGTCTTATTCGAGGGTTTGATTTTCCCAAACAGCACGCCAACTGCGGCCTTTATCGAATCAGGCGTTCCGCTGAAATTGCAGACCACAACGTCGGCCTCATTTGTTGTTCCTTCCACATACGGATAATTTGTCACAACGACTACTTTTTTACCCGCTTCTTTGAGTTTCTTGACAAGCAGTCGGTTGTTGCCCGTCTTGACAATTCGTGCGTAATAATTTGTCATGACGACAGTGTCTACCTGCTTGGCAAGTTCGAGGCACTCTTCAAATTCATCTTCATGCGCTGCAAAGTCTGTATCAGCCAGAATTAAATTATGCGAATATTCCACCATATCTTCGCAGAACATATGCTGATGCATATAAGGATCTTTTCCACAGAATTCGTACGGGATGCGCTGCTCGATAACCAGCATTCTCTCCTTTGGACTCAAAGGCAGCATTTTTTTATCGTCGCGCATAACGATCAGCGCTTTTTTAGCAACTTCCCACGAAAAATTAATAACCGGTTTGCTCATTGCAAATGCCTGGGCTTTTTTAGGATCTTTCTTTCCGGCCGTTTCAAACAGACCCTGATCGTACTTCATCCTTAAAAGATGTGTTACAGCTTCCTCGAGTCTCTCTTCAGGAATTTCACCGCTCTCAACAGCTTGCTTTACTCCAAAGAAACATTGCGATCTCGATTCATCGTCAGCTTTCAAAAGTATCGTATCACACCCTACCTTGATTGCCATTGCGCAGGCTCTCGGAAGCGGCCATTGTTTGAGGATTGCAGCCATACCGATTGCATCGGTAACTATAACTCCTTCAAATCCAAGTTCTTCTCTCAAGAGTCCTTTAATAATTCTTTCCGACAACGTCGTAGGATATTTATCATCATACGCCGGGTATATTGAATGCCCCGTCATAATTGCTTTTACTCCTGCTGCGATCGCGGCTTTGAAAGGATATAATTCAACTTCCTGCATCCTTTGTTTATCAGCCTTTATAACTTCCAGTACATCATGAGCGTCTGTGTCTGAAGCGCCTCTTCCGGGGAAGTGTTTTCCAGTTGCTGCAATACCGCCATCCTGAAAACCCTTTATGATAGCAACAACGTGTTTTGCGCAAGTCTCGGGATCGTCACTGAAAGACCTAACTCCTATTTCAGGATTTTTGGGATTGATGTTTACATCACAGACCGGCGAATACATTTGCGTTACACCGATATTGCTTAATTGCTTCGCAATTGTCAAACCGATTTGATATGTCGTCTTTGGATCGCCAATTGCCGCCATACCCATCGGAGACGGAAACTGTCTGATACCGCCCGACATATAATCATTCTTGAAATCGCCTTCGAAGTCGATTGTCATGTGGAGAGGAATTCCCACCCGTCTGCCCATAGCAAGCTTCTGCAGTTTATTTAAATCCTTCGTATAATCTTCCGGTGTTATGCTAATGCCAAAAGATTTACCTGCAAAATAGTTATTTGCAATGGTAAAATAATCGGCTGGCTTTTTAAAATTTTTATCAATCTGGGAATTACCCCAGTAAAGATTCTTGCAGGTCTCGACAGCGTATGGTTCGAGGCAAAGACCACCGCAATGCAATCTTGTTATCTGTTCGATGGTGCTCGGAGTTAACATCGCGCCGCGCCGTGTAAACGTTAAGAGCTGGCCGACTTTTTCTTCCAAAGTCATTTTTGCTAAAAGCTTTGATATGAATGCGTCTCTTTTTGTATTATCTTTCTTTGCCATCTTTCATCTCCTGATTTTCTAGTTTATAATTCCCATTTGCCGCTATTATTAGGCCCGGCCCAGAATTCATGTTCTTTCTTCCAGCCAGTCTCGTCAATCTTCAGTTCTTTTGTTTTCCAGCCTTTTTTAATACGTTTCGTTAAATCATCAAATCCTTTATTCCAGGAAAGTCCGTCAGGGACAGTAACGTTCATACTTCCGGCGGCATTCGCGTATCTCAGACAATTTTCAATTGAATTTCCTTTTACAAAAGCAGAGAGAAATCCTGCAATTGCCGAATCACCCGATCCCAATGCTCCAACAAATTTTTCTTCCTGATAGACGGGGAACCAGAGCTCACGGTTAGCCCAGTTATCAAGGTCAGAACAACTTGCCGCACCCAACTTTTTGAGACGGTCCGTATCAGCAGTACGAATATAGAGGCCCCGGTGACCGCATTTAACCATGGCTATCGCTGTGCCCATTTTTATCAGATCACTTCCCAGCGTGGAAATCTCTTTTACGGTCATATGGTCAAGCACGGTCTCTTTGGGTCCAAGCTTCGCTTTTTTCTCAAGAAATTTTTCTTTATAAAGGAAATAAAAAATTTCTTCTGCGCTCGGCACCATGATATCCGACAGTGGAACCCAGTCTTTAAGAATTGCCTTCCAGTTAACCTTCCCCGCACGACTATTTACATCAGGAAGTGAAAGATCAAGTGCAGTTGTTGTTCCCAGCTCTTTTGTTTTTTTAAGAATTTTTGTCAATTCCTTTCCTGTGTTCTCATAAAGTTTGCTCATCCAAGGCGGATATCCAAAAAGCATTAACTTAGAACGCTTCACAAGATCGAAATTCATGTCCTCGTAACCAAAGGTATCGTTTGCGCCGCAATGATGCAGATAAAATCTGTCTATTCCCGGTATGCAAATAGCAATAGTGTATGATGTAGATTCCCCATCGACCGTTTTGATGCCTTGAAAATGTCCTTCATGTTCTTCATACCAATTAAGGATTTCTTTTCCAAAATCATCATTGCCGATTTTGCCGATTAGTTCAGTTTTTACACCGAGTCGTCGGATGGATACACCGGCATTTGTAACAGGACCTCCTCCCACAACGACGCATTCACCCATATTAATCATTTTGCCGGGTACAAGGACGTCTGTAAGATTATCTACTTTACCATCAATCGTAAAAGTAGGTATTAAGTCGAGGCAAGTATGCCCTGCAGCTACAATTTCTATATCTTTTTGATCTGCCATTTAAAGTAACTCCTTACGTAACAATTATGTTTAAATTTTTAAACCGATACTTAATTTTTTTTAATTAATAAATTATTTATTTGCTAACTAACAAGGTATATTATTGATTTTATTTCTATGCTTTTTTATATTCGCAACAGCTTCCAGGGCAGGCTTCGGTTTATAATTGCGGTCGAATAACGAGGGGTAGTCGGTTCGTCCAAGGACAGGCCAATCATGACGCCATGATTGCGAATCTTGAATTCCCCAAAAAGTCACTCGTTTAAATTTATCACGGTGCTTCAGAAAAATCGACATACATTCAGCATATTTTTTTGCTTGTTCTTTTAAAACGGAATCCGGTACGCCGTCCACATAGGGATTTATTTTCTTCTGTATTTCAGGACTCAAAGAAGAAACTGAAATATTCAAATACTCTTCAACAAATTCAAGCACTGTTACATCCAGTTCAGTAATCATGAGTTTAACACTCAATTGGGAAAGAGCATTAATGACTGTTTCAATTTCTTCGCGACTCGGGTACTCAATGCCCCAGTGTCCCTGTATACCAACACCATCAATACGAACGCCTTTGGATTGTAGATCTTTAATTAACCTTACTACACTTTCACATTGACGGTCTCTATGATAATTATAATCATTATAATAGAGCTCGGCATCGGGATCAGCCTGACGGGCATATTCAAAAGCTTTGAGTACGTAATCTTCGCCGATAATTTCAAGCCATTTACATTTTCTAAATCGACCCTCAGGCACAATAGCTTCATTAACAACATCCCAGCCTTGAATTCGGCCCTTGTAACGACCCATCACGGTAAAGATATGATCCTTTATCCGTTCAAGCAACGCTTCGCGGCTCAAGGTCTTACCTGATTCATCCTTGAATACCCATTCCGGTGTCTGAAGAAACCAGACAAGAGTATGACCGATCATTTGTAATCCGTGCTTTTCACCGTAAGCAACAAAACGATCTGCCGCTTCGAAATCATACCTACCCGGAGCCGGATGAACCTCTTCCCACTTTAAAATATTTTCGGGGGTAATGCTGTTAAAATGCTTTTGTACTATTGTCTCAGAGCTTGGTTCTTTTCCATAAATCTGATTTTTATTAAGGGCGACACCAATAAGGAAGTCGCCCTTAAAAATATCCTTCAAGCCCTTCTGAATCTCGCCCACTCACCACCTAGAAAATATAGGAGTTAATAATATTCTCTAGCATTTCCTGGCGACCGCTTTGTAGAACCGGATTCTTTTCGTTGCGAACCCACTTATCTACATCTTCCATGGTGACCTTACCGGACATAATCTGCTGGCCGATACCGGAATTGTGGCTGCTATATCTTTCATCGATGAATTTATCCAATACCTTATCCTGGATCATTTGATGAGCAACCAGCAAACCTTTTGCAAAGGCATCCATTCCACCGATATGTGCATAGAAAAGATCCAATGGATCATTTGAACCGCGGCGAACTTTCGCATCGAAGTTTAATCCGCCTGTTCCGAGACCACCCTGCTTCAGAATAACCAACATTGCCATGGTCGCATCGTAAATGTCTGTCGGGAATTGATCTGTATCCCAACCAAGCAACAGATCGCCTCTGTTTGCGTCGACACTTCCTAACTTACCTGCTAACGAAGCGACTGCAAGTTCATGTTCAAATGTACTGCCAGCCAGTGTAGCATGATTTGCTTCTATATTTAATTTGAAGTCGTCGATCAAACCATATTCTTTTAAGAAATACAATGTCGTTGCTGCATCTGCATCATATTGATGTTTCGTTGGTTCACATGGTTTCGGTTCAATGAGGAATTGGCATTTGAATCCGATCTTCTTTTTATAATCTACAGCCATCTGGAAGAATCGTGCCATCTTCTCTGTTTCTTTTTTCAAATCTGTATTGATTAATGACTCGTAGCCTTCACGTCCGCCCCAGAATACATGGTTTTCACCGCCGAGTTCTTTTGTTGCATCGATAGCATTTTTCACTTGTGCAATTGCAGTAGCCATTACGTGTGCGTTCGGACTGGATCCTGCACCTTGTGAATATATTGGGTTGCTAAAACAATTTTGAGTACCCCATAATAATTTCACGCCGGTTTCTTTTTGGAATTTCTTTGCAACTTGAACCATGGTTTCCAAATTCTTGCACGACTCTGTAAATGTTTCACCTTCGGGAGCGATATCGCGATCATGGAAACACCAGTAATCGACACCGCACTTTTGCAGAAACTCAAAATTCGCTTCCATTGTATCTTTTGACCGTTGCATCGGATCAGAAGCTGAACGCCATTCTCTTGTAAAACCGCCGCCTGTACCAAAAATATCGGCGCCATTGCCAAGCATTGTATGCCAGAATGCAACTGAAAAGCGAAGATGCTCTGCCATCGTTTTGTTGCCAACTTTCTGGCTCTTGTTGTAGTACTTAAAAGCCAGAGGATTCTTTGAATCCTTACCTTCGTAAGATATCGGCTTCTCTACTTTTGTGAAATATTTGTTTATCATATTTATTCCTTCACTATTATTATGATTATTATGTGGTTAAGTTTGAAATTACACTCTCGTATTTTATCAGTTCAAACATAATTGAAACGTTTTAATAGTACAATTATTTATGATAGGTGTCAAGAAAGAATTTAAAAATCTTATATCTATGATAATAAAAACTAGCAGATAAAAAAAGGTTCATACGCCTTTGGCGCAGAATCGCCTCTTCGCCTATCCACCGCATGTATTTCCTTCTCATCTGCTCCCTCTTTTTGTTAGTTGATTTTTGACTCCCTCGCAACCTAGATTTTCTGCAACTTTTTGTAACTTCTCCTGAATTTTCGGGAATGTTTAAAGTAGTTGAGTTTAAGGTATCAGGTATATAAAAAAATATGGGCAGCGTTTTAGGTGAATAAACAAAAAGGTGACCGTCACCTGTAAAGCGAAGAAGTAACGGCCACCCGAGAGTCTTACAACTGTAAATCGGTACGTTGCAGAATACTTAGCTTTTTGTCTGAAGTATACGGTTCAACGCAGAAGCCCATCGTTCATAAAGCTCGGTGTATTTAGCTGCATTCTCGCTTTTTGGCTCGATCACTTTCAATCGCTCGAGACCTTTGAACATTTCTTCACGTGATTTGTAATGCTTTACGCCTAATCCTGCGCCGCGCGCTGCACCCTGCGAGCCGTCTGTGTTATAAAGTTCGATTGTAACACCGGCAACCTGCGCAAGTGTCTCGCGGAAGATTGGTCCGAGGAATAGATTTGCTTGGCCTGCACGCATAACTTTGGGCTTCATGTCCATCTCCTGCATGATATTAATGCCGTAGTTGAATGCGAATGCAATTCCTTCATGAACTGCGCGCATGAGATGCGACGGTGTATGTATGTTGTATTGCAAGTTCAGTAGTTGAGCACCCGTGTCGCGATTCTCAAGCATCCGTTCAGCGCCGTTACCGAATGGTATACAGATGACCCCTTCGGCTCCAACAGGCGTATTTAATGCAAGCTGATCTATCTGAGCGTATCCGACAGATTGCTGGCCAGTGATGCGCCGCATCCAGCTGTTTGATATACCGGTTCCGTTGATACAGAGGAGCACTCCGATACGGCGTGCATCAGCTTTGTGATTGACGTGAGCAAATGAGTTAACACGAGATGCCGGATCGTATTTGAGTGTATCACTTACACCGTACACAACACCGGATGTTCCTGCAGTCGCTGCAATTTCACCTGGCTCCATTACATTTAACGAGAGTGCATTATTCGGCTGGTCGCCGGCACGATATGAAACCGGAGTTCCTTTTGCCAATCCAAGTTCTTGAGCTGCGCTCTGGCTCAGGCGGCCTTGTTCACCGAAAGTCGGAACGATCTGAGGGATTAACTCCTGGCGAATCCCATAATGTTCGAGCAGGAATGCTGCAGGCGAGTTCGATTTAAAGTCCCATAAAATTCCTTCAGATAAACCGGAAAGTGTCGTAACGGCATCTCCGGTAAGCCGCATTGCAATGTAATCGCCCGGGAGCATGAACTTGTCGATCTTTTCGAAAACTTTAGGTTCATTCATCTTCACCCACCGAAGTTTGGATGCAGTGAAGTTGCCGGGAGAGTTCATGAGACTGCTCAGACATTTCTCGGCACCTATAGCTGTGAACGCTTCACGCCCGATTTCCACAGCTCTGCTGTCGCACCAAATGATGGAAGGGCGCAGCACTTGTTTGTTTTTATCGACAACAACAAGGCCGTGCATCTGGTATGAGATGCCTATGGCAATGATTTGATCACTCTTGATGCGCGAGATTGAAAGAACTTCTGCGGTTGCAATTTTCAAATTCTCCCACCACATATTCGGGTCTTGCTCTGCCCAGCCAGCTTTCACGGCAGTAATTGGCATTTCAGCTTTTGGTGAAAATGCACTGGCTTCGAGTTTGCCCGATTCAACGTTAAGAATTGAGACTTTGACTGATGAACTACCTATATCAAATCCGAGTGTATACATCTGATGGTGTCCTTTTTAATTTTTAGATGAATTAATAAAACATTATTTAGAACAACTATTCCTTAGCGGAAAATTGGTAAATAGTCGTTTGCTTATAAACATCGCCTGGTTTTAAAACAACGGAAGGGAACTCCGGTTTGTTCGGCGAATCGGGATAACCCTGGGCTTCCAAACAGAGCCCTGTTCTGCGTTTATAAACGACGCCGTTTTTCCCCTTAGTTTCACCGAGAGAATTGCCGGAATAGAATTGAATCCCCGGTTGATCGGTATATACTATCATAGTTCGTCCGCTCTTAGGCTCTTGAACGACTGCAACTTTACGGACTTTGCCGTAGTAGTTTTTTAAGACCCAGTTGTTATCGTAACCTCCTCCGATGAGGAGCTGTTCATATTTTTCATCGACCCGTGCGCCGATTGTCTTCATAGTTCGGAAATCCAGTGGTGTATTTGCAACATCCACAAACTTGCCATTCGGAATTTGCCCCTTGTCTACAAATGTAAAAGAGTCGGCTTCGATGCTGAGTTGATGATCTAGGATTGTTTGAGAGAGGTTGCCTGACAAATTGAAATACGAATGCTGTGTTGGATTGAGAATGGTCGTTTTATCTGTTGTCCCTTTGTAGTCGACACGAAGTTCATTCTTATTGGTCAGTGTGTAAGTAACGACAAGAGTAACTTTTCCCGGATAACCTTCTTCACCGTCCGGGCTGACGAGTGTTAATTTAAGAGCCGGTTCGTTTCCCTCGATAGTTTCTGCATTCCAAAGTTTTTTATTGAATCCGACTATTCCGCCATGGAGGTGATTCTCTCCGTTGTTTGTCGCAAGTTGATAGGTTTTACCTTCCAGCTGGAATCGGCCTTTGCCAATACGGTTTCCATATCGTCCAACAATCGACCCCAAAAACGTTTTATCATTCATGTAACTTTGCAGTGTGTCATATCCAAGGACGACATCTTCAAATTTACCGTTTCGATCCGGAACGATGATTGATATTACTATCGCCCCATAGTTTATGATTGTGACTTTACTTCCTGAAGAGTTGGTTAGAATATATTGATGGACTTCTTTACCATCCGGGAGTTTACCAAACGATGTTTTATCAATCACTTGTTTTATCCTTTATATAAAGTGCGCTTGTTGTTTAAATATGAATAATAGTGCAAAAGGACAGTCATTTTGCGATTTATTTTGTTTGCACAAGAGGAATTTAGGTTTTACTGCTCCAAGAGTAGGACTCGAACCTGCATCCCCACGCCTGACAGCCGGATGCTCCACCATCGAACTATCGCGGAATGACCATCAATCAATTAAAAAGCTCATCGTCATTGATGGGCTTCAAAATAAATATATCTGCAATTCTGCCGAAAGTCAAGCAACGTCCGAAATTTTCTCTGTGTTAACTTTCCTTCCATTTCATAGTATATTGACGCATAAAATTCTTTTTGGGAAAGAAAATATTAAAACGAGATAGAAAAATGTTTCAGGGTGGTATACTGAATATGCAACAGGTGATGAAGTAAGAACAAACGATGTAAGAAAAATGAATCAAGTCTAAGCAGAAGATGATGCATCGATTTTTAAAAATATCACCGCACGAGAACTCTTTCATTGTGTGCTTCTGGTAAAAAAGATGTGTTGCTGAGACGGAATAGATAATAGATCAACATTGTCATATAATAAAAAGATAATTGTTCTTTCTCAATCGAATACCATGAAATACAGAAAGGATGCTCCACTACACTGTAGTAGTTAGATCGTCCACAACTTTTCACGGTTCTTGATTCTCTTGTTCCAATTCATTACCCTGTTTAGGATTGATTGATCTGCAACCACAATATTCTTTACGCCATTTGTAATATGTTGTGTCACTGAAGCCCAATTGCCATCAAGTCTTCTGCTTCTCGCAGCTTTGAGACGATGGATCCTACGTTGTGTCGTTTTCTGCCCATGTGTTTCTCCTTTGATCCATAATTTACTTTTTACCAAATTCAGATTGGATCACTTTTTTTGGGGGGCATTACTATTTGGATACTTAGTGAACTAATGCAAAATATCACTTGCATCATTAATAAATGAGAGACCTCTGAATAATCAGTTTTACCATGGTAGTCGCAATCTTCAGATTGCGTTTTTCGCTTATTATCGCGAACAAAAGTGCGCGACTGCCGTTATTTCATTATTATTTCAGAGGTCTCTCATCTTAAGCTTATTAATATGTTTAAATTTAATTTAAGGATATATAAAATAACACTTGCTTAATTGCTAAGATTTAATTATGATCGAATAAATACTAATCGACAGTTAAAACCATTTTTCCATTATGAGTGTGTGTAAAGGTTAAGGATTCGTGGGGCATTAAGCCGTAGGATAGTACAGCTGTACTTAATTGCCTCAATAGAAAATATTTGTTATAATTGAAGCGGTTCAACAACATTTATACCTGTTTAAAATTTTAAATAAATTTTTCCAAGCATACGAATGCAATACTCGTCATTCCCAAATTTGTGCGTCGAGATGTTATTTTATTTCCAGACTTCTGGGATATCAGAAACTACATCTGAATCGAGTACACATAATTTGTTTGATTAAAAAATAAATTAACTTTTTCAAATCCACCGACATTGCATCGGGAGATAGATTGCTCTAAATTATCACTCAATAAGTTAAGATGAATATAAACAGGCTCTTTTCTAAAAGAGTGTTTAAGATAATCAACTGCGCAATTTGGTTAATTAATATCAAAAAGTGGTTTGCATGCTATCTGTTGTGTCATTAAGTTAAAGGAAAATTCTCATTTTATTTTTTTAAATCTCTTCAACATTTCAAAAACCAAACAAGTGAGGTCAATATGAATCTTTTTACAAGATCTTTTTTATTCATTTCCCTTCTATTATATGGGGCTACCTTCCTATCGGCTCAACAGGAATCCGGAAAGATTAAAGGTACTGTTACAGATGCGACAACCGGTGATGTTATGATTGGTGCAAATGTCGTGATAAAAGGTACCAGTTTGGGATGTCCATCTGATATTGATGGTAAATATATTATTAACGCGGTTCCTGCCGGCACCTATATTTTGAAAGTCAGCTATATAGGTTACCGCAGTAAAGAAACAACAGTTGAGGTTAAAGGAGGTTCAACACTTGAAATGAGTTTTTCACTAACAAGCCAAGCACTTGAAGGTGAAGAAGTAGTTGTTACCGCTCAGGCGAGAGGGCAGAAAGAGGCAATCAACCAGCAGCTTTCTTCCAATACAATAAGCAATATAGTTTCTGCCGAACGAATTCATGAGCTTCCTGATGCTAGTGCAGCTGCTGCACTGAGCCGCTTACCCGGTGTTTCCCTTATGAACGGGGACCAGGTAGTTATCCGTGGAGTCGAGGCTAAATTGAATCAAATCCTATTAAATGGTATTGAATTACCTTCAACGGACATGGATAACCGTTCAACAAATCTTGGTTTTTTATCATCAAATTTGCTCTCCGGCATTGAAGTCATAAAAGCACTTACGCCGGATATGGATGCAAATACAATTGGCGGCGTGGTTAATTTGAGATTAAGGGAAGCCCCAACGGGTCTTCATTTTGATGTGCTAAGTCAAGGAATTTACAATTCGTCAGATCATGTCGCAGATAATTATAAGTTTTGGGCAAGTATCAGTCAGCGTTTCTTTGATGATAAGTTAGGTGTTTTCATACAAGGGAATATGGACCGTTCTGATGGAGGAAACCAAAAAGCTGAAATTAGACCGACAATCGATGGATCGGGCAGTTTAGCATACGGTCAGGCCACCTACCATGCTAACGAGGCATGGTTTGAGTACGATGCCGATGTTGTCAAAACCAGCGGCGGGAGTCTTATAATGGATTATCAACTTCCGAACGGTAAAATAGTTTTGCAGAATACGTATGCCGGTAATGTTACGGATCAAAATCATAACCGGGTTCAACTAAGTTTTGATAATACCACGGCAATTTATACTGTAGAGCGCAAGTTATTTGGAAAGGATTTGTGGATTAATGCACTTCAGGCAGAAAATACTTTTGGTGATATAAAAATAGAAGCAAGCTTGTCGCATTCTTACACACAACAATATACAAAATTTGGACATGATTTTGATCCATGGACCAATTTTCACGATCAAACTAGTACCGTCGTTGCACCCTTTGGTATCGGTGCTGATGGCAAGCCGATAACATATAATTCCGCTACCGCAGAGCGTAATATGACACTTAATAACGCGCTTGGAGTCTTTAACAATCTCAACCCGGCAGATGCTGATAGTGCAACGATAGGAGGATGGGTTTCTGATATCGCCAGGCAGTTTCGCCAGCACTTATATAATGGATCTTTTGATGTAACGGCGCCGGTGAACTTTTCTAATGATTTCACGGCAAAATTTAAAATGGGCGGTAAGTATATTAGAACGACACGTGAAAATAATGTTGATGAGAATTTTGCCCATGGCCCGGGGGATTTGTATGCAAATCCGGCATCAAATAATTACTTTCCGGGTGTAACCCTCACTTCTAATAATCAGTTGAAATTGACACAAGTTATGAATACTAATTTTACGAGAGGGAAATATTATCTAAATGGTTTTTATAATTTTACTAAGGGAGGTTTTAAGTACGTCATAGATCCGAATAAATATGATAGTTGGTTGAAAGTAGATGAACAAGGCTGGGCGGTCCCAGAAAAGAAAGATGATAGCTGGAAAAATGATTGGAATGGTGCAGAACAATTTTCAGCGGGTTATTTGATGGGCACTTTTAATATTGGACCAAAGTTAACTTTACTTGGCGGTGCTCGTTACGAAAACTATAATATGAATTACCATGCCAATTTTACATTTGTTATTCATAGTGTTTATGGTGACGCAATTTGTACAAATGGAAACAAAATTTCTGATAGCAGTCCCAGTGATACTTCTGTAAACCACACCGTTCCCTGGAATAGTCACAACGTTAACCGGACAGATGTAAATTTATTCCCCGATGTGCAGCTCCAATATAAATTTAACGATTGGTTCGATGCAAGACTTGCCTATACGACCGGTATTTCCCGCCCGGATTATATAGCAATTATTCCTAAACTTATTGTTTATCCAGGTGATAATTATGAAGCAGGAAATCCATACTTAGGACCTGCTAAAGTACAAAACGGTGATGTTGTTGCGACTTTTCACGATAATTCACTAGGTCTCTTTACAATAGACGCATTCTATAAAGAAATAACAAATCAAATGTATAGTACTAAAGTTTACTATGGAAATCTTTCTAAGTACTCTAATGACGTCTTCGTTCCTGACTCAGCATTTTTAATGGATAGATTTTCTTATGTAACAAGAGCCCAAGATATAGTTAATATATCTTTAAATAATCCTAACACCGGCTTTATTAGAGGTGTTGAAATTGACTGGCAGACAAATTTCTGGTATTTACCTAAACCGTTAAATGCTTTGGTGTTAGATGTAAACTATACAAAATCAGGATCAAATACGGCTTATCGTATTATTCAAAATAATCCGATTCTTATCAAGGACCCAATCACCGGCAAAAACAAGACTACATATCAGACTGTTGATACAACGTATGAAGGAAGATTACTTCATCAGGCAAACGATGTGGTGAACGTTGCACTTGGTATCGACTATAAAGGGTTCTCCGGTCGTATATCATTTAGTATGACCGGTAATGTAGTAAACAGCGTGGGTTTAAGACCTGAAGAATCCGAATTTACCGGCAATATTTATAGATGGGATTTTACCCTTAGACAAAATCTGCCTATTGAGGGTTTGAGCGTAGGTTTGGATGGGGTAAATATTTTTCACAATGAAATAAGCACGTATCGTAATTACAGAATGAATCCGGATGCTCCAATAACTAAAAACTTAATTTCAGTCTTATATCCTATAACACAATTCGAGGCGAATATAAGATATTCTTTTTAACAGTCTAACTAATCTAATAGTTAGTATTAGGTTTAAAGGAAGGAGGTGGAGGAATTCATAAGAAAGAAAGCGTGACTAATTCACTAAAATTTACAGTAAAACAACTCACATAAGGAGCTTTAAAAATGAAAAGCGCGATATTACTTTTCACTATGCTGTTGCTTCTAGTTTCGTCGGCGTTTGCTCAAGATATGACTTTTGTCTTGAAACAAAGCGGCGACAGTCTTTGGGTAAAAGATGATGCTGATTTTAGTGGCCAGAATACTCTGTATTCTCTAATGAATTCAGACTCATTGGCTCCCGCAAGCCGTGTATATGTGTTGCACAATGGAGGAGTTTATTCGATCGTTAATAATTCTACAGGGTCTGCAAACCATCAAACTATTATTATGGGTGAAACAAATACATCTTTAAAAACAAGTACAGGTGGTGCGCCGCCGGTTCTTCAAGGTGCTGTTTACCCAGGCGGTTCCAGCACAGGAGGTATGAACAGTGGTGGTGACTTGCTTGTGAAAAACTGCGATATTGAAATTGGTAATTCTGCCGGCGGCATTGGATGGGGCTTCTTTGGTTTTGCAGGAGCAAGTATGAGACTTCAAGTAGATAACTGCATTATAGAGCATAATCTTTGGACAGTTGTTGGTGGTCCGCCAGCTCACTCGAGGATCTATTTTAACAACGATTACTTTGTAAATCTAGACGGTCATACCTGCCGTCGAAATGGCGGTGTTTTAGACTTCTTTAGTGACCAGGATACAATTTCTGTTCAAAATTGTACTCACGTGAATGTCCAGGGCAGTAGCTGGAAATCACGACCCGATTATATAATCAAGAAAATTCTTTTCAATCACAATGATTTCATTAATTGCTCCGGTTTTGTTATGATGAATTCCGGTGCCGATAAACCGAACTTTAGTGTAACAAACAATATTTTTGTAAATGTCCAGTTACAAGGTTTTGCTCCACCTATTGCATTAGTTGATGTAGGTGAAGTTGATCCGGATAACCTGCCTATGGGTCTTGTTAACTTAAAACCAGATTCTGTTTTTCTTGCTAACGGTGGTAGCTTTTATGCTGATAAGAACTTAGTTTATTGGGATCCATCACTTTCTAATATCGTTACAACTTTAAATTCTGGTAATGGCGTAGATGGCTCCAAACAATGGGTCTCCCAGATGATTGAAATGAACTCAAGAACTGCAGCCGTAGTTGCAGATAAGGCAACATATCCAAAAGTCAACGTTCTTGGATGGATTGAAAATACAAAACCTACTTTTAAAAAGACTGATGTTTTGTTTACGACTGGGCTTGCAACATTGAAAACTTTTTCAATAGCAACAGTTGATACAACTTTCACGGGTAGTTTGGCATCCTGGCGTCAAGCAACTAATCTAGAAACTGACTTTTTCACTTATGCTGACTGGCCGATTCCTATTGATCTTTCCTATACTGATGCTAGTTTGTTGACTGCAGGAATGGGTGGGTTCCCGATAGGCGACTTAGGCTGGTTCCCAGCAGCTCAATATGCGTCGTGGAAAGCTCAAGAAAGTACTGAATTAGCTCACATTCAGAATGTCTTGAACACAGGGCAACTTACTGCTGTTCGCACTACGGAACAACTTCCCCAGAAATTCCAATTGGGACAGAACTATCCGAATCCGTTTAACCCNNCTGGTAAACGGTTATCAGGCTGCTAGTTCATATGACGTTAATTTCAATGCTTCCAGTTTATCGAGCGGCGTTTACTTATATGAACTAAGAACAGGAAGTAATGCAATTATTAAGAAAATGGTCTTGATGAAATAACTTCTTGTCATTTCTTAATACATGGTACAATCAAAACCCCGGTTTATCCGGGGTT